>DATDGM010000001.1:0-1798 GCA_036522075.1 Candidatus Sulfotelmatobacter sp.
GATGTGCTGGTCGCGGCGAATTCGGAAGAGATTCTGTTTTTCCATCGCACCGATAGCGGCAATGTCGCGCCGATCGGCGAGTTGAAGGGTCCGCGCACGGGAATTCGCGACGAGCCTTGGGAACTGTATGTTTATGGCGGCAAGATTTTCGTGGCTGCGTCGAACCATCTGCACGTGAACGTCTATTCCGGCGTGACGGTGAAGCCGGGATTCAGCAAGCCGCCGGAGGATCCCTGGCTGAATCCGGAACTGGGATTCATCGGAGTCTGGAGCGCGAAGGATCGAGGCGACGTTGCGCCTCGCGCAACCATCGGGGGGGCGTTCAGCCAACTTGCCCATCCTACGGGCCTGGCGCTGAACCCGAAGGACGGCGAAATCTACACGACCGACAGTGTCCGCAACGGGCTGTTTACGTTTCTGGTTCCGGATCTATTGCGGTAGCGCGCCTGGCGAGGCTTTTCAAGCCATGCGATTCTCTACTCAGAGACTCGAGAGCGGGGCTGAAGCCCCGCGCGGGCTAAAGCCCAATGCGCTTTAGTTTTTGGGATTCGGCAAATACAACATAATGAATCATTTATGTTTTATGCATGACCTCCCCCACGTCTCTCGACCTCACTCTATTCCAGCGGATTCTGCGCACCGTTGCGTCCGCTACCACAATCAACCAGCTTTGCCAGGAGCACTCGTATAAGGCCCGCGGCGGAATTTACAATGTGGCAGTCCTGGTGTGGTTGATGATCTACCAGCGGCTAAACGGCAAGGGAACGCTGTCGTCAGCGGTACAGTTTCTGGCGCGGCAGGCGATGAGCTGGCAGACAGGCCCCCATACCAGTAAGCGGGTTCGCGAGGGTCGCATCTCCACGGCGACCGGTGGCTATTGCCAAGCACGACGGAAGATGCCCACACTGGTGGTGAACAGCGTGTGCGAGCACATTTTTGGGCAGCTGCAGGTGGTGATGCGCGAGGAACTGCCGGAGGCACGGCGACCCGTATTTCTAATCGACGGCACGACCCTGCGACTGCCCCACAGTCGGGAACTGGTGAAAGCCTTTCCGCCAGGACGGAATCAGCATGGGGATAATCACTGGCCCACCCTGTTGATGGTCACGTTTCATGACGCGCACACGGGACTGGCCACGCAGCCGAGTTGGGGTGCCATGTACGGGAAGCGGGCCATCAGTGAGCAGAGCTTGGCCAGTCAAGCTCTCCAGAAGTTGCCCGCCGATGCGATTGTCATGGCGGATATCAACTTTGGGATCTTCGCGTTCGCTCACGCGGTGCAGCAGACGCAACGCCCGATGCTCTTCCGACTCAATGCGATGCGCGCCGGCAAGGTGCTGCGTGGCCAAGGCCTGCGTCCGGGAAGGCGCCGGAGGGTGGCATGGGAAGCCAGTGCGCAGGATCGCAAAACCCATCCCGGCCTGCCGGAGGGAGCCGTGGTGAAGGGATGGGTGGTGGCTTGCCGGCACCCGGCTGGAAACGGCGAGATGCTGTATTTTTTTACGACTCTGGATCTGAAGCCCCAGCGCATCCTGGCGTCGTATAAACTCCGCTGGAATATCGAAACCGATCTGCGCAGCTTGAAACGTACGCTGGAGTTGCATCAGGTCACCAGTAAGAGCAAGAACATGGTGGAAAAGGACGTAACGATGGCCGTCTGTGCCTACAACGTGGTTCGTGCGGTCATCTATCTGTCCGCCTCCCGGGCCGGTCTCCGACCGCGGCAGCTCAGCTTTTCCACGGCTCAAGATGCCGTCATGGCGGCGTGGCCGTATCTGCAGCGCGCCGAAGCCATGGC
>DATDGM010000002.1:0-2254 GCA_036522075.1 Candidatus Sulfotelmatobacter sp.
AGTGTTGGCATCGATACGACGAATAAAGTGACTTGAATCACAGACGAAAATGTCTCGGTTGTGATTTAACGCTAAGCAGTGGGGCACGGTGAGGCCGGCGTCCCGTGCCTGGCCTCCATCGCCGCTGGAGGTTAAGTCACCGTTGCCGGCTATCACGGTGAAACGATGGCTAACCGGATCGTATGAAGAGACACGATTATACCTGGATTATGCACACGGCGAGCATTCCGGGCGCTGGCCGCGCTCGGTTGAAGTCGCTCAGAGTTGAGTAGGTCAGTTCGAGTTTTGCTACTTCATCGTCCTCCCCGGAAGCTTCAGTCCCGCCAAGTCCCGTTCCTAAGTTACGTGCTTCGTTGCGCTTGCCGCCAGTGCATAAATTTCTATGCACGGAGATGGATGGGACCGGCAGGAAGTTGTTTCAGCGCAGGGCCGGCAGCATCACTGGTGCATAGCCGTTGGCGCGCGGCGTAATCCGGCGCAGCCGGTCCATCAATCGCTCGAACACACCCTTCTCCTCGTAATGATCGCTGTAGCTCACTCCAGTGCGGCCCGCATGCCGCCAGATTTTGGCTGCTACGAACAGGAAGCGGAGCCGCGAGGTCGCCAGAGTCGTGTGCTTTAGTGCGGTGGCGTCAGCTTGCGGCTCGCGGTTGAACAGCATCAGCCAGCAGTTCAGGTTGTACGCCAGCATGGCCAACTGGAAGTGATTGCCGTTTACGTCAAAGCGGCCCGACGGATGCGCCGCCAGTCCCGCGTCATTGTTCGCCTCTTTAATCAGGTTTTCGGCGCCGCCACGCTGGCCGTAAAACCAGACCACGAAGTAGATGGGATCGCGCATGTCGGTCACGAAGACCCGGTATTGGTACTGACTGGTTTCGAACAGTTGGTATTGCTCGACTTCCTCGGCTTCCACTTCCTCGCGTGGCTTTTCCTTGCGCAGGGCCACAAACCGATAGGGCTTGCTCCATCCATCCGGCTGGTAACGGAATTCGCATTCCGCATCGGCATCCGTTTTGGGCGACAACCTCCATTGAGCTTGGCGTAGTTCCTCGACCAACCGGGACGTTTTGCGGGCACAGATCACGAACCGGGCGTCGAATTCTTCGTACGCTTCCACGGTTTCCCGGCAGTACAACCCCGAATCGGCCCGGCCGTAGATCTGCTTCACGCCCGGCGGCAAGGACTTGTGGACATTCCGCAGATGATCGCGGATCTGCTTGCCGCTGGGCCGGTCGCCATTGCGCAATTCGCCCCACACGTATTCTCGCGTCTCGGCGATGAACGTCAGCATCGGTTGATCGCTTTTCTTGCCTTTGTTCTTCGGGTTGTAGCCCTTGCGTCCGCCCATCTGCTGTCCGTACAGCGTGTGCACCGTGGTGTCGGTGTCGATGGTGACGACCTCCAACTTCACGTTGGCCGCCTCCCAGACCCGTTCCCGCATGATCCGCATAATGGTCAGCATCTGCTGGGCAATATGACGATGCAGTGCGTTGACGAATCTCCAGAAGGTGGATTGCACTGGCAGTTTGGTGACTTTGAGGATGCCCGTCAGGATCGGGTCGCGTGCGATGAAGCGCAACTGGTTCAGCCGCGGAAAGCCGATGTAGAGGCCCAGTACGATACCCATCACGAAACGGTACAGGTCCATAGCTCGGGGAATCCGCTTGCAGGTCAGGGTCTGCTCCACCAGCGGCTGGAACCCCAGTTTCTCCAGCATGGTGATGATCGGCAGCAGTCCGCCGTAGGGAGTCAGATTCCTGCCGTTGAAGTCATAGGGCGTGGAAGCCCCGATTTTATTGTGTTCCGGAATGACATCCCGAACCCCTTGATTGGCGGGCCTTGGGCCGCTATCCTGTTCTTGTTCGTTAACCATTTGGGTGGCTCCTGAGAATCGGCTCGCGAAGCTGCGAACTCCGCGGACCTACTGTTTTAACGCAGGATTCTCAGGGGTCCCAAATGGCGTCACGCTTCAGCCGCGCCGCGCCCCATCAGGCACTGTGCATAATCCAGGTATCAGTAAAATCCGTAACGACTTCGCGCACGAAGCGACTCTGATTTCGTTCGATTCCCAATCGCTAACTGATCGGTATAGGAGGCGAATTTGATTCGCGCGGAGAATGACTCCTGCATCATCACGCCATAGAGGGCCTGCTCGGCTTCCATCCTGCCGCTGCCTGCTAAAGAACTGGCGACGCTACTGGGCCTCCTGGAACTCCTCCATTGCCGCGACGCTGTCTCACGGAAGCTCTTACCG
>DATDGM010000003.1:0-3728 GCA_036522075.1 Candidatus Sulfotelmatobacter sp.
GCGCCCGGTGACTATCCGAGCGGCAAGGAGGGCGATGTGCTGACGGTGGAGTTCACCGTTCTTGGCATTCCCTGTCTCGGTCTCAATGGCGGCCCGGCGTTCAGGCACAGCGAGGCCTTTTCTTTCCAGATCGCGACAGAAAATCAGGAAGAGACGGACCGCTATTGGAACGCGATCGTCGGCAATGGCGGCGTGGAAAGCCAGTGCGGTTGGTGCAAGGACCGCTGGGGCCTTTCCTGGCAGATCACACCGCGCGCGCTAACCGACGCGCTTGCGGCTGGTGGCGGTGAGGCAAAGCGCGCCTTCGAGGCAATGATGACGATGAACAAAATCGACATCGCCACGATCGAGGCAGCGCGGCGAGGCTGACGTTAACACGACGATACCTTGCTATTAGTGCTCAATCGCTCCTGAACTACCCAGCAAACCGCAAGTTGGGAACGGGCCAGAAGTCGATTCTGGCAACGTGCGTCGGCACAAGTTGTCGCTCGCGACATGTCCCATATCACCGTTTCTGGACCGCCAGACGAAGTGATTGGGTTTTTGGATCCTCTGTATCGCTGGGCGACTCGCGCAATCATCGCCCAGACGCGAAGGCTTCACCGCCTCGCGGTGCAAGATAATCCCCAATCGTCGGACTCCGCTACAATACGCTTTTCTCCGGACTATAATGGCGCGCATCGGATGGCCCTTACCTCTGGCACTAAACTCGGGCCGTATGAGATTGTCTCTCCGCTAGGAGCTGGCGGAATGGGCGAGGTGTATCGCGCGCGTGACACGCGCCTCGACCGAACTGTCGCGATCAAGATTCTGCCGGCGCATCTGTCTTCCAATCCTGAAGCGAAGCAGCGCTTCGAGCGTGAGGCGCGAGCGATATCATCGCTGAACCATCCCAACATCTGCACGCTTCATGACGTCGGCCACCAGGACGGAGTCGACTACCTGGTCATGGAGTTTCTGGAAGGGGAGACTCTGGCGGATCGGCTACTGAAAGGTCCGCTGCCGCCGGAGCAGGTGTTGAAATACGGAATCGAGATTTGTGAAGGGTTGGAAAGAGCACATCGTCGCGGCGTGATTCATCGCGACTTGAAGCCGGGAAACGTGATGCTGACCAGGACTGGGGCGAAGTTGATGGACTTTGGGCTGGCCAAGGCCGGCTCGCTGCCGGGCGCCCCTGCTTCAAGCCTTACCCTGACTAGCCCCGTGGCCAGCCGTCCGCTGACGCAGGAGGGCATGATCGTGGGGACGTTCCAGTACATGTCGCCGGAGCAGATCGAGGGCAAAGAAGCCGATGCGAGGAGCGACATTTTCGCCTTGGGCGCGGTGCTCTACGAAATGGCAACCGGGAAGCGTGCGTTCGAGGGGAAGAGCACGACCAGTGTGATCGCGGCGATTCTGGAACGGAATCCGGCGCCCATTTCTGTGGTGCGGCCGATGTTTCCACGAACGCTCGACAATGTGGTCAAGACCTGTTTGCAGAAGGATTCGGAAGAACGCTGGCAATCGGTACGCGACCTGAGAACCAACCTGAAGTGGATCGCGGAAGGTGACGGTGCAGGCACCTCTTCGGTGGTGAAGCATAACCCGTGGCGCGAGCGTGGCGCCTGGATCCTGGGGTTGGCATTTTTGTGCGTCGCAGCGTTTTTCGCGGCCGGGCGTTTCCGCGCACCGGCAGCCGACGAGACTGTCCGTTTTTCGATCAATCCTCCCGAGAAAACTGTCTTTTCGGGACCTCCGAACCTGACGGTGCCTGTGCCTCAGTTCGCTCTGTCTCCGGATGGACGCGCCATGGCGTTTGTCGCGAATTCGTCCGGAGCCGATCCCGTGATCTGGATCCGTTTCATCGACCGGGTGACAACCCGCCCACTGGCAGGGACGGAGCACGCCCAGCTTCCGTTCTGGTCGCCGGACAGTCGATGGCTCGGTTTTTTTGCCGAAGGCAAACTGAAGAAAACTCCTGTCGCGGGCGGACCCGTGCAGGTGCTGGCGGAGGTTGCGGACGCCTTCGGCGGATCGTGGGGAGCCGACGGCAGCATCATTTTCGCAAAACTAAGCAGTGCCATTTTTCGGGTCTCCTCCAGGGGCGGAATCGTCATCGCGGTAACGAAGATGGATACCATCATGAAAGCGCACCGTTGGCCGCAGTTCCTCCCCGACGGCCGTCACTTTCTCTTTCATGTCCAAGGTGGCGATCCCGCACAGCATGGCGTTTATGTCGGCTCCCTCGACGGAGGAAAACAAAAATTCCTCGTTCGTAGTGAGAGCAGTGCCATTTATGCCTGGCCCGGCTATGTGTTGTATGTGGAAGGCGACACGCTCCTGGGGCAGGCGTTCGACGCCGCACATCTCGAACTCACGGGCGAACCATTTACAGTCGCGGAGCATGTGGGCCGCTCTACTGGCTTCAACATCGGTGTCTCAGCATCCGGTACCGGCATGCTGGCCTACGCTGCAGCCATGTTGCAGCGCGGCCGCTTGACCTGGTTCGACCGTGCCGGCAATTCGCTCAATTCGGTCGGGGTGGAGGGCGACTATAGCGATTTTCGGCTTTCCCCCCGCGGCCAGACGCTGGCCGTTTCGCTGGTCGATCCCAAGGGGTGGAACCCCGATATCTGGCTGATCGACCTGATGCGCGGTGGACCGGCTCGCTTTACTGTAGGATCTGCTCTCAGTGCGGCGCCGATATGGTCGCCCGATGGCGCCCGGATTGTGTTTCGGACGAATCGAAACGGGCAGACTGAGTTGTATGCGAAAAGCGCCGGGGGTGGCGGTAACGAGGAAGTTGTGCTCACGTATGAGACCCAGCATGCGGCCGGTATCGACACACCCAATCTCGTATGTTCCGACTGGTCCCCGGATGGGCGCTATGTGATTGCCAGCGTTCCTCAGCAGATGACCGGTGACGACCTCTGGCTGATTCCCATGGTTGGCGATAAGAAGCCATTCAAGTTTCTCGGACCACCCTCGGATCAAATCCACGCCAACTTCTCGCCCGACGGACACCTCGTGGCCTACACTTCGAACGAGTCGGGACGGTTTCAGGTCTATGTCCAGACCGTTCCGCTCTCCGACCGGAAATGGCAGGTCTCCACCGACGGTGGATACGAACCCCGCTGGCGTGGCGACGGGCGCGAAATCTATTATCTTTCCGAAGACCGGAAGCTGATGGCGGTCGCGGTCGGCGCGGGTCCGTCATTCGCTGTTCCCAAGATGCTGTTCCAGACGCGAGTGCCGGAAGGTGTAACTTCACGTCGTACGCACTATGTCCCTAGCCGCGACGGCCAGCGCTTCCTGATCAACACGCAGAGCATCGATGCAACGCCCAATCCGATCACGGTCGTGCTCAACTGGCAAGCGGAGCTGAAAAAATGACAACTCAACTCAGACACCAGGCTCTCGGGTGGGTGCCCAGCCCCTAACGAAATCGAAAAGGAAAAACCTGTCGTTTAGGAATGCTCGTCACGGCACTAACCATGCCCGAGTAGCGAGCAATGCGAAAACTAAAACCAGCAACTTCCGCATTGCCGACCATCCTCCAAGAGCAAATGTGCTTCGTCAGACTATAATTGCGCGCGGATGGCTGGCGGATGGGAGAGGTGGATCGCGCACGCGACACACGCCTAGACGGCAGCGTCTGCATCAAGATTCTCCCAGCGCATGTTTCCAATGATCCAGTACGTAAGCAGCGATTCGAGCGCGAAGCCAAAACCATCTGCACCCTAAATTAT
>DATDGM010000004.1:0-7326 GCA_036522075.1 Candidatus Sulfotelmatobacter sp.
AAAAGTTCGCCTGTATGAAGAAACCTGCCGTGCTTACGAAGACTTGCGCAAGACGCAGGAACAATTGCTGCAGAGCGAGAAAATGTCGGCAGTGGGGCAGTTGATCGCAGGGGTCGCGCACGAACTGAACAACCCGCTCACCGCGATCTTGGGATACTCACAGCTGCTCGAAAGCGAAGGCCTGAACGAGCGCGCTCTCGATTATGTGGGCAAGCTGTTCCGGCAGGCGCAACGCACGCACCGCGTGGTGCAGAACCTGCTCTCATTTGCCCGCCAGCGGCAACCGCAGCGTGAGGAAGTGGACCTGCGCAAGGTGCTCGAAGAAACCCTGACCCTGCGCGATTACGATCTGAAGACCAACAACATTGCCGTCGAAAGGGAAGCGCCCGCCGAAGCTACGCTGGTGATCGCCGATCCTCATCAGATCGAACAGGTTTACCTGAACATCATCAACAACGCCGTGGATGCGATCCTCGAAACCGGACGTCAGGGCAAGCTGAAAATCCGCATCTTCTGCGAAAACGGACACGTCTGCACGCAGTTCACCGACGATGGGCCGGGCATTAAGGATCCCAAGCGCATCTTCGATCCGTTTTACACCACCAAGAGCGTAGGCAAGGGAACAGGGCTTGGACTCAGCATCTGCTATGGCATTGTGAAGGAACATGGTGGCGACATTACGGCCCACAACGGCTCGGAAGGTGGCGCGGTGATGGAAGTGCGGCTGCCGATTGCGGCTCACACCGTGCCCACTCCAGACCCGGTGGCTGCCGCTCCGCGCAAGCGCGAAGGTGCCATTGGCGGGCGAGTGTTGCTGGTGGAAGAAGAAGAGGCGGTACTCGAGTTTGAACGCGACGTGCTGGCAGGAGCGGGCGCCACCGTAGTGACGGCGAAGAAGAGCGAAGAAGTGAAGTCGCGCCTGCTTTCGGAGCAATTCGATGCCGTCATCATGAACGGCAAAATGCCCGGCGACTGGAACGCGAAAGAGGCTTATACCTGGCTGAAACAGAGTTGCCCGGGGATGGAATTGCGCGTTCTCTTTACCTACTCCAACAGCGTGGACCTGGGCGATGCGCGGAGCTTTTTGCAGGACAATAATGTCGCGCACCTGGTGAAGCCCTTCGAAGTTGCCGATCTGATCGCGCAGGCGCGCCGCCTATTGCAAAAGGTGCAGGCGTCGGCCGCATCCGCAAGCTGAAAACCTAAAATTTGAGAAGTGTTCCTTCAGGAACATTGTGGAAAACGTTTCCGCTAAGTGTCTTAGGAATCAATCCCGAATCGAAAATCAACAACTTGGCCTGTGGAAAGAGTATTTCCTCTTCGATAAACAAATGTCCACGAAAGTGGACTTGACGGAGAGTGAGGTAAGGTGCCTTCGGTGAGCCTCAGCCCCTCCGCGGCCTTTTTCAATTGCCGGTCGATTCGGTTGCGGACTCCACAGCAGGATTGTAGACAGGGATTCTAGATTCCCTTGCGCAACAGTTTTACGATCTGACCGATGGCCTTGTCATTGCGGCGGTACCAGCGCCATTGACCGCGTTTGACGGCTTCGACGAGGCCGGCTTGGATGAGAATCGCCATGTGGTGGGAGACGGTGGGCTGCGAAAGGCGGACGCAAGTTTCGATGTCGCCGGCGCACAGGCTTTCACCTTTGGTGGATGCGTCGCGCGCGGCAGGATTTTTCGCGCTGCTTTTGTGGGTGGAACTTTTCATTCCTGTGCAGGCCCCGCGCTCTTTCAGGGTCTGCAGAATACGGCGACGCGTGGGGTCGGCGATGGCGTGCAACACTCGATCGAGGGAAGGCTCAGGGGCGGTCATGATGAAATGAATACGCTGAAACAGAAATAGCGTCTGAATCGATGATTGTCAATATAAGAATTGGCAACATATGAGAATTGCCGCGGGCCAAGGCTTGGCGTTTGGGGTGCATCGCGGCTTATCGAAAGAAGAGCTTTTAAACCGCAGAGGACGCGGCCCCACTGCCGGCAGGGGCTTCCGGTTGTAGATCCGCGATCGGCCTTTATTTCCTCACAATCGGGTTATAGCCGTCGCCGATCAGGCGGGTGCGGGTGGCTTCGGCCTCCTGAATGTCGGGGAAAGGGCCCACCTGGATGCGAAAAAGCTTGTCGGCGGCGGCATTGGCGGCCACGAACGCCGCGTATTGTTTCTTTTTCAGCGCGTCGACCAGAGCGTCGGCATCTTCCTGTTTGCTGACCGCCGCAACTTGCACGAAGTAAGCAGCTGCGGGCAGCGTGGCAGCGGGATCGGGCGCGGTGCCCGCCGGGGCTGCCGTGGCGGAGGGGTTGGTCGATGCGGCGGCTCCGGGATTGGTGGGGTTGGCGGAATCCCCGGGCGCCACTGGTTTGGCATCTGCGCCATTCGCGCTGGCGTTGGGCGCGGGGTTCTGCGGGTCTACTGGCTTGTACAAAGTTGAAGAGGCTGAGGTGGGTGCAGTGCTCGCGGGCTTCGGTCCGGTGGATGCTGCGGCTAATGGCATGGCTGCACTTGCGAGCGCCGGCTCCGACTTGCTGCCGAGTTTGTAACCCAGCGAGAAACTTCCGGCACAGATCGCGACCAGCACGAAGAACAGCACCAGCAACTTGCCGGTACCCAGCGTGATTTCCGTATCCTCTGACGACGAAGTCATGGCGCAACTCCAAGAGTGTGGGCGTTTTCATCTTCCGATTGCATCGCCCGATCCTCTCACCATCCGACCCAGTTCACGGCTAGGCGGTTTTTCCAGGCGGCTTGCTTCCCTCAGGTTTGGCCAGAAGATTTTGCAATCCCGAGAAAAAATCGACCGGGACCGGGAAAATGACGGTTGTGTTTTTTTCTACGCCGATTTCCGTCAACGTCTGCAGATAGCGCAACTGAACGCTGACCGGCTCCGTCGCCAGCAGATGGGCCGCGTCTACCAGGCGCTGAGCGGCGGAGAACTCGCCTTCCGCGTGAATAATTTTGGAACGCTTTTCGCGCTCCGCCTCGGCCTGCTTGGCCATGGCGCGCAGCATGGATTCCGGCATGTCGACCTGTTTCACTTCCACGTTCGTGACTTTCACGCCCCAGGGGGAAGTGTGCTGATCGAGGATGCTCTGCAGGCGGAGATTAATTTTTTCGCGGTGCGAGAGAAGTTCGTCGAGTTCCTGCTCGCCGAGCACGGAACGCAGCGTGGTCTGGGCAAATTGCGAAGTCTGGTAGGTGTAGTTGGAAACTTCCACCACAGCTTTGCGCGGCTCAATCACGCGCAGAAAAATGACGGCGTTCACTTTTAGCGTCACGTTGTCGCGAGTGATGATGTCCTGGGGAGGAACTTCGAAAGCTTCCTGGCGCAAGGAGACGCGGACCATACGGTCGACGGGAGCAAAAACCAGGATGATGCCGGGGCCCTTGGAGGTATCCAACAATCGGCCCAGACGAAAGATCACGCCTCGCTCATATTCCGCGAGAATCTTGATGGAGTTCAGGAGATAGATGGCAATGATGACGATGACGACAATAGTGCCAAGGCCAACAGGAAGTTCCACGGGCGCCTCCACGCTGCGGAGCGGCAACAACACTCCTCATGCGGATTGTATAGCAGTGGGGCCGTGGGGGAACGTATTTCGAGGCACCGAGTAGTTGCTTGGCTTGGTGCGCAGCGTGCTCTGCGGCCTTATCGTGATGGTGGCAAAGCCGGGCTGCGCCCGGGCGGACAGCCGAGGGCGGCCGTCCCCACATTTGCCCTTAAGCTTTCCTGCATTTTCGTATCTTCTTAAATTGCGGCGACCGCGGGAGTGTTCGACTGCGGAACGGAGATGGGATCGACCTGGAGGATCAGGCCGTCTACATTTCGCACGATTACGAGTTGTCCAATGGGCAAGGGGGAGGACGCAACTGCATCCCAAAGCTCGCCGTGGACGAAGACTTTGCCTTGCGGAGAAAGCGCGGTTTGCGCCACGCCGGTTTCGCCGATCATTCCCTGGGAGCCGGTGACGATTTTGTTTCTTCGCGCCTGCAGAGCGATGGTCATCAGAAACGCCGTGATCAATCCGAGCGGGACACTGACGGCCAGCGCCGTGAGCAGGTGCACACGCATTTCCGGGATTGGAGCGTCCACCAGCAGCAGGCCACCCAGCGTGAGCAGCGCAATGCCGCCGATAGTGGCCACGCCGTGGGTGGCGAACTTGGCTTCGGCGGCGAACAACGCAAACGCGCCCAGAATCAGCCCGAGGGCCGCGAACCGTGTGGGAAGAAGATTCAAGGCGAACGCTGCGAGCAGAATGAAAACCACGCCCACAGTGCCTGGCACGACCGCCCCGGGGTGGTTGAACTCCACGTAGATGGCGAAAGCACCGATGGCCAGCAGCAGGAACGAGATGTTGGGGTCCATCAGGTAGTCGAGAATGTGCTGCTTGAGCGTCATGTCGAAGGGGACAACCGGCTGGCCGACGAGGTTGAGGATTACGGTTTTCCCGTCGAAACGCTTGACCGGGTGGACGGCGATCTGGCGGAAGAGATCCTGCTCGTTCGAGGCTACATAGTCGATGAGATGTTGCGAAAGAGCTTCCTGATCGGTAAAGGACTTAGAAGCGCGCACCGCACTCTCGGCGACTTCCACATTGCGGCCGCGCCGGGAGACGACGGAGCGCATGAGGGCGGCGACGTCATTCTCGATCTTCTGTTTCATTTCGTCATCCACTTTCGCGGATAACGGGCCAAACAGCAGAACCGGATGCGCCGCGCCCGCGTTGGTTCCGGGCGCCATGGCGGCAACGTCTGCCGATTCGAGAATGAAGATTCCCGCGGAACCGGCGCGGCTGCCGGTGGGCGCGACATAAATGATGACGGGAACGGGAGAGTTGGAAATCTTCTCGATGATTTTGCGGGTGGAATCGAGCAGTCCGCCGGGAGTGTTGATTTCGATCAATACGGCTCGATCGTTGCGGCGCTGAGCTTCGTCCACTGCGCGCGAAAGATACTCCGCGGTGATGGGCTGAATCGTGTCGTTCAGAACGACCTTGAGGACCTCGGCAGAGGCCGAGACAGAGACGCAGAAAATGCAGCTCGCCGCGACGCGGCAGAACGCGCGAAGAAAGGCATTTTTCATGGTCCATGACATCTGCATCACCAAAGCGGAGCGGTTACATCTTGGGGATATTCGGGTCCGCTTTCACCTCGAGAAATCTGTTTCGTGTGCCGTTCGCGGTGCGCACCTTTGTCAGGTTGTTGTTTTCGAATTTAATCTTACCCTTACTTGTGAAAACCAGCGTGAATTTCTCGCGAAGCGGCACTTGCGTCCTGCGTGCTGACAGCAACGGGAGAGAAGTCCGAGCGAAGATCAGGTTTCGGCGCGGTCCAGCCGGGTAACTCAGTGCTGCCCGTGATGAGCCGGGCGCCGCGCTCGTAGGTTACGTAGGACCAGGCCCATTGAATGAAAACCAGCAGACGATTCCGGAAGCCGATCAGAAAAAAAATATGGACGAACAACCACGCCAGCCAAGCGATGAATCCAGAGATATGAATCTTGCCGAACTCGGCGACGGCCGCGGCCCGGCCGATGGTGGCTAAACTGCCTTTGTCCCAGTAGTGAAATGGAGGGCGCGAGGCAGAGCCGCCCTCTGAAGAACGCGAGAACGGCGGAGAACCCAGCTCTAGTGTGCTGGAGGATTTGAGTTCATGGCGAATCATCCTGGCTACGTAGTTGCCTTGCTGGATGGCGACGGGCGCGACTCCGGGCAGCGTTTTGCCGTTTTCGTCTTTCAGGGCGGCGAGGTCTCCGATGACGAAGACTTCCGGATGGCCGGGAAGGGTCAAGTCCGGCCGCACCAGGACGCGCCCTGCGCGATCGACGGGCGTGGCCAACTGTTTGCCCAAGGGCGAGGCCGCCACTCCAGCGGCCCACAGAATTACGGTCGCAGGGAGCCGGGTTTCACCCACGTGGATGGCCCCGGGTTCGATCTCGGTTACAACCGAAGAGGTGCGCACTTCCACGCCCAGGTGTTTCAGTTGCTGTTGAGCGCTGCGGGAAAGATCTTCGGCGTATGTGGGCAGAACCCGCGGGCCGCCTTCCAGCAAAAGAATGTGCGCCATCTTCGGATCGATGGCGCGGTATTCGTGCGCCAAAGCGTGATGGCTGATTTCGGCCAGCGTTCCTGCGAGTTCAACTCCAGTTGGTCCGCCCCCGACCACAACAAAGGTGAGCGGCAATGCGGTTTGGCCCGCGGACGCCTGACGCTCTGCCAGTTCGAACGCGAGCAACACGCGGCGGCGGATCTCGAGCGCATCTCCGATAGTTTTGAGGCCGGGCGCGAACGGCTCCCATTCGTCGTGGCCGAAGTAGGCGTGGCTCGCCCCTGCGGCGACAATCAGATAGTCGAAGGGAATCTCGCTTTCAGCCGTTTTCACCGTGCGCCGTTCCAGGTCGAATCCAGTCACTTCAGCCATAAGCACTTCAATATTCTTGTCGGACGAAAGAATTGAGCGAATGGGCGCTGCGATTTCTCCCGGCGAAAGACCGGCGGTTGCCACCTGGTAGAGGAGCGGCTGGAAGGTGTGAAAATTCTGGCGGTCAATGACGGTAATTCGCGCCGGAGTATGCGCCAGAGCCTGCGCGGCATTGAGGCCACCGAAACCGGCTCCGACAATAACCACGCGCGGTGTTGCCTTGCTGTTCATCGGGTACGTCTATAAGATTCACGGCGATGGCAGATGGTTCCAGAAGTTCTCGGGATGGCGCTCCTGCGCCGGGTGCACCGCCGCTTGGAACTCGCCTGCTGGTTCCGTCGATCAGTGACACCATTTTTATTGCCCTGCTGGCGGTTCTCACCTGTACGTCGTTATCCGTGCGCCTGCTGGGAGATGCCGGAATCGGCTGGCACATTCGCACCGGCCAGCAGATTCTCGCCGCGCACGCGATCCCGCGCGTGGATACGTTCTCCTCGACCATGCGAGGAAAACCATGGTTTGCCTGGGAGTGGCTCTATGACGCGATAGTGGGCGCACTGGACCGCTGGGCCGGACTCAACGGAGTGGTGTGGCTCACGGCGGTCGTGATCGCGGGCGTGTTTGCGTGGACGTTCCGGCTGCTGTTGCGCCGCGGGACGAATGTGTTGGTTGCTCTGCTGTTATGGCTGCTGGCTGCGTCAGCATCCATGATTCATTTCCTGGCGCGGCCGCACGTGGTGAGCTGGCTGTTCACGCTGGCCTGGTTTTGGATTCTGGATTCGTCGGAACCGGATTCGTCGGAACCAGATTGGTTAAAACCAGATTCGGTGAAACCAGGGCACTCCGATCGGTTGGCAACCCCTGGCAAACGTCTTTGGCTGCTGCCGATGCTCATGGTTGCCT
>DATDGM010000005.1:0-2445 GCA_036522075.1 Candidatus Sulfotelmatobacter sp.
TGATCGGGCTGGTGAACGTTGCCCTGTACTTTCAGAGGCGCTACTTCGCGACGAACCCTGCAAACGTGGCCCCGATTCCAGCACTCGATTCCGTGGGAAAACCGTAAGGGATAGAAGATCCGGGGCCAGCATCCGCCAGTGCTACTGCTTCATCGAACCCAGGACTTGGGCAACCAGCTCCTTGGTTTCGGCGTCCGACACCAGATCGCCGGGTTCCGCGGTGGCCTTCACCACGTTTGGCTTCAGCTTCATCCCGATATAGATGGAATTGCAGGGCGTATCGCCCAGGTTTTCGACGCTGTGCTTTAACGGCGGGAACCAGCGCGATTCGCCAGGCTTCGCGAACACGTCGTGCGATTTCCCGGTCTGATCGGTAAACCGCAGGTGACCGCCGGTGAGTATGACCACCACTCCGCCGGGATGATCGTGCATCCCTGACTTCTCGTGTGGGCCGTAGTGAACATTCAGTACCTGAACGGTCTCGTTTTCGAACGCTAACGAGTAGTGTTTTGCTTCGGTTTTGAGTGGATCTTGAGCGTGCGCGGCTGCGAGCGCGAGGCAGGCAAACTCAGCGGCCGCAAGCGTCTTCTTGATGGACACAGTCTCCTCCCCAACGACAGCTTTGAGTTTTTCCCCGTCCCGAGTTTGCGCAAAGCTAACGTTCCGTCGGGGGCCTGTCAAGAATCCAACCGTGAGTTGTACCAGTGTGTGTCGCCGGAAACGAGTCGGGCTACGACTTCACGCCTTCGCGTTACACTTGCCCACATGCCCGCCCGCCGCAGCTTCGAGGATCAACTCGCCGCTTTGGACGTCCTGCGGCAACAGGCACCCGAATCGGCTGTCGTAGCATTGCGCAAGGCGCTGGCCCATCGCAACAACTACGTCGTCGCAAAGGCGGCTGACCTGGTCCGCGAATTGGCGCTCGCCGAATTGATCCCCGAAGTGCTGGCCGCGTTCGAGCGATTTTTCTCTGAGCCGGTCAAGACCGATCCGCAGTGCTGGGCGAAAAATGCGTTGAGCCGCGCGCTGGCGGCATTTGAACATCAAGATGAAGCAGTCTTCCTGCGGGGGATGCGACACATTCAGCTCGAACCGGTCTGGGGAGGCCGCTCGGATACCGCCGGAACTTTGCGCAGCACCTGCGCTCTCGCTCTTGTGCAGTGCCGCACCTTGTCAGAAACTGATCTGCTGCAGCACCTGCTCGAGCTCTTTAGCGATAAAGACAAATCGGTGCGGGTGGAGGCGGTGCGGGCGGTCGAGCAGACCGGCTCTGCCGCCGCTGCTCTGCTACTGCGGCTGCGGGCTGTGCTCGCTGCCGACGAACCGGAAGTGCTGGGCGCCTGCTATGGCGGCATCTTGCGGATTGAAGGCAAGGGCGCGATTCCCTGGCTCGCCCGTTTTCTCGCCGCCGGAGACGATCCCGCCGCCGAGGCGGCGTTGGCTATTGCCTCTGACCGCTCGCCGGCATCGTTTCGCGCGCTGCACCAGCGATTCGTGGATGATGCTCCCTGCGACCCATGGTTCCGTTCCGTTCTGCTTTCTGCCATCGCGCTCACGCGCCAACCGGAGGGAATCGAGTTCCTCTTCGATCTCGCACGGCAAGACACGCTGCATTCCGAACCCGCGATCGAGGCCCTACTTCGCTCGGGACCTTCCGCTGAACTGGTTCGACAGCTGGAACAGGCGGTGTCTTGTAATCCGCGTCTGGCCCGGTTCGTTGCTGATCATCAGGATCAATAGCGGTGATTCCCAGCAGAGTGAAATTTCCTGTTGTCGGGATGTTCCCAAGCCCGCGCTCAGCATTTACAATGCAACAGGTTCCACGCAATCTGCACCTTAATGATCAGGCTGGGTATTGAGCGGGCCGCTGAATTTGTGTCAAATCTTGGTGCGGGCTGCCAGCATCCAATCCAGCATAGGAAACGGATGGCGACCACAAAGACCGACCCAAAGCTGGCCCTTGCGGCCAACGGCGCGAAGAAAAATAAAGTCTATGACGGGCTGACGCGCGACCAGTTCATCCATGCCTATCGCTTGATGTATACCTCCCGTCGCATCGACGACCGGGAGATCCTGCTCAAGCGTCAGCAAAAGATTTATTTCCAGATGTCAGGCGCGGGCCACGAGGCCATCGGCGTGGCCGCCGGTCTGGCGCTCAAGCCGGGCTACGACTGGTTCTATCCCTACTACCGCGATCGGGGCTTGTGCCTGGCGCTCGGGGTCAAACCATACGACATGTTCTTGCAGGGAGTAGGCGCCGCCTCCGACCCCAGTTCCGGGGGACGGCAAATGCCTTCGCATTGGAGCTATCCTGTGCTCCACATCGTCACGCAGTCGTCACCGACCGGATCGCAGATTTTGCAGGCGGTGGGCTGCGCCGAGGGGGGAAGATATTGCGCGCGGCATCCCAAGGCGGCCGAGGTTCCGCCGTCGAAATTCGTTGAC
>DATDGM010000006.1:0-20044 GCA_036522075.1 Candidatus Sulfotelmatobacter sp.
AGGTTCACTTCAAGGCGAACGATCAGCAATTCCAGTCGTTGATGCATTCGGATCTGTTTGCGGCGGTTTCGCACTAAAACGAAAAGCATTCATCACGGAGGCACGGAGACACGGAGAAAATCCATGAACTCTGTGCCTTTCGTGTTTGTGGATGCGTTTTTGAGGAGTGGTAAATTCGCGGCTACTTTTTCTTTCGTTTTTCGCGCACCCAGCCTTCTTTCACAACCTGGCGGGCTCGGCCAACGGCGAGCGCATCCTGGGGAACATTTTCGGTGATGCAGGATGCGGCTGCGACATAAGCACCCTTGCCCACGCGCAGGGGCGCGACCAGTGTGCTATCGCTGCCGATGAAGACGCTGTCTTCGATCACGGTTTTGTGCTTGTGGACGCCATCGTAGTTGCAGGTGATGGTGCCGGCGCCGATGTTCACGCCGGAGCCAATTTCGGCGTCGCCCAGGTAAGTGAGGTGGTTGGCTTTGGAGCCTTTGCCGAGCTTGATTTTCTTGGTCTCGACGAAGTTGCCGACGTGGGCGCCTTCGCCGATCTCGCTGCCGGGGCGCAAGTGGGAATAGGGGCCGATGACGGCGCCGGCATCGACGCGGGATTCTTCGATCAGGGAGCCGTGGCGGATGGTGACGCCGGCGGCGATTTCGGAATCGTGAATTACGCTGTAAGAGCGCACGCGGCAGCCGGGGCCGATTTTTGTGTTGCCCAACAATTGCACGTAGGGTTCGATTACGGTGTCGGGCGCGATCTGGACATCGACGTCGATGACGCAGGTGGCCGGATAAAACACGGTGACGCCCTCGGCCATGAGTTGGCGGCATTTCGACAGGCGCATTTTTTCATCGATTTCGGCCAATTCGGCGCGGGTGTTGCCGCCAAGAACCTCGGCCGGATTTGCGGTCTTGCAGGCCACGACCCGGCTCTTCGCCTTGCGCAGAACCTGGGCCATATCCGTGAGGTAGTATTCGCCGTGGACGTTGGCAGTGGAGAGTTGAGCGATGTTTTGGTAAAGGTCGCGTGTGGAAAAAACGTAGAAGCCGGAGTTGATTTCGCGGATTTTTTTCTGCGCGGGGGTGGCGGCTTTTTCTTCGACGATGGCTTGCACCTCCGCGCTGCTGGCGCCTTTGCGCAGAACGCGGCCGTAGCCGGTGGGATTTTCGAGATCGGCGGTGAGCAGAGTCATGGCGGCGCGCTGCTCGAGATGGAAGTCACGGAGGCGGGCGATGGTCTCGACGGTGATGAGAGGAGCGTCGCCGGAGAGGACGATGACGTGATCGTAGGCGGTCAAGGCCGCCTGGGCGACCATGAGGGCGTGGCCGGTGCCGCGCTGCTCGGACTGCAGGACGAAGCGGACACCGGTGCTTGCGGTGGCGGAGCGGACCTTCTCAGCTTCGTGGCCGATGATGGCGTAGACGTCTTGCGGCGGCACGATGGCGATGGCGGCGCGGATGACGTGGGCCAGCAGAGGCTTTCCGCCGACTTCATGTAACACTTTAGGAAATTGCGATTTCAGCCGCGTGCCTTTGCCGGCAGCCATGATGGCTACGGCAATGCGGGGAGCGGCCGCGGGGGCAACGACGGCTTGGGGGGGCTTACTCTTTTTCTTCATTTATCCCAATATATCCTGAGGCGCGAAGAATCTCACAGGCCGATGCCACCATCCACGGCCAGAACCTGGCCGGTGATGAATTGCGGGGCGGTGGCGAAGAAGAGGACGGCGGCGGCGATCTCCTCGCCGCGTCCGTTGCGCAGCATGGGGGTCTGCTTCGCCATGCTCCGCATGAAAGCGGCGGCGGATTCTTCTCCCAGGTCGATCATGCCGGGAGCGACGGCGTTGACAGCGACCGCGGGAGCCAGCGCTTTGGCCATCACTTTGGTGAGCATGTGCAGCGCGGCTTTTGAGGAGCAGTAATGGGCGTGCGTGGGCCAGGGCTTTAGACCGCCGAGAGAACCCATGTTAATGATTCTTGCCTCGACTGGGGCCTGCATTTTCTTGCCTGGGCGCGGACGCATCCAGGGCAGTGCCGCGCGCGATACCAGGAACGGGCCGCGGGTGTTGGAGGCGAAGATGGCGTCCCATTGCTCGACGGTTAGTTCTTCAAATGCCGCGGTCTCGTAGTTAGCGGCGTTGTTCACCAGAATATCGATGCGGCCCAACTGCCTTCCGGCTTCTTTCATCATGCGGCCGACGCTGGCTTCGTCGGTGACGTCGCAGTGCAAGGCGAAGGCGCGGACGCCGAGTTGGGACAAGTCCTCAGTGGTCTGGCGGGCTTCTGGCGCAGATTTGTGGAAGGTGATGGCTATGTCCGCGCCGGCGCTGGCCAAAGCGAGAGCGGAGGCCCGGCCCAGGCGTTTGGCTCCGCCGGTGATGAGCGCGGTCTTGCCGCGAAGAGGTTGGGCGGGAAGAGACATGGAGGGATTTTACATGGTAGGGGTTGAGGGCGAGGGATTCCGGCGCCGCCCAGCTATTGGATGGCGGCCGACACAGGTCCCAAACAGGCGGCCTTATACCGATTGCAGGGCTTGCAACAGCTTGGAGTGGTCCGAGCGCGAAACGACGGCATCGGCACTGGCGAGCGCGCCCTCGACTAAGATCTGGTCGTCGACAACGAGAATGACGACGGGAACCTTGGGGCGGAGGCGTTTTAGTTCTCCGGCGATCACGGCACCCTCGGCGCCGTCTCCGTTTAAATCGACAACGACAACGTCCACGGACTCGGCTGTGAAGTGAAGAACGCCTTCGTGTCCACTCCCGGAAGTGAGCACGAGCCAGCCCTGTTCTCTTAAGAAGGCACTGCGATGATACAGGCTCAAAGCTTCGGACCCGATGCAGAGAACGGTAGGCGAGCTTCGGCCGGAACTTCGGTCAGAACTTAGGTGGAAACCTAGCCCTGAACTTCTCTTCCCTGACTTGGACAACGGTGGGCCCCCCTTGCCCCGGGAAACGTCCGAATCAAGGCGCTTCGGAAACCGGGTTGTAGACTTCTGCTCTTACTTTGATACAATTTGCCGGAAAGCGCTGTGATCGTGGTCACTTTCTTTTTGATTAGGCCCTGGGCCAGTCCCAGTTCAGGAAAGCTTGCTCGGATGGCGGAGATCCCCTTATGCCGGATGCCCGCAACGTGGTGGTTTATTCGCGGAAGGGATGCCATCTCTGCGAGGTGGTCAAGGAGAGCCTTACCAAACTCTCCCGGCGCGGCGGATTCACGTGGCAGGAAATCGACGTGGATTCCGATCTCGAACTGCGGCGGCAGTTCAACGACGAAGTTCCTGTGATTTTCATCGATGGGCGCAAAGCCTTCAAGTATCGCATGAACGAGCAGGAGTTTTTGCGAAAGCTGGTGGGCTAGGATTCGGCTCTCGGCTTGCGGCTTGGCGCTTTCGCGGACCGTCTCCAGGTGCGCGGGTTCCGTTACAATCCTCCCGTCCATGCTACGCATGCTGCGCACACAACTTTACGCCGAGCCGGGTAATCTCTTTCTCCACGAATTGATTCTTGGGGCCTGCCGCCGGTATGCCGGAAAAACGGCGGTGGTGGATCCCTCGTGCGGGCGACGGCTGAGCTATGCGGAATTTGGCGAGGCGGTCGAATGCATTGCGCACGGGCTGGTTGCTTCGGGGATGAAGACGGGAGAAATTGTTGCGATTTTTCTGCCGAACTCGTGGGAATTTTGTGTGGCTTATCATGCCATCACGCTGGCGGGAGGTGTACCGACGCTGTTGAATCCGAGTTATCGCGAGCGCGAAGTGCGCTACCAACTGGAAAATTCGGGAGCCGTCGCGCTGATTACCGACGGGCCCAACATCGAAGGGATCAACCTTGCGGGATTGCTGAACTTGCGGCGAGTGTATACCACCCGGCAAGCCGTAGCAGGGGCCGAGGATTTTGCCGACCTTCTTAGACCCGTGACCAGCGCGCTGCCGCGGCCCGATCGGGCCTCTGCGGAAACTCTGGCGGTGCTTCCTTATTCGAGCGGCACTACCGGGCTGCCCAAGGGGGTGATGCTCTCGCATTACAACCTGGTGGCTAACGTTTACCAGTGTTTGAGCCCTGATTCCCCGCTGCTCAAAGGCGACGACAATATTCTGTGCTTCTTGCCTCTCTACCATATTTACGGGCTCAACGTGATCCTCAATCCGGCGCTCACGCTGGGGGCAACGCTGGTGCTGATGGCGCGTTTTCAGGTGCCGCAGTTGCTCTCGATATTGATGAGCGAATCCATCAGCACCATGCCGATGGTGCCGCCGGCGATGAACGCGCTTTGCCAGGCGGCGGAGGCGGGGGAGTTTCCCCGCGACCACAAGCTCACGTGGGTGAAGTGCGGAGCGGCGCCGCTGCCTCCGGAATTGCAGCGGCGTTTCAGCAAGCTCACGGGAGTGCCGGTGGTGCAGGGCTATGGCATGACGGAAGCTTCCCCGCTCACGCACATGGGATTTCTCGAAGCTGAATCTTATCGTCCGGATTCGATCGGTCAACCGGTGGCGCAGACCGAGTGCCGCGTGGTGGCGCAGGCTGAGTTCGATCCCTCTGGCGGTTCGCAGAGCGATGTCGAGGTTCCCGCCGGAGAACCCGGCGAACTGGTGATGCGCGGGCCGCAGTTCATGCTGGGCTATTGGAAAGAACCGCAGGCCACGGCGGCGGCGCTGCGCGATGGATGGTTCTGGTCGGGAGACATTGTTACGCGCGATGGCGCGGGCTTTTTTCGAGTGGTGGACCGGCGGAAAGAAATGATCAAGTACAAGGGATTCCCGGTGGCTCCGGCGGAAGTGGAGGCGGTGGTGCTGGAGCATCCCGCGGTGCGGGAGTGCGGGGTGGTGGGGCGGGCGGATGCGGCTGCGGGAGAAATTCCGGTGGCATTCGTGGCGCTGCGCGATGGTTTTGTTGCGGGGAAAAAACTGGAAGAAGAACTCTGCGCCTTCGTGGCCGACCGGCTGACTCACTACAAACAGCCTCGGGAAGTGCGTTTTGTGGATGCCGTACCCAAGACGGCGTCGGGGAAGATTCTGCGGCGAGAGTTAAGGAAGCTTTCGTGATTGGTGGCTGCTCGGCTGGAACGGGCTTCCAAGGCCCGATTAGGGCGGTGCCGGTTCCGCGTTGGCACAGATGTTGACACGTTTTTGACAATCTGCTGACAATTTCGCGTTCTCCACGCGACAAACTCTCAAAGCGTCTATGAAGCCGCCGATGCTGGCCGCAGATGCAGCAGCGGGTGCGCCCGCAGCGCCAACTGCGTCGCAGCTTCCATTCTCCACAGGAGGATTCGTCATGAGTTTGTCACCGCAGGTTAGGGCCTGGTCTTGCGCAGCGGCCCTGGTTGTGAGCTGCGCCGTCAGTGCCATGGCGCAGAAAAAGCATTCCAACACGATCTCCGTGGTTGCTTCCACGGTTCCAGCCAATGGGGACGTAAACCCCTATGGAATTGCGGTGGTGCCGCGGAGTGCCGGTTCCCTGGTCAAGGGCCACATTCTGATCAGCAATTTCAACAGCAGCGCGAACCTGCAGGGAACGGGGACAACCATCGTGCAGGTCGCGCCCGACGGTACGAGCAGTTTGTTTGCGCAGATCGACGCGAGCAGTTTGCCGGGTCCGTGCCCGGGCGGCGTGGGCTTGACCACAGGTCTGGCGGTGTTGAGTAAGGGATGGGTGATTGTGGGCAGCCTGCCGACTACGGACGGAACCGCGGCCACGGCGCAGGCGGGATGCCTGCTGGTGCTCGACCGCAACGGCAATGTGGTAGAGACGTTCTATGGGTCGCTGATTAATGGTCCGTGGGACATGGCGGCATGGGACGGGGGAAGCAGCGTGGATTTGTTTGTGAGCAATGTGCTGAACGGGACCGTTGCGGCCGGAGGCAAGGTTGTTCACAAGGGAAACGTGGTGCGGCTGACGCTTGATATCGAGAGAGGGGCGATGCCCGCGCTGGAGTCGATCACGGTGATTGGGTCGGGCTTTGCGGAACGCACGGATCCGGCGGCGCTGGTGATCGGGCCGACAGGGTTGGGGCTGGACGCCAATGCGGACACGCTCTACGTAGCCGATAGTCTCAAGAATCGTGTGGCAGCGATTCCGCTACCGCTTTTCCGCGTGGATTCCGCCGGAACGGGAGCGGACGTAACGGTAGGCGGCAGTCTGAATGATCCTCTTGGGCTGACGGTAGCGCCGGGGGGAAATATTCTGACTGTGAACGGGAATAATGGATTGCTGGTGGAGACCACGCCGGACGGACAGCAGATCCGCGCTGTGCTGCTGGATAACACGGGGAATCCGCCGGGAGCGGGAGCTTTGTTTGGTTTGATCGATGTGGCGGGAGTGGGAATTTATTACGTGGACGATGCCAGCAATACGCTGAATCTGTTTCAGTAGATTTGCGCAGGGGCTGACCCCAACCCCACCTTTTTCGCCTGTTTCTGGGTCTCGGCGAGAGGGGTGGGGTTTTTTGATTGGACAAGCACGCCTACAGGGAAGACTGTACTTCTGGACTCTTGACCAAATTCTGGATACGGCCTAGAGTTCACGGCAATGTTGATCCTCTTTTCTCGCCTGAGAAAAGAAACCCTGGTGGGATTCCGCTCCCATAGCGCTGTTCCGTTCGCGGTGGGCACGGCACTGGCATAGGTTGCCAGGCC
The DNA here is from genome assembly GCA_036522075.1 of Candidatus Sulfotelmatobacter sp. Taxonomy (GTDB): domain Bacteria; phylum Acidobacteriota; class Terriglobia; order Terriglobales; family Acidobacteriaceae; genus Sulfotelmatobacter. The sequence goes on from DATDGM010000006.1 coordinate 6,634, forward strand.
GCAGCTTGTACCGAACAGCTGAGGCCCAACCCCGCGCCGCCCGTCCTCAAAGAAAAAACTCAATCTGGAAGTGTGTCTATCCCCCCTGCACGAAAGTGCAAGATGTGAGGCCCAAGATGAAGTGTCGGAAGTTGATGGCTACCGTATCTCTCCCTGTGTTTTCGCTTTTCCTTGTGGCAGCAATCACCGCCGAGCCGCTGCACGCGCAAGACGATCCCGGACCGCGTGCGGGGCCGCCGGCGGCAGGAAGTTTTTATCCAACTCTCAATGCCAATGAGCAGGGCTTCTTCAACCAAGCCCAGCTGCGATTTCAAGAAGTGGATTCGGTCTCCGGCGGAATTGCGGGCGAATCCGGTGTCGGCCTGGGACCAACCTTCAACGGCAATAGCTGCGCGCAGTGCCATGCCCAACCCACGATCGGCGGGAGCAGTCCCGGACTGAGCAGCCCGCAAAACCCCATCGCGAACCCGCAGTTTGCTCTCGCCGGCCTGGATGGCGCGCTCAACGCGGTTCCCTCATTCATTACTGCCGCCGGCCCAGTGCGTGAAGCCCGCTTTATCAAGACTGCGAGCGGCGCAGCCGATGGCGGAGTTCACGACCTCTACACCATTGCCGGCCGTTCCGACGCCCCGGGCTGCACGCTGGGACAGCCGGACTTTGCTACTGCGCTTTCGACCAACAACATAATTTTCCGCGTTCCCACGCCGCTGTTTGGCCTGGGATTGGTGGAAGCCACACCCGATGCCAACCTGCAGGCCAATCTCGCGGCTACGGCTTCGGCCCGAGCCGCGTTGAAGATTGGCGGCGTGTTCAACACCAGCGGGAACGACGGCACGATCACTCGTTTCGGCTGGAAGGCGCAGAACAAGTCTCTGCTGATTTTTGTGGGAGAGGCTTACAACGTAGAGCAGGGAGTTTCGAACGAAAACTTTCCCAACGAGCGCAGCGCCGTGACGGGCTGTGTGTTCAACCCGTCGCCGGAGGATTCGAGCAACATTCTCAATCCCGATTCCGGGACCACGCTGGGCACGGTATCGGAAATGGCATCCGATATTGTGAACTTCGCGGCGTTCATTCGCCTCTCTGCGCCTGCCACGCCTGCGGCATCGACTCCGTCGACGATCAACGGGGCCGCGGTGTTCAACAAAATTGGCTGCAATCTGTGCCACTCGCCATCTCTCACGACCGGTGGATCGATCTTCACCGGCATGTCGAATGTCACCTACAACCCGTATTCCGATTTTGCTTTGCACAAGATGGGAACGGGGCTCTCGGATGGCATTACCCAAGGCGGAGCCGGACCCACGCAGTTTCGTACGGCGCCACTGTGGGGCGTGGGGCAGCGGCTGTTCTTTATGCACGATGGACGAACTTCCGATCTGATCCAGGCGATACAATCGCACAGCAGCAATGGTTCGGAAGCCACGTTGGTGATCCACAAATTCAACACGCTGAAAGCTTCCGACGTGCAGGATCTGCTGAACTTTTTGCGGTCGCTGTAGGTTTCGTCGTACGTCGTAATGGCCGCGGGGGACTGGCAAAACTCTCCGCGGCCTTTTTGTCTTCAAGTTTATTGACTCTAAAACCTTTGACCGCTGAGGGCGCTGAGAAAGGGGGGAGCGCGCGGAGACAACCGCATGAGTTGCAAAATCTGCCATCGGAAGAAAATCGGAAAGCAAACGGTAGCAGGGCTGGGCGTTGCGGGACGGGCGAGTCGCCCGTCTCCACATGGTTCGCGGGGCTGGGTCGCTTTCGTGTCATTGCAGCGGCGGGTGCGTGCGCCGCATACTCGAAGGATGGAAACGGAAAGTCTCACGCTAGCCGGTCGGCACGTTCGCCTGGAATCGCTCGAGCAGCGGCATGTTGATGGCCTGGTCATGGCTGCGGCGGTTGACCCTTTGCTGTATCAATGGAGTCCAGTGCCGCAGGGGAAGGCTGCGGCCACTGCCTATGTGGAGACGGCGCTGGCTTGGCGCGACGCGGGTAGCGCAGTGCCATTTGCCACTGTGCGGATGAGCGATGGAACGGTGATCGGCTCGACCCGATTTTGGAATGTGGAGCGGTGGGCGTGGCCGAAGGGACATCCGCGCCACGGGAGGCCGTTTCCCGACGCCTGCGAGATTGGCTATACGTGGCTGACGCGCTCAGCGATTCGAACGGCCGCCAACACGGAGGCCAAGCTGCTGATGCTGACTCATGCCTTCGAAACCTGGCAAGTGCTGCGCGTGTGCTTTCACACCGACGTGCGCAACCGGCGTTCGCGGGCGGCGCTGGAACGGATTGGCGGAAAATTTGAAGGGATTTTGCGCGCCCATCGCATGGCCGCTGATTACATTGCGCGAGACTCGGCGCGCTTTTCGATTGTGGCGGAGGAGTGGCAGGGGGCGAAGCAGAGGCTGGTGGAGATGGTGGAGTCGAGGAATTAGTGGTCAGTGGTTAGTGGCCGTCAGGACCATCGTCGAAGCGGAGTTTCACTGGTCACTGGTCACTCGTCACTCATTTCGGAGTGCTGTCGGCGTCGCTCTTTTTCTCTGGCGCATTTTTATCGTCCACCTTTACTTCAAGTTTCTTGGTGGAGAGAAAGCTCCAGATGGTTTCGTTGGCGTTGGGGTCGGGGCTGGTCTTGCCGACTTCTTTTTCGACTTCATACTGCTCGCCGCCGGGCCAGGTGTTGCCGGCGCCTTTTACGCTGTAGGAAATTACTTGCGCGCCTTGCTGGCAACCGTCGTAGGTTTCGACTGTCACTTCCATGTCGCCTTTTTCGTGGGAGGGCAACTTCGACTGGGACGGTTTTTCGGCGCAGTGATCCATCTTGGCCCAGGCCTTGGCGCTATCTTCGACGGAGATGACCGGCAGGCGAAGATTGTGCTCGGTGCCGCCGCCGTAAGGGACGATGGGGTCGGCGGTGCCATTGATCATCACGACGGGCAGCGGACGCGAGGGCAGGCAGATCATGGTCTTCGGCATAGCCGCGCCGACCGGGGCGATCGCCGCGATGCGGTCGGCCATGGAGCAGCCCGCCTTCATGGCCATGAGTCCGCCTTCGGAGAGTCCCGTGGCGTAGATGCGCGACTGGTCGACGGAAAATTTTAATTGCATCTGGTCGAGCATCTGATTGAGGAAGTCGACGTCATCGGCCGGTTCTTGTCGGGATTGGTCGCGGCCTTGTCCGGGGGACTGGCCTCCGCCGGGATAGCCGCCGCCACCGCCCGGGTATCCTCCTCCTCCACCACCGGGGTATCCTCCGCCGCCGCCGGGGTAACCACCGCCGCGACGTCCGCCGCGTCCGGGACGGCCCATATCCTGTTGCGGCTGCGGAGGGCGCACGCCCACGTTCCAGCGGCCGTGAAGAGCGCTCGGATAAACGGCGATGACGCCGTCTTTGTCGGCCAACTCGGCGAAGCGAGTGAGGCGCTCCATATCGTCGGTATCCTGATTCATGCCGTGCAGCAGGATGACGACGGGATATTTCTGTTTGGCGTCGTAACCGCGAGGGAGACGGACGAGATAGGTTCGGTCCACGTCGTTGATGGTGACTTTTTCTTTGGTTTCCTGGGAGTGGGCGTGAGGAGCGAGGAAAAGGATGGCCAGACAAGCTGCCGAGGCGGCCCGCGTTTTCGTGTCACGCGCAAATTGCATGGAGTCTCCCTTTAAGGCGACCCGGCACAACCCCAAGCCAATACTCTACAACGTTTGGAAGCATGGGCGGGTGGTGGGGTTGGCTGAGGCTTCCAGGTGATTCAACCGTGTTGAACTTTCGCTCGGGCCGATTCGTACATTCTTTGACAGCGTTAACGCCTGCGCTCATGCGCAACGGAGAGGAGAAACACCATGGAGGGACTGACGGGTCTGATTGCGGTGATCACGATTTTTGGGATGCCCACGGCAGCTTTGGGAATGTATACGTATTACCGGGTGAGGAAGCTGCGCACCGAGGAGCGCATGGCTGCGATCAACCGGGGAGTAAGCGTTCCGATGGAGCCTGAACTTGCGGAGAGCGCGCGCTCGCGGCGCTCGGGCATTCTGCTGATCGCGGCTGCGATCGGGTACACCATCACATTTTCCTTGATTGGCCGCATCGAACATGACGCGTGGGTCGCAGCTTCGTTCGGGGCGATTCCGTTTACGCTGGGGTTGGGGTTCTTTCTGGATTCGGCTTTGATTCGGCGCGATGCGCATTTGTCGTAGGGTCACGGGTCAGGGGTCGGCAATTAGCATTTGGCAATTGGCCCTGTCTCTTCATGAATCCTGCCACGGCTCTTCTAGTTTCGGCACGGCGGGCGGGGACGCCCGCCGGACAGCCGCCGGGACGGCGGCGCTACGGTCGTATTTTGGGTGCTGAGGCGGAGTTGTTCAACACTTCATCACTCGCCTGCTAAGAACTTGTATTGCGCTTCGGTCAAGGGGACCACGCTCAATCTTCCCTGCCGTACCAGCGGAGAGTCGGCGAAGAGTTTGTGGGCTTTTACTTCGGCCAGGGTTACCGGCTTGGCGATGGGCCTCCCTGCTTTAATTTTCACTTGCGGATTCTTCGGATCGGCGGCATCGACCGAGACTACAGTTGCCGTTCCTACCGCGGACTTCTCATCGCCAGTGTGGTAGATTACGAGGCGCTCCGCCGGCTTCATGGTGCGCAGATTTTTTACGGCGACGGGATTGGTCACGCCGTCCCAGATGGTGGTTTTCTCGCGCTCGAGATTGGCGAAGGAATAGACCGACGGTTCCGTTTTCAGTAAGTAGTCCATAGCTTCCTCATCACGTCGATGTCTTGCTTATTACTCCCATATCTTGATCATCACATCTTGAACTTGCGTACACCAGGCTGGGTTGCATAATGGATTCGGGCTGATCAGTTCGGCTTGTCGCTTTTCTTATCTGGCGGCGGAGCGTCCTGCTTGGGGGGCGCGGTGGAGTCTTTGTCGTGACTCTCGTAGATCGAATACTGCGACTGCGGACGCTTCAGCTTGATGGTGAAATCCATCTTCGGCTTGTTGATGTCAAAATCCTCACCGTAGGTCTGGAATCCGGGGGCGAGCACCTGGACGCGCAACTTGCCATAGGGAATGCCGTCGAAGCTGGTCTTGCCTTCCGCGTCGGTCTTCAGTTCCATTCCGCCCTTGCCCTGTTTTCCGTTGCCGTTGACGGGATGCATGATGACGCTGGCGCTGCGAACGGGCTTGCCATTCTCGTCTTTGAGTACTTGAAAATTCAAATAGGAGGCTGGGCCCTCTTCGTCCTGCTGTGCTGCTGCGGGTAGCGCGATCGCCAACATGCTTAGCGCGCCCATGACTACGAGTGCCGCCGCCAGAATTTTGCTCATAGGAAGTATTTTATGCAGGGCGGGGCCTGGTGTCACGCGCTGGCGCGGTCTGCGTCAATCGCGCTGGGGGGCCTCGTTACGATTAGGCAGGCAGGTTGGTGGACCGGGGGCGGAGGTCAGCTCACTCGTCGTTAATCACTGATCAATGGCCGCTGGCCACTGGCCACTATTTCTCCCAGATAATTTGGGCCTTCTTGTCGTGGGCGTGCTCTTTGCGGGCAGCGCGGGCGAGGTCGCCCAGGGGCACGGGAGGCGGGCCGGCGGGACCGAACTCCCAGAGCGGACGTTCGCCTTGAGCATAGGTATAGGCGGACTGCTCGAGCAGGCTCTCGGACTGAGCCAAGTCGTGCTGGGAGGCATGCTGCACATGGTCGGGGATCTGAATGATGTTCGCCTGGTTCGAGAGTACGGGAGCGCTTTGCGCGAAGGCTGCGGTCGCACAGAGCAGGAAGATCAGACAAAGGGTCGTTTTCATTTTGCAAAGTCCTAGCTCTCTCGATTTTTTCTCGACGGCCACGAGAGACGTTACTGGGAGTTACCAGTGGCGTGTTACCACGCTTCTAGGAGTAGTAGAAGCACACTCAGTACCAAACGCGAATGCCCGTAGAACTCGGCTTACAGAAGGGGGTTTGGCGTGGAGAGCAATTTTTTGCACACTCTGTGGAACAGACCGGCCGGGTGGGGCGAGACGACGCAGAAAGCCTTTAACCGCGGGGGGCGATGAGGAAAGACGCAGGGGACGCGAAGGTGCGATCGGAAGGGCTCGAGCCCACTGCGACGGCGGAAGCGCGGAGACGGTTTCGAGACTTGGCGGCGCGGCCGTGCCTTCCCAAAACATTTATCGGGTGCTTCGTCTATAGCATCGCTTCGTCTGGGGGGGCTGCGTCGTCTTTTTTCTTCACGCGGACTACGGTGATTTTAGCGAAGCCTTCTTCGAAGGTGGGAACTTTCAGTTTGGCGGCCATGCGGCGCATGACCTCTTCGGGGACGACACGGTCGCGGCGCTGATGGCGCTCGATGCAGACTTCCAGAGGCACGTCGAAGAAGACGGCGTGGACCTCATAATTGTAATCTTTGGCGAGCTTGATCCAGTGCTGGCGCTCTTGCGGCGTGAGGTTGGTGGCGTCAACGTAGTTCATGGGACGCTTGGCGATGAGACGGGCTTTGAGCATGGAGCGCAGGTTGGAGAAGACAAGATCCTGAAAGCGCTGCTCGCGGACATCGTCGAAGAGCAGGGAGCGAACCATGTCGCTGGAGAGCGGGACTGCGTTATGACGTTTGAACCAGGTACTCTTGCCGGAACCGGGTAGGCCGATGGCGAGAACGACGATTCCTTTGGGAGCGCGCTGGGTGACGGATGCGGCGGCGGGAACTTTGGGAACTGGGGTTTCTGCAGGCACTTGTGGTGCCGGCGCGGCGGGCTCGGAGATCTCCGAATCTGCGGGCTGAAATTCTTCGGTCGGCGGGACCGCGGGGGCGGTTCCTTTAACTGCGGACGGAGCGAAGGCTTGGGCGACAGCCTGTTCGCGGCCACGGCCAGCGCCTCGGCCGCGTCCTCCACGACGGCGACGGCCACGGGCGCGGGGCGCGGCCTCGACGGGAAAAGCAGGATCCACGGCATGAGCCGGGCGGTAGGGAGCAGTCGGGGCCTCCTGGGATGATGCGTCGTTGGACGAATCGCTGGAAACCGCCTCGGATGGGGCCTCGACGGGAGGTTTGGGAGAGCGCACGGCGGCAGAACGGGAGCGGGAACGCGGCCGCGGTTCCGGCTGAGGCTCGGGCTTTGGCTCACGGGCGGGTGGCGTCGCGGAGTCTGCGGGTGCGGCTGTTTCCGATTCTGCGGCGGGCGTTGCAGGTGGTTCGGCGGCGTCGAAGTAGGCGGGCTGCAGCGGCGGAGGGGCCGGCCGGTCAACAGACTCGGCAGGCTTTTTCTTGCGGCGCTGAAGGCGATCGCGCATCCATTTACGCATGTCAGGCTTGTAACACAGATGCGGCGGCGGGAGCAATGTTCAGAGGTATTGGCCACTGGTTCGGGGGGCAGTGGTCAGGGGGCAGCAAGGCTCTTGACCTCTTTTTGGTCTGGCTGGTCACTGGTCACTGGTCACTGGTCACTGGCCACTGGCCACTGGCCCCTGATCCCTTCTCCTTCGGCGGCGGGGCTCCGACCGTCAGAACGGAATTCGCGCGGGTACAATTGCGTATGGCCAGCTTGATTCCGGATTCGATTCGCGGGCAGAAATATATTTCATTAACTACGTTTCGCAAGAACGGTGCGGGCGTCGCTACTCCGGTGTGGTTTGGCGAGGAGGACGGTAAACTTTTTGTGATGACGCGGAGCGACATGGGGAAGATGAAGCGGATGCGGAATAATCCGCAGGTGAAAGTGGCGGCGTGCACGATTCGAGGGAGGGTTACGGGGCCTGAGGTGGGGGCTGCGGCGCGAGTGTTGCCGCCGGAAGAGCATGCGCGGGCGCGGATGGCGATCAACCGAAAATATTGGGCAGCGCGGCTGCCGCTGGTCTGGGTGCGAACGGATGCGTATGTGGAGTTGAGGTTTGGGTGAAGGCTGGGGCGTCTCGCCTCAGCATTCGGGCTGCCGCTTTCGGACTTCGGCGAATCTCCCGCTCCTGAGCATAAGTGGTAATTTCCATCGCAGCTCGTTTCGACCGTGACAAATCGTGCGCAACATTTGCCTTGTGAGGCCGGTACGGATTCGCCGAAACCTGAAGCGCGAACGCTGAAGCCGATTTTACGAGGCTTCCGATTCCCTGCTAACATCAAATGTTCAAGGTCATAGTTGAAGGGATTCTGAGTCTGCTCTCATAGTCTAGAAACTGCTTCAGAAACGATCTCTGGAAGCGTCTCTCAAATTTTTCCAAGGAACTTTTCAGCGAACTTTTCACGGCACTTATCTCAACGGAGGAACGAGAAACTATGGCAATCAAAGTTGGCATTAATGGGTTTGGACGAATCGGGCGCAACGTTTTTCGCACGGCGCTGAAGGATCCGGGGCTGGAATTTGTGGCCGTGAATGACCTAACCGATCCGAAAACGCTGGCGCACTTGCTGAAATACGATTCGATTCTGGGCAACCTGCCCAACCAGATTTCTGCCGGACCGGACAGCATTACGGTCGACGGCAAAACGATCAGAGTTTTTAAGGAGAGGGATCCGGGCGCGCTGCCGTGGGAATCGGTGGGGGCACAGGTGGTGATTGAATCGACGGGACACTTCACCGATGCCAACGATGCGAAAAAGCATTTGCGCGGGCCGGTGAAGAAGGTGATCATTTCGGCTCCGGCGAAGAATGAAGACATCACGGTGGTGCTGGGAGTGAATCACGAGAAATACGACGGCGCGAAGCATCATATTATTTCGAACGCGTCGTGCACTACGAACTGCCTGGCGCCCGTGGCCAAGGTGCTGCAGGATGAGTTCAAGATTGTCAGCGGGACGATGACGACGATTCACTCTTACACCAACGATCAGGTGATTCTGGATTTTCCGCACAAAGATTTGCGGCGAGCACGGGCGGCGGCGATTAACATGATTCCGACTTCGACGGGTGCGGCAAAGGCGTTGAAGCTCGTAATTCCGGAGCTTTCAGGAAAGTTGGACGGCTTCGCCATGCGCGTGCCGACCCCCAATGTTTCGGTGGTCGACCTGGTGGTGTGGGTCGAGAAGAAGACAACCAAGGAGGATGTGAACGCGGCGTTGAAGAAAGCGTCGGAGTCGGGGGCGCTGAAAGGGTATTTGGGGTTCGAGGAGCACGAACTGGTGTCCTCGGATTTCAAGGGTGACTCGCGGTCTTCGATTGTGGATGCTCCGATGACCCTGGTGGTCGCGGGGAACTGCGTGAAGGTGATTTCCTGGTATGACAATGAGTGGGGATACTCCTGCCGGGTGCGCGACCTGATTCATTACATTGCGAGTAAGGGGCTGTAAGGCGTTTGTGGAATCCCACCCTGAAAAAAAGCGCAAGGGTGGGGCACCCGGCACTCGGCACTGTAAAAATATTGAGGTTTGGTATCGAGAGCTGCGAGGGCAGGGACGCCCTCGCGACAGCCGGCGGGACGCCGGTGCTACTCTTCCGCTAAAAGGACAACCAGCCAATGTCCAAACTTTCTATTCGTGATCTTCCGCTCAGCGGGAACCGAATTTTCATGCGCGTGGATTTCAACGTGCCGCTTGAAGATGGGCGGGTGATGGACGACACGCGCATCCGCGAGACGTTGCCCACGATTGAGTACGCGCTGCGGCATGGAGCGCGGTTGATTCTGGCTTCGCACTTGGGACGGCCCAAGGGCAAGCCCAATTTGAAGATGAGCCTGAAGCCGGTGGCGGAGCGACTGCGCATGCTGCTCGATAAGGAACTGGCGCGCGGCGAGAACGTGGGATTCTCGCCCGATTGCGTAGGGCCGGAGGCGGAAGAGGTAGCCACGCAACTGGAGATGGGCCAGACGTTGCTGCTGGAAAATTTGCGCTTTCACGCCGAGGAAGAAGCGAATGACGAGAAATTCGCCAAGCAGCTCGCGAGTCTGGCGTCTTACTATGTGAATGATGCATTTGGGACGGCGCATCGCGCGCACGCTTCAACGGCGGGGATTACGAAATTTATGCAGAAATCCGCCGCCGGGCTGCTGATGGAGAAAGAACTGAAATATTTGGGCAAAGCCCTGGAGCACCCCGAAGAACCATTTGTGGCGATTCTGGGCGGGGCCAAGGTGAGCGACAAGATCGGCGTGATTCAGAACCTGATGAAGAAAGTGAATGCGCTGATCATCGGCGGCGGCATGGCGTATACGTTTCTGAGGGCGCAGGGGCAGGAGATCGGAAAGTCGCTGCTGGAGGCGGACAAGGTTGGACTGGCTCGTCAGTTGCTCGATGAGGCGAAGAAGCGGAATTTAAAATTTCTGTTGCCGGTGGATCACGTGGTGGCGAGCAAGCCGGAAATCAATGCCGTGGTGCAGCAGATCGGCGAGGGGCAGCCGATTCCGGCGGACAAAATGGCGCTGGATATTGGGCCCAAGACGGTGGAATTGTTCTCGGAAGAAATTTCGCGGGCGCGGACGATTTTGTGGAATGGGCCGATGGGAGTGTTTGAAGTTCCGGGGTTCTCGAAGGGGACGTTCAAGATCGCTCATGCCGTAGCAGAAAACGTGGGCGCGATCTCGATTGTGGGCGGCGGCGATTCGGTGGCCGCCGCCAACGCGGCAGGAGTAGCCGACAAGATTACGCATATTTCGACCGGGGGGGGCGCGTCGCTGGAATTTCTGGAAGGAAAGAAGCTGCCGGGGGTTGAAGCCCTGACGGATAAGAAGTGATGGTGGCCCTTCGAATGGACCTGCCGCGCGACAAAGATTATGCGTTCATGCTGCGGATCGGCGATCCCGTAGAGGTGCGATTGGTACGCGGCGACCTCACGCAGTATCGGTCCGAGGCCATTGTGAACGCAGCCAATCCGGAACTGCTGCCGGGCGGTGGCGTGTGCGGCGCGATCCACCGGGCAGGCGGTCCTGAAATTGCGAATGAATGCCGCCGGATTTGCTCCGAACGTGGACCGTTGTCAGCGGGTGAGGCGGTTGCGACTACAGGCGGACGGCTCGGCACCAAGTATGTGATTCACGCAGTTGGCCCCGTCTGGCATGGCGGAGACCAAGGGGAAGCAGAAGCGCTTTCGAGTTGTTACCGCGAGTCTATCCGTGTTGCGGACGAACTTGGACTCCACAGCATCGCGTTCCCAGCAATTTCCACGGGCATTTTCGGATATCCGGTCGAGCGCGCCGCCTGGGTTGCGATCCCGAGTGTGATTGAGGGTCTAAGATCGGCCAAACATCTGGTGCTCGTCTCCATGGTGCTGTTCGATAAAACCGCGCTCGATGCATTCGCTAGCGCAGCCGCCGCACAGCGGAAGCCGGCCTCGGGAAATCCCTACGAGATCTCGATAGGAATACTGAATGACTAGAAAAAAAATGATGGCTGCCAACTGGAAGATGAATAAGACGCCTGACGAAACGCGGGAGTTCTTTCGGGACTTTCTGCCTCTGGTGGCGGAGCACGATCGTGACGAGATTGTGGTGTGCCCGCCGTATATCGATGCGGCGACTGCAGTAGAGGCGGCCAGGGGAACGAACGTCGCGATCGGCGCGCAGAACGTTCACTGGAAGGCGGAGGGAGCTTATACAGGCGAGATTTCCGCTCCCATGCTTTTGTGCGTGGGAGTGACGCATGTGATTGTGGGGCACTCAGAGCGACGACAATATTTTGGCGAGACGGATGACACCGTGAATCTACGCTTGAAAGCTGCGCTCGAATCTGGGCTCACTCCGATCTGCTGCGTGGGCGAGGTGCTGGAAGAACGCGAGGCAGGATTGACGGACGATGTGCTGCGGCGGCAATGTGTGCGGGCGTTTCACGCGATTTCCGCGAAAAAGGCGGCTAAGCTGGTAGTAGCGTACGAGCCGGTCTGGGCGATTGGCACGGGGAAGACGGCGACTCCGGAAATGGCGGCGGCGGCGCATGGGGTGATCCGACGCGAGGCTACGGAAGTTTTCGGTGAAGTGTTTGCGGGGAACTTGCGGATTCTTTACGGCGGATCGGTGAAGCCGGACAACGCTGCGACTTTGATGGCCCAGGAAGAGATTGACGGGGCGCTGGTGGGGGGCGCGTCGCTGGACGCGAAATCGTTTGCAGCGATTGTGAAGTACTGAAGAGCGGGCTTCGGCGAAGCCGTCGCACTTCCGTAATCCGCGCCGCAGATGGAAGGCACGGCGTGAGCCTCTGACCGCAGAGGACGGCTCCACCGTGAAAGGGTACAACAATCTGTAACTAATTCAGAATCGACGCGGCCTCTCTTGCAAGCCATCGCGCCCGTTTGTTGACTCGCAGAATAGTGGAGGATGCCGATCTGCTGCTTGCTACGAAGCGGCGGCCTTCAACTTGGACTGGACGAGGCCGCTGTGGTAATTTCAAGGCTCAATTTGGCAAGTATCTAAGCGCCCCATCGATCTCAGGCGATTGGGCCACCTTCCATGACCGGGCCGTCTTCTTCCGAAATCACCCAACTCCTGCATGCGTGGCGAGGAGGAGATCAGCTTGCTCTAGAACGACTCATGCCCGTGGTCTACCAGGAATTACATCGCATGGCTCGCCGTTACATGGCCCGCGAAAAAGACGGGCACACCCTCCAGACCACGGCCCTGATCAACGAAGTTTACCTGCGCCTGGTTGAGGTTGACGAAGTCCAGTGGCAGGATCGAGCGCATTTTTTTGCCATCTCGGCACAATTGATGCGTCGCATCCTCACCGATTTTGCCCGCTCTCGTGGATATCAGAAACGCGGCGGGGGCGCCCGTCATGTTCCCTTGGATGAAGGCTGCATGGCGTCTGCTGAACCGGGGGTGGACTTGATCGCCCTGGAGGATGCGCTGACTCGCTTGGGCGCGACCGACGTGAGAAAAAGCAAGGTCGTGGAATTGCGATTCTTTGGTGGCCTGACGGTGGACGAGACCGCAGAGGTGCTGCAAGTCTCCGGCGAAACCGTGATGCGCGACTGGAGTATGGCTCGGGCCTGGCTTCTGCGGGAACTCGACGGAGGCGTGAGCCATGGAGGCTGAACGCTGGCTCGAGGTCGAGCACCTCTATCACGCAGCGCTGCGTTGCGATGAAAACGAGCGCACTTCTTTCTTGGAGCGAGCTTGTGCCGGCGATCACACTCTACGGGATGAAGTCGAGTCGCTTTTGAGCTACGCGCAGCGCCCGACAAAGGTTCTGGAAACGCCAGCGCTTGAAGTCGTGGCCCGGGCTCTGGCCGACGATCTTCGCTCGCAGGACGCCACTCACACCTCCAGAATGATCGATGCGAGGATTGCGCAATATCGCATCGTTGGGAAACTGGGCTCCGGTGGAATGGGGGATGTTTACCGCGCGGTCCGTGCCGATGACCAGTATCAAAAACAAGTCGCCATCAAGCTGGTGCGGCAAGGTCTTGACACGGAGCCCGTGCATGCTCGCTTCCGGCAAGAACGGCAGATTCTGGCAGGATTTGAGCATGAGAACATCGCGCGCCTGATCGATGGCGGAACCACCGAG
>DATDGM010000007.1:0-6426 GCA_036522075.1 Candidatus Sulfotelmatobacter sp.
AGGGTCCGATGAGGACGTTCAGCAGTTTGTTGAGGCGTTCACTGTCGGAAATGGTTTCTACCTAGTAACGTGCAAGCCGAGGCAGCAGCTCCGCGAGACGCATCGTCGTTAAATTTGCGGTCTGTTCCGCAGAGCGTGCAAGGCGTAAATCGCGTCATCCAGAACTTGCCCCTCTTCGATGTTATCCCGGCCGTGTGGAACAAGCCCCGGTCCTCAGTACAAGTGCTTTCTCCCAGCAAGGTCTTCAAGTTTCAGAAGAATAACCACACGGCTGGTTGGAACGCGCCGATTCTTTTTCGAACTTCATCCGTGCGACGTACCAATCTTCGTGAACAGTCCAGCCGCGTTCATCAGTCTTGCAGTTTTCCAGCGCCACTTCTTGGTGGCAAATCCAGCAAAAGCTTGACATGGGTTGAGATGCCATTGTCGGCCTCTTGTGCGCCACTTCATCAGTGGCACCAGAAACCGACGCCCGGACTGAGCACCGCGGAAGGTTGTGTAAGGGATTAGCGCAAGTCTACACCCGCGTGTTCAAGCCGTGGCGATTTGTTTTCCGAATCCGGCAGAAACCCCACACGGCAAACGCGGTGGAAGTCACGAGAGAAGAAAGATCCGTCAATCAGCCCGCGCAGACGAATCTCCCAACTGAACACTTTCTTAACACGAGACTGAATCGTCTCGTGCGTAAACTGTTGAAAAGTGGTGCGCCCGGAGAGATTCGAACTCCCGACCTATTGCTCCGGAGGCAATCGCTCTATCCAGTCTGAGCTACGGGCGCACATCGCTAATTATACAGTTCTCTTTGACTTAGCGCTGTGTCGCCCTTTGCCTCGGGACGCGTCTGCAACTCGTTGTGCCTAGAATTGTGCCCATCCAGCCGAGAAAAGGCCGCAAGGACGCTGTCTTCTGAAGGTGAACGTAACGGCTTGAGATGACGATTGAGCTGTGGCCTGCGATCCGTGCCAGAGTCCAGGCGTCACAGGCTGACTGTCCAAGTCGTGTCAGAAACGTGTGCCGTAACGAATACAGCACGAATGGTGCGACTCGCGGAAGGTCGTTTTTCTGCGCTAGCTGATTGACCGTGCGAAATGCCTTCGTGTGCTGCTTTTTTGAGGCTGGAATGGTCCATGTGCCGACTCGCGCTCTCGGCGCGTCGGCGCCAGAGCCAGCCTTCTAAGGGCCTTTCTGCCGCATTCCAGCGCCTCTCTAGAACCGTCCGCACTCTCGGAGTCATTGGCAGCACCCTACGAGCGGCAGCGGTCTTACCATGCGTTACCAACAGAGAGCCATTGCGACCATTTGCCCAGGTTACATCCTCCCACCGCAGCAGATAGCACTCGTCTGGCCGCATTCCGGTGTCAGCAAGGACGGTAGCCACATCAGCGAGCAGAGGTGAGACTGCTGCTAGATAGCGCATCTCCTCGTCTGGCGTGATGACCCGCTCGATGTTGTTCTCCGGGTAAGAGCGCCAGTTTCGAAGCCGATTCGATTACTCGCCACCCGACAGCAAGACTTAGGACACGGCGAAGCACGCGGATCGCGCTGTTGATCGAACTCACGGCCATGCCACGTTTTTCTTCTTTCTGGTCCTTGCCGCGTCTCTGCAATCGCGTCTGCTCATGCGCGGCGAAGTCCGCGACTCTTTCATTCGTGATCTTATCCAGTCTGCAGGAAGCAATCGGCTCGTAAGCCTTCAAGCGCCTCATGCCAGCTCGAAAGCTCGAAACCAATACCAGTTGTTTCGGCACGTTCGCTCAAAACTAGCCTTGGCCCACAGCTCAAACCGATGCTCACAGAAGTCACGCAGTGTCGGCACCACACGTGCCCTGCGCTCCAACATAACCCGACAGGCGTCGCTGCATAGGTGTAACGAGTCGCGTTTGTTTTCCTCTTCGAAAGTAATATTCCTCAGGTTAATTCCGGGAAGTAGGGCGGTGATCGCGAGAGCGCACCGGGTGGCAGCGTGAATCGCGGGGCGGATGAGGCCGGAATACATTTCGATTCGCAGTATCCCTACGCCTGGGGTTCGTGGAATGCGATGTAGGATGTGGAGCAGTGGAAGGCTCGGCTAGTTTCTGTCAGGAACCACCGAGCCCTCCGCGAGACCGGACCAGGGAGTCTAGACACTCCCAGGAAGGCTTGCAATGCAAATCCTACATCCATTCGCCGGCTCCATCCAGCATTACTTAGACCAGGTCGCCGATCCAGATCGCCACCGTCCAGACCATTGCCCGCAATGCGAAGCCAAACGACCTCTGACCGGTCATGGCTTCTACCACCGCACACTGGTGGATGTCACTTTCAACGGAGTCATTCGGGTCCGCCGTTATCTATGTTGTTCCTGTAAACGGACGGTCTCTTTGCTACCCGAGTTCGTCCTGCCGTGGCTACGATTCAGTATCTCCGTGATCGCACTGTTTCTCGCTGCCCGATTGCTCAACGGTCTCACGCTGGTAGCCGCCGCGCGGGCGGCCGCGCAAACCGCCATGCCATACCAGCGCGGACAGTTCTGGATCCGCCGTTTTCAAAAAAAGGCTCCCGCCCTGAGCCTGGCTCTAGTGTCGCTGGAGACGCCGGGGCACCTTCGGGACCCGGCGGCGAACTTCGTTGCCAGAGCCCTGCGCATGCTCGAATCCGTGGGATGGATCGCGGCGCATCGGTTCCTGTTTGCGCGGCTTCGCGTCCATCTGCTGGGCTGGCCTGCGGATCTGATTGCGACCGGGCGGCGAACCACGCTGTCCGCCGCGTGCCCCGCTCCCTGAGGTTCCCCACACAGCATTTGCCTAGTGGAAGATCGCTGTTCCTGATTATGGTCTGGGGCATGGAGACCTTCCGCATGGATACCAAATCCGAAAAACTGGCCCTGTTTCGCTATGGGCTGATCGCATCGCTGGTCATTGAGCGTCTCCCCCGTGGCGAACTCACGCGCCGCGCCCAGGAGATCGCCGCCCGCACCTACGACATCCCCCATTCCAAACGGACGGGGGTTTGCGTCGATACCCTGCTCAATTGGGCGCTACGCTACCGCAACGGCGGTTTCGAAGCATTGGCTCCCAAACCGCGCCAGGACCGGGGACAGTCCCGCGCGGTGACTCCGCAACTGGCCAGCCTCATCGAACGTCTCAAGCGTGAGAACCCGCATCGCACCGGCACGACTCTGTTGCGCGAACTGGCCTTGTCTTCCGCTCAGGACAGGCCCGCGCTCTCTGCTTCCACACTCTACCGCTTCCTCAAACAACACGGTTTGTCAGAAAAACAACTGCTCGCACCGCCGGCGCACAAGAAGTTTGAGGCCGAACTCAGCAATCAAATTTGGCAGGCCGACATGCTGTTTGGCCCTTGGGTCCGGCGGGCGCACGATGGCGGCCGCATGCAGGTCTTTCTTCACGCCACTCTCGATGACGCCAGCCGACTCATTCCCCATGCGCAGTTTTATGCCAGCCAGGGACTCGATGCCGCGCTCGACTGTCTGCGCCACGCCGTCTCCGCCCGCGGAATACCCATTCGTCTCTACATGGACAATGGAAAAATTTATCGCTCGCCGCAACTGGCGCGGATTACCGCCTCCCTCGGCACTCTGATTGTGCACTCTCGTCCCTATCAGCCGGAAGGTCGCGGCAAGGTGGAAAGATTCTTCCGCACCGTAAGAGAGCAATTCCTCGCCAACCTCGACCCCAAGCACGTGCTCTCCCTCGAGGAGTTAAACGATCGCCTGTGGATCTGGATCGAAAGGGCTTATCATCGCGCCGAACATAGCGCGCTGGGAACTACTCCGCTGGCGCGTTGGCAGCGTGACATCGAGCAGATCCGCCAGCTCCCGCCCGCTACCGATCTGCGCCGTCTCTTCTTCCATCGCCTGGATCGTGTGGTGCGCCGGGATTCCACCTTCCTGCTGCACAACCGTCTCTATGAGGCTCCCCCTCCTCTGGCCGGTCAGCGCGTCGAAGTGCGCTTCGATCCTCTCGATGCCGCCGAGGTCGAGATCTGGTTTCAGGGGCAACTGGAAACCACCGCACGACCCGTCGACCCGGTGATCAACGGTCAGTTGCCCTCCGTGAAACGAATCGCCTCGGCCGAGCCCGAACCCACCGGCATCAACTTCGTCGAACTGCTCAAACAGAAACAGGAGAAGGAATAACTGCCATGGTGGAAACTTTCTTCGGCTTTAAGAAAACGCCTTTCGGCGACAGTCCCGATGCCAAACAGTTGTTCTGTTCGCAGTCCTGGCTTCAGGCCAAGGCGCGGCTCCAGTTTCTGGCCGATCATCACGGCGCCGGCCTGCTCACCGGGGAAGTCGGCGCCGGTAAATCGACCGCCGCTCGCAGCTTCACCGCTGCCCTCCATCCCAACCTATATAAGGTCCTCTATCTGCATTGGACTTCTGGATCAACGCTCGATCTACTCCGCCAACTGGCGTTGCTACTCGATCTGCAACCGGCCCACTACCGCGGCGATCTGGTGCGCCAGATCTCCCAGACCATCGTGCACCTCAATCAGAATAAGAAGCAGCATCCCCTTCTCATCTGCGACGAAGCCCAGTTGCTGGGTCATCCCGCGCTCGAACAACTTCCCCTGCTGTTGAACTTCGACATGGATTCCAGCCGCTATCTGAGCTTACTGCTGGTGGGCCAGCCGCTGCTGCGCCGCACCCTTTCGTTGCAGCTGCACGAACCACTGCGCCAGCGTATCGCCGTGCAGTATCACCTCGAAGGCCTTTCCCGCGACGAACTCGACGCCTATCTCGCGCAGCAACTCAAGGTGGCCGGCGTCACCCAGCCCTTGTTTGACGACACCGCCAGACAAGCCCTCTATCAGGCCACCAAAGGCATCCTCCGCAAGGTCAACAAACTGGCCCTGACCGCTCTGCGTCTGGCGGCTTCGCGAAAAGAGGCGATGGTGGGGGAATCCATCCTGCTCGATGCCACTGCCGAGGCGCTGCTGTGAGCCATGCCGCATCCACCAACCCCGCCCCACCGACGGTGCTGTCTCTGGCCCAGTTGCTCGAACAGCAGCCTTCGGCCTCTCCGCCCTGCCTAGTCGAACCGGGACTACTGCCACCGCAGGGCATCTTGTTTGTCGGCGGAGAGCCCAAGGTGGGTAAGTCTCTGCTGGTTGCCAACCTGGCCTTGGCGCTGGCAGCTGGCGTCGACCGCCTGGGCTTTTCCATCCCGGCGCGGCGCCGTGTCCTCATCTGCCAGTTTGAACTTCCGGTCCCGCAGTTTGTGAGCCGCCTCGCCCACATGCGCCGCGCCTTGGGAGCGGCCGCCGATCAGCATCTCCTGGTGGACACGCGCGCCGCAGGTCATCTGCTCAACACCGCGCAAGGTCTGAATCACTTTGTCTCCGCCGCCCGCGCCGCCGCCGCCGAAATCCTGGTTCTCGACCCGCTCTACTCCACCCACGATCAGGATGAAAATGATACCCGCGCTATGGCCGCCTTGTGCCAGTCGCTGCTCCGCCTGCGCGATGCCTCCCACGCCGCTCTTGTCGTTGTGCACCATGTCCGCAAGTCGATCGGCCGCCACGAGATCGGCAGCGCCTTTCGCGGTTCCAGCGCTCTGCATGCGGTGGGCGACAGCTATTTATTACTCACCCGGCCTTCTCCGCAACTCACCACCATCGAGCTTCGTTTCCAGTTTCGCTATGCGGCTGCGCAGCCTCCGCGACTGCTCCAACTCGATCCCCACATTCTGTGGTTCTGCTCGACGGATAAGCCGCCCACCGCTGCAGCCCCACGCCGCAAAGTCGAAAAGGCTGACATCACACAAGCCTTGGCCGAGGTCGGCGACAAAGTTCACTACAACCAATTGCGCGACCAGATCATGACTGCCACCGAATGTTCCAAACGGACCGCGCAACTGGCCATCACTGAAGCCTGCCAGCAGGGCTGGATCGCGCGGGCCAACGGCCACTACCACCTGCCGCTCTAGCTTTCGTTGCGCGAGTGTGCTCGCAGCTATCGATTGTCCGCACGGGGTCGCGCCCGAGCGGATGCCCAAGGCCGATGCGACGGGGCTGGCTCCGGAGGAATCGGCTGACTACACCCCTCCCGCACACGATTCATTTTGTGCGGGAGGGGATGGAGTGGCTTCTTCGCTTCCGTTCCTCGCTGCTTCTACTTTCCGCGCTACACCCCTCAGCCAGCCCGCTAAGTCAAAATCAAGTCCATTTCTTTGGTGAAGTCTCGGAGCCGAGGCCTTGGGCCTAAAAAGCGAAGACCGCCCGGCCGTCTTTGCCGGGCGTTCTGAATCGCAGTTTTGTTTGGCTCTTCTACGGTTGGGATACCGCTTGTGCCTACACAACGCGAGTATCCTATCCCATTCGCCTGCCCCGTCAACACGCCGGCCCGGTTAGAGGAAAGGAATCCGCGAATGCGGCCGGGAAATGGGCTGACACCTTAGGGGAGAAGCAATGTCACTCGTTACA
>DATDGM010000008.1:0-12482 GCA_036522075.1 Candidatus Sulfotelmatobacter sp.
GAAGTGGTCAAGGCAGTTAGGGCCGTGGGATTCAGGAGCTGACAAAGAGGAGCCGGTGGGAAACCGACCCGAAAGCACGACAAACAGCCCGAACCACCCGAGTTTGACCCTGATTTGCGCGATTTTTACCTCCCTCGTTGAAGTCGATACGGATGTGCGCCAAACGCGCGATTTCGCGTTTTCGCAAAGAACGCGAAAACGTACGCGCGGCGCACTCAGATCCTTCGGCGCCAAAAGCCGGCGCCTCCGGATGACAAATCGAGAAATTTCATATGTTTCGCGGCAATCATCCAACCCGGGTCGACGAAAAGGGACGGCTCAAGGTCCCGGCCGAGTTCAAGCGGGTGATCGACGAGAAATATGGATTGCAATTTTACATCACAAGCTTGGACGGGAAGGTTGCACAAGTGTATCCCTTCGAGGAATGGGAGCGGATCGAGCAGAAGCTGGCGGGGCTCTCCACATTCAATCCTACGAAGAAAAAATTTCTCGACCGGGTGAACTACTACGGGCAAGTGGTGGAAATGGATGGGCAGGGACGTTTGCTGATGCCGCAGTTGCTGCGGGAATCGGCGCAGATCAAGGGCGAGGTTGCGGTGACCGGCAATCTTACGCATTTGATCGTCAGGAACCTGGGCTCGTACCGCAAACAGATCGAGGAAGAACAGTTCACGCCTGACGATGAGAAGACGCTCGACGAATTGGGCATCTAGTGGGCGAGGGTTCAACAGACACCCCTCAGGGGGTTGGGCATGGTGGTGGAAGGGAAGCACATCATGTTCCGGTTCTTTTAAAAGAAGCGATCGACTTTTTAGAAGTGCGGCGTGGCGGGATTTATATCGACGCTACGGTGGGCCTGGGCGGGCACAGTTACGAAATCGCAAAACGCCTCGGCGCACCGGGACATTTGATTGGGCTCGATAAGGATCCGGCGGCGCTGGAGAAGGCGCGGCAAAAGCTGACACAAGGTCCCTCGACTGCGGATTTCGATTCGCGAGGCGAATCGAAATCCTCCGCTCGGGATGACAAGGCTGGGAGCGATTGGCCGGAGATTTCGTTGCTGCAGCGATCGTTCGCGGAGATTGCGAAGGGACAGAAGGCGGCGAGTATCGACGGCATTCTGGCGGACATTGGAGTGAGCAGTTTGCAGCTCGACGACGCCGCACGCGGATTCAGTTTTCAGGCGGAAGGACCGCTCGACATGCGGATGGACCCGCGGTCGGAGCGTAACGCCGAACAAGTGGTAAACCACCTCGACGAGCGTGAGCTTGCCGATGTGATTTACGAATTCGGAGAGGAAAGGAGGTCGCGGAGAATCGCCAGAGCCATTTGCCGGTCGCGGCCGATACGATCTACCGCACATCTTGCGGACGTCATATCAGCCGCGGCCCGGCCAATGAATCAGGCCGAGAGAAGAATTCATCCCGCGACGCGAACTTTTCAAGCTCTTCGAATCTTCGTAAACCGCGAACTGGACGATCTGCGGGCCCTGCTGGAGGCGGCGCCGCGGATTCTGAAGCCAGGGGGAAGGATTGTGGTGATCAGCTTTCACTCGCTCGAGGACCGCATCGTAAAAGATGCCTTCCGCGATGGAGCAAGGGACAAGTACTTCAGTGTGCTAACGAAAAAGCCAATAACGGCAACTGAAGAAGAGAGCGATCGCAATCCGCGGGCGCGCAGCGCGAAGCTGAGGGCGGCGGAAAGAGTTTGATTCCGGAAAACCTGCCGGAGTCCCGGGCATAGCTGTAATGGCGTGCCCGGCTTAAGGAATCAGGACAAGGCGGACGCAGAGCCGCCGGGCCGGTGGAAGTGCAAGGGTTCCGTGGTAGGAATCCAAATTGAGGTTGGGACATGTATACGGGAACATTGATCAGGGACTTGATGGCAGCGGTGGAGCGGGCCGAGGAGCAAGGCGCGCGCGCGCGACTTGTTGCCGAAGAGTTGGAATTGGAACGGCTTTTCGAATTGCAGACGTCAACACAGGGCGAACGGGTTTTCGCGGGGGCGGCATAAATGGCAGCAAGTGCAATGGCAATTCGAACTGTGGTTACTCGGGCAGGTTCAGCAAGTGCAGCGGCACGGCCGCGGCAGTTCTGGACCGGCACTCCGGAAATTTATTTTGCCAAGGCGATCGACAATTCCCGCTTAGTGAAAGTGGAAGACGCGCGCCGCAACCACGAGATGAAGCAATTCGGCTCGGCGCTGGCCGTGCTGTTTCTGCTGGTGTTCACCTATACCTGGCAGCATTTTAAGGCGATTGAATACGGATATCAGATCGAATCGGCGAAGCGCGAGCTCAGCAATTTGACGGAAATGAATCGCGCGCTGCGACTGACGGACGCGTCGTTGCGCGATCCCGAACGGATTGATGTGATGGCGCGGCGCATGGGGCTGGTGCCGCCGGAGCCGGGGCAGGTGATCCACATGGATGCGGCGACGGGCGATGCGGGAGTACCGGAGATGGCGAGCGCGCAGCCAGTGGCCAGGATGGCCGGGCAGTAGAGCTTGAGCGGCAAGCAGCCGAGCTGCGCTCGGCCCGACAGCCGGGGGCGGCTGTCGCCACACGAACTTATCTGGCGGCCTGTCTGTAATCGGGCCGCCATGTTTGTCTGCGGCTAGCGACCTACGGCGCTTCTTATGGCAGCTGACACTAAGCCGGGCAAAAACTCACGGCTCTACCTGCTGGGCGCGATGCTGTTGCTGTGGTGCTTCGCTATTTGCGGGCGGCTGGTTTACCTGCAGATTTTCCGCTACGGCAGCTTTGCCAAACAGGCGGAACACCAGCAGCAGCGGGCCATTCCGCTGGCGGCGAAGCGCGGAGTTATCTTTGACCGCGCCGGACGCGAACTGGCGATGTCAGTTCTGGTGGATTCTGCGTTCGCCGTCCCTAGTGAAACGAAAGACCTGCCCACCGCTGTTTCCCTGATCACGCGCATTACGGGTGAAGACGCGCGCGTGGTGCTAGCCGATTGCCGGGCGCACAAAAGTTTCTGCTGGCTGGCGCGCAAGGCCGACGACGAAACCATCGAGCGCATCAAGTCGCTCAACCTGCAGGGCATCCATTTTCAGAAAGAGCCGAAGCGGTTTTATCCCAATCGCGATCTGGCGGCGCAGGTGCTGGGCGAAGTCGGCATGGAGGATTCCGGGCAGAGCGGAATCGAGCACGAGTTTGACGATCAGCTGCGCGGGCGCGCGGGAAAAATGTTTATCTCGGTCGACGCCCGCAAGCAGTGGTTCAGCGACGTGGAGAAGCAGCCCGAGCCCGGCGACAGCCTCGTCCTGACCCTCGATAAGAATATTCAGTACATTGCCGAAAAAGAGTTGGACCAGGCGATGCACGATACGCAGGCCATTGCCGGCACGGTGATTGTGGAGAACCCGCACACCGGAGAAATCCTGGCGTTGGCCAACCGGCCAACTTTCGATCCTAATCAGCGCAAAAAAATTACGCCCGCGGCGCTCACCGATCGCGCCATCAGCGACATCTACGAGCCCGGATCGGCGTTCAAGATGGTTACGATCTCCGCCGCGCTGGACGAGAAGGTCACAAATCCCAACGAGATTTTCGACTGCCAGATGGGGTCGATCGTGTACAACGGCATGCGCATCCGCGACGCCGAGCCGCATGGCTTGTTGCCGGTGTGGGGAGTGCTGGCGGAATCGAGCAATGTGGGCGCCATCAAAATCGCTCTGCGCCTGGGCGAAGACCGCTTTTATAAATACATCCGCGCCTTCGGATTCGGGCAGCAAACCGGTATCGAGCTGCCGGGCGAGACGCGGGGCATAACGAGGCCGCCGAGCCGCTGGTCGAAAGTTTCGATTGCCGCGATCGCCATGGGCCAGGAAATTGGCATTTCGCCCCTCCAACTGGCGAGTCTCGTCTCAACGTTTGCCAATGACGGTGTCTGGGTTGCGCCGCGGGTTGTCGTCGGGACCGTCCCGCCCAATTCCAATGCCAAGAATCCGCTGCAGACGGTGGCGTTTCATCCCGGAGCTTCGCATCGGGTGATCTCTTCCTACACGGCGGCCGAGATGCGCTCGATGATGCGGAAGGTGGTGCTCGAAGGTACGGGACGCAAAGCGGTTCTCGAGGGATACTCGGCGGCAGGAAAGACCGGGACTGCGCAAAAAGTTGATCCGGCGACGGGCGCATATTCGAGGACAAAATATGTTGGCTCGTTCGCGGGATTTGCGCCGTTGAATAATCCGCAGATTGTGGTCGCCGTGATTCTCGATTCGGCCGTAGGGCCGCACCAGGGTGGCCAGGTTTCAGCGCCGGTGTTTCGGCGCATTTCGCAGCAAGTGCTGGAATATCTGCACGTGCCCCACGACTTGCCGCTGGCGCCGCAACATCAGTTGCTGCTGGCGCAGACCAAAATGAAAGATAAAGATCTGGAGGAAGGCACTCCAGACCATCCTGGCGAACCGCTGGATACTGCCGAGGTGAGCGCAGATTCATTGGACGCGCCGAACCCGGCAAATGCGGCGCGGACGCTGGCTCAGCCAAGCTCAGCGCCCGCACACAGCTTGCCCCTGGAGCAGACCTCGCCGGCGAATGCCAGGGGCGCTGCCGCAGCCCGAGACACTCAAATCGTGCAGGCGGCACTGCGGCAACCGGAAGCGCCTTCCGGTTCCATTGCTGGATCAAGCGGGACCCAGACAGATCGAGCGAAGCCAGCGAATCTCAGCCCTGCAGAGTCCGCAGCGCCACCAAAACTGCCTGCCGCCGAAACTGTAGTCCTCGATGTTGAGCAAGGCGGCATCGAAGTGCCTTCGTTCGTGGGCAAGACCGTCCGCGGCGCGGTGGAAGCCGCGGAGGACGCCGGGCTCGGACTCGAAGCAGTCGGCAGCGGCGTGGCTCGGCAGCAATCTCCAGCTGCGGGAACCCATGTGGCTTCGGGATCGCGGGTTACGGTGCAGTTCGGGCGGTAACCTCAAAAATCTTAAACACAGAGAACCTTGAGTCGCCAGAGGAAGCTGCCCGATTCTTCTCCGTGTTCCGCTGTGCGCCCGTGGGTATGTTCTTCGGTTTGACCCGCGGAAAAAGCGCGTGTTACGGTAATCAGTCACACCATCCCAGCAGGCTCCCCCTGCCGCTGATTGAGGTTCCGTCTTGTCTGCTGTTGAGGCCACAACTACTCCCGCCGTTCGCAAGACTGCGCTGAACGCCGTGCATCGCCAGATGGGCGCGAAGATGGTGGAATTCAACGGCTGGGATATGCCAGTGGAGTATCCCGGGACGATCGGGTGCGGCATCATCAATGAGCACATGGCCGTGCGCACCGGCGTGGGCATTTTCGACGTCAGCCACATGGGCGACCTTCGCCTGGGAGGGCCGCAGGCGCTGGCGGCGGTGCAACACATTTCCATGAACGACGCGTCGCGGCTCGCCGTGGGCCAGGCGCAGTATTCCGCGCTGCTCTATCCCGAGGGAACGTTTGTGGACGATGTGGTCGTTCACCGACTGGGCGAGGACGAATATCTGCTGGTGATCAATGCCGGCACGCGGGAAAAAGATTTCAACTGGGTGCGCGACAACACGCGGCAGTTCGATTGTGCGGTGGAAAATCTATCGGACGACTTCACGCAGATCGCGATCCAAGGGCCGAAGGCCGTGGATGTGTTGCAGAGAATGACGCCTGGCACCGATCTGAGCGCTGTGAAGTTCTATTGGTTCACACGCGGCACAATCGCGCTCGTCGACAAGTCCGCGCGGCGATACTTAAACGACACGCTGATCGCACGCACGGGATATACAGCCGAAGATGGATTTGAGATCTATGTCCCTTCCGATGACGCCACGAGCGCCTGGGTCTGGAATAGGATTCTCGAAGTAGGGAAGGAATTTGGTTGCGTCCCCTGCGGCCTGGGCGCTCGCAACACGTTGCGGCTGGAAGGCAAACTCCCACTCTACGGCCACGAAATTTCCGATACCATAAATGTTTGGGAAGCCGGGCTCGACCGCTTCTGCAAGATGGAGAAGCCGGAGTTTATCGGCCGTGCCGCGCTGGAGAAGGCAAAGGCCGGGGGCGTGAGGCGCACGCTGGCAGGTCTCGAGATGACCGAACGCGGCATCGCTCGCGATGGATACAAAGTTCTCGATGGGAACGGACGAGAAATCGGTTACGTAACCAGCGGATCGCCGGCGCCGTTTCTGAAGAAAAATATAGCGCTGGCTTATGTGCCGCCCGAGTTCGCGGCGATCGGCACAACCATGAAAGTGGAAGTTCGAGGGCAGGGCGTGGGGGCCGTGGTGGTTCCTACGCCGTTCTACAAGCGCCCGAAGAAAAGTGCCTGACGTGGATCGCATGAGTTTTAGCTGGAAGCTAGCAGCCAGGGAGCTAGAAGCTTTTATGCCTTACCCTACAGATCGCAAGTACACCAAAGAGCATGAGTGGATTCAGGTGAACGGCGCTTCCGCCACGGTTGGCATCACCGACTATGCGCAGCAATCGCTGGGCGATATCGTGTTCGTCGAGTTGCCCAAGGTGGGCGCGGAACTGGCGGCCGGCAAGACTTTCGGCTCGGTCGAATCGGTGAAAGCGGTTTCCGATTTGTACGCGCCGGCCTCGGGCACGGTGACTGAGACCAACGCCGATCTGGCGACGTCTCCAGAAAAGGTGAACCAAGATGCGCATGGCTCCTGGATGCTGAAGCTTACGCTGAAAAATTCCAGCGAACTCAACGGATTGCTCTCCGCCGCTGATTACGAAAAATTCGTCGCAGAAGAGGCGGGACACTGACCACAGCCCTCAGCCCTCAGGCGTCCGCCCTCGGCCATTTCTTGCCTCGGTTTGGGGCTCGAGCTTTATCGTCAACAGTGGGGATCCGCGCCGGGCGCTGCGTGGCCGCAATCCAATCGGCATCGAGGATCATCTAACAATTTCTTATGCGCTACTTACCTAAATCTCCCGCCGACCGTGAAGCCATGCTGAAAGCTATCGGTTTGCGCTCCGTCGATGACCTGTTCGCGCAGATTCCGGCAGAATACCGGCTAAGTCGCGACTTGAAGATTCCCCGCCAGATGGCGGAATCGGAAATCGTAGACTTCTTTCGGCAGCGATCGCGGGAAAACGGCGAGGGCCATGCAAGTTTTCTGGGCGCGGGAGCTTACGCTCACTATCGGCCCGTCATTATCGATTCGCTGATTTCGCGCGGAGAATTTCTCACTGCCTACACTCCCTACCAGGCGGAGATTTCCCAGGGCACGTTGCAATCCATTTTCGAATTTCAAAGCATGATCTGCGAGCTGACCGGAATGGAAGTGGCCAACGCGTCGATGTATGACGGTTCCACAGCCGCAGCCGAAGCGGTGATGATGGCGGTGCGCCTCACTGGGCGTCGTTCCGTGGTGGTAGCGCGCAGCCTGCATCCTGAGTATCGCGAAGTACTGGCGACTTATGCCACGCATCAGGGAATGCCGCTGTCAGTCATGGGTTTTGGCAACGATGGCCGGCTAAATCTGCACGAACTCGAAAAGTCGATTACGGCCGAAACGGCGTGCGTGCTGATTCAGTCGCCGAATTTCTTCGGCACAATCGAAGACGTTGCAGCGATTGCCGACGTCGCTCATAAGAATGGCGCAATGCTAGTGGTTTCGATTGCCGAGGCGGTTTCGCTGGGCATCGTTGAGCCGCCGCGCGAGGCTGACGTCATCGCCATGGAAGCGCAGTCGTTCGGCGTGCCCTTGGGATTTGGCGGCCCGTACTGCGGCGTGATCGCCACGCGCGAGAAATTCGTGCGGCAAATGCCGGGCCGGCTCGCAGGACAGACTGTCGACAAGCAAGGCCGGCGCGGATTCGTTCTGACTCTGGCCACGCGCGAGCAGCACATTCGGCGGGAGAAAGCGACATCGAACATCTGCACCAACCAGGCGCTGGTCGCGCTGATGGTCAACATCTTCATGACCGTCTACGGTAAGGTCGGCTTGAAGGAGTTGGCGAAACAGAATCTGGCGAAGGCCGCCTATGCCTCAGCCCAATTCGCGAAACAGGCCAACGTCTTGTTTGGCAGCGCACCTCGCTTCAACGAGTTTGTGGTTCAAACCAGCGAAGATCCGATAGCTATCAATTCCAGGCTGCTGGAGCACAAGATCGTCGGCGGCCTGCCGTTAAAGAAGTTTTATCCCGAGTTGGGGAACGCAGCGCTGTGGTGCTGTACCGAACTGACCACCCGGACGGCGATCGACACGGCCGTCGCACGAGTTGCGGAGAGCGGGCGGTCAGATCGATCCACGAGAGAAGAAGTTGCAGAGGTCACGCGATGAAGCACGTGACTCGCAAAGCGTCGCTCCAGGTCAATCAGAACGAAGGGCTGATTTTCGAGAAGTCTTCCGCCGGCAAGGCAGCGTGGAAGCTGCCGCCCCTAGACGTACCAGAGGTCGACACAGCAAAGTTGCTCGGCGCCTCCGAAAGAAAAGAACTGGGCAACATGCCCGAGGTGAGCGAGATCGAAATCATCCGCCACTTCACGCGGCTTTCCACATGGAACTACGCGATTGACCTCGGCATGTATCCGCTGGGCTCGTGCACCATGAAATACAATCCGCGTGTGAATGAAGCCGTGGCGCGAGTGGAGGGCATCGCCAACGGACATCCCTACCAGCCGGAGAAAATTTCCCAGGGTGCGTTGCGCATTTTAAAAACGCTGAGTGAGCAACTGATCGAAATCACCGGCATGGACGCGATCACGATGCAGCCTGCCGCCGGCGCGCACGGCGAAATGACCGGACTGCTGATGGTGCGCGCCTATCATCAGTCGCAGGGCAATGCGCGCAAGAAAATTCTCATTCCCGATTCCGCTCACGGTACGAATCCGGCGACTGCCGCCATGGTGAACTACGCGGTCGAAAATTTGAAATCAGATTCTCGCGGCATGGTCGACATCGCGGCACTCGCAACCCAGATGAGCGAAGACGTGGCCGCGCTCATGCTCACCAATCCCAACACGCTTGGAGTTTTCGAGCAGGATATCCATAAGATCGCAGACATTCTCCACGCCAAAGGCGGCCTGCTCTACATGGATGGCGCTAACATGAACGCGTTGGTGGGCAAGGTGCGGCCTGGGGATTTCGGCGTCGACGTGATGCACCTGAACCTGCACAAAACTTTTTCCACGCCGCACGGCGGCGGCGGCCCGGGCTCGGGACCGGTCGCCATCAAGAAAAGTTTGGAGCCGTTCCTGCCCACTCCGGTGGTGACTACGAAAGCCGACGGCACGCTGGCTTTCGATTACAACCGTCCGCAATCGGTGGGGCGGGTGCGAGCGTTCTACGGCAACTTCGGCATGTTCGTACGCGCCCTGGCCTATATCCAGGCGAACGGTCCCGACGGCTTGCGCCAGACCACAGAAGACGCCGTGCTCAACGCTAATTACATTCGTAAGGGCCTCGAGGGCACTTACGACTTGCCCTATTCCACGCCGACCATGCACGAAGTGGTTTTCAGCGACAAGCTGCAGGCGAAAAAAGGTGTACGCACCATGGACATCGCCAAACGCCTGATCGACTATGGATTCCACCCGTACACGACGGCGTTTCCGCTGATCGTGCCCGGCGCGCTCATGATCGAGCCGACGGAAAGCGAATCGAAAGAAGAAATGGATCTGTTCATCGAGGCCATGAAGTCGGTCGCGGAAGAAGTCGAAGAAGATCCGCAAACCGTGCTTGAAGCCCCGCATTCCACGCGGGTTTCGCGTCTCGACGAAACCGCCGCAGCCAGAAAGCCGGTACTCCGCTGGAAGCCACCGGTATAACCGCCGATGTCAGGTTCCTGATTTCAGATTGCTGATTGAAAACCGTCGATTCTGGATTTTCAATCAGCAAATCAGAAATCAGGCGCTAGCCGGAACACTACTTCACTGAGATATCTACCGTTGCGCGGGTCGTGTCCCATTCTTCGCGCAGCGTGCAACCCGTTGCAGTCTTATCGTAGGCGATGGTGAAGTCCTCTACCGGCGAGGCCACCTTGGAAAGCGTCATGTCCACGCGGGCCAGTTCGTCACTCTCATACTTGTACGGGATGCCCCATTCGCCAGTTTTCTTATTGATGATCAAGGTCCACTTGTCGGGATTGGGAACCACAAATAAGGTGTAGCTCCCGGCGGGCACAGTCTTGCCGCCGATTGAGAGATCCGCGCTTGTCACGAAGGTCGTGGCTTCGTTTGCACCGTTGCGCCAGACTTTGCCATATGGTTCGTGTTCGCCAATCATCTTTCGTCCTTTCAAGCGCGGGCTGGAGTAATCGGTTTTGATAGTCTTGCCGCTGCCAAGATCGCAAGAGGCTGAAGCCGCGGGACTCGGCCTATTGCCCTGGCATGCCGCGGCGAGGGTCAGACTGAAAAAGAAACAAGTGAGAAATGCGATTCGTTTTTGCATGGTTTCTCCTTTTAAATGTATAGCCAAAAGCCTTTGACGCCTGAGAAGAGGTTATGTCAACGGGCGCCACTATGCTCCGCGTTTTTTACGGTCTCACGGTAACCATCACTACGCCGTGCGAAACCACCCGCGCGGAAAACTTTCCCGTGAATTTACCCAGATCTTTATGCTGCCACAAATCGCGCACGGCTGCGCTCAGATGTTCGGGATACCCCAGATCTTCCCACTTCGCCGAGATTTCCTTCTCTGCGCTCCCGCGATTCAGCAGAACCACGGCGCGGCTTCCATCGTTGAGTTGCTTCGCCCACACTTCCATGTCGCCGTCTTTCCATACGCGCTCGCCTTCGTGGCCCTGCGCATCCTGGTCCACGGCGATGACTTCCTTGTTGGTGAGAATGTCGTGAATCTCCGGTCGCATGGTGCGCAGATCGTTGCCGGCAATTAACGGCGCTGCGAAAATCGCCCACAAACTGAAATGGGAACGATACTCGATGTCGGTCATGCCGCCATTGCCAACCTCCAGCATGTCGGGATCGTTCCAATGCCCCGGCCCGGCGTAAGACGCCAAGCCAACCTGCTGATCCAAAATCGCCAGAACGCCGTTGGAGCAGCAACTGCCATCAGGCCATTTCATCTGGCCTCCCCACCTGTCCTGGATATCTCCTGTCGAGCGCCACAAATTCCCGCCGACTTGCTGGCCCCAGAGCCACGGCTTGGCGGTGCCCCATTCGCAAATGCTCAACACAATGGCGCGGCCGGAGGCGTCGAGTGCGGCGCGAATGTTCGCATAAGACGCTTTCGCATCCTGCGTGGTCGTGTGACACCAATCGTATTTCAAATAGTCCACGCCCCAGGCCGCGTATTGGATCGCGTCCTGATATTCGTGACCGAGCCCACCGGGGCGCCCGGCGCAGGTTTTCGAGCCGGCATCAGAATACACGCCGAATTTCAGCCCGAGCGAATGAATGAAATCGCCCACGGCCTTCATGCCGTGCGGGAAGCGTTGTGCGTCGGCGACAACGTTGCCGCTGGCGTCGCGGCTCACCTGCCAGCAGTCGTCGATGTTCACGTATTGATAGCCGGCGTCCTTCATGCCCGACTTCACCACCGCGTCGGCCATGCTCCTGATCATGTCCTCGCTCACATTGCAGCCAAACTTGTTCCATGAGTTCCATCCCATAGGCGGCGTGAGCGCCAGGTTGGCAGAAGGAGAATCAGCGGAAGGGGCAGCGCTTTGTTGTGCGATCAGAACGGGCAGTGGCAGGGAAACAAGAACCAAAAGCAGCAATAATGAAAGACCAGCGCGTTTCATTTTCATGTACACGTTCTACCAGAATCGGTCCCGGATGTGCCACTTCGTCCCCGTGTCTGCTGAAGCTCGAAAGCGGAAGCCCGAAGCCGATCCTTATTTTGCCACCTTCTCGTCGAAAAACTTCGCCATCAGCGCCAGAGCCTCTTTGGTTTCCGGCAACTGGAAGTGATACCAGAAGGCGTGAGGCAGGGCTTCAAACACGACGAGCTGCGAGTCGTTTCCGGAGCGCAGCAGCGCGCGGTGAAAAATGGCGGTGTCGCTGAGTAACAGGTCGCGCGTGCTGGTTACGAGCAGACTTGGTGGCAGGCCATGCAGGTCAGCGAACATTGGCGAGAGCACCGGGTCTTTGCGGTCCGCCGCAATCGCCGCAGCCAAAGATCGGGCGACGCGATCCTGATAGCCCGAGTCGAGCAGAAGCTTCCCCTCGCGAGGACTCGAAATAAAGCCGATTTCGACCAGGATCGCCGGCATCCGGGCTCCCATCAGCACCCGAAACGGGGCTTGTTTCACGCCGCGGTCGGGAACACTCAAGTCGGAGGAGAGCTGGTGCTGCACGACATACGCGAGGCGGGATGAGTCGGCATGCGCCTGGCTGCGAGTGAGGTCGTCGAGGATCGCGGTGACCTCGTCACCCTGCTCTTCGGGCACCGCGCCGCCCTCGTCGTTCTCGCGATCGGCGGTGGCTTGCGCCGCCGCGTCGCTCGCGTCCGCGGAAAGAAAGAATGTCTCGACGCCGTGGGCAGTCCGGCGCTCCGCTTCCGTCGGCATCGAGTTGGCGTGGATGCTCACGAACAC
>DATDGM010000009.1:0-16519 GCA_036522075.1 Candidatus Sulfotelmatobacter sp.
TGAATGCACGTCAAAACCAGCCCGCTATCAAGACCGGCGTTGTCTGCACTTCATCACGTTTAGTGGCTATCGCCGGGAAGCCGCTGCTCGATATGTTGGCGGCGAAAGAAGCCCCCTCGAGGCGGAACTCGAGCGAGTCCGCGTTTGAATCGCAATGGACAGCGCGCAAGCGTGAACGGCTCGGTGAACAACTCACCTTCGGGAAGGCCCACCCTCCCGCACAGAACGCGGGAAGGGTGGGGCAACCGCACGATGAATGTTTGTGAAAGGATGGGCCAGCCCCCATTTCCACTACGCATTTCTAGTGTGCTGCTGATGTTTTCAGCTTACCTTTTCACTCGAAGCCTCAAATCCATGTCGTATTGCCGATTCAAGTACATCAATGTTTATATCTTTTAGGGTTTTGAACTTAATGCAATATCCGCTCACGCTCGCCTTGCCTAGTGTTTTCCCATATGTTTTGGCTAAGTATGTCTTATCTTTGAGACCAAGGATGTAGACAGAGATTCCAGTTGTGTTTGCGCTTATGCCAATTTGAAAAAACTCTCTCGTTTTTCCGCTGGCATATTTTATCGAGTGCAATCCATAACCTATCGTTGGATTACTGACAGTTCGATTCTTGCTGTCTTTGCCATCGCTGAACCATAATTTACATCCTGGAAATACTTGACGTGTGAGCAGGTGCAACTCCTGCAAGTTGCTGCGTTTTGGTTCGGGTTGGCTGGCAATATACTTTTTGATTTGTTCTTGTACGTTCATATAAACCGAGATCTCCCATTTGACGGGTTGTTCGTGGTGCAAAACAAAAGTTGTACGGGTGGCCCGGGCTTTTGAGCTCTTTGGCAGGACCAACACGATGGGTGCCCTTCGTTCTTATCGAGGGGCACCCTCAGGTGTGGAGGTGTCAGAAATTAAGGTTGGGCCACGCTCCCTTGCAGAGTTTTCTTTCACTGATTCAGGTAATGAAGCACAACGCATCCTGATTTAAGGAGTTTTGACTCAACAAGTTTTAATTGCAGTTTCTGCCGCAGGGTAATACCTTCTAACAGCCGCCTGCCTTTTCCGGCAATGATTGGCTGAACGACGAAATGATATTCATCCACCAGGCCAAGCTCGATCAGTTGTGAAGGGATATCTACACCGCCGGTTAAAATGTTTTTGCCTGGTTCTTGTTTCAGTTTAAGTATTTCGTCTCGGAGATTCGTGCGAACGATTCTCGTATTCTTTTCTTCAGCGCGGTCTAATGATCGCGAGAAAACGACTTTGTTGACGGAGTCAAACGCCTGGGCAAATTCCTTGTCTGCTTTTGTCGAAGACTGGTCTTTTGCGACATCGGGCCAATAAGGAACCATCATTTGATAAGTTTTACGGCCATAGACGAGCAGGTCAACACCTCCAATGATGAGGTGCGTAAAATGTTCAAGCAATTCGTCATCGGCAATCGTGCTGGTGTGGTCGAAGCAGCCATCCAGGGTGACGTTGATTGCGAAGATTACTTTTCTCATGATTCTCCTCTTGCACTGGCGCCAGCTGTTGCACTGCCCCACTCCAGCCAAAACCAGGCTTGAGTGGAGCACGCGCCGATTTTATTTTAACTTCCGTTCCCTGGGCAACACGCGGGAATGGCCACCCGCGGCAGCTTTCAGAGGCCTAATGTTCAGACAGTTCCGGTTGGCACTGCGCCGGCACGCTCGTAATTGATAATAATGACGCCTTTCGGAGTGACTGTGCTTTCCGTCACCTTGAAAGCTGCCGGGATCGCGCCCTCGGTGAACAATCGTTTTCCACGGCCCAACGTGAGCGGAAATATCTTCAGCCACAGCGCATCGACCAAATCGTGCTTGAGGAGCGTTTGAACGAGATTGGCGCTTCCATAAGCTGTTGCTTGATTTTGACGATTTTTCCCGCAATATCTCCGCTTAAAAACACTGACGGCTGCCAATGGTGGGAAGTCAAGGTATTCGAGGCCACGTACTTGGTCGCGGTGTTGACGCCCGGCCAAAAGTCGTTGTGTTGTGGCCAGAATGGCGCCCAAATGTCAAAGGTCTTCCGCCCCAGCAACAGGTCACAGGGCAGGTTCATCTGCTTTTTTATGGCCGCTGAAACAACGGAGTCAGAGTGTGGGCTTGTCCAGCCGCCATACGCGAAGCCGTCGCTGGTGTCTTCCTCTGGCCCGCCTGGGGCTTGGATGACGCCATCAAGGGAAACAAATTCGAGCACATTGATCTTTCTCATACTCAAGTTCCTCAGAGCCCTGGCTGATTTGAAAAACGTTCGGTGCATGTTTCGAAGTTGCGGCGGCGAGAGCGTTAGGTTGCTGCCGCCGAGGACTTCGTCACGAGATTGGGCGTTACGGAGCCGGGAAGAAGAGAAGCTCGCGCACCTCGCCGGGCACATCGCAGGTGATGGCAGCCTTCTTGGCCCATGCAAGCGCCTGGTCCAGATCAGCGGCTTCCAGAATCCAGAAACCGCCCATGTGCTCCTTGGTCTCGGTGTACGGCCCGTCGGTGACGAGAACCTTGCCGTCGGACTGCTTCCGCACCGTCTTGGCCTTGGCGGCCGGGGAAATTCCGCAGGCGAACTTCCTTATGCCGGCAGCAATCATCTCGCGGTTGAGTGCGTGGATCTGCTCCATCATCGCTTCGGTTACGGTGGACGGGTCGAAGTTGTCGGGCAGGTAGTTACAAACCAGAAACTGTGGCATGACTTTTTCTCCTTGGTTTCTTTGGCGCTTGTTTGCTGTGACTCGTTTTCTATGACCGGCGAGCCGTGGCTCATCGTTTCGTTAGCAGAATCGTTCTGTTATCAGATAGTCGCTCGGAGGACCGAAAATCGACAGCCACCCCAATTTTTATTTCAGCTGCCGGATCCGCGCCTGCAGGAATTGCCGCTCTGGCTCCTGTTGGGTCAGCGCAAGGGCTTTCTCATATGAAGCACGAGCCTCGGCGGTCCTGCCGAGCCTGCGGTACATATCTGCACGGGCGGAATGGGCCAGGTAATAATTTGCCAATTCGCCATGCTCCAAAACCGCGTCGATATGCGCCAGACCGGCCTCTGGACCATCGCACATGGCAATGGCCACGGCACGATTTAGCTCGACAACCGGCGACGGCTGAATTTGCAGCAATCGACTGTAAAGCGCAACAATCTGCCGCCAGTCGGTCGCGGCGGCCGATTCCGCCTCCGCATGAACCGCCGCAATCGCCGCCTGCACGGTGTAAGAGCCTAAGCGCCGGGTCTTTTTTGCTAACCCCAGGGCTTTCTCCAGCAATGCCACTCCCTCCGCAATCTGCTCCCGGTTCCAGAGCGAGCGGTCTTGATTCTCCAGCAAAATCAGCTCTCCGCTCGGAGAGGTTCTTGCGGCGCGGCGGGATTCTTGTAGCAACATCAGGGAAAGCAGTCCCATGGCTTCCGACCTCATGGTGTCCGGGCCCGTCACATCGGAACCCATGGCTTCCAATTCCGGAAGAAGCCCGGTCAGCAACCGGCCCAGTCGAATGGCCTCACGGGTTAGCTCGGCGCGCGTTACCTCCGCTCCTGCCGCCGCCGAATAACCCTCGTTGAAGACGAGATAGATGACCTGAAGCACCGCGCCCAGTCGCTGCGGCAATTCCTGCGGGGTGGGCACCTCGTAGGGAATCGGTGTCTCTCGAATCTTTGCCTTGGCGCGCACAATGCGCTGCGCCAACGTACGCGGAGTGATGAGGAAGGCCTTTGCTATCTCCTCGGTGGTCAGCCCGCAGACCTCACGCAAGGTGAGCGCAATGCGCGCTTCCGGCGCCAGAGAGGGATGACAGCAAGTAAAAATCAGGCGCAGCCGGTCATCCTCGAGCCGATCATCCTCAGGGCTGGCCGCCGAACTCCCGTGCGCTTCGAGATAGCGCACGAGCTCGTCGTGAGACGCATCCAATCTTGCCCGTCGACGCAGCGTATCAACGGCTTTGAATCGGGCCGTCGAAATCAGCCATGGTCGCGGGTTGCCGGGTACTCCACTGCTCGGCCACAGGCTCAGCGCAGCCGCAAAGGCTTCGTGCATCGCCTCCTCGGCAAGATCAAAATCACCGAGCAAGCGGATCAGAGTTGCGAGGATTCGTCCCGAATCCTCGCGGTAAAGGGAGTCGAGCAATTCGCGTATCTGCTCGCTGGAATTCTCGGACACTACACGCTCGGACATGCGACGACCTTAGCAAACCAGCAACCCCGAATCAATTTGGCAAACGGCGGATCGATGCCGGCAGATCGGGGCGAAGCGCCCAGGTCGTGACTCTGAAATCTGGAAACAGAACCCAAGCTCAAACACTACCGCGTTGCTCTCGAGTCGCAGGCTATTCGGAAGGAATTGTAAACAGCGTTTACGCTCATCAGTCTCAACTGCAACGAACCTCAGCACAGCGGAATGCTGCCGTCAAGTCCACTTTAGTAGACGTTTACGTCTACTAAAGTAGGCATTGTTTTCCACAGCTTAACTCCTTTGCCGTCAACACGGCCCAATAGAATCAATTGTTTGCGCTGCAAAAAACGGGCACTTTTTCCACAGTGTTCCTGAAGGAACACTTCTCCAAAATGCTTTCAGCGCACAATCTCAGCCAGACGGCCGCTGGCAATCAGCTCTGCGATGCGGGCGAAGTCGTGGTACATCACCCGGTCAGTCGACATGGTCGCGCACACCGACCGGATGGCCGCATGCGCCGCCTGCCCGCGCTTCGAAGTCTTCAGCGGCTTCTCTGCGTGCAGGTAGAAGTCGAGCGCCTGCGCCGCGGCCATGGCCTCAATCGCCAGCACGTTGCGGGTGTTCTCCACCACACGCTTCAGCTTGTTCGCCGCGGTCATGCCCATCGAGACGTAGTCTTCTTTGTTACCCGAGGTCGTGATCGAATCCACGGACGCGGGATGCGCCAGCACTTTGTTTTCGCTGGCCAGCGCCGCAGCCGTGACCTGCGGCATCATGAAGCCTGAGTTCAATCCCGCGCCCGGGGCGAGGAACGGCGGCAGGCCTTCGCTGAGCGCGGGGTTCACCAGTCGCTCGATGCGCCGCTCACTGATCCCCGCTAAGGCGCTGAGAGCGATCGCCAGAAAATCGAGGGCGAACGCCACCGGCTCGCCGTGAAAGTTTCCCCCCGAGATGACTTCGCCTTTATTTTCATTCGCCGCGTCATTCGCTGCGGAGCTGCGCTCCGCGCGGTCGCCTGTCGCCACATGGGTTGGGATGAAGACCAGCGGGTTATCGACCGCGGAGTTGGCTTCAGTCTCAAAAACTTCGCGGCAGTGGGCGAGAGTGTGGCGCACTGCGCCGTGCACCTGAGGGATGCAGCGCAGGGAGTAGGCATCCTGCACGCGGCCGCAGTTGCGATGCGACTCGCGAATCTGACTGCCATCAAGCATGTGGCGCAGGTTGGCCGCGGTCTTGATCTGGCCGCTGTGCGGGCGCACGTTGTGGATACGCTCGTCGAACGCAGTGTCGGTGCCCTGCAACGCGTCGCAGGTCATGCCTCCGATCACGTCGGCGGAGTCGACCAGGGTTTCTGCGGCGAGCAGCGCGAGCGTGCCCACGGCCAGCATGGCTTGTGTGCCGTTGATCAGCGAGACCGCTTCTTTGGCTGCGAGCACCAGTGGCTTGATCTGCGCGCGCTTGAGGGCTTCCGCGCTCGGAATGCGGGCGCCTTTTTCGTCGACGCATTCGCCTTCGCCGATCAGGGCGAGCGCGAGGTGAGCTAGCGGTGCGAGGTCTCCGCTGGCACCGACGCTGCCTTGCGACGGAACGAAGGGAGTGACGCCGCGGTTGAGCATTTCGCAGAGCGTGTCGATGACGATGGCACGGACGCCGGAATAGCTCTTAGCTAATGAGTTGGCCCGCAAAAGCATCATGGCGCGGGTTTCGGCGATGGGCAGAGGCTCGCCGAGGCCTACGGCGTGGGAGCGCACCAGGTTCAGTTGCAGGTCGCGGATCTGGTCGCCGGCGATGCGGACGTCGCTGAGCTTGCCGACGCCGGTGGTGATGGCGTAAGCCAGCTGGTTGCCGGCAACCAATGCGTCGACTACGGCACGGGCCCGGTCGACGGCCTGGCGCGCGTCGGGCGCGAGGAGCACGGCGCGGTGGGTGTGTGCGACTTCGCGGACCGCTTCTAGAGTGAGATCGTTGCCGTTGATGTGGAGTGCGTTCAAGTGTTTAGCTCTTGGCTTCTAGCTTTTAGCTTCTAGATTTTAGCTCTTAATCTCCGCGGTCTTGGGTAGTGATGGAGCTTGGCTTACGCTCCACGGCGGTTAGGCCTGAGATCCTTCGCTGCGCCTGAAAAGCGGCTGCGCTCAGGATGACATCCAACTGCACCACCGCCTAAGTCATGACTTTCCCAGGGCTTTGCGAAATGCATGCAAGTATTTTTCCGGCAACACCGCTTTTTTCATTTCCGCATCGGTTACTACGTGGGCGGTTTCGCCTTCGGCCAGCAACTCCCCGCCTTCGGCGCGGAGCAGTTCGTAGCTGAAGACCACGACCGACTGGCGCAGGTTCTTGAGACGAGTGCGCACGATCACTTCTTCGTCATAACGGGCCGGTGCGCGATAGCGGCACGTGGCTTCGGCTACGGCGATGAAGAGGCCCTGGTCGCGCTCCAGGTCGCGATAGGAAAGGCCCAGCTGACGCATGAATTCTACGCGGCCGACTTCGAACCAGATGAGATGATTCGAGTGATAGGCCACGCCCATCTGATCGGTCTCAGCGTAGCGCACGCGCAGACGGGTTTCGCTCACCGCGTGGTCATGGTTGGAGGTCATTTCCCCGTCCAGACGGGCTTACGTTTTTCCAGGAACGAAGCGATGCCCTCACGAAAATCGGCGGTGTTTCGGATGGCGGCGTTCTCTCGGACAGCCGCGTCGATTTGCGCGTCGAGCTCCGCGCGGGCGTGATCGGTGAGGAGTTGCTTGGTCGCGCGCAAGGACGCTGGACTGTTTTCCAGCAGCGACGACGCCAACTCGCGGGCGCGGGTCATCAAGTTTTCCGGGGCCACCACTTCGTTGATCAATCCCATGCTTGCCGCTTCATCGGTGCCGAAGAGCCTTCCAGTCAACAGAAGGTCGCGGGCTTGTTTCTCTCCAACCTGCCGCAATAGGAATGTGGAAACGATGGCCGGGACGAAGCCTATGCGAACTTCCGTGTAACCGAATTTGGCTGCGGGGACCGCCAACGTGAAGTCGCAGAGCAGGGCGAGGCCGGTGCCGCCGGCGATGGCTGCGCCGTTTACGGCGGCGATGGTCCCCTTGGGAAATTCGTAGAGCGCGCGGAAGAGGCGGACCATGGTCTGAGAATCTTCCAGGTTCTGCTCGGGTGTGCGGCCGAGCAGAGACTTTAGGTTGTCGAGGTCCATGCCGGAGCAGAAGGCTTTGCCGGCGCCGGTGAGGATGAGGATTTGCGCGTCTGATTTGGCGACTTCTTCCAAGGCGCGGAGTAAGTCGCCAATTAGCTCGAAGCTAATGGCGTTGCGCTTATCGGGGCGGTTGAGGGTGATGGTGGCGATGCCAGAGTCCTGGTCGAGTTGGATGGTGGTGTAGGTCATTTGCTCGTTGTCATCCTGAGCGCAGTCAGTTTGGTCGCTTCGGCCGAACTGGCGGAGTCGAAGGATCCCTAGTGCCAGCAGTATCGTGGCAGCAGGGATGCTTCGACTGCGCATAATCTTCGCTTCGCGAAGTTCCTGCTCCGCTCAGCATGACAAAGACCGGTGAAGCTAGTCTGCTGCCTGCGATCCGGAAAACTTGGCGCCGATTCCTGATGTCGCTTTCAGCAAAGCGTCCAGCGGTTTCAGGGCCGGCAACTCTGCGCCTCGCTCCTGCAGCGCAGCGATAACTTTTTCTGTGGGGATGTTGCCTACGAGCGCATCTTGCGCGAAGGGGCAGCCGCCTAAGCCTCCCAACGCGGAATCGAAGCGGCGGCAGCCGGCGTCGTAGGCGGCGAGAACCTTTTCGGCCGCTTGTTCGGGACGGCTGTGCAGGTGCATCCCAATCTCCAGATAATCATACTTGGACATCACGGCGCCGGCGATGTCGCTGATTTGCTGCGGAGTGGCCAGGCCTACCGTGTCGGCGAGCGAAATCATGCGAACGCTTTCCGCTTCGAGAAGAT
Source organism: Candidatus Sulfotelmatobacter sp. (assembly GCA_036522075.1). Lineage (GTDB taxonomy): Bacteria > Acidobacteriota > Terriglobia > Terriglobales > Acidobacteriaceae > Sulfotelmatobacter. Next base: position 8,114 of record DATDGM010000009.1, read on the forward strand.
CGATGGCGGCGATGAGTTCGTCGACGTTCCAGAGATCGCCATAGGGATTGCCGAACGCCATAGAAATGTAGACGACCACGTCGAGGCCGGCGTCGTCCGCCTTCTTCTGAATCTTCTCGAATTCTTCGAGCGCCTCTTCAGCGGACTGGTTCTGATTCTTGCGGAGGAAGGTCTCGGAAATCGAGTAGGGAAAACCCAGTGTGGATACGGCTTCGGTCTGGATGGCACGCTGCGCGCCTTTTTCGTTGACTACGATGGCGATGATTTCGACGTCATCGGGCGGGTCGAGAGCTTTCAGGACTTCTTCGGAATCGGCCATCTGCGGGACGGCTTTGGGAGAGACGAAGGAGACGGCGTCAATGTGCTTGAAGCCTACGCTGATCAGAGCTTTTAGATAGTCCGTCTTGAGGTCTGCGGGAATCATCCCGGGTAGACCTTGCCAGGCATCGCGCGGACATTCGATAAGTTTGATGTCTTTCGTCAAATCGTTCCCGATCCAGTGGGTCGTTGTCTGTGTGTAATGTCATTGACCAGCAGCGGAAGGGCGAGGAGAAAGGCGAATGCACCAACAGAACCCAAGATGGTCCGAAGCAGTGGAGTATGGGGTTCATTCGTGTGTAACACGCCAGTTTTGATGTCTAGGTCGTAGAAAATAGGAGGATGATGGACTTTTTCAAACATCTGTCGCGAATAGTGCTGCCAGCCTAGATTCCCTCCAATACAAATGATCGCAACAAGAAAGAGAATCTTTGTGTGCTTGCTGATCATACCGGATCTCTTCCGTCCCATTTAATTGAGCGGCACTGAATCATGTTTGCAATACTCCCACCTTGAACTCGGGCACTTCTGGATTCAGGGCCGCGGATTCTAGCGCTTGCGTTATCGCTTCACGGGTTTCGACCGGGTCGATGATTTTGTCGATCCACAGGCGGGCGGCGCCATAGCGGGGGTCGGTTTGCTCGTCGTAGGTGCGCTTGGTGGATTCGTAGAGTTCTTTTTTTTCTTCTTCACTCAGCTTTTTGCCGCTGCGTTCGAGCTGTTTCACCTTGATTTCTACCAGAGTGCCAGCCGCGGAGTCGCCGCTCATTACGGCGTAACGTGCGGTGGGCCAGGCGAAGACAAAACGCGGATCGTAGGCCTTGCCGCACATAGCGTAGTGTCCGGCGCCGAAGGAACCGCCGACGATCACAGTGATTTTGGGCACGACCGAATTCGAAACTGCGTTGACCATTTTCGCGCCGGCTTTGATGATGCCGCTCCACTCGGCGTCGCGGCCGACCATGAAGCCGTTTACGTCGTGGAGAAAAACCAACGGGATCAGGTTCTGGTTGCAATCCATGATGAAGCGGGCGGCCTTTTCGGCGGACTCGGTATAGATGACGCCGCCGAATTCGGTGCGCTTGTGGCCTTCGTGATCGGTAGCTTGCGCGTGCAACTTTTGATTCGCCACGATGCCGACGGCGAATCCGCCGATGCGGCCATAGCCACAGATCAGGGTCTTGCCATATTCGGCTTTGTATTCATCGAAGCGGCTGCCATCGAGAATACGCGCGAGAATTTCCTTCATGTCATAGGGGCGCGCGGGGGAAGAATCGTAGATACCGTAAATTTCTTCCGCGGCCATGGCGGGCTCGACGGGCTTTCTGCGGTCCCAGGGAGATTGGCGGCGATAGCCCCATTTGTCGATGATGGAGCGGATGCGGGCCAGGCAGGCTTCGTCAGTGGGTTCGCGGAAATCGAGCGTGCCGCTGATGGCGGAATGCATAATCGCGCCACCCAAATCTTCGGCGGAAACTTTTTGACCGATCGCGGCCTGCACCAGAGCCGGGCCGGCTAGAAATAATCCGCTGCCATCGGTCATGAGGACGTGGTCGCACATCACGGGGAGATAGCCACCGCCGGCCACGCACATGCCCATGATGGCGGCGATTTGCGGAACGCCCATGGCCGACATGACGGCGTTGTTGCGGAAGACGCGGCCGAAATCGTCAGTGTCGGGGAAGACGTCTTCCTGCAGCGGCAGGAACACGCCGGCGGAATCGACCAGATAGATCGCGGGAATGCGGTTTTCGATGGCGATATTTTGCGCGCGGATAACTTTCTTCGCGGTCATGGGGAAGAATGCGCCGGCCTTCACGGTGGCGTCATTGGCGATGATCATGACTAAGCGGGTTTGAATCCGGGCGAGGCCGGTGATGACGCCGGCGGCGGGCGCTCCGCCCCACTCTTCGTACATGCCGTGAGCGGCGTAGAGACCGAGTTCGAAAAAAGTTTCGGGATCGGCGAGCAGGTCAATTCTTTCGCGCGCGGTTAGACGCTGCTTGGAGTGCTGGTTTTCGATGGACCTGGTGCCACCGCCTTCGCTGATTTGTTCGCTCTCGTTGCGGACCTGCGACATGAGATCGGCGAGAAAGCGCATGTTGGCTTCGAAGCGCGCCGAGGTGGGATCGATTTTGGTCGTGAGCTGGTTGAGGGCGGCCGAGTTCACGACGGGGGATTCGTTGCGTTCAGCCATGAGTGGATGGAGGCGCGGGTCGATGCATTGATGAATCGAAGGGCGCGACTGATTACGGTATACCAGCGGAGCGAGAGCGCGCAATGCGGGGCGGGGAGGGGCTACACGGTCTCTGTTGCACGGAAGACAGTACTTCCGTAACCAATGCTGGCAGCCTGATTTGCCGAAAGTCCAAGTGGGCGTGCTGCGCGATCCTATTGCGGGAGGGACAAGCCTGTACACCCACAGAACGAAAAAAGGACGGACAGGCATGGTACGGGTTGGAAAAACCGTGGTTACTCCTTTGTTGCTCGGGTGCGCACTCTGGGCCCAGAGTCCTACTCCCGTTGATCCAGTTCGCGATGGTCGGGCCCCCAGTGACGCGGCCACGATCGCGCTTCTGGCACAGCAGGTGAAAGATCTGCAGGCGGAAACCAAGGAGCTTCGGGAAAGGTTGAAGGCACTGGAGGATGGGCAAACGAAAGCTCAGCCGGTTGCGCCAGTGGGCGTCGCGGCGAGCCCGGCTCCTGAGCCGGCCCAGACTGGCCCACCGCCGGCTGCGGCTAGCCCACAGCCTGGCGCGGCCGAGACTTCGCCAGGACTGATTGCAGAGCTGCACGATTTGCATGGGATTCGCTGGCGCGGGTTCGGAGAGGTCGACTACAAGGTTCTCGACCAGCGGCAGCCAGAACTAGGAACCTACGGATTCTCCCCCGGGTCGGCGGGAAACTTCTATACCGGCGATTTCGGGCTATTCCTGACTTCGAAACTGGGCGCCAGAGCCAGCGTGCTATCCGAGATTATTTTTGAAGAGCGGGACGCGCAGAGCTACAAGGTCGATTTGCGAAGAGTGTTGCTCAACTACGATTATAACGACCACCTGAAGATGTCTTTCGGCCGCTACCAGACCGACATTGGGTATTACAACGGGGCATTTCGCAGTGCGGCGTGGCTGCAGACCACGGCGGATCGGCCGCTGGTAATGGAGTTTGCCAGCAACGGAGGCCTGTTGCCGACGCAAGCGGTTGGAGTTGAGGTGACCGGGGCAATTCCCTCGGGGAAACTCGACCTGAACTACGTGTTCGAGTATGGATCGTCGGATACGGTACGGCCGGATATTAACGGCTCAGGATTGTCGAACGACGAGAATGACGGCAACCATCTCGACTTCGGATTCTTCCTACGCCCCGCCGCGTTACCCGGTCTACAGCTGGGGGGATCGTTTTTTCACGACAAGATCAGCGATTCTGAGGTTTCCTTGGCGGACCGGTTTGGCCAAAGTATTTTCAACTCTTACGCGGTGTACACGGCTCACGGAGTGGAATTCTTGAATGAGGCGTTCTTGATTCGGCAGGCACAGGTGGGAACGGGTGCGGTTTTCAATTCGCCGGCGTTCTATTCGCAGTTCGCCAAGCAGTGGAAGCATATACGGCCATTTTTCCGTTACCAGTATGTAAATACGGGCCCGCGAAACACAATTTTCAACGATGTGGGTTTTCGGGCGGGTCCATCTTTCGGAGCTCGTTACGACTTGAACGATTACATTGCGTTCAAGGTGCAGTTGGACCATATCATGCGGCGCGGGGAACCAGACTTGAATGGATTGCAGCTGCAAACGGCGTTCACGTTCTGAGATGGAGACCCTCATGAACAAAAAATCCGTCGTCCTCTGGCTGCTGATCGGCATGGTGCTTCTGGCCTCCATTCCCGCATCCAGGGCTCAGAGCGGGGACGTTGCGGTCATCGTGAACTCCGAAAGCCGTGTGGCCAATATAGGTCTGGTGGATCTTCGCAAGCTTTTCGCGGGTGAGAGGCGGACCTGGCCAGGAGGGGTTCCGGTAAAGCTCATTATCCGCGCCGCTGGATCCCATGAGCGGGTCGCATTGCTCAAGCTGCTCGGAATGTCGGAGAGTGAGTACAAACAATACTGGTCGGCGCAGACGCTGCGCGGGGAGGCCGAGTCCGAACCATTCACGGCGCCCTCACTGGGGATGACGATTGAGGCTACGAAAGTGTTTCCCGGTGCGATCACGATGATTGATGCGAAAGAGGTCAAGCCGGGGATGAAGGTTATCAAGGTGGACGGGCACATGCCCGGCGAGCCGGGATATCCGCTGCACTAAAGCAAACGTTGCAAGGGCTAAGGGTTTTTTGTGATCCACTCCGCCAGACGGCAGCCGTCTTCTTCCAACAGAAACTTGCCCACGCGGAAGCCCTCGCCGACAATGCGGTGCGACTCTGGATCGCGCGTGGCACGCGTGATCCAAGCATAGCCAATGTCATACTGGCTCGTGGTAAACCATTTCTGCGGCAGAACCTCCACCAGTCCCGCCTGCAAATAGAAAACAAATAGCGCAAACGCTGGATCGTCGTTCGACATCGCGTTATAGCTGGTGGGAACAATCAATTCATCCAGGGTTGCTAATTCCGACGGGACTTCGATCTTGTTCATGCCCGGCTTCAAAGTCACCGGAACTTCAAAATCCGCAATCGGTGGCGTCAAGGAGTAAATGCGATCAGAGGATTGTTTGAACCATCCGGCGATCTCGGCCAGGTCGAACGCTTTGAGTTGGTCGGGATCGAAACAGGTCAAACGAATGCTGCGACCTTCGGGACACCAGATGCCAAGAGAATGCGGCGGGGCCAGGAATGCACGGCAGTAGGTATTCAAGGCCAGGCGAGGCTTGTCAGGCTCCTGTTCGAGGCTGAGCGTAACCAGATAGGCGATGGGGCCTTCTTCTCCGTGATGAGTCCAGACGAAGCGCTGGCCGGAGGGTGACTGGAAAGCGGGGAGAGTCTTCCAATACCAAGGCACGGGTCCGATGGTGCGATCCAGTTGCTGGCGGAGCGTGGCGGAGTTGGGAATCGGCATGCGGAAATTGAGTAATCGGGTAATTGAAAATCTTGCAGATCGGATCGATTACGAATTCTTTTGCGATCCCGCGGCCGGCACACCCGCACCCGTCACGTTCGTGCGGATGAATTTCACGATGTCGTCCATGGCGGTGCCGGGCTGAAAAATTGCGGCGACGCCGAGTTTCTTAAGGGCGTCGATATCCTGGTCGGGAATGATACCGCCGACGAGTACGAGGACATCGTCCATTTTGTTTTGCGTGAGCAGGTCCATCACGCGGGGGACGATGGCGTTGTGCGCACCCGATAAGATCGACAGGCCGATCACCTGCACGTCTTCCTGCAGAGCGGCGCTGACGACCATTTCCGGCGTCTGGCGCAGGCCCGTGTAGATGACTTCCATGCCGGCATCGCGCAGAGCGCGAGCGATCACTTTGGCGCCGCGATCGTGCCCATCGAGGCCGGGCTTGGCTACCAGCACGCGGATTTTGAGGTCTGGCATCGAAGACTATTTAACCACAGAGGGCACAGGGAACACAGAGGAAGACCGGGATTCGCTCTGTGTTTCTCAGTGTCCTCTTCTTCTGATTAGAGGGTTTTGATGTCCAGGCTGCGCCATAGATACCAGCAGGCGATACTGCGGTAGGGTTCCCAGGGCTTGGCGATTTTTTCCATTTGCTCCGGAGTTGGAAGCTTGAATTTGCGCGCGGGACCCTTCCGGGCAGAGGGTTTGCCTTTTTTAGACGCGGCCTTGGGAACGGTTTTGGCTTTCTTGCGATCCAGGTAATGCTTGAACATGGCCATTCTTATGCCGAAGTCGCCGGTGGGCAGCACGTTCTCGCGTTTTAGCGTGAACATGAGGAACATGTGCGCGGTCCACACGCCGATGCCCTTCACCTGGGTGAGATGGGCAATCACTTCGTCGTCGGATTGTTCGGGCAGGCGCGCGAAATCGAGCAGGCCGGAGGCGGTCTTGGCCGACAGGTCTTTCAAATATGCCGATTTCTGCTTCGACAGGCCCACGCTACGGAGTTGCTCATCGCTGAGCTTGAGAATTCCCTCCGGAGTGAGCGGATCGCCCGCGAGCGCGGCGAATCGGTTGAAGATGGTGACGGCCGCCTTGCCGTTCAGTTGCTGGTAGACGATGGCCTCGGCCAGGCTGTGGAACTCCGCTGGGCCAAACTCCATACGGCACGGACCGATGCGCTCGATGATGCTGCGCAGCACGCGGTCGCTTTTCTTGAGATGATTGAGGGCTCTTCGCATGGCTTCTAGATTTACCACAAAAACCACCTATGGCGAAGAAAAAACGAATTGATGCTGCGGGAACCGCTTCTGCGTGTGGGCAGCGGCTGTTGCGAAATCCCCTCGACTTGGGCTCGGGGTCGAAGTGGAATTTTGTTAGGACAAATATTTTATGGTTTGTTCAATCAACTCCGCGGTTGGTTTGTAGGGACCACCTGGGGCGTCGTATTCCATGGAGCAATATCCCTTGTAGTTGTGTTTCTTTAGGATCGCAAACGTCTTCGCGAGATCCACATGGACAGCCTTGCCTTGGTCATCGACCTCGCCATCCTTGACGTGGCAGATGGCGTAGGCGCGCGCGAACATGGCGTCCATGGCGCGGTCATCAAAGTCTTCATCGTGAGCGACCAGGGAGTTTCCGAAATCAGGGAGAGCCCGCAGCCACGGACTGTTAACTTTGTCGAGCACCTGAACGATGAAGAAGGGATCTTCGCTCACCGGATTGTCGTTTTCGAGATGTACGACAACATTCCTGGACTGAGCGTATTCCGCGACGTGCAGTAGCGTATCGGCGGCGCGCGCGACGTTGGGTTTGGAATCCTTGGTTTCGTGAATGTGGGTGCGAATGCTGGGCGAGCCTAAGGCTGCTCCCACGTCGACCCAATGCTTACTCGATGCCAGGGATTTCGCGCGATCGGCCGGATCAGTGGAATAGGGGCTCGATTCGCCGTCGACGGCGATGTCGACCACGGTGGAATGCGCCTTCTCGATCGCCGCGCGAAGTTGATCCAGATATTTGGGATCGGTCGAGGGAAAAACCGGACTCCAGAGTTCAATCTTGTGGACGTTGAACTTCTCGACGAGGTGCGCGGCAAAGTCTTCCATTTTCATTCGCTGAGAAACGGGAACGGGGCCGGGAGAATTGCCGTCCCAGCCTTTCCATCCGACGATGAATTCGCGGAAAGGATAGGTGGCCACGCTAACCCGATCGCGAGCTGCAGAGGGAAATTTGACGGACGGTTCAGGGTTTGACGCCGCGTGCGAGAAAACCGGTAAAAGCAAGCTGCAGGCGGCAGCCCCGGCGCCCTGCGTGAGGAACTCTCTTCTGGTGCTGTGGTCCATGACGCGACAAGTTTAGCAGAGAAGTTCGGGGACGCTCGCGAATAAACCCTTAATCACAGAGGGCGCTGAGGAACACAGAGGTAAGAAACTACAGACTTCCTCTGTGCTTCTCTGCGCACCCTGTTGTGAAAGATCTTCGTTGGACGGCGACTCAGGTGATGCTGACTTCGGTGTAGGTGCCGTACACGGTGCGCAGAGCCTCGCAAATTTCGCCGACGGTAGCATAGGCGCGGACGGCGTCCACGATGTAGGGCATGGTGTTGGCGGGGGAAATGCCGTTCGTCATGGCGGACGATTCGATCTTGGGATCTTTGGCCGCGGCTTTCTTCAGAGCTTCGAGAGCGCGGAGCACCGCGTCGTTCGGCCGCCGCGCGCGCAGCGTCTTGAGCTTGGCCGTCTGCTGCCGAGCGACGGTCTCATCGATGTAAAGAATGTGCGGCGACTCTTCTTCGATGACGAATTCATTTACGCCGACCACGACTTTCTCCTTCGCTTCGGCCGCGCGCTGGTATTGATAGGAAGCTTCGGCGATTTCTTTCTGCGGATAGCCGCGATCGATGGCTTTGACCATGCCGCCCATGGCGTCCATTTTGCCGAAGTAGTCGAAGGCGCCGTTTTCCATTTGCAGAGTCAGATTCTCGAGGAAGTACGATCCGCCGAGAGGATCAACTGTCTGCGTCACACCCGACTCG
>DATDGM010000010.1:0-16105 GCA_036522075.1 Candidatus Sulfotelmatobacter sp.
ATGCCATGACGGCCTTCGCCGACTCTCAGGCCACATCCGACCGCGCGCAGCTGGTTCCTCTGGAAGAAGCGGCCCCGCGGCCCAACTACAGCGATACGTTAGCGGCGTTGGCTGCCGTGCAGCGCGAAGTCGAATCGCTCGGTCCAGATCTGGTTGCCGCTCTGCGGCTCATCGCGGCCCGAGCCCAGGTTCTGGTTCGGGCTTCCGGCGCGGCCATCGCGCTCAGCGCCGAGAGCCGCGACACCATGGTTTGCCGCGCCAGTTCTGGCCCAGACGCTCCTCCCATCGGCGCCGAGTTGCAAATCGGTTCCGGCTTTTCCGGAGAATGTGTTCGTGCCGGAAAGTTGCTGCGTTGCGACGATACCGAGACTGACGCTCGGGTGGACCGCGCCAGTTGCCGCGCGCTCGGAATTCGCTCCATTCTGGCCGCGCCCGTCCGCGTCGGTGGCAGGGTCATCGGCCTGGTCGAGGCCTTTGCGCCCCTTCCCAACGCGTTCTCCGACTGTGACGGGGTGGTGCTGCAAAGGCTGGCCGACGCTGTGCTGGTGGCCGTTAACCGCGCCGCTCGTGCCCACGATGAAGAACTTGAGGTCAGTGCTCCTGTTGTCCCTCCCATGGTTCCCGCGCTGGGCAGCGTCCTGTTCGCTTCCGAACCTGCGCCCAAACGGCGCTCAAACGACAGCGGCAACACTTCGGAACTGCTGGCCGTGAGCCCCGCCGGCATCCAACTTCCCCGCTATCACCTGATTATCCTGATCTGCGCGGCCGGGTTGATCGCGGGCGTGCTCGCGGGCGCTCTCGGATTCATCATCGCGCCGTGGGTCCAGTCGACCGTCGCGCCTTGGATCCGGGCCAAGATGCAGGCACACCAGCCCGCGCACATGCAGACGGTGCTGGCCTCGGCACCCGCATGGAATGCTTCCAGGCCTCCATCCAGTTCCGTCGATACCTCCACGCTCGCGCAACTGCGGCAACTCGCCGAAGCTGGAGATCCGTTGGCACAAAATGCTCTCGGCCTCCGCTACGCCCAGGGCGATGGCGTTGGGTTGGACGAAGCCGAAGCCGCGCGCTGGTTCAGCAAAGCGGCCGAACAAGGCAACGTAGCTGCGCAGTCCAAGCTGGGCTCGCTCTACTGGGCCGGACGCGGGGTTCCACCCAGCCTGCAAAAAGCCTATTTCTGGACCGTGCTTGCCCGCGCCGGCGGAGACCGCGGCAGCCAGGAACTCGCCAAAATTATGGGTGACCACATGACCCGCGCCCAAGGCGCCGAAATCGAACAGGAAGCCAACACCTGGCTAGAGCAACACCAACCCCCAACCAAACCCTCCTCCGCCCGCTAGCCGCCCCATAAGGGTCATGCCAATCGACGCAACCGTGGAAGAGCGGCGCAAGCGCTGCACATCGGACGCCGGGGTGGAAGATCGTACGCAACCGTAGAAGAGCGGCCCTTCCGGGCCGCGGTCAAGAGACAAAGCCCGAAGCTTAACCGCGTCCCCAGCGTTAAAATGGAAGCAGAATCCTCGTGCCTACCCTCGCCACCATCCTCAATCAGCTCGTCCGCGAAGCCGATCCCGTTCTATACGAGAGGCTCGACAAGAATCGCGTCCGGTGCTTTTCCTGCGGACACTGCTGCCCCATCCCTGATGGCCAGCCCGGCGTCTGCAAAGTTCGCTATAACCAAGGCGGAACACTCTATGTTCCCTGGGGATACGTCGCCGGAACGCAATGCGATCCCATCGAAAAGAAACCCTTCTTCCACGCCCAACCCGGTGCTCTGGCCTACAGCTTCGGCATGCTCGGTTGCGACTTGCACTGCGCGTACTGTCAGAATTGGGTCACGTCGCAAGCTGTGCGTGACCCCAACGCAATTTCGCCTCCATTAGAAACTTCTCCAAATTCTTTAGTGCGCGACGCCATCGCTCAAGGCGCGAGGGCCCTGGTCAGCACCTACAACGAGCCTTTGATCACGAGCGAATGGGCAGTCGCCGTTTTCAAAGAAGCAAGAGCGGCGGGACTGCTCACCGCATTCGTTTCCAACGGCAACGGCACACCGCAAGTGCTCGACTACGTCCGTCCCTGGCTCGATCTCTACAAAGTCGATCTCAAAAGTTTCGACGATCGTCACTATCACGAACTCGGCGGCCGCATCGCGCCCATTCTAGAAAGCATCCGCCGCATCCACGAGAGCGGCCTGTGGCTCGAAATCGTCACGTTGTTAATTCCCGGCTTCAACGATTCCCCTGATGAACTGCACCGCCTCACCGATTTCATCGCCGGCATCTCCCGCGACATTCCCTGGCATGTCACCGCATTTCACGGCGATTACAAAATGCAAAATGATGTCGCGCGCGACACCACTGCGGAAGACCTGCTGCGCGCCGCCGAGATCGGCCAACAGTCCGGCCTGCGCTACATCTACGCCGGCAATCTTCCCGGCATGGTGGGCAAGTGGGAAGACACCCGTTGTCCCCATTGCGGCGAGACTCTAATCAAGCGCTACGGCTACCTGATCGAAGATTACCGTCTCACTCCCAATGGCAATTGTCCCAAGTGCGCGACATCCATCCCCGGCCGCTGGTCCACTCGCTTCGACGGCCAGATTACTTCTCATCCGTTCCTTCCGCACAAACGCTCCCGTTTGTTTACAATCACAAGTCGTTGAATTGTTCGTTGAAAGCGTGCAAACGGTGGTCAGTGCACGTGCAGTCGTGCGGGTTTGATTGTCATCCCGAGCAAGCGAAGTTTGCGCCGCGAGGGATCCGGGCGAGCCGCGCGATGTGTCGCGTTCTTGGCGACACAATAGTCGCGCGTTTGGCTCGCCTCCTTGATGGTGTTGTTGTGCCCTTGAAATCATGCGAAAGCTGATCTCTATCGTCTGTCTCTTCGCGGCATGCTCCCTCATCGCCTGCTCCCTCATCGCCTGCTCCCCGCGCGATCTGCTCTCGCGCCGTCTGGCCGCCGACCTCATCGAAGGCTCCGATGCGTTCAAGACTCCGCAATCGCTCCTCCTGCACACCGGAGTCGTCTCCAACAAGGACTATCTCTCCCCCGAATCCCTGGTGCTGCAGCATCACGGCTGGATTTCCGCGACCGCCGCTCCCTGTCCGCCCGCGCTCGTCACCCCGCCGTGCTGGGATGTATCGCTCACCCCATCGGGCGTCGAAACCATCAAGCCTTTGCTGGCTCCGGCCGACGCAGGCAAGTCAAGTTTCAGTATTCCGGTCGCCAGAAGGGAACTGGTGGCCGTTACCGGAGTTAGCAAACAGGGCAGTATTGCCGACGTCGAATTCCTCTGGAAATGGCAGCCCATGAACGAAGTGGGCGCCGCTCTCTATGCCGGAGACCTGCATTACCGTTCCACGGCCGGGTTTCGCAACTATGACGACGGCTGGCGCGTGGTGCAGTCCTCCACTCGTTCCGCCCAAACCCTCGACGAAGCGCTGAGAAACGCGGAACCTGCTCAGTGAGTCACACCACTGCGAGCCCTGTCCCAGCCGTTCGAAGTCTGAATTTGGATCGTATGGCAGGATATTGCTTACTCGATGCTGTCATGCTGAGCGGAGCCGCTCTTCCGGCGAAGCGAAGCATCTCCTGCTCAAACCGGCCTAGCGCGTACGCCAAACCGCGTGCCAGAATTTGCCATACGCCATCGGCCGTTGTATAAACCAAGTTCTTCCAGGACCCATATGCGAATCCAGAAAGTTGTGGCTGTGGCAGTACTGGTGGTAAGCGGTGCGCTGCTGGTTTTTGCCCAGAGCAAACCGAAACTCACCCTCGACGAATTCTTCAACTCCGTCAGCTTTTCCGCGCTGGCGCTCTCGCCCGACGGCAACTGGCTGGTCATCGGCACCGAACGCGCCGACTGGGACCAGCAAATTTTCCGCAACGATCTCTGGCTCTACCATGACGAAGCCGGTAAGGGCGCTGCGCTGATTCAGCTAACCCAGTCCGGCCATGACACCAGTCCCCAATGGTCGCCCGACAGCCGCTGGATTGCATTCCTCTCCGAGCGCAAAGCGTCATCCGAAAAGTCGGACAGCGCCGACTCCGATTCCGACGGCGATGCCAAGCCGGGGCACATAGCTACGAGCAAAAGCAAAGAAAAAGGCGGAGACACCAGTCAGATTTATCTGATCTCTCCCACCGGTGGCGAACCTTTCCCCATCACTACTGGAGATGAAGACGTCCACGATTTTTCCTGGTCATCCGATTCGCAGACGATTTATTTCGCCACGCGCACACCCTGGTCGCAGAAGCAGAAAGACGGATACAAAAAAGAATGGAAAGATGTAGTGCAATATCGCACCGCCGAGCGCGGCGACACTATCTACGCCCTCGACCTTGCTGCGGCAATCGATCGCAATGCCGCCGCTCCCGCGAAAGCCCCGCTTGATCCCGAGGCAGAAAAGGAATCAACCGGCACGCCCGGCGCACGCGCCATTGCGACCTCACCCCTGCGCGTCGAGGATCTTGTGACGTCTCCCGACGGAAAAACGCTGGCGTTTGCGAGCAATGCGATCAACGAGCGTCAGGAAAAAATCGAGGACATCGAAATCTACACCATCGATCTCGCAAATGTGGCGCGGCCCCGCCCTGAACGAGAGCCGAAGGGACTCCTGCCCGCGACTGCCAGCAGCACCGCGAACGCAATCGCGGAAGCCGATCCCGCCCTAACCCAGCCCCACCGCGTAACCCACAATCAGGCCGCCGAAGGCAAACTGCACTGGGCCAACGACAGCCGCCACTTATTCTTCAGCGTAGAAGTCGGTGACGTGACCGGCCCCTACCGCGATCTCCAGCCGCACCTCTACTGGGTTGACACAGAAAAGTCCGACAGCGAAGGCGCCGCCGTCGAGCAGTGGAGCAAAGATTTCATCGGCCCCGTCGAACACTACGCAGTTGCCGGCGACAGCGTCCTTGCCGCCGCCCGCGCCGGAACCGAAGTCCAGCTCTATTCCGTCTCCAAGCCTTCAGAGTCACTCCACCGCCTCAGCAAATGGCCCGGCACTTACGAAGGAATCTCCGCTTCGCCGCATTCCTCTCACATAGCTTTCGTCTACACATCGCTCGGCAAGCCGGCAGAAATTTATTTCGCCGAAAGCGCATCCGCGCTCGATCAGGCCCGCCCCATCACCGCCTTCAACAAACTCTTCACCGAACGCGATCTTCCCCAAGGCAAGCCCTACCAGTGGAAAGCCGATGACAGTACCACCGTCGAAGGTATGCTGATCTATCCTCCCGGCAGATTCGAAGCGAAACATTTGCCCATGCTGACCTTGATTCACGGTGGCCCCGCCGACGCCGATGGCAACAGTTTCGCAGCCGACTGGTATGAATGGGCCGCGCTTGCGGCCACCAACGGATGGCTCGTCTTCCGTCCCAACTACCGCGGTTCCACCGGCTACGGTGACAAATTCCTCGAGCAGATCGTTCCGCAAATCGTGTCGCGCCCCGGCAAAGACATTCTCGAGGGCATCGACGCCCTGGTCAAAGACGGCATCGCCGATCCCGACCACCTCACCATCGGCGGCTACAGCTACGGCGGCTACATGACGAACTGGCTCATCACCCAGACCACCCGCTTCAAAGCCGCCGTCACCGGCGCCGGCGCGGTCGAGCACATCGGCAACTGGGGCAACGACGACACCACCATGGACGACGCCTACTTCCTCGGCGGACGTCCCTGGGAAGCCCCCCAGCGCTATCACGACGAAGCCGCCATTTTTCAGATGGACAAAGTGAGAACGCCGACGCACATGGTAGCCGGCGGATCCGACATCCGCGTAGCCGTGCTGGAAGATTATTTGCTCGAGCACGCGCTGTATTCGCTGGGCATCCCGAATAAGTTGCTAATCTTCCCCGGCGAAGGCCACGGCCTGGGCAAAAATCCCTGGCACGGCAAGATAAAAGTGCGCGAAGAACTAAAGTGGCTACAAAAATACGGCGGCGTCCCAGCAGGGAACTGAACTCGGTGCCCTGAGAAGTCCATGTGGGGACAGCCGCCCTCGGCTGTCCAGCGGCCCAGGTGTATCGGGCCGCAGTCTGTTGTAAGTGAGCAAGAAAATGCGGGTGCTCCATCCTAAGTCGCGTTCTTTGCGACTAGGGTGGGATTTTAACTTTCAATTTCCATACGGCCGCAAAAGGAGAAAGCATTTAATCTTCTCGGAGACCATTCATGTCACCAGACCAACCCCCCCGCCGCGATTTCCTCCGCCTCTCCGGCGCAAGCCTGGCCGGAGCCGCCTTCTTCGCGCGCCCCGCCGAAGCGCAAGCGAGCCCACCTGCCACGAACGCCCCCACCTTCGACGTGAAACTCTTCGGCGCCCTCGGCGACGGCAAGACCCTCGACACTCCCGCCATCAACCACGCCCTGGCAGCCGCCGCCGCATCCGGAGGCGGCACCGTCCGTTTCCCATCCGGCAACTATCTCTGCTATTCCCTCCGCCTGAAAAGCAACGTAGCTCTCGTCCTCGATCAGAATGCAGTCATCATCGCCGCAGAGCCAACGTCATCAGCCAGCTACGACCCCGCCGAGCCCAACACTCCCTGGGACGCCTACCAGGACTACGGCCACAACCACTGGCACAACAGCCTGCTCTGGGGCGAGGGCATCGAAAATTTTTCCATCACCGGCCCCGGCCTCATCTGGGGGCGCGGCCTCAGCCGCGGTTGGGGCCCCGGCCCCGTCGCCGAACACGCCGGAGTCGCCAACAAAGCCATCGCCCTCAAGAATTGCCGCAACGTCACCCTGCGCGATTTTTCCATCCTCAAGGGCGGACACTTCGGCGTCCTCGCCACCGGCGTCGACAACTTCACCATCGACAACTTGAAAATTGACACCGACCGCGACGGCATCGATATCGATTGCTGCCGCAACGTCCGCGTCTCCAACTGCACGGTCAATTCCCCCTGGGACGACGCCATCTGCCCCAAGAGTTCCTTCGCCCTCGGCTACGCCCGCGCCACCGAAAACGTCACCATCACCAACTGCTATGTTACCGGCGCCTACAAACTCGGCACCTTGCTCGACGGAACCTTCCAGCACTTCGCTCCCGGAGACGACATCCATCACAACGGACGCATCAAGTTCGGCACCGAATCGAACGGCGGCTTCAAGAACATCACCATTTCCAATTGCATCTTCGAAGGCTGCCAGGGCTTCGCGCTCGAAACCGTCGACGGAGCCCTGCTCGAAGACATCGCCATCACCAACATCACCATGCGCGACATCACTTCCGCACCCATCTTCCTGCGACTCGGCAGCCGCATGCGCGGTCCCGCCGGCGTTCCCGTCGGAGCGCTGCGCCGCGTCCTCATCAGCAACATCGTCTGTTCGAATGCCGAGCCAAGTCTGGGCTCGATCCTCACCGGCATTCCCGGACATCCCATCGAAGACATCCAGCTGAACGACATCTACATCCAGCATCGCGGCGGAGCCACGCCCGAAGCCGTCGCCCTGCAACCGCCCGAACTTGAAAACAAATATCCCGAACCAAACATGTTCGGACCAATGCCCTCGCACGGTTTCTTTATTCGTCACGCAAAAAACATCTGCGTGACCAACGTAGAGATCGCGACGTTGCAGCCAGATGCCCGCCCCGCCTTCGTCCTCCACGACGTGCAGGAAGCCGACTTCCACCGCATCCGAACCCCCCGCGTACTCAACCTCCCCACCTTCGCCCTGACCAACGTCGACGACCTCACCATTTCAAGCTGCAAGCGCGTCGGAGACACACACCTCGACCACGCAGACGAGAAGAAGCTGTAGCGCCGCGTCGCTAGGCAGGGTCCGGGGGTCCCATCCTAGTCGCGGTTTTTTGCGAGCAGACTGCCAAAACGAGCTTCACTCATCGTGCCTCAGATCAGGTTTCGGCCCTCGTGGATCAGCTGAAACGACGCATCTGGGTTACGGTCAACAGTTCCCAGCCCTATCGTAGATACTATGCGTACATGGCTCCCGTCTCCGAACATGGCGCGGTGCTCCCCCAACTCCTCTCCATCTACGCCATTACGTATTACTTGGGCTCGATTACCCGCTATCGGCCGCAGCTCTTCGACACCTTGCTGGCTGGACGGTTCGGCCCCCGCATTGAAGAATTCGTCAGCGCTCAGCCTATGCAATTTATCTATCTGACGGCGTCCGAGTTTGCAGAGCAAGAGATAACAAGACCCGCCCTGATCTAGGACGATTGACACATAACCAGTGTCCACATATACTGTGTTAATGAACGTTACACTGTCGATCGACGACCAGCTCGTCGCCCGCGCCCGCAAGAAGGCGGAAGCGCTCGGCAAGAGCCTGAACCAGCTAGTCCGCGACTACCTGCAAACGGTCGTCGGAGGAGACGATCCCGAACGCAGCATCGAGGAATTCAAGCAGCTTTCGGGCAAAGGCCACTCCCATGGCTGGCGCTTTAACCGCGACGAAATTCACGATCGCAAATAAAATGTACACAAGAAATGCCCGCACGTAGTTTCTTCGACACCAACGTCCTCATTTACGCCGACGACAAGGCCGCGCCAGCAAAGCAACGCCGCGCGCTCGATCTAGTCGCAGAACACCGCCGTGCAAGAACGGGAGTCGTGTCGCCGCAGGTGCTGCAAGAGTATTTCGTTACCGTCACCCGCAAGCTACAACTCGACGCGCGCATTGCGCGCCGCAAAGTCGAGCTGATCGCCGAGTTCGACGTTGCCTCTCTCGACGTGACAGATATTCTTGCCGCGATCGATCTGCACCGCCTTCACGGCTTCTCTTTCTGGGATGCTCTGGTCCTCCGCGCGGCCAAGCAGACCGGCTGCAGCGTCCTTCTCTCGGAGGATATGCAAGATGCGCGTGAGATCGACGGAGTTCGGATCGTGAACCCATTTCTGTAAGAATTGCGGCGAGCGTCAAGCTTTTCCACAGCCGTCCAGTCAGATTTGTATATATCTCGCCGAAACAGCCGTCCAAGAACTCCTTGAGAAGCCGCAGGACGATGAGAGCGATAGGGGTCCTTCGACTGCGTGAGTGCTTTAATTCGCGAAGCACTCACTTCGCTCAGGACGACAATGGTGATGGTCGCGGACTGTGCGACCGCGGAACGTGAGCGCGAAACCCAAGGTCCCTCGACTGCGGTGAGACGCCGAAGAGGGGCGTCTCACCTCGGCTCGGGATGACAGAGTTGGGAACGGGAGGCTGTCCGTGTAGCGCTGAATTGGCACGACTGGAAGTCGTGCCCTTCCCGGGTCCGTACTCGCGACTCGGGGCTCGCGACTCGCAGCTACTTCGCCGCCAGCTTCACTGGATGAGAAGCCGCCGCATACCGCGCGATGCCCTTGTACAGCGCCTCGGCGATTTGTTCCCGATACCCGTCGCTGCGTAGCTTTTGTTCGTCGGTGGGGCTGCTGACGAAGGAAACTTCAGCGAGGATTCCCGGCATGGCGGTTTCGGTCAGCACCACGAAACTGGCTTCTTTCACGCCGCGGTCGCGCAGTCCGGGATTGCGGGCGGCCAGGGCTCCGTAGAGGGAGTGCTGCACGCTGGCGGCAAGGCGGCGCGATTGCTCAATTTTCTCGTGGAGCTCCGCCGGCGTGAGCGTGACGGCGACGGCAGTTTTTGCGTTCGGGTTGGCGTGCGCATCGACGTCTTTCGAATTGGGAGCGGAGAAGAAATTGGTGAAATAGGTTTCGACGCCGCGCGCCGAAGGCAGATCGCTGTAGTTGGCGTGGACGGAGACGAACAAATCCGCCTGCGCCTGATTGGCGATTCCCGCGCGCTCGTCGAGCGGGATGTAGTTGTCGTCCTGGCGGGTGTAGATAATTTCCGCGCCCAGCCGGCTTTCGAGCAGCTTGCCCAGGCGCTGTGCGACTTCGAGCACCAAGTCTTTTTCCAGCAGGCCGCGGCGGCCGACGGTGCCCAGGTCCCATCCGCCATGGCCGGCGTCAACGGCAATGCGTAGCTTAGGCACGTGGGCGCGCAGCTGCAAATCTTCTTTGGTGGGCGGAGGCACAACGATCGCCATCAGGTTCTTATCCGGCCCCGAGTTCGGGAACAGATCGACCGAGGTGGTGGGAGTGGCTCCGGGTTTGCTGACCTGCAACACGAGGCGGTAGGGGTTCGGCTCCAGGCTGACGGAAACTTTCGCGTCCGACTTGGTTTCTAAAACGATGCGAGTCATGCCCGGCACCGGCTGCGCCAGGCGGATGCGGTTCAGCAGCGGATCACCGACTTCCAACGTTTTTCGGGACAGTTCGGGTGCGAGCGCAGTATCCCGCAGGTCGAAGTACGTGCGATCGGGACCGCTGATGTGGTGATACTCATACTGCACCTGATCTTCCAGGTCGATGACCACCGTGGTGGCGGCGTCGGCCGACGACCAGTGGCGGATGCCGGTGATGCGCGGAAATTTTGAAAGCTCTTGCGCGGTGGCGGGCGTCATCGCCGGTTCGGCTGCGGAGAGGGAATCGCCAGGGCTTTCGGAAGCAGCGGCATCGCCCGCGCTGTTATCTTCATGGGTTGCCGCGTTCGGCGAAATCGACTTCAACTCCGGCTTGTGCGGTTGCACTACGGCGCTGCCGAGTTGGTCCGTCTTCAGCTTCCACCAGATTCCGCCCACCAGGACTGCGGCAACTATCACCGCTACCAGGGCCAGCAATACTCCGGGGCGGTTGCTGACCGGCGCTAACTCCTCGATCTCGGTTTCCGGCTCGACGATCTTTGCCGAGGCAACTTTTTCTCTGGTAATCCTGGGTACGATAATTTCTGCTTCGGCGAACTTTGACTTGAAGATCGCTGGGGCAGCGGCCTTTGCTCCGGCGGCTGATGTCGCGGAGGCAGGCGCCTCCGAAGATTTCGGTTCAACCTGCGGCTTGGAAATTTCCGGGCTAGCGATCTTGGCAGGATCCGGTGCTTTCGCGGGGATGCTCTCGCTGATCAGGTTGCTGGCCGATTCGAGGGCGTCAAGTTTCTCGGCCAGCGTGAGTTTTGTGCTGAGGTCGGCGATGATCAGGTTCCGCTCAGCCACTTTGTGCTCGATTGGCGCAGGATGTTGTTCGGGAAGAGCCGCTGGCGACGCGGGCAGAGTCGGCGCGGCCACAGGCGCAACGCTCGGTGGTGCTTCCAGCTTGGTTGCGGCTACCTGGGCGGCTTCTGCGAAGCGGTCTTCGTCCTCGGGCTTGAGGGCGCCCAGGATGATTTCTGCAAGAAGCTCCAGGTTGCGCACGTCGCTGTCATTGAAGCCGAAGGGCTCGGCGGAAAAGGCTTCGAGAACGCCGATCACGCGGCGGCGTCCGCAGAGCGGCACGGCCACCATGGAGCGAGCGCGCAGGCGGCGGCAGGCTTGCAGATTTACGCGATCGTCGGTTTCAGTGTCATCCGCGCGGACGATTTGCGCGCTGCGGAAGCAGGCGCCGGAAAATGCGGAATCGCGGTCAATGCGCGCGCCGACGTCCGGCTTGATTTCACCCGCGGAGGCGCGCAAGACGATGTCATCATTCTCCGCGAGCGCGATCGCGAGGCCGTCGGCGCCAGTGATCGCGATGGCACGCTCGGCCACCAGTTGCAGCACTTCGTCGAGCAGGAACTGCTCTCCGGATTCGAACTCCGAGAGCCCGATGGTTTCAAATCCACTATGGCGCGCGGCTAAGGCGCGGCGGCGGCGCACGTGCTCATGCAGCGCGGCAAAGGCGAGCAATGCCTGCAACGCATTCTGGCCCGAAGGTCGTTCGCTGAATTTGTCGCCGGTATCGGCCGCGTTCATGGTCGGATTCTGAATCTTCTGCCAGGCAGGCGCACTCTTCCCCAGGAACTCCGCGGCTGCCTCGAGACTCGGCTTTGTGGGGGTGGTCGCCATCGCAAACACACTACTACGTGTGTAACGTTAATGATCTTTCATCGCCAAGGCAATTACCAGAGTATGACCCCTTCGGCCATACACTTTGGTAAGCAATCCCACGTGCCGGGTTTCCGGTGCGCCACAGGCTTTGGACTCTGCTCGGGAACAAGGAGCGGGACGTGGCTTCCACGGTGCAATCGCTGGAGTAGAATCCTTCGAACTAAGCAACAGCCGAGCAAGGCTAAGGCCGGAGACGAAACGATGCCGGATCTTCATCCTCAGAGATTTCCGAGTGCCACCCAGGCCGCCGGAATCGTGCTGGGAATGCTGCTGATGATTGCCGTTCCCGCGGCGATTACCCTGCATACCGTCCGCTCTCCGGCAACGCTCGCGGCGACCAGTGCAAATCCCTCGCCCCACGGTTACACCTGTAGCCTATTGCTGTTCATCGTGCCGATCCTGGTGATCTCGATCTGGTTTCTTCCCAGCGAGGGCCTGGACATTCCGCAACGCGCTTTCTGGCGAACCATTATGATTCTGGTTCCCCTGGGCTGGCTGCTCGATTTCCTGTTTGCGCAAAACTTTTTCTGCTTTCCGAATACGCAGGCCACCTTAAGGATCCACGCCTGGGCCTTGGGCAAACCCGTACCGTTAGAGGAGTACATTTTCTATTTGACGGGATTCATCGCGGTTTTGCTCCTCTACGTGTGGCTGGGTGAGTATTGGCTCGCCGCGTACAGCGTCTCCGATTATCCCGGAGAAGCCCGAAAAATGGTTCGCCTGCTGCATTTTCATCCGACTTCGCTGGTGGTTGGAGCAGCTCTGATCGGCGCGGCGTGGTTCTATAAGAAACACTGGGCCCCACTAGAAGCGCAGGCGGGGTTCCCTGGATATTTCGCGTTTCTGGTGGCGGGTGCGCTGGTGCCCTCCATCAGCTTCTTTCCGGTGGCGCGGCGCTTCATCAATTGGCGGGCCTTCAGCCTGACTGCATTCTTCATGCTTCTGGTGAGCCTGCTATGGGAAGTCACGCTGGCGTTGCCTTACGGCTGGTGGAACTTTCAGCATGGGACGATGATCGGATTGTTTATTGGAGCGTGGGACGATCTGCCGATTGAAGAAGTCTGCGTGTGGATCGCCGTGACTTACGCGACCGCGATCGTGTTTGAGATCGTGAAACTTTGGCAGGCTTCCGGACGCTCCCTGAAAGCGGCTTTGCTGGGTGCGAAGGCGGCGCCTGCGACCCGGCCCTGAACCGGTCCAAGCCTGAACCGGCCCAACCTTGAACCGCACCGGCTTCTGTCACGAACCATTCCAGTTACTCCGTCCTTGCCGCCTCTGGTGAATAAAATTCCAAAAGGTTATATCTCGTAAGATCTGCGATTCTTCGGCGGCGCACATGCATGCGGCTTCACCTTCGGCGCGACGAGCCCGCACCCACCATCGCCAGAGCCTGCATACCCTCACGTACGTAATTCTCGACGAAGCCAACGGCGGCATCATTCGCAACTTGAACCATGAGGGCATTGCCATTCAGGCAGTGGCCGCGGTTCGGCTGCATCAGCGTCTGCGCGTGCGATTCGAGCTGCGCCGTCCCAGGATCAAAGTCGATACGATGGGCGAGGTGGTTTGGGCGAACGTCGGGGGACAATGCGGAATTCGCTTTCTGGATCTTTCGGCGGAGACGATGGGGCAAATTAACCAATGGATCCTGGGAGACTTGCTGGATTCGGTTCCTTCCAGAACCCATTCCATCTTCGGCGCGGCACCAAACGTTGGCACTGAGACGAGTTGCGATCAGGCCGGCTCCGAGACTGATGGATTGCTGCTTTCGCCGGGCGCTCGCAAGGTGATTCAACTGCCGCCGCTGAAATGGGGCGCAGAATCTGTTTCCGCCGAACCTTCCCCGGTTTCCGGTGAGACGAACCAGTCGCATGTGTCTGCGGGGGCTCTCTTGGAGCAGGATTGGCTCTCGCGACCCGTTTCGGCAAGACAAATGGCGTGGACGCTGAATTCGCTCATCGTGATTGCAGCGTCGCTTCTGTTTTCGCTGGTTTTCCTGGCCGTGACCCAGGATCTTCCGCGATGGCCGCTCGATCTGGAAGCTGGGTTCGGCGCGGTCCTATTTGTGATGGTGTTTTACTGGTTCTTCTTCCGGGCGCTCGGAGGCACGAGCATGGGCGTGCGGCTGGCGCGATTGGCGGAAGGGGATGGCCGTAGCGATCAGGAAAGCAGAACTTCTGCGCGCTTCCGTTGAACAAAGGGTTGAAACACGACGTGCGATATAAACGTGCGTGCGCCGTGAATCTTGACTAATTCTGGAAATATTGCTGCGCCAGCCAGAGCTGTAAGGTGCGCTGCTGACGCGCCGTCACTTTCACAAAGCGGATGCCAACGTTGCCGCGCTTATCTTGCCAGGCGATTTCCGCGCGAGCCTTCAGCGAGCTCTTCCCTCCGGGCAGGTCGAATGAAACCTGGAAGGGCTTGGTGATTTCCACCGGAGAATCAGAATGAACCTGCAACCCGCCTTGGCTTACATTGATGAGATGCGCCTCGATGTGGGAGTTGCGGTTGCAGTTCAGCGATACCGGCACTTCTAAACCTGCGCGGTGATAGCGCAAGCGCCCGTCGAGAATCAGGTTGCGTGCCGCGGAAAGCGTGCGCACGGCCTGCTCCACCGAAATCGGCTTTTTGAAGGAAAACAACGCGCCCGTGGCTTCGACGGTTTGCGACGATGGAGCTCCCATAATCACCAGCGGCACGGTTTTCACCTGTCGCTCGTTCTGCTGCAATTCATACAGAAACTGGGCGCTGCCGTTCAGGTCGCAATCGACGATAAGGGCATCGACTTTGGAACGGTTAAGGCGGGTCATGGCGCGCTGGGGTTCCTGTTCCACCGCCACATCCATGTGAAGACCGCCGAGGATGCATTCGAGAACGCTGACTTCCTGCCAATCGCGCGAAACCACCATCGAGGAAAGCGTCATGGAGACAATCTAGTCCTCGGGGGTACTCAGCCGTAGATAACCAACGTAACGCGTGTGAGGTGGCGATTCGAGGGCACAATTGCCGGGTCTGCAAACTATTCCAACTTCTGACCAGCGCCCCAGCTACTGCACGTCATTAACTTTGCCGTCAAGGAACGTCACCTTCACGTCTTTGTAAACATAAATCTGCTTCGCGCCAAGATTGAAAACTTTGCCTGGGCTGCCCAGCGTAGCTTGGACCTGATCCGTCGTCATGCCGAGTTGGACTGTCTGCGGCTCCGCTTGTCTCTGCTGCGGGGGTGATTGCTGATTGGCAGCTTGCTGCCGGCCGCCGGCCTGCTGCGACATACCTGCCGCCTGTTGCCCTTCCTGTTCGTTGGCCTGGTCTTGCTGCTGATCGTCATCGCTGATGGCGAAGACTTGGCCAATCGTGTCCTCAACTTCTCCAGCGCTTGCCTTCTCCAGGTATCCCTTGGGAAACTCAAACTCAACTTCTCCTTTCAAGCCGGTCGGCGGATCGACCGAGTTGCACTCGTCGCACGAGACCACTCGAAAGATGATCTTCTCCTTGCCCGAGTCGACTTCAAGCTTCAGGGGATAGACCTTATTGCCCTTCTGAAAGTAGTTTTGCAGGGCCATCGCGCTCGTGCAGAAGAATCCGCTAGCCAGATGCAGCGTGTTATCTTCAAACTTCGCCGCACATTTCGGGATTGCCCGGAACGGCATGGCCTTGATTCCGGCCCTTTGCACCACCAGCACAGTCCCCCCTTCTACGACGACGGTCCCCGCTCCCGCGATCTTTGCAACCTTGTATTGCGCGTCGAGCTGTTCTTGCAAGGTCACGGGCGTTTGCGCCCCTGCGACGGCAACCAGAAAGATGACTGCGGCCACCGCAGCAGGGATAACTACAGCAGAACAACTCTGGCGCATATTGTGACCCATAATGTCCTCCTCCTTAACCATTCAAGCCGGCCCAAAGTTCCTGATGATTTTGAACTCTTGCCTTCACCCATATAACCGGAAACTGGCGGTCAAATTGGCTCACGGAATGGGAAATATTCTTTGGGGAAAAAACGGGAACGTGCAGGCTTTGCACGCATGGACCAAGCCATGGCTACCGTGAAATCGCGGTTACGCTTGTCGACGATGGCAGGCTGAGCGTCGACTCCTAGCAGGCTGCTGAAAAACCACTCCTCATCCACAGGCCAGACATGTTAAGAGTGAAAGCATGAGAGGCGTGGATCATCAGCAGAGTCAGATGTTCAGTTATTTGTCGCCGGAGACGCGGGTGCGGAAGAATCATCCGCT
>DATDGM010000011.1:0-3095 GCA_036522075.1 Candidatus Sulfotelmatobacter sp.
GTCTTCACCCGCCCAGTCTTCATCTGGCAAGTCCACTAGCCAGTCTTCCACCCCGGCAGCGGTTTCGGCCGAGGCAGTCGCACGCCTGCCCGTGACCCGCGTCATTCTCTACAAGAATGGCGTCGGCTACTTCGAACATTCCGGACACGTTCGCGGCAGCCAGGACGTCAACGTGGACTTCACTACCGCGCAACTGAATGACGTCTTGAAATCCCTGACCGTTCTCGACCTCGGCAAGGGACGCATCACCGGCGTCAGTTACAACTCGACCGCGCCGCTCGAGAAGCGTCTGGGTTCGCTGCGCCTGCCGGTGGGCGAAAATCCCACTACAGCGCAATTTCTTGACGCGCTGCGCGGCGCGAAAATTGAAGTTCGCAGCGGATCGCAAACCGCTTCCGGACGACTGCTCAGCATCGAAGAGCGCGAGATCCTGGTGCGCACCGCAGCCAAAAATGGCGATGACGACGACAAGGGCGATGGCAAAGGAAAGATCGGTCTCACCCAGGTATCGCTTGTGACTGACGGTGGCGACGTTCGCATTTTCGATCTGACTCCTTCAACCACCGTGCGCGTCATCGAAAAAGAAGTGAACGAAGAAGTCGGCAAGTATCTCGGCGTGGTCGCTTCCACGCGCGATCAAGACGTGCGCCGCATGACCATCTCGACCGCCGGCAACGGCGAGCGCGATCTGCTGGTCAGCTACATCAGCGAGGTGCCGGTATGGAAGAGCACCTACCGCATCGTGATTCCAAACGACGGCAAGCCGTTGCTCCAGGGCTGGGCCATTGTGGACAACACGGTCGGCGAAGACTGGAAGAACGTCGAGCTGTCGCTGGTGGCGGGCGCTCCGCAGTCGTTCGTCGAGGAACTCTCTCAGCCCTACTACGCGCGCCGACCGGTGGTCGCGCTGCCCGAGAATGCGATGCTCACGCCGCAGACGCATGAGGCGACGATGGAGACGGACAGGCTGGAGAACTATGCGAAGCTCCAGATGGCGCCTTTGGTAGTGAATGGCGGCGTGGTGGGCGGCGTTCCCGGCGGAGTACCGGGCGGCGCGATCGGCGGACTCGTTCGCAGCAGCGGAGCGGGCGCAGGATCGGGCGGCGGAACCGGCGGAGGCGTGTTTCATGGTAGCGCCGGTAAACGTCCCAATGCCGGCAATGTGCCTCGTCCCGACTCCACCGAATACGACGCATGGCTGGAATCCGGCACCACCGTCGGCCAGACCCAGGAACTCGGCGATCTGTTCGAATACAAACTGAAAGATCGCGTCACCATCCGCAAGAATCAATCGGCGCTGGTGCCGATCCTGCAATCGCGCATTGACGCCGAAAAAGTCTCGGTCTGGAATCCTTCCGAGAGTTCGGTGCTGCGCGCGCTGTGGCTGAATAACACCAGCAACCTCACGCTCGATGGCGGCAGCTTCAATGTGCTCGAGGGCGACGCCTTTGCCGGCGAAGGTCTGATGGATGCCATCAAGCCCGGCGAAAAGCGCTTGCTCTCCTACGCCGCCGATCTGGGCGTGCTGGTCGAAGCCAAACAAAAAGGCCAGAACCAGCGCGTGACCAGTGTTGTGATCGCGCACGGCTTGATGACCCAGAGAACCGAGGAGCGCCAGGAGAACACCTATACCATCCGCAACCGCGACACCGCATCGCGCGTGGTGGTGATCGAGCATCCGGCGCGCCAAGGTTGGAAGCTCACCGACGACGAAATTCCCGCCGAGAGTTCCGCGTCCTTCAACCGTTTCCGCATCACGGTCGAACCCCAGAAGACCACGGTCCTGGCCTGCCGTCGGGCGCCACCGCTAGGAGGGGAATGGCCCAAGGATCGTTCACTTCGCCTCCGCCAATGTCCATGCCCACAATCACCGGCCAATCCTGCGGAGGGTCTTGCAGCCCTCGGAACACGTCGTGCGGCTCGTAGCAGTTCCACACATGGCTTGGCTCGGTGAACTCTTTGAACACCAAGTCTGAAAAATCCGCGAAGCTGCCATAGATAAACCGATCCGCCCAGTCCGGGGGATAGGTGTTGACCATGTTCTCGACATATTCCTCGGGGAGAAACACGTTGTCGAACGTCGAGCAGGTAATGCCCAGATTCCGCCGGAGCGCTTCCCGGCGGTTCGGGTCGAAGAAGTGCCGCCAGACCCAGTCATGCCCCGCCGGATTCGAAGCAATGCGAATCACCCGTCGCGGCGCCGACTTCCGTCGCACCCCGCCCACGATCACAAAGAAGATTTCCTCGTTGAGTTCCACCGCTTCGTCAATGAACGCGGCAGACAGATTCATGCTCTTGATGTGGCCCACCACTTTGGGATCGCTCATATCCAAGTGGCGAAAAACGCTTTGGTGGCCGTTCTTCCACTGCCAGATTTTCTTGGTTTCGAGCCATTCGCCCCATTCGGGCTTCACCAGCTCGAGGAAGATGCGTTGCGTCGAGGTTTCCAGGGCCGGAGAGTTCAGGCGCCCAATAAGACTGACGCCACCCGGATCGCCAATGGCCGTCTGCATGGCGTCAATGCAAAGAACCACCGTCTTGCCGCTGCCTCTGCCACCGACAATCGCAGCCATGCGCTCGGTCGCGCCCAGAAAGCGCGTTTGCTTGGGCATCCGGGGAAGATTTTGGAAGAAGCTGTCCCACTCCAGTTCGCCGGCATAGTAGCCCATGCCGCGAGACTACACGACGAAGGGGTATGGAATCCACAGGCTTTACGGCTTGCGCCCTGCCACTGGTTATTTCGGCAAGAGGGCGTAGCGGTCCCGCAACACTTCGAGAATCGGCTGTAGGCGCTGGATGGTTTCTTCGAGCGTAGGATCGTTCTCGAATCGCGCACACTCGAATTGCAAGGCCGCAATCTCTTGCTCGACCTGCTGCCGCCGCGTCGCGAGTTCCACAAGGCGTTCCCGAATGCCCAGAAGCACTGGCGACCGCGTCGGCATCATCCTAGGCCGCTCGGCGGCGGCCATTTGCGCTTCGTTCGCTGCGTCCAGCCTGGCCTTGGCCTCCTCGCCCTGCTTGCGATTCAGAATGTTCATCGAGCCTCCACGGCAGGGAGATTATCACGCCGAAAAAGTTGAAGGAACCTTAACCAT
>DATDGM010000012.1:0-18020 GCA_036522075.1 Candidatus Sulfotelmatobacter sp.
GATCACTGTCGCGCCAACCAGGGCAAACGTTCCGGTGCGGCGCCCGGAAAGACCCTGCCCCAGTTCGGAGAGCGCGGCCATTTCATCGCGCGCCGCGCTGGCGACGAATTTGGCCAGCGCGGGTTCGTACTCTTCGCGCACTGCCTCGAAATGGTCGAACTCGGCGTCGGTGGAAACCAATGCGGCAAGGTTATTGTCATTGTCCATCCAGAGCGTTTCCATTCCCCAGATCAGACCGCGGATGGTATAGCGCTCGGTCTGGATGGTATGACCAGTTGCGAGGTCGATGGTCTCCGAGCCGCGATCCTGGATTTGCACCTCGCCAGAGGGGATCGTCGCGAGATGCGCGGGAGAACCGTGCGCCCGCCAGCAGCGGATCAGCGCCATCTGCATAACCACGGGCGCGTAGCCGGCGATGGTGAAGAAAGTCGGGGCCACAGCGACCGTGCGCGCGTCATTATTGCTGCCCTCATTACCGTCCCCGGAGTTAACCTTGTCTGTGCTATCAGCGTCTGCGCTATCAGCGGCACCCAGGCCTCGGCGAATGGTGGCCTTGGAGCCGTTGATTTCAACGGAGGTATCGATGGCCGACATACGAGACGTCTTGCCCCGAATCAGAAAACTCCGCGGGGTGTAATCATCGGCTGCCTTGAGCGTGGCGGCGAGAGGTACCTTGGTCGAACGGTCCGTGAAATCAAAATCGGATTGCAGGGTCAGTCCGCTGCCGTCACGCGTGATGGTATAAGTCTCTTCTCCGATCGGCTGCTCGAATTTGTGCAGGCGAAACTTTCCGGTTTCAGTGGCGGGGGTGGCAGTCGATGCCGTCTGCGCGAGCAGATTAGCGGTTGAGAACGCGAGCAGCAAGAGAGAAATCAAGCCCGCAACGAGCCACCGGAGACCAGTCACCACGACGAACCCTCCTGACACTACCGGCGACACAAAAAGTCGCGGTGTGGAGACGAAGTATACATGGTCCGGGTCGAGTTGACCCGTGACCCAAGCACGTATGACCGTGCTACACGCAAATGAGTGCTCTATCATGAAGACCAACATTACCCTCAAGCTGGATGCGGGCCTGTTGCGCGAGGCGAAGATTCTTGCCGCGGAGAATGACACATCGATCAGCGCTATGCTGGCAGCGCGCCTGGAGCAGATCGTCCGCGGGCGGAAGACCTACGAACGAGCCTGGGAACTCGTGGAGCATCTATGGACCACGAGTGAAGGTGTGCTGAGCACGCAGATCCTCCAGGAATATGCATCAACCTGCGCCGGAAGGTAGCGCGGCCGACTCCCGTCGACGAAGTCCGCCGCCTGCTTCAGGACTACTTAAGCTGGCAGGTCGTCGTCAACACGCCCGATTCGGTCGTTCAGGCACTGGAGATCGAGGTATGCTACAAAATCTCCTTTTGGGATGCTCTGGTTGTGCATGCCGCCGAAAACGCCGGCGCCGCGGTCCTCTATTGCGAGGACTTGGCAGCGGGTCAGAAGTTTGGTGCTGTTCGCATTATCAACCCCTCGAGGGATAGATCGACGAGTCCGCGCGTCATCCAAGGCCCCAGGAAAAACAACCTACTTCAAACGACCTGCCTCGAATTGAATAAACTACGCTACTCGAATCCCGGCTGCTCGACGAACGGTTAGACTGAAGAAACCATGACCACCACTACCCTCAACTCCCTCGCCCGCGCCTCTTCCGCCTACCTTCGCTCTGCCATGCATCAGCCCATCCAATGGCGGGAGTGGGGCGAGAGCGCGTTCGCCGCCGCGCAGAGTGAGAACAAGCCCATGCTGCTCGATATTGGCGCGGTGTGGTGCCACTGGTGCCATGTGATGGACCGCGAGTCTTATGACGATCCGGAAATTGCCGCGATTGTCAATGAGCACTTCGTCGCGGTGAAGGTGGATCGCGATGAGCGCCCAGATATCGACATCCGTTATCAGTCGGCGGTGCAGGCCGTCAGCGGGCAGGGCGGATGGCCGCTCACCGCGTTTCTCACTCCTGATGGCAAGCCGTTTTACGGAGGCACGTATTTTCCGCCGAGTGATGGCTACGGACGCCCCAGTTTTCGGCGAGTGCTGCTGAGCATCGCCAACGCGTACAAAGAGAAGCATGGCGATGTCGTCGAGCAGGCGCAGATGGTGGAGAACTCAATTGCGCAGTCGGAGTCGTTTGCCGGGCGCGGGGGGAAAGTTTCCGGCGATGTGATTGATGCGATTCAGGAGTCGGCTTTCAAGATGTTCGATGCGCAACATGGAGGGTTCGGGCAGGCGCCGAAGTTTCCGCATCCCTCGGCCCTGGATTTGATGATTGAGAGATATGCGCGCGGCGGTGGCGCGAGCAACATAGAATCCCCACCCTATCGCAAAGAGCGCGATAGGATGGGTCGCACGCGGCTGGATGACGGCCACCTTCACAATCTGATCGTCACTACCCTTGAGGGCATGGCCAACGGCGGGGTCTACGACCAGCTGGCTGGAGGATTGCATCGCTACTCTGTGGATGAGCGGTGGGTGGTGCCGCACTTCGAGAAGATGTGCTATGACAATTCCGAACTTCTGAAAAATTATGCGCACGGCTACCAGGCCACCGGCTCGGAGTTTTTCGCCAACGTCGCGCGGGACATTATTCGTTGGATGGACGAGTGGCTCAGCGACCGCGAACGCGGCGGCTTCTACGCTTCCCAAGACGCTGACATCAATATGGACGACGACGGCGACTATTTCACCTGGACGCTTGACGAAACTCGCGCCGCCCTCACGGAAGAGGAGGCGAAGGTCGCGGCCCTGCATTACGACATCAATGAAATCGGCGAGATGCATCACAATCCGTCAAAGAATGTGCTTTATGTGCGCGCACCCGTCGAAGAAATTGCGCGTCGCCTGAGCCTGACGTCGCAGCGGATCACGGAACTGCTGGCGTCGGCGAAGAGGAAGATGTACGCGGCACGTCTGCTGCGCTCTACGCCGTATGTCGATAAGACGGTTTACGTGGGATGGAACAGTTTGTGCGTTTCGGCGTACCTGGAGGCCGCGAAGGTGCTGGGGCTGGATGGGGCCCGGCGCTTTGCCCTGCGCTCGCTGGACCGGGTGCTGGCCGAAGCCTGGAAGGCGCGAGCCCACACGCAAGAGCTTGCGCACGAGGCGTCCGCGGCTACGCGCGCCTTACTGCTGCACGTCGTCTCTTATTCTGATCCGAAGGCGGAGCACCGCGAAGTCGCGGGGCTGCTCGACGATTACGCTTTCACTGTTCTCGCCTGCCTTGACGCCTACGAAGCGACGGGCGATCTCAGCTACTTCAAGTTCGCGCAGGCGATCGGCGACGCCATGATTGCAAAGTTTTACGATGCGGTCGACGGAGGGTTCTTCGACAGCGAGCTGCCTGCCGAGGGCAAAGTTCTAGGCGTGCTCGCGACCCGACGCAAGCCGCTGCAGGATTCGCCGACGCCCGCGGGAAATCCGATGGCCGCGATCGCTCTTCTGCGGCTGCATCACTATACCGGAGACGCCGGCTATCTCGACAAAGCGGAACGGACCCTTGCAACCTTCGCGGGCGTTGCCGAGCAGTTCGGCATCTTCGTCGCAACCTACGGAATCGCGGTCGCGCATTTCGTCGAGAGTCCAGTCCAAGTGGTGGTAATTGCTGGCGAACGCGCGGAATCCGCAAACGAACTTCACGCGGCCGCAAACGCGCCCTTCGCATTCCACAAGAGCACACTGCGGCTTACTGCGAATGAAGCAGTTGGGCAGAATCTTCCTCCCGCGCTGGCGGCAACCATCCCTCACCTGCCCTTGCTAAAGTCGGGCCAGTCGTTTGCGGTGTTGTGTTCAGGGTCGGCCTGCCAGTCGCCCGTAACAGATGCTCAAGAACTCAAACAACAGCTGCAGATCGCGTTGGAGAGAAAATCGCCTGACTAACGCCGCTCCGCATTTCTGAATCGGCCCCAAGCCTGGAGTCGCAGGCCGCAAAAAAACGGGGCTGACGGGTTAATATGAGTCCCGTCAGCCCAAAGATTGCGAGCCCACTGTTTCGGCCCAAGTTACGGATGTTACCTTCGTTACCTTGCGGCGATCCTCCACATCCGATTAACTACGTCAGTGGAATTTGCGGACCATCGCATCTGGCTGATTGTTGTTGTTGTGGTGGGCACACGGGAATCGGGCCTCCGTCCGGGGCGGGAACCTGCGGAACGGCGGCTGCCACGTAAGTGCCCACTAGTCCGAACATCAGGACCGAAATCCTGATTGCACGTTTCATGGGATTGTCTCCTACCGAAACCAGGGTTTCCTAAATTGGGGACCTTGGCGCGGACCAGAATTATAATGCACGAGTCAAGCCCCTGTGCAAAAAATTGCAACCCAGTTGATCTGTGTCGACAAACCTCGCGGCTGAACCCCTCTTTCCGCTTCCATTAACGTACAAGCAAACACATCCACTGCACCATATCCACAAGCATTGTTAAGGCGTTACTTTATATTTTCTCAAGTTGATTCCTGCCGGAGTTCGAACGCACTCAACGGATGCAATGGTCTTACAAAATCCGGACACGGTTGAGGCAGGGCAAGGACGTGTGACAGCAAATTGCAGATTGTCTGCAAAGACTTTTACGTCTTAGAGACAACCTTCTCCAGCAAGACCGACAAGGCGAAGTTTTGGACGGGGGTTTCAGCCGCAGTTTGCGCAGAGCGTGCCGTTTGCACGGCCGCGTGGGTGCGCGATAGAGCGCGATCGACCATGCCCTCAAACATCGGGATGAGCGATTCCTCAGGCACAGGGTGCTGCAGGTCACTGATGCTCTGCTCCCAGCGGTGCGGTTGCAACAGGGTCGCAGCGCCTTCCCGAGCCGGACTCTTAGCCAGCGCGTAGCCAAACCAGATCAGGAGACTGCTGTTGTAGGCGGCCATATTCACCAGGCTCATGGTCAGGTTGCCGAGGTGGCCACCAGCCCAAGAGGAGAGCAACGCCAGTTCCAGCAGAGCAAAACTTCCGAATCCCAAAGCGATTCCGAAGCTTTGCTGCTTGCGGCTCACGCCCAGATAGCGGGCAAAAATCAGCAGCAGAAGCACAATGCCCACCTGGACAATGCGCACGCAACGCTGCGTCGTGATGATGGCCTGCATCCAAGGCAAGATCTCTTTCGCATCGGTGGAGGCCGCAACTACTCCTGCCGCCATCAGCATCACAAGGGACGCCCACCGGAACAGTACGGTGCCCAGATCGCGTAGCGTGTGAAAAGGCCGGAAGACGTCGAGAAAAACCTCATGAATGACCTGAAAACCCAGCACCGCGCTGACCGCGTTGCTGAACCAATAAAGATAGAAGTAAGCCCAATAATTGTGTCGAAGGTAGGAAGGAAAAATCAGGCTGAAGATCAGGGCTTGCGTAACGATGTAGGCGAAGAAAAACTTGAATCGGCGGAACAAGCCGCGCCGGAGCATGACGAACGCGATACCCGCCTGGAGGACAGGGTGCGCCATCCAAAGGGCGTAAAACATAAATCGGATTTTCTCGCTCATCGGCAAACGGGCTACCTTAGCGATCGAGTCGGCACAGGCCGCGGATTGCCTTTTCAACTAATGCTACCGCCGGCTTTCTAAAAAGAAGTTAACGGTTTTCACCCCGACGTTCAATGCACCAAGGTAACCAAAAGTAACGTTACCCACTTGAATCAGAATGGCGCTGTATGCTTAGCAGGTTTGCGCTGGCAGGGGGGGCTTGCAAGCACTCGCGGTTCGGGAACCGGCGGATCGGCACCAGACGGACGTTCTTGCGGCTGGAATCATCATGCTCCCAACCAGCTCGGTGCGAGCTGCGGACCTAGGCGTCGGGCGTGGAGTGGATATAGGCGCGCATCATGCGCACTTCATCATCTTTTTGGTCGAGGTCGTGAAGCAGGATGTCGCGCAGCGAGATCATGCCCACCAGATGCCCGTCATGGCAGACGGGGAGGTGGCGAAAACTGTGGCGGCGCATAAGCGCCATGCAGTTCTCGAGATCTTCATTCATGCTGATGGTGAGCGGATCGTCGGTCATGACTTCAGCCAGGCAGGTGCTGCCCGGATCTCGGCCCTCGGCAACCACGCGCTTCATGAGATCGCGCTCAGAAAAAATTCCCACCAGCTTGCCGTTGTGCAGCACCGGCACAGCACCAATGTTGCGGTCGACCATGGCTTGGACGGTCTCAAGGACGGAGTGGCCGAGATCGGCCTGGTACGTATCCTGATTCTTGATCAGATCGCAGATGCGCATTTGACACCTCCGGTGCGCGGTGGTCCGAGCTGTCGTTAAAGCATCTACCGGAGCGCGAGTATATGACGAAACCAGATGCAGGAAAAGGGCAAAAATGCTGTAGAGGTAGAAATAATTCACCCCAGAAATCAATGCGGGAAAAGAAAGGATTCGCGGAAATCCCTCCTGTGGGGGCGTTATCTCCTGAGGGCCGCTGGGGGCGGCGCCGCCTTGCCGCCGTTGCTCCCTAACGAGGGCTGATCTCCTAAGAGGAAAAAATACGACGAGTTCCACAACGCCGGGGACAAACTCTCCCGCGAGCGCGCGGTTAAGACGATGTGGTATTCGCCGCCATTGCTCTTGCTGATTTCGAGCAGCGGGTCGCGACGCGTAAGAGGGGTCGCCGATTGTGCGCCCGCTCCGGCCTTGGGTTCCACCCGCGTCGCATCTTCGCCGGCCTGAATCACTGCCAACCCGGCCAAAAATTCGTGCAGATCGGCTGTCCGCGGCTGCCCAGGTAGCAGGAACGAAAGCTCGGCATCTTGCTCGGAAAAGTGCCAGGCCAGTGAAGCGGCCAGGCCCACGCCGCGCTCGTAGGCGGCATCGGAAAGAACTCCAGGCGCGGGATTATCGAAAACAATGCACACCCTGCGCTCGTCTTCGCGGCTGAATTCGCGCACTTTGAGCGAGCCCGACTTGGCAGTGGCTTTCCAGTCCACGTGGCGCGCAGAATCCTCCGGCTGGTATTCGCGGATGCGGTGCAGATCGGACCCGCGTCCGCGCACAAAACTTTCCCATTCGCCGCGCACCATCGGCAAAATATCTGTGAGCTCGTCGGTGGGCTCGATCCGCGGATAGACCAGGACCTCTCGCGGCAGCGCCACGTGACGGGTTTTAGTGAGGAACGCAAACGGAAAGCGGGTGGCCACACCGAAGCTGCCTTCGCGGTAGCGGCCGCGCTGTTCAAACAGAAGTTCGAGGTCGGCGGACAATTCTTTTTGTGGCGGCAAGAACGGAAAGTACGCGATGCCAGGAAAAATTCCGGGCGGGTCGGGAGCGATGGTCACGCGCCGCAACCGGCGGTCGGGCAGCCGCAGCCACTGCTCTTCCTGCGGGCGGTTGAACGGGAATGCGAACGTGGTCGCTTCCCAACGCCACTGCTTTTCGGGCTTCTTCCGGCTCTTGCGCGTGGACAACACAAAAACTGAAAACGAAGGCAAATATCGGCGCGGATTGCGCAAGACAATTCTCCCGGGCACGGCGCGCCCGGCAAACACATGCTCCGGCAAGCGCACATCAAGTTCCAGCCAGCGCAGCACCATGGCCGAAACCATCCCTGAAACCAGAATGGCCGCCAGCATGGCTGCAACCACGATGTAGAGCAGGTTGTTTCCCGTGTTGAGCGCGGCGATGCCGATCACCAGCGTGACCAGCACATAGATCACGCCGGCGCTGTTGATTTCGTAGTCGAAGGTTTCGCGCAGCCGCTCCATGGCCACGCGGCGCGCGAGATAGGGCACGGTAACCAGTCCCACAACCGTGGCCAGCACCAGCGATGCCGATGCCAGAATCACGGTCGCCCACACGTTGCCCGCGTCGCGCGACACGGTGGAAAAAAGTGCAGCGGCAAAGGCCAGTCCCAGTCCCAGCAGTGCCAGCAGGAACTTCACCCACACATCCGCCGAGGCGGATCGCAACCATTGCGTCGGGCCGCCGCCGGACGGACGGGAGTTCACGGAATCTGCGTTTGCGGGAGGCACCTGCTTCGAGCGTAGCATCCATTTCCTGGAACGGGCAACGTGGATCACGTTGCGGAAAAAGCCTTCGTAACCTGCCCCGAATACGTAACCAAAGGGCTACGCGTTATACGTAACCGAACCGTTACGCACAATATGCGGCACCGAACGGTTCCGTAACTTTGTCAATAGACCCCTGCTCGTCGGTATTTGCCGCAATTTAATTCAGAATTCAAACCCCACTGGGTGTCATTCTGAGCGCAGCCGCTTTTCGGGTGGGGCGAAGAATATCCAGCTTAACGGCCGAGCGCCTAAGCCCAACCCCACACCCCCGGTTCGTCATTCAACCTAAATTGTTTTGCCGTGGGTCCGGTTGTGCTACGCTGCCTTGCTCCAGAAAACCGGGCCTCGTAATTCACAACTCCATTCCCGTAAGGAGATCTCCCAATGCCTCTCACGAAACGCGCACTCGCGGAATTCTTCGGAACCTTCTGGCTAGTCCTGGGCGGATGCGGAGCGGCCGTGCTGGCCGCGGGCGTTCCCAACGTTGGCATCGGCTATGCCGGAGTGGCCCTGGCTTTCGGCCTCACTGTGCTGACCATGGCCTACGCCATCGGACACATTTCCGGCTGCCATTTGAATCCTGCGGTCAGCCTGGGCCTGGCGGTGGGCAAGCGCTTCCCTGCCAAGGAATTGCCGCACTACGTGATCGCCCAGGTGGTGGGTGCGATCGCGGCGGCGGGCGTCCTCTTCGTGATCGCCAGCGGACTCCCGACTTTCGACGTGCACAACGGCTTCGCCTCGAATGGATACGCCGAGCACTCTCCCGGCGGCTACTCGCTGCTCGCGTGCCTAGTGGCCGAAGTAGTGCTTACGGCTTTTTTCCTGATCGTAATTATGGGCGCGACCGACAACCGCGCTCCTAAGGGACTCGCCCCCATCGCCATCGGACTCTGCCTGACGCTGACCAACCTGGTGGCCATTCCGGTGACGAACGCGTCCATCAACCCGGCACGCAGCACCGGTCCCGCAGTCTTCGCCGGAGGCTGGGCCTTGCAGCAGCTGTGGCTGTTCTGGGTGGCTCCGCTCATTGGCGGCGCGCTCGGCGGAGGAATTTACAGCATGCTGTTCGGGGAATAAGTCACGGTGGTCGGGGGTCAGTGCCCAGTTCAATCC
The DNA here is from genome assembly GCA_036522075.1 of Candidatus Sulfotelmatobacter sp. GTDB lineage: Bacteria > Acidobacteriota > Terriglobia > Terriglobales > Acidobacteriaceae > Sulfotelmatobacter. Next base: position 9,139 of record DATDGM010000012.1, read on the forward strand.
CCTTCCACCGATTTGCGCGGATTACCTCGATTGAAGTTCGAGTTTTCGTTATCCGTGAAGATCCGCGGAAATCCGTGGCAAACGCTTTTACTGGCCACTGACCCCTGGGCCGCTGCCTTTCAGTACTCCGCCAGTTCTTTCATGGCCCGGAACAAATCATTGGCCTGGGGCAGGATGGCGTCTTCGAGAATGGGCTGGTAGGCGACGAAAGTGTCGGCGGCGGCTACGCGGCGGACCGGGGCGTCGAGTTTGTCGAAGAGCTGGTCGGCGATGCGAGCGGCGATTTCGGCGCCATATCCCCAGCTTAGCGAATCTTCATAGGCGACCAACACGCGGTTGGTTTTTTCGGCGGAGGCCGCGATCGTTTCCCAATCAAACGGATTCAGGCAGCGCAGGTCGATCAGTTCGACTTTTACACCGTTTTCACGTTCGAGTTTTTGCGCGGCCTGCAGCGCGCGGGGCACGACTGCGCCGTAGGTGATCACGGTGAGATCGGTACCCAGTTGCACGACCCTCGCCTTGCCGAAGGGAATCATGTAATCGGGGCCGGGATACGGTGCACGGCCGTAGGTTTCGCGGTATAGGCGCTTGTGTTCGAGAAACAACACGGGATCGTCGCAGCGGATCGCGGTGCGCAGCAGACCAGCGGCATCGAGCGCGCTCGACGGGAACACGACGCGCAGGCCGGGCATATGCGTAAAAATGCTCTCGCCGCATTGCGAATGATAAATGGCGCCGCCGGTAAGGTATCCGCCGATGGCCACGCGGATCACCACCGGACAGGAGAAACCGTTATTCGAGCGCCAGCGGACCACGGTGAGTTCGTCGCGAATCTGCATCATCGCCGGCCAGATATAGTCGAAGAACTGAATCTCGACCACCGGCTTAAGCCCGCGCGTAGCCATCCCGGTGGCGCGGCCTACGATGGCGGCCTCGGCCAGCGGAGAGTTGAACACGCGATCCGGACCGAACTCGTTCTGCAGGCCGAAGGTGAGTTTGAAGACTCCGCCCTTGCCTTTGACTAGCTTGCGCTTGAGATATTCTTCGCGGCTGCAATCGGCCACGTCCTCGCCGAAGATCAGGATGCGCTCGTCGCGCTTCATCTCGTCGCGCAGCGTTGAGTTGATCAGATCGGCCATGGTCTTCGCGGGCGGCTTTTTGCCGTCGGCGGTTGCAGGCGGTTCCAGCGGTTGGGTCGCGAAGGCGGGCGAGGTTGGGTCCACGTCTGGCGAGTACAAATATTTCGTGATCGTCTCAGGCGCTGGAGGCAAGGCTGCAAGGGCCTGATCGACCGCAATCTGCAGCTCTTCTTCTACCTGCTTTTCGAGTTGCGTAATTCCCTTTTCGTCGAGTATCCCCTCGCGCAGAAGAAACATTTGCGTGCGAGTCACAGGATCGCGCGCAGCATCGCGCTCGCGCTCGACATCGGGACGGTACAGGCGCTCATCATCAGAAAGCGAATGCGAATAAGGACGGATCACGTGGGCGTGCACAAACGCCGCCCCATGCCCTCCACGGCAATATTGCGCGGCGCGCTCGAAGGCGGCGTAGCTCGCGACCGGGTCGGTGCCATCGACTTCCTCAAAATGAAAATTCGGAAAGCCGGAAACCAGGCGCGAAATGCTGCCCCCAGCCGTCTGCACTTCCACCGGAACCGAGATGGCGTAACCGTTGTCTTCCACGCAGAAAATTACGGGCAACTTGCGCAGGGCGACGGCGTTCAGGGCTTCCCAGAATTCACCCTCGCTTGAGGTGCCATCGCCCAGTGAAACGTAGGTGACTTCATCGCTCTGGAAACTAACATTCTTGAACTGACGATAGTCGTCGGCCCCGGCAGGAATCTCGGCGGCTTTAGGACGCTGCGAAAAATAGCGGCCACCCTCTGCGCACCCCACCGCCTGCAGAATCTGCGAGCCGGTCGGCGAAGATTGCGTGACGATATTCAGCCGCGGATAGCTCCAGTGCGAAGGCATCTGCCGTCCGCCGGAACTGGGATCGGAGGCCGCGCCCACGCCCTGCAGAAACATGTCGAGTGGCTTCACGCCTAAGGTGAGGCACAACGCGCGATCGCGATAGTAAGGATAGAACCAGTCGTAGCCGGGCTTCAGAGCCAGCCCAGCAGCCACGCCGATGGCTTCGTGACCTGCGCCCGACATCTGGAAATAGATTTTTTGCTGGCGCTTGAGCAGGATCTCCCGGTCGTCGATGCGCCGGGACATATACATGAAGCGATAGGCTTCGATCAGGCGCTCACGGGTAAGTCCTTCATAATTCGTGGACTTCCTGGCGCCGCTGGCAGTGATGCCGAGTTTAGGGTCGGTTTTTGTGGTCGCCATCCGCTTACCGTCGTACCTGTATGAGCGAGTGCCTATATGAATAGATTCGCGGAACCGTTCCCGGGTTCAGCCGGACCGAGCCGCTTCCAAGTGAGGTGCAGATTCGGATAAACCTGTTGCATTGTAAATGCTTCAGCCATCGCCGGAAACTACAAAAAAATCTTTTGGTTACCACCAGCAGGCTCAGGAGTGCTGCTCCCGGTGGACCGCTACGATGCGAGCCAGCCTCGCGTTGCCGGAGACGGCATTGTCGAGCTGTCTTGTGGTTTCCGCGGAGGGCCCGGACCGGAGGATGGCTTCGATGGCTGCCTCGGCATGGAGAGACTCGCTGCGGACCAACCCCAGGAGGAAATCAACACCTTCGACCTGGCGCGTGAGCGCAATCGCAGAAAGCAGTACGGAGCGAAACCATTTGTCGGACGCGGGATCGGAGAGATGCGAATGAGAATCGTCGACGAAGCGCTCCCGGAGGACGCTGAACGCTTCGGGCGAACGGTCCGAAGCGATGGCCAAGGCGGCCTCGGCGGAGATATCGTCTCCGGCGGCGAGAAAGCGGGCAATCCAGCGAATCGTACTCTTGCCTTCAAGGCGGAGAATGCCGCCATAGCAGGCGCCGAGAACTTCCGGCTCACCCTCAGGATCGTGCGCTGGTCCATGGGCGGCCAGAATCGCGCGCAGGCGCAGCAGCAGAGCGGCGGAGGATGATCCAACCTGCTCGACGGCGCGAACGGCTTCCACACGGACGGATTTGTCCTTATCGCTGAAGAGTTCGAGCAGGTGGCGCAGCAACTCGGGTTCCGGCAGGCCGCAGCACTGCACCAGGGCCAGAGCGCAGGTGCCGCGCAAAGAGCCCGCGCTGTCGGAGCGGCCTCCCCAAACCGGTTCGAGCTGAATGTGCCGCATGCCGCGGAGAAAAACTTCGGCATCCTGATGCTCGAAGCCGGCCAAGGCGCGACTCAACGCATTCTTGGCCCAGCATTGCGGGTCCGACTTGACGGGGTCGGCGAAGAAGCGGTCAAAAGCGGTGAGTACGTCGGGAATCAATTCCGCGAGCGCGAATTCGCGAACCAGATCGGCGGCCTTGGCGACGACATAATTGTTGCGATGGCCGAGTGCCTTGCGCAGCGGCGCGACCGCGGTTGCGTGCGGGCCGTAGCGCAAGGCATCGAGAGCAGCGAGTTGGTCTTCGAAGCTGCGCTTGCCAGGCATGAATGGCAGTGTAACTGACTAAAAGGATGTTCACTGCTCCCCGATTTTGTGCAGTTCGCCTTTGAGCGCGAATTCGTCAAGACTGGCGAGCGGAAGGCTCAGGAACAAGTCGATTCTGCGCTCGATGGTAACGAACGCGTCGCGGAATGGGTACGCGCAAACTCAAGTTCGCGCAGCGCTTCGGGACGGACCTTTCCCGCGGGATGGCTGCCCGCGGGATGGCTGCCCGCGCTATAAGCCGTGAACGTGGGCCGGCCTTTGAAGTTCAGCAGCGCCACGGCCATGATCGAGCGTGCCGAGTTTTCCAGTGCACAGGAACAGCAGGTTGAAATGTTTTGGCATCGCTTTTTCCGAGAACGGCCCCAATCAGTTGCAGCACGTTGGACCTCAACAAGCCTGCGGTTTGCTCGGCTTTGTGGCGCGGAGGAAAGCGCTGAGGAATTTACCGTCAACCCGGGGAGCGATGGCGTCGACGTCAATTCCCTGCCCAGAGAGAAATTCGCGCGCATCTTCGGCGCGGTACACTCGTGTGGGCTCGATCTCAATCTGTTCGAATCCAGCGGCCGCGAGCTTGCTGCGATATTCATTCACTTCCAGCGAGCCGGCGATGCAGCCCACCCACGCCATCACGCTCTGGCGAATCTCGGGCAGCATCTGGCCGCGAGTCACAACGTCGGACACGGCGATGCGGCCTCCGGGCTTCAACACACGGAAAGCTTCGTGCAGGACTTTATCTTTGTCGGCGGAAAGATTGATGACGCAATTGGAGATGATGACGTCCACCGAATTGTCGGGGAGTGGGATGCTCTCGATCTCTCCTTTCAGAAACTCGACGTTGTCGATGCCCGCCTTGCGCTGGTTATCGCGGGCAAGGGCCAGCATTTCGTCGGTCATATCGACACCATAGGCTTTGCCCGTGGGACCGACTCTGCGGGCAGAGAGCAGGACATCGATACCGCCGCCGGAGCCGAGATCCAGGACAGTCTCGCCCGGATTCAACTGGGCGAGGGCGGTGGGATTGCCGCAGCCGAACGAAGCCAATAGGGCTTCTTCGGGAATCTGTGCGGCCTGGGACGAATCGTAAAGGCTCGTCGTGATCGGATCGCAGCCGTTGCCCGGAGCGGCGCCGCAGCAGGAACTGCCTGCCGGCTTCACCCGCAGAGCCGCTTCAGCGTATTTCTGTTTTACGACGTCTTTGAGGGCGGTGGTTTCCGTTATGTTCATGTTCGCGGTGTTCATGCTGACTCATTTCTGCAGATTTGAATGATCGCTTCCGGCTTGAGAGCCTTGTTGCGGGTACAGCACTCGGCATAGAGGAATTGCAGGAGTTCCTGCAAGGCTTCGGTGTTGGCGGTGTAGCGCAGGAATGTACCTTCGCGCTGCACGTCGACGAGGTCTTCGTTTCTCAGTTTGTCCAGGTGATGAGAGAGTGTCGAGTTAGGGATTTCGAGTTCGGATTGAATATCGCCAACGACGAGCCCTGCGGGATGCGCCGAGAGCAGCAACTGCATAATGCGCAGGCGCGGCTCGGTGCCCATAGCGGAGAACATGTCGGCGTACTTCGCAATGCGCGCTGTGCTTTTGACCGATGTGGATGGCGACATGTTTCGATAATACCAGAAACATCGAATACATGCAAATTGGCGGCAGCTGGGTGCTGACGGCTGAGGGCGGGGTGCTTTATTCTGGAGGGAAATGATCCGAACCCGCCGCGCCTTCGACCCGCAAACCATCAAACTGGTGATTTTCGACCTCGACGGCACGCTGATCGATTCGCGCCTCGACCTGGTGCACGCAGTAAACGCAGCGTTGCGGCACATTGGGCGGCCGGGGTTACCCGAACAGGTGATTGCCAGCTACGTGGGCGATGGAGCGCCGGTCCTGATTCAGCGGGCGCTGGGCGGCGAGGTTGTGGACGAAGCTCTGGTGCACAAAGGGTTGGAGTTTTTTCTTTCTTATTATCGATCACACAAGCTCGACCACACGACCGTGTATCCCGGAGTTGCCGAAGCGCTGGCGGTGATTCAGAGTTCAGGGAACGGGATGGCGCGAAAGATGGCGGTGCTTTCAAACAAGCCGGTGAATCCGTCGCGGGCGATTGTGGAGGCTCTCGGGCTGGGGCATTTTTTTTCGCAGATTTATGGCGGCAACAGTTTTGGGTCGAAGAAGCCCGATCCCGAGGGCGCGCGCAAATTGGTCAACGAACATGGCATTCGGCCCGAGCAGGCCGCGATGGTGGGCGATTCGCACATCGATATCCTCACTGGGCAAAATGCCGGGCTGCACACCGTCGGCGTCAGGTACGGGTTTGCGCCGCATACGCTGGAACAGGAGCCTCCGGATGTGCTGGTGGATACTCCGCGGGAGCTGGGGATCGTGTTTTCGGCAGCCAGATCTTAAACCGCAGAGGACGCAAAGAAACACCCCAGAGATGGCAGAGAAACGCTATTGGGCTTAGTTAGAGCCCTTCAGGCGGCACGACAGAAAGGCCGAACCACCTAACGAATGACTACCAACCACTCCGGTTCCACGAATGGCTTTACGCCAAAAGAGCTGCGCAAGTTGCGTAGCCTGAAAGATCCCCACGGCATTCAGAAATTCCTGGATGCCATGCCCTATCATCTGGAAGATACGGCGTGGTCGCCGCGCAAGGTGCTGGCTGAGGAAACGGCACATTGCCTGGAAGGCGCAATCTTCGCCGCCGCGGCGCTGCGGGCCAACGGACATCCCCCGCTGCTGCTGGATTTTGAAGCGGAACAGGACACCGACCACGTGATCGCCATTTTTCGCGAGAACGGTTTCTGGGGCGCGGTCGCGAAGTCGAACTTCAGCGGATGCCGATGGCGCGAGCCGGTGCATCGTACGCTACGCGAACTGGCTCTCAGTTACTTCAACCACTACTGCAACATGCGGCGGGAACGGACGCTGCGGCGTTTCTCGGATCCGGTGAACCTGAAGCGCTTTGACCGCCAGAACTGGATGACCACGGAAAAGCCCGTGTGGTTTGTGGTCTATCACTTGTTCGATGTCAAACATTACCCCGTCGTTACGCCTGCCCAGGCGAAACGGCTGCATCGCGTCGACGAGCGCCTGTTTCGCGCGGAATGTTTGGGGAAAGCATTGAAGAAGTGACCCACGTCGCAGAAGCTTGACGTGTGGCGTAAGGTTAGAATTTGCTTATGTAGTGGTTAAAGTTTCCATAGGTTTGCGCCGATTCAACTCAGTGGCGCGCCGCGCACGCAGCCGAGTCCTGCAACGCTCACAGGGACTCATCCGCGGCCCACATGAGGAGTCGGACTCTTGGAACTTGGACACCAGCACAGAGTTCACGAGATGCAAGCGGCAGCGGATGCGCGTCGCCATCCCCGATTTAAGCTCGAGGTCGAGCTAAGGATCTATGCCCGCAACAGCCCGGTGGTGCGCGGGCACACGGTCGACATCAGCGAATCCGGCATCTCCGCCATGCTGAAGGTTGAGGTCCCGTTGGAAGCGGTGGTCCGGTTGGAGTTTGACGTGGCGCTGGGCAGTGTCGAGGTGCCAGCAGTGGTTCGCCAGCGGAACGCATTTCGCTACGGTTTTCAATTCGTCGAGGCCAGCCCCGCCCGGGAAATCATTGGGCGTACCTGCGGGCAGCTTGCCCTGCAACAATCTCCCCCACTGCCATCCCGTGATGGCAAGCTTCTGTGAAACCGCACCTTTACAAATCTTTTAAAACTGTCACACCTCACGCAATACAGATCGCCCACGGCGCGCACTTCCATCTGTTGCTCCAAAGCTCAGGTCCGCGTGTTCGCATGGAATTAACCTGCCGTCGGGATGCCGTCGCCCTGATCGAAATTTTTTCCCGCTGTAATACTTTTCGCATCCAACCGTGTTAACTAACAGCATGAGCATCCAGGGACTCCTCCGCGCGCTGGCTTCCGGCCTGCTTTTCTGCTTGCCGGCGGTCGCGCAACAGGAACAAGCCGACCCACCCCCTTCGGTGCCGGCCAGCACGTCTCCCGTGATCGACGCGAAACCCGACCCGCACGCCGCCGCGAAACTCGACCTGACGCCGGATGCCAAGGGAGCGCTGTCGGAGCAGCAGATGCAGGAGTTGTTCCGCGTGGTCGCCGGCAAGGATGAGGAAAACGACAAGCGGCTGCGCGACTACACCTACATTGAACGCGATGTGGAAAACCAACTCGATGGCAAAGGAAACAAGAAGTCGACCGAGACGAAAACTTTCGAAGTCATGGAACTGTACGGCGAGCAGGTGCAGCGCTTAATTGAAAAGGACGACAAGCCGCTCTCGGAAAAAGACAAGGACAAAGAAGAAGAGAAAATCCAGAAGATCGTCGACAAGCGCAAGAACGAGCCCGAAGAAGCGCGTAAGAAACGGGAAGAGAAAGAAGAAAAAGACCGGGAAGACGGCCGCAAGTTCGTGCGCGAAATCGCCGACGCCTACAACTTCAAACTGGTGGGCACGGAACTGGTGGGCGGACGCGAGACCTGGGTGATCGATGGCGAGCCGCGTCCGGGATACGAGCCGCACATGAAGGACGCGAAGTTCCTGCCCAAGTTTCACGGGCGGGTGTGGATCGACCAAGAAGATTTGCAGCTGGCCAAGATGGACGTTGAGGCCATTGAGACGATCTCGTTTGGTTGGGTGCTGGCGCGCATCCACAAAGGCGCGCGGGTCGTGCTGGAACAGACGCGGGTCAACGACGAAGTGTGGCTGCCCCGCCACGTCACTTTCAAACTGGACGCGCGCGTAGCGTTGCTCAAAGGCTATAAGATGGATGGCGAACAGACCTACCGCGACTACAGAAAGTTCCGCGCTTCGGCGAAAATTGTGGGCCTGAGTGAGGCCAAACCCTAGCGGCTGCAGCTGCCAATACCTTGTAAGCCTTCTCCGTCAGGCCCTCTGGCAACTAATAAGGATATCCGAGTAAATACCCAGTTGGACGGGCAGAATAGCCCGAACTTAGACAATCTCGTGGCACTCAATTCATTTGACTTATCCTCCTCGCCTGAGCGATATCTCTAAGCCTGGGGTGCGCGCCATGCGGAAATTCCTTCTGCTGTTTGTTGCTCTGCTCTCGACTACGGGAGCGCTTGCGCGGGACAAAGAAGAGAACTGGGTGCAAGTGCGCAGCCCGCACTTCGTGGTCGTCACAAATTCTAACGAGAAACAGGCTCGACGTGTGGCTGACCAGTTCGAGCGGATGCGGTCGGTGTTTCAAAAATTCTTTCCGCACCTGCAAATCGATCCCGGCGCGCCCATCATCGTGCTCGTTATCAAGGACGAGAAAGACTTCCGCTTATTGGAACCGGCCGCCTATTTGGCCAAGGGAC
>DATDGM010000013.1:0-65964 GCA_036522075.1 Candidatus Sulfotelmatobacter sp.
GAGTTTCGGGTATCAACAGTCTCATCGCACGCTTGCCAGTCGTGAAGAAGTGCTGGCCGAAGCGAAGACCTTCCGCGAAAAAAAACTGCCGTGCGACGCTCTGATCTATCTCGGCACAGGGTTTTGTCCGAGTGGCTGGAACACGGAAAACGGCTCATTTGTGTGGAATTCCCGGGTCTTTCCTGACCCCAAAGAAATTCTCGACGAGTTGCACCGCGACCATTTTCGCGCTGTGGTGCACGCAGTAATTCTCTCCGACCGCCTGCGCGGCACAGTTCACGATCCGTGCGAGGTCTCGCGCTTCGACGAAGAATCGGCAAGTTGTTACTGGGATGCTCACCGCAAAGACTTTGCCATGGGCATCGACGGGTGGTGGCCTGATGAAGGCGATCCACTCGACATTGCATCCCGGCTCGTCCGCAATCGCATGTACTGGGAAGGCCCGCAACTGGATCGGCCGAACGAGCGCCCTTATGCGTTGCATCGCAATGGCTACGCCGGCATGCAGCGGTATGCTTCGTTTCTCTGGTCGGGCGACGTTTACTCCACCTGGGAAACCTTGAAGACTCATGTGCCGATCGCTCTGAACACCGCGCTCAGCGGCATTCCCTATTGGGGCACGGACATCGGAGGGTTTGTTCCCACTCCGGAATTTACCGCCGAGTTATATGTGCGGTGGTTTCAGTTCGGAGCGTTCTGTCCGCTGTTTCGTTGTCATGGCCGTACCTGGAAGTTGCGGTTGCCATGGGGATGGAACACCGGAGATCCCGGTCCGGTAGAAATCAGAAATTACAATGGGGCTTCCATTCCGGATTCGACCCAACTCCACGATACCCGAGTAGAACCAATTTGTCGGAAATATTTGGAACTGCGCTACCACATGTTGCCCTATCTCTACAGCGCGGTGCATGACTGTGCCACCACAGGAATGCCGATCATGCGCGCGTTGTGGCTGCACTTTCCCGACGATCCCAGAGCCGTCGAGTGTGGAGACGAATATTTGTGGGGGAGGAGCGTGCTGGTTGCTCCAGTGGTCGAGAAGGGCGCAACCTCTCGTCGAGTCTACCTCCCGCGCGGCGACTGGTATGATTTTTGGACCCATGAGCGTCTCGACGGAGGGCGCGAAATCAGCCGACCGGTGGACCTTGAAACCATACCGCTTTACGTGCGCGGGGGATCGATCCTGCCACTGGGACCGGTGAAGCAGTTCACCGCCGAGAAGAGCGACGAGCCCCTTTCCGTTGCAATCTATCCAGGCTCCGATTCTTCGTTCTTGCTTTACGAAGATGACGGCGCCTCTTTCGACTATCGCAAGGGAGAGTGGATGGGAATCCAAATGGAGTGGAACGATCGGAACAGATTATTCAGCCTGCGATTGGCTCCCGGCTCGCGGATGCTGCCGCCCGGATCAAAAAACATGGTCGTGCAGATGGCAGAAACCAAGCGCAGCCTCACGTTTGAGGGAAGGCCTCTCGAGGTTTCGTTCTAAAGGAACACGGTCGCAGTGAGCACCGCAATTTCCCGGGCAATTCGCCGCTCACTATCGAGGCTGCTGGATTCAGTCTCTAACCCAACCACTGCGGGTTTTGATAGGTTCCATCGAAGTCGTGAGTGGTCTTGTAAAGCTCGAACTCTCCTCTACCCGCGGCCGATGCCGTTCTGCCCAACAGAGCAGCGACCTCTTCCTTGCCCATCGGTTTAAAGCTGCGGGCAGCATCGAGAGCCTGCTGAAGAATCGGTAAGGAGTCACAGCCCGTGATCACGACGCTGGTCGGCAAATTCATCGCGTAGTGCAGACATTCGGTGGCCGTGGCGGTTTTGCTATGGAGAATAATCTTGTCGCCCATGGGCTTCATGCCGAGCACTCCCATGTTGTGTTTCACCAGCACCGGAAGCACCTTCTGTTCGAAGCTCTTATAGTGGGCATCCATGACGTTCAGCGGCATTTGCACAGCGTCGAATGTGAAGTCGTGGGCGAAAGCCGTCTCCAGCATTTTGAGGTGAATATCCGGATTCTTGTGTCCTGTAAAACCGATGTATCGGATCTTTCCCTGTTTCTTCGCCGCGAGCGCCGCCTCCATGCTGCCGCCTTCGCTGAAGATGTGAGCGGGATCGGTTTCGCGAATGACTTCGTGGAATTGCAATAGATCGATGGAGTCGGTTTGCAGGCGGCGTAACGATTCTTCCAGCTGTTGTTCGGCGGCTTTTCTGGTCTGCCCGTCGACTTTGGTCATGAGAAAAGCTTTCTGCCGGTAGCCATCTCGCAAAGCCTTTCCCATGCGGACTTCGCTGACTCCGCCGTTGTAGTCCCAGCAGTTATCGAGGAAGGTGACTCCACTGTCGAGCGCGGTTCGAATGATGCGAATGCTTTCCTGTTCGTCCGCTCCCATCCCGAGGTGGTAGCCTCCCAGTCCAATCAATGAGACTTTCTCGCCGGTGCGGCCCAAAACGCGGTAGGGAAACGAATCGGCCGCGCCGTGAGACAGCTTCGTGGACAGCGAACTGACAACGGTGGTGGCTGCTGCTTTTTTAATAAAGTCCCTCCGATCCATAAGATCATCCTCCCGGTTTCGACGGGCCATCAGACTTATTGCTTTGCCTGACTGTCGATCCATTCGCTCACTTCTGAGTCCAATACGTCAAGCGGAAGCGCACCATTGCCCAGAATTTCATCGTGAAAGGCGCGGACATCGAATTTGTCGCCGAGTTTGTGGCGCGCGTCTTCGCGCAATTTAAGAATCTCCAGTTGTCCCAGCTTGTAGGCCAGCGCCTGGCCGGGCCACGCGATGTAGCGGTCGACTTCGCTTTGAATGTTCGGTTCATCCATGGCGGTGTAGCGATGGAAGTATTCCACCATCTGGTCGCGAGACCAATGTTGTTGATGCACGCCAGTGTCGACCACTAAACGGATGGCGCGCCACATTTCGTTTTCCAGACGACCGTAGTCGCTGTAGGGATCCTGATAGTGGCCCACTTCTTTTCCGAGTCGCTCCGCGTAGAGCGCCCAGCCCTCGACGAACGCGGTGTAGCCCGCGTGACGCCGGAACGCAGGCAGGTTCTGCATCTCCTGCGCCAGGGAGAGCTGCAGGTGATGACCGGGAATGCCTTCGTGATAGGCGATGGCCTCGATATTCAGCACCAATCGGTGCTCGGGATTCCACTCATTCACGTTGATGTGGCCGGGGCGCGAACCATCCGCGGAGCCGTCGGTGTAGTCCGCTGGCACGGCATTTTTGGAGCGGGAAGCTTCCATCGGAATCACCGTGAGCTTGCTTTTGGGCAGGTGACCGAAGAGCTTTGGCAATTCGGGCTCCATGCCGCGCGCATAGTTCGTGTAGAGATCGAGCACCTGTTGGCCAGAGGTCGCATAAAAACGCCGTTCGTTCCGGATGTGATCGTTCAGACTGGCCAGGTCCTTGAATCCCAGCTTGTGCGCGACGGCAAGCATTTCGGTTTCGATTTCATCGATCTGTTTCAGCCCGAGAGCATGGATTTCCTCCGGAGTTTTATCGGTGGTGGTGATTCGGCGGATGGCAAAGCGATAGCGTGCAGCGCCGTCGGGAAGAGACCAGATTCCCGGGTCGGTGCGGCCGTGCGGCGCATAGTCGTTGCGCACAAAAGTCGCGAAGCGCTGGTAAGCGGGAACCACCTGATCCGTGATGGCGGCGAGAACCGCCTCCCGTAACCGCTTTTGCTCGGGCAAAGCGACGCCCGACGGGAACTCCTTCACCGGTTTGGCAAACGGACTTCGCTCTCCGGTCTTGCTTGCGACGTCGTCGGCTTCGGCTGCAACTTTCTCCAGAAGATAGCGCGGAGGCATCAGGCCATCGCGCAGACCTTGCCGCATATTGGCGGTTGTTTGATCGAACGCATGCGGAATCTGATGCAATCGCGCCAGATAATTGTCGTAGTCGGCAACCGTATTGAACGGCGTCAGCGCGACCATGTCGGGCAGTTCCAGGTGCAGGCCGCCCATCTGGTTCACCGGCATTTCCCAATGCTTGAACTGAAACCCTTCGATTTCCTGCTGCAATCCCCGAATCATCAGTTCGCGGCTCAGCGTGTCTTGCGCCGAGAAGCCTGCAGGGTCAATGGCCTCGAAGCGGGCCAGGAACTTCCGTTTCTGCTCGACATCGGATTGGAAGAACTCGGGAGATTCGTCACTCAGGCGATCGTTATAGCGACGGTTCCCCATCATGGTGGCCCACTCGGGGCGGGTGCGCAGCTGGTATTGCCATTCCTCGTCGAACAGAGATAGCAGCTGCTGGCGTCGAGTTTCGGACGCCGCCATAGCAGTCGAGTGATTCTGTGCGGGCGCCTGCGGGGGCATCAGTATGAGGGGGCAGCAGATTAGAATCATACGACCCACGGCAAGCTGAACGCGGAAGGCCATGTTCATTTTCTCCAATCATGTTCATTTTCTCCAATATCGCAGGTCTTATTCTCGACGCGTCCAGTCTCTGCAGTCAGACTTCAGTCCACAGGCTCAGCGCGGATTTGCGGTCATAGACGCCCGATGTCCGGTTGTCGTCTCCCAATAATCAATCCACTGGCGGCGAATCGCGCCAGCTCGCTCGACAAGTGCAAGGCTCGGGCTCTGCCCGTGCTCGACCACCAGTACGATCCCTGTGTTGAACTTCTTTTGGGAATGATCGACATCGGGCAGGCGCGGGCCCTCGTTGGCAATCACCTCTTGAATCGTCACCTTCGTTCGGTCAGCCTTGAAAATAGGGTGCCCATTGGCGTCCTTACCGGCGGGCGTCAGATTGTTGAGCATAAAGAAGTCCGGCACCTCTGCCGCAGAGATCAGCCCCATCAAGTAGAGGTCAAGATAGGAATACCCGGTCGCCGGCACGTAATAGTCGTCATCGAGCTGAGTGTAGGTGCCATCAAAGTTGTCCTGCCAGACTCCGCCTCCCATGGCGGATGCTTCGGTCGGCCTCTGATAGGGAAATGCCACGGGAGCCTGCAACCCGCGCGCCCAGTGGACGGGGCCCAGTGGAATTGTTTCGCCGCCAACTTTTGCGGACACCGATGCCGTCCAGCGATGGCCGAGCTCATGGCCAATCTGCGACATCGCGTAGTTGTATGGAAGAGGCCTTCCATCAGGGGTCCGCTCCCCCAGTTGGCGAGCGTAGAAGGTGACGTCGTGATCGCTTGCGACGGGCGCTCCTTCGGGCGGCTGTTCCTGCATTTGGTTCGAGTCGACATACACGGGCTGTACGAAGCCCCATTGAAATCGTCCCTGGCTGCAGTAGCTTTCCATGTCGCGCTCGGTTTCTCCGATCCCGGTCACATTGCCTCCGCGGGGGCCGTTACTCGGAGTGCCCGCTTCCTGGTTATCGATCCGGAAGTCGGAGTAGTACGCAAGAAAATCGAATTTGTCACCCAAGCCTGTGATTACGGTACAGGCCAGATCCTCCGCTCTGGGCAAGGCCAGGTAATGGAACGACTCGTACGCGACTGCAAAAGGGCCGTCCTTGCGCGTGAGGGAAGAAAAGTGAACTTCGGGACTGCGGATTCCAGATAACCGAACGATCTGAGAAGAGAGTTTTTCGACCGGCTTGCCGGAAATTCCTGGCGCGGTGACTTCAGCATAGACGACCACGCGGTCCACCCCGCGAAGGGATGGCGGCAGCACTCCCTGTAGCGCGATCGTATTCCCAGTCGCCTTCACCCCGCGCGACACGCCCGGTCCGAATGCAATGTATCTTGATCCGCGATGTCGCGGTGCGATTCCGAGCACCGTCCAAACGAATGTTGGGTGGGCGGCATCGGCCGTTGGGGCAACCGGTTGGTGGGCGTCAAAGAAGACGCGATAGGAGATGCCCGCCACTGCAGCATCGCCTTCCGGCAGCACCGGCCCGCGCGTTTCAAACGTGACCTTTAAGAGGATACCGTCAACGACCGAGAGCTTAAGATTCCGGACATCCAGGTGCGCGGCCACTTGGGGATGCGGCCCGTCACTGAGATTAGCTAAAGTTTTTTCTGCTGCCGAGAGTAACGGGTAGACGCCCACGATGGCATCCTTTGCAGCGAGTTCCTTGTAGGACATTTCAATCGACCCGTCGCGATGGAGCACGGCCTGAAAACGATTGATCGTCTTGAACCAGCTGAAGTCCTGGATATTTCCGAAAGGCTCCGTGAGATCCCAGGTGACGACCACACGATCCGCCAGTTCCTTCACATAGCGAGGCCCGGACATCCGCGGCTTAAAGAACACGCAGATCGCCGGGGCGCTGTCCATCACGGTGCTGGCTGCTTCTCCCAACGGATCGAAGCGACCAATCGATACCCCTCCGTCACTGCGTCCACGAGGACCAGGGCGGTCGCTGGTTTCCGGCGCGCCAAAGCGAATCGATCCAGTCGAGCCCACGCCGAACGCGCTCCATTCGTGACCGGAGAAAGGAAATGTGAACTGATGGAGCGTAACTTCCGCGCCGGCGAGTTCAGGGCCAAACTCGGGGTCCCACTGTAAGGCCCCACTCTGTATACCGTAGCGGGAACTCTCCGGAGTGAAACGTAGCGTATGGCCGAGGAGGTCAAACAGATTTGCCTTGCCCAACACGCCGTCATCCAGTTCCATGACCACCAGGTCTCCTTTGACAGAGACCTTGCCGATTGCGTGCCCATGCTCATTCTCCCATTGCGCGTTCGATAGGCTGGGTAGGGCGAGCACACATAAAACCAGAATTCCACTCCGCAATAAACCACCAGCAGGTTTCTTCACGGCGCCTCGGTTCCGTCACCGCCCATAGAGCACGGTGGGGTACAGGAAATACGCTGAGTGTGGAGCTGCACTTGCCGCAACCGCGGCAAGTAAACCCTAAGCCGACTTGTTATCAACCTTCCAATAAACCACGTAACGCTCGTGGAACACGGTGTTGAGAGGAACCATGGTCAGTGGTTGCGCCTGCCCCACGGTTCGGAATGCGAGGGGTTGCTTTCCATCCGGTTCAATCCAAGCCGCAGGGTTGGCGGCATCGGCGGTAATGTCCGGTATTTTTTGCTGATCGCCGGGCTTGGGTTCGTATTCGCCGTTACTCATCTCCTTTTTAACTGGGTCGAGTCGACCAGCCAGCACCAGAGGGCCAAACATGGCGGCCTGTATGGTTTGGTCGTCTGGCATGGCGTCAATATGCAGGCCCATGGGGAGACTGAGTTCAATCTTGTCGCCAGTCCTCCATACGCGGTTGAGCGTTAGGTAGCTGGTGGGGCTGGAGAACGCCGGGAGTGCGGCACCATTGATCTTTACGCTGCCGCCCTGTGCCCAATACGGAATCCGCAGGTTGATGCCGAGTTGCGCGGGGTTTTTGGCGGAGACCGTAATCGTGGTGCCCTGTTCCTCGGGGAAGCGAGTTTCCTGCTTGAAACGCAGTCCCTTCTCTGGCCACTCGAGTTGCGAGTCGATGTAGAGGTTCACGTAGAGCGAATCACTGTTGTGGAAATAGATAGTGTCGGTCAGCTTGGAATATTCCTCCGACCCGGTGCCGGTGCAGCACCATAGCGAGTCGAACGGTTTACCGAAAGTTTTCCAGTACCCGGTCGCGAGCGGCAGGTAGTACATCATGGTGCCGTCTTCCGGATTGATCGTGCCGAGCCGGTCGTTGAACATCGTGCGCTCGTAGTAATCCATGAGCCGAGCATCGGGGGACCAACCGAATAAATGCCGCGTCAACTTCATCATGTTGTAACCGCAGCAGCACTCGGTCGTGCTCGGACCAAGTTCAGTCGAGAGCTTGCCCGGGTCGGTGTTCCATGACTCGCGGTTGCTCGTGCCCCCCGTGCAATAGCAGCGCTCGCTGACGACTTCGTCCCAGAAGTACTCGGCGATATCGCGATAGCGGCGGTCGCCGGTAAGTTCGTAGTAGCGAGCCGCGGCAATTACCTGCGGTATGTGCGTATTAACGTGCAGACCCTTGAGTTCGTCGCGGTGATCGGCGAGCGGATCGAGGAATGCCTTCTTATCGAAGCGCTGCGCGACTTCGAGGTAGTAATCCTTGCCGGTGACTGCGTAGAGATTGGAAAGAACTTCGCCCATTCCCCCAAACTCCGTGCCCAGGATGCGCTGCATGTGTTCGTAACTGAGCGGGCCGGTATACCCCGCAGTCCAGCCTGCCATTTTTTCGACCATCTCGAGAGCCTGCTCGTTGCCGCAATGAACGTACATGTCGAGCAGGCCGGCCATGATTTTGTGAATCGTATAAAAAGGCGCCCATACGCGTTGTCGCTCGCGCAGGCGATCAAAGAAATCGACAGGGAAGGCGCTCAGGTAGCCGCTCTGCAATGCCGCCTGGCACTTGCCCAGTTCCGCCACCACGGTGTTGGCGTTCTGCTTGAGATCTTCGTCTCCGGTGCTGGCATACATCAGCGCGCTGGCGGAAAGATAGTGTCCGCCGGCATAGTGGCCGCGAAGTTCGCAGTCAGGAGCTTCCCAACCACCCAGCGGCTTCGCCGAGGAAGGAATGCCGGCATTGATGCGAAACGTGTGCAACAGACGATCGGGCGGCAGGGAATGTAGATATTGGCGGTCCGCCTCCATCGCGATTTTGCAGGGTCCGTCTCCTAATCGCACCTGCTTCATAGGAAACGGGCTCGCCTTCCAGGTGACTTTCTCTCGGTTGGTGGACTTAGCTGCCTTCTGGGTTGTGTCGACGACGGGGTCTTGCGGAGGAACTGCCATCAGCGCCTTAGGGATAAGAGTTGAGCCGGCGGCGGCGGCCACCGAGGTCATAAAATGTCTGCGAGAAAGTTCGCCGGATCGGGTCATGGATTATTTCCTTCCACGTACTCAGAGCAAGGTGTGCTTATGGTGGATATTGTATACACTAGAACGAGGTTTTTGCGAATCGCTTGCGATCGCCTGCCAAACGGTGAACTGATCGCAAGCACACCACGGGATATACTTCGCGAAGCGCTGATCACCCGTTTCCAGATTCTTTCCATGTCTAGATTCTGCAGGGCTGCACTTTCTGTTGCCGGATTCTTTCGAGGTTGCCTTTGCCTTTTTCTTTTCGGCGGCCTTCTCGCCGTGTTTTCCCAAGCCCAGGCGGCGCCGGCGAAGGCTCCAGCGGTCGACGCGTCCTCCTCGGCTGAGCGGGGAATCAATCTCGCGGCGCGGGGGCGGTGCCGCGAAGCATTGCCTATTCTGAAAAAGGCCGCGCATGTGGCGGATAAACGGCTCCGGTATCGCGCCGTGATGTCGACGGCCCGATGCGCCATGAGCCTGGGCCAGACCGACACTGCCGTCGAGGCACTGCTCGTGCTCAACCGTGAGTTCCCGCACGATCCTGACGTGCTCTTCACCGCCACGCATGTGTACTCGGAGCTTGCCTCGCGCGCGGCGCAGGAACTCGCGTCCACGGCCCCAACGTCGCATCAGGCGGAACAACTCGACGCCGAAGCTTTCGAGTCGCAGCAAAACTGGGATAAAGCGGTTGCCGAATACAAGAGGATCCTCGAACAGGAACCGAACTTGTCTGGCATTCACTATCGCATTGGGCGCATCTTTCTTGCGAAGTCACCGCCCGACACCGAGAATGCGAAAGCAGAATTCGCGGAAGAGCTGAAGGTCAATCCCGATGACGCCTCTGCCGAGTTCATGCTGGGGGAGATCGCTCGTCAAGCCGGGCAGTGGGACGATGCCGTTACGCATTTTTCGCAGGCTTCGAAGCTCGATGAAGGATTCCAGGAAGCGTATCTGGCGCTGGGGATATCGCTGAACTCGGCCGGGAAGTTTGCGGATGCAATCGCACCGCTGCGAAGCTACGTAAAGATGCAACCGGAAGATCCGGCGGGACACTACCAACTGGCCGCGGCCTATGCCCGCACCGGACGCAAGCCGGAAGCCGAGCAGGAGATGGCGTTGCAGCGATCGGCAGCGGCAAAGAATCCGCAGGGGACGCCGACGGCGAAGTGATGCCCACCCAGCTTCACTCGGAGGTTGATGGAATGGCGGAATGCCGATGCGATGGTCGGAACATGGCATCCCGCCGTCGCTTTCTGAAGGTGCTGGGCTGGACCGGAATTGGCGGTGCGCTGAGCGGGGCGGGTATGCTCTCGCCTCCAGTTTTTCCCCTGTCTGAACCGCTGCTGCCTGCATTCGAGGAAGTCCCCGCCTCCGTCAGCGGCATTTCTTGGGTCCATGTGAACGGGCGTTCCCCGATGGCTCATCTGCCGGAAACGGTCGGAGCCGGTTGTGCCTTCCTCGACTACGACAATGACGGCTGGATGGACATCTATCTGGTAAACAGTGGCCGGTGCGATTTCTATGAGCCCGTTCAGCCGTTGCGCAATGCGCTCTATCACAACAACCGGGACGGCACCTTCACCGATGTGACGCAAAAAGCTGGCGTGGCAGGAAACGCTTACGGCATGGGCGTTGCGGTGGGTGATTACGATGGCGATGGTTTTCCAGACCTCTACGTCACGCAATATCCCCACAGCATTCTTTACCACAACAATGGAGACGGCACGTTCAGCGACGTGACCGCGAAGGCCGGGGTTTCGGCACCAGGCTGGGCGACCAGCGCGCTGTGGTTCGACTACGACAATGACGGCCGGCTCGATCTGTTCGTGTGCCATTTTGTCGACTACAGCAAAGCTAAGCTCAAGTTCTGCGGCGATCGCCTGACCGGCGAGCGTTTCTACTGCATTCCGAGCATCTACGATCCTATGCCGTGCTGGCTGTTTCGCAACAACGGCGACGGCACGTTCACCGACGTCAGCAAGGAATCCGGCATTTCGCAGTCGCCAGCCAAGGCTTGGGGCGTGGTAGCTGCAGACATCAACAACGATGGACGAATGGATCTCTATGTCACGAACGACACTGTGCCCAACTTCCTGTTTGCCAATCGCGGCAAGGGACGGTTCGAGGAAATCGGATTGCTGGCCGGTGTCGGCGTAAATCTTTTCGGCAAACCGCGCTCGGGTATGGGGGTCGATGCGGCCGACTACGATCAAGACGGCCGGATTGATTTGTTCGAAGCCAACGTTGACCACGAGATGTACTCGCTCTATCACAACGATGGCAACGAGGTCTTCAGCGATGTGGCCAATCCCACGGGTATCGGCGCTGCTACACGAATGATGAGCGGATGGGGGCTGAAATTTTTCGACTATGACAACGACGGTGATCTCGACCTGTTCCTCTGCAACGGCCACCCGGATGATGAGGTCGACAAGAGAGTGGAGGGCGTGAAGTTTCTTGAACCGTTGCTGCTCTTTCATAACAACAGGAAGAGTTTTGAGAATGTCAGCGAGAAGAGTGGACCGATCTTTTCCAGACCACTCTCCGGTCGGGGTTTAGCCTTGGGAGACTTCGATAACGATGGCGCAGTGGATGTACTGGTCACCCAGAACAACGCTGCGCCCGTTTTATTGCGCAACAATCTTGGCCGGCAGAATCACTGGTTGGGCGTGCGGCTCGTGGGCACCAAGGCGAATATCGATGCCATCGGTGCGAGGATTAGCTATCAAAGCGGCGAATTGAAGCGTCATCAATTCAAAGTGGGCGGCGGCAGTTATCTTTCTTCGCATGATCCGCGCATGGTTTTAGGGCTGGGAAAACGAACCAAGATCGACTGGGTGGAAATACAATGGCCGCAGCCCAGCGGTAAGACGGAGAGGGTTAGTGATCTGCCGGTGGATCGCTACGTTACGATTGTGGAAGGTCAGGGCAAATGGAAGTAGAGTGCGCTCGCCGCGATGTGTTTTCAGTCGCGCTGCTGATCGCGATTGTCTTGTGGCAATGTCTCGCAATGCGGGCCCAGGTTGGCGCGGGCGGGCAGCCGGGTGCGGGCAGCCATAATCAGTCTGCGATGCGGGAAGGCGACTCAGGGCTGGAGTTTCAGCAGGAAGCTGAAAGAGAACTTCAAACCGGGACCGCCCTCACCCTCAAGGGTCTGTTTCACGAAGCCATCCCGCACCTGCTGGCCGCACGAGGGCGAGCGCTCAATGAATACGCAGCAACTTTCAACCTCGCTCTTTGTTATGTAGGAACGAACCAGTTCACTCCCGCGATTGCTATTTTGCATGATCTACGCCGCGGTGGACGCGACAGTGTCGACATTGAGAACCTTCTCACGCAGGCCTACATCGGCAATGCGCAACCGCAAGAGGCCTGGGCGTCTCTGCAGAAAGCCGCCGCGTTGTCGCCTCAAAACGAAAGGCTCTATGTGTTCGTGGCGGACGCCTGCATGGACCACAAAGATTACGTTCTTGGGCTCAGAGTCGTGACCATGGGACTGCAAAATCTGCCGGAGTCTGCGCGGCTCCACTACGAACGAGCCACGCTTCTTGCTCAACTTGATCAACTTGATCAAGCCAAACAGGATTTTCAGTTGGCGGAGAAGCTCGCCCCTTCCAGCGAAATCGGTGATCTCGCCGTCGCGCACGAACGGCTGTTAGAAGGGGACATTGCTGGAGCAGTGCGGGCGGCGCGCGAAGCAGTGAAGCAAGGGTATGAAAATCCTGCGTTGCTGACGGTTCTCGGGGAAGCATTGATTCGCTCCGGCGCAGCTCCGGGTCAAGCCGAATTCACGGAAGCGCAAGCGGCTCTGGAGAAAGCGGTTACGCAAAGGCCGAACGATCCGGCTTCGCAGATTGTTCTGGGCAGACTCTACCTGATGGCTGGCCGTGTAACGGACGCGATCGTGCACTTGGAAATCGCGCGGCAGCTTGAACCCAGCGACCCATCCATTTTCGCCAACCTTGCGAAGGCTTACGCGCGGCACGGAGACCTTCAACAGGAACAAGACGCGCTCGCCGTTCTGTCTAAGTTAAATCGCGAGCAGGCGGAGCGGATCCATTCCGCTCCCGGCGATCGCAGAGCCGGGTATGCCGGCACAGTACTGCCGGAGGATGAACCGGCTGCCGCACCGCACCGATAACTCGCCATCAGAGAAGGCCGATCGGTCAGTCCGCTACAGGTGTTCATTTTGCAGGCACACGTGGGAAGGGGCGCTCCACGATTCCCGCACCCTCTTTAACGGCGATGATCTGGTCGCTCTCAAGCCTGGGTAACTTGGTCACACTTCCGCTGGGCCAGAGGATTTCGACGGCATCCACCGTCGAAGTAGGCCCCAACCCAAAATGCAGGCGCGGATCTTGCGTCGACTGGTAGCTCATACCGCCTTTTCTCTGATCGTAGAGAACGAGGTCGCCCGCCGATACCTTGACGCGTGCGCCCACGCCATCTCGATTGGACTTTGTGCCGATCAAAAAAATTTCCAGCCAATGGTTGGCATTTCCTCCATCGTTGCGCAGCAGTTGAGAGGGCTGACCGTTGTTGTTCACAAGAATGTCGAGATCGCCATCATTATCGAAGTCGGCGATAGCGGCGCCGCGACTGACCCGCGGCAGCTGAAAATCCGGTCCCAGGCGGTCGCTGACATTTTCAAAAATCCCGTGCCCGAGATTTCGGAACATCAGCTTGGGCTCCGCGTAGCGAGTGTCGGCGTGGTAGCGCTCGATGTTGTCGAGAACATGTCCATTGGCCATAAAGAGATCACACGCCCCGTCATTGTCATAGTCCATAAAGCGCGCGCCGAATCCGCTCATGTGGTAGGTGGCGTACCCAATCTTTGAGCGCAATGTTGCGTCATCGAACGTCTGGTCTCCCAGGTTTCGGTACAGCCGCGCGAGTTGCATATCGAGGTGAGTAACGATCAGGTCCATGAGGCCGTCGCCCGTTGTGTCGGCAGCGTCGGTTCCCATCCCCGCCTCGAATTGACCGTCTGCGCTGACCGCAACGCCCGCCGCGTAGCCAACCTCGCGGAAAGTCCCGTCGCGGTTGTTGTGAAACAGGAAATTCGGCATGTGGTCGTTAGCGATAAAAATGTCCTGCCAGCCATCGTTGTCATAATCGAAGGTGACCACCCCCAGGCCGTTGCCTCCCTTAAACCCGATGCCTGAGGACTTGCTCACATCGGTGAAGGTTCCGTCGCCGTTGTTGTGGAAGAGCGTGGGCGGCTGGCCGCGGAAGTCGTCGGGGTGACAGTAGCTGCGCATGCCAGGCCCGCGGTCGCCACAATAAAAATTGCGCTCCGGAGACCAGTCGACATAGTTGGCGATGATGAGATCCAGGCGGCCGTCGTTGTCGTAATCGAACCAGGCACCGCTGGAAGCCCAGAGTCCGGAATTGTTCACTCCTGCCTGCGCCGTCACGTCAGAGAACGTGCCGTCCCCATTATTGTGATAAAGGATGCAGCGGCCATAACCGAGCACGAGCAGGTCAGGGAATCCATCGTTATCGTAGTCACCTACGGCAACGCCCATCCCGAACAGACCTGCGGCGGCAACGCCCGCTTTGGCCGTAACATCGGAGAACGTGCCATCCCCGTTATTGCGATAAAGAGCGCCGCGTACAGGCTGCTTCGGGCTGTATATGCGAGTGGCGGCGCCATTCACGAGATAGAGGTCGAGCAGTCCGTTCTGATCGTAATCAATCCAGCCGCAGCCCGACCCCATGGTCTCAATCAAATATTTTTCAGGGGACGCTGCGTTCTCATGCTGGAATGCGATTCCCGCCGCATGGGCTACATCAACGAACGTCACAGGACTCGGCGCGTGCGGACGGGATGTGCCAACAATGGGCCACGCGACAGGGTTCATCGTGAACTCGAGACCTGCCAAGCCCATGTACTTGAGCAAATCGCGTCTTGAGAGGTGACTGCAAGATTTCATGCAGATCTTCGCGGCAACATCCCGCCTCAGTCCGTAGATTACTGCAAGCGCACGGTTCTGGGGTTTCCCGCGCCAAAGGGAAAGGGTCCCCTGGAGGCAAGATTCCGGCCGTGCCGAGCAGGTCTTGGTCAGAAAACGGGGCTAATCCCAGGGGCTGTAAGAATGTGGTTGACAAACGGAACGCATAAAGTATACAAAATCCACCCATAGGTAAACGTTTGCTGCAACCGCGAACTAGGTCTGCGTTTGCGTCGATCCAGTCTACAGGCTGGCCCGATTCATCGCAGGGCGCTGGCGCGGCAACAATTGCAGCGTGGGGAACTGCACCACAACCTTTTTGGCGTGCCGAAGGAGGCATAATGCCGTCCACATCTCCGCGTCGGATGCTCGCTCGAGTAAGTCCCGTTTTGCTGGTCGCGCTGGCGCTATGCCTTGTCCCATCCGCCCTAGCCCAGCACGGCTCTGAGGGAACGGTGACCGTAACCGTTCTTGACCCCAGCGGCAGCGTTGTGCCGGGCGCACAACTGGAGCTCCGAGACCTAACTACGAACGATGTCCGCAAGGGGATCACCGGAGACAAGGGCACCTATACCTTCGTCAATCTCTCCCTGGGTAAATTCAAGCTGACGATCTCCAAAGACGGATTCGAGCGCACGATATATAACGACGTGATCTCCCAGGCGGCGAAGACCACTGATATTACATCCACGCTAAAGGTCGGCACGGTGAGCGAAACCGTGGAAGTGAACACAAATGAGGCGCCGCTGGTGGAAACGACCACCAATGCCATTGGCACAAGCGTAGACATGAAGCAACTTGAGGATTTGCCGATCGTGGGTCGCGATTTGACGCAGCTATCACAATTGGTCCCAGGATACAACGGAACCTACGATGGCCTTCCGTCTATCGCGCAGGGAAACAACATTGACGGTGTCATCAGCAGCACCAGTCGAATGAAGTTCGGCGGAAATTCGCAGCCCAACGTATCGCCGCGGCTGGAAGACATGCAAGAGATGACGGTACAAACCGAACAGCTCAGCCTTGACCAGGGTTTTGGCCAAGCCAATATGCAGCTTAATTTCGTCACCCGACGCGGCAGCAACGCATTTCACGGTCGAGTCTACGAGGACTTCAGAAACGCGGCGCTTAACGCCAACAGTTGGCAAAACGACGCCACTAACTCTATAGCTGGTACCAATGTGGCACGCACGAACCCACTCATCCTGAATGAGTTTGGCGTGAGCGTGGGCGGACCGATTATCAAGAACAAATTATTCTTTTTTGGCACCTACGCGGAAGGCAAGCAGCCGGGATCATACACAACTCCGAATTTCGTCTTCACCGCGGCCGCGCAGGCGGGAAACTTTACTTATGGTGGCCAGACCGTGAACCTTTACACGCTGGCACAAAACTACAACACCGCGCATCCCGGAGCCAACCTTCCCACCGCGCCACCTAGTAATTGCACTGCATCGTATTGCACGGCTTCCGTGTTCCCAACGATCAACGCCGCTACAGCGGCGGGACAACTAACTCCGAATCCTGATCCCAATATTCAAAACCTCAATTGGCAAGTGGCTAACCCAACCACTCGTTACTATCCGACGGTTCGTGTGGATTATAACGCTACCGATAAATTCCGCTTCAACCTGGCATGGAATATGACGAAGGAGCAACTCCCCGGCGCGAATGCTCCCGATTTTCCGGGATCAGCTTGGACCAAGACCGGTGCCGGCAACAGCGACAAGAACTATACGGCGGGGTTTGGCTTCGGGTGGACGATTTCGCCGACTCTGATCAACGAATTCCGGGGCGGCTTCCTGTACGACAATGTCCTGAATTCCTATAATGCTCCGCCCCTCAGCATCGCGAATCCGCAATTGGGCTGGAACTATACCAATATCAACCAACCGTTCAACACGCAAATGTCAGGGACGATTTTTTACACCGGTATCCAGACCTACTATCCAGTGTTTAACGCCTCCGATACCATGACGTGGCAGCACCGGGGACACACTATGAATTATGGTTTCTCATGGTGGCGCGAGCAGGACCATTACTACAATCCGGCACAAGGATTTCCGGTAGTGAATTTCGGCCTGGCAAATGGGGATCCAGCTCAGAACGCATTCCAGGCTGGAACTACGCTCCCTGGTGCAACCGCCAACCAGCAAAGTGAAGCCCAACAGCTCTACTCCATCCTGACCGATCGTATATCCGGTGTGAACGGAGCGTATCCGTTTGTCCCCAGTGCTAATGGCTATCAGCATATCGTCGGACGATATAACCTCGATGAATTGGAAAAGGGCTGGGGCCTGTTCTTCCAGGATTCGTATCGCATGAGGCCGAACTTTACCTTGAACTACGGTTTGCGCTGGGATTTCACCTCAGCAGACAAAGATCTTTCTAATCTGTACCACTCCGTTAGTACGGCGAATGTTTGGGGGCCATCTGGTGTCGGCAATCTGTTCCATCCGGGTTCTTTGAATGGGGTGTCGAATCCGGTAATCAGCCAGATCAGCCAAACCTACAATAACTGGAACATTGCCCCACAGCCGGCAATCGGTTTTGCCTGGAACCCGTCAAGGGGCGACGGATTACTCGGAAAAATGATGGGTGGGGACAAGACGGTAATTCGAGCAGGTTTCTCCCTGAGGAACATTACTGAGCCTCAGCAGTATGTTTGGAATCAAGCCTCCGATTACGGCTCTTTCTACTACCAGGGGTTCGCCCTCAATGGCAACGGTAGTGGTGGTCCAGGAACGTTCAGTCCCGGAACATTGTCGCTTGCTAACTTCGATCCTACCGCTACCGACCCTGCGCAAGCGTTTGGGACGGCATACGTGCTTTCGCCGAAGACTTTTCTCAAGACTGAGCCGATCTCAGATTTCACCTTCCTTAACAGCGGTCCCGGAGTGAATGGCATACAGTCCAACATCCGCCAGCCCTATACAGAGTCGTGGAACCTTGGGATTCAGCGGCAATTAGGGGAAAGCCGGGCGCTTGAAGTGCGCTACGTCGGAAGCAGGAGCCTGCGCCAGTGGATCCCAATTCCCACGGATGAAATAAATATCTTCGAGAACGGATTCCTGACGCAGTTCAAGGGCGCGCAGACGAATCTAGCCATCAACAATGCCAGTGGGAATAGCAATTTCGCTGGCTCCTTTGCCAATAACGGCCTTTCAGGACAGCAAGCAATCCCGATCTTTGTAGCCGCGTTTTCTGGGGAAAAGCCCGGCACTAACGGGCCGTCTGATTACACCAACACCAACTTCACTACGCAATTGCAAACTGGTGCTGCTGGAGCAATGGCTAGTACCCTTGCTGGCGTAAACGGAGCCGCGCCTTATTTGTGCAACCTCGTAGGCAGCTCCTTTGCTCCCTGCGCCAAGAACGTTGCGGCTAGTACCTACAATGCCGCTGGCGGAGGCTGCGGCGCGACGGGAACCACGGCGTGTCCGATCAACTTCTTCCAGACTAATCCTTATGCGCAAGGCACCGGTTTTGGGTATCCCAGCCTCACGGAGGCTGAAGCCTACTCGAACTACAATGCCCTGCAGGTTGACTTCCGGCAGCGGGCATGGCATGGCCTGCAGTTTGATGCCAACTATACTTGGAGCCATACTCTCGGAACCGGTTCGCAGAACAACTGGCAGGGGCAGGGTGCGTTGTTTACTATCCGCGACATGCGGTTGTCTTACGGGCCGGCTCTTTTCGACCTCAAGCATGTCGTTCATATCAATGGAACGTATGATCTCCCGTTTGGCAAGGGTAAGCCCTTTGCGAACCACAGCGCCTTGCTGGATCGCGTCGTCGGCGGCTGGACAATGGGCACAATCTTCACCTTCCAGACCGGTGCCCCATTCCTGCTGGCCGGTGGAAGTAGTACCTTTAACGACTATGCGGACGGTGGCGTAAACTTGACCGGAGTTACCCCGTCTCAACTGCAAAAGTCAATTGGTGTCTACCACATCCCCGGGACGACCACGGTATCGCTGCTCAGTCCCAAGTACTTGGCCTCGCCCACCGGCGGGGGCTCGAATACCGCCTACATCAGTCAGAATCAGACCCCAGGTACGATCGGCCAGCGAGTATGGCTTTATGGGCCCCATAACACTTTCGACGATATCTCCATCACCAAGCACATTCCATTCACGGAGAGGGTGCGTTTCAGCCTGCAGGCTGAGCTGTTAAATGCCTTCAACCACCCAACCTTCGGTCAGGGCGCGGCAAATGGTTCCACTTACTTTTCCTATGGTGGAGGTTTCAGCCCGTTTGTACAGGCTGGCAATTTTGGAATTGCAAACAGCGCCTTCAACCCGAACAACCTCCCTACCGGGGGGGCGCGACTAATCGAACTACGAGGGAATATAGAGTTCTGACGCACCAGTTGGACGCCTGAGTTGGGTCGAGTGCATTCTCTGAGTGCGGGGGACTCCTCGCACTCAGGAACGCATGTCTTTTTGCGACCGACACACAGCTGCCGGCTATTAGGAAGCCTGAAACGCAATGAACCTCCATCGCCGTCCATGGATCGTCCCCCTCGCGCTATGGCTCGTCACTCTGCCGGAGGTAGTCGCTCAGGGCAAGCTGGAAGACTATCAGCGGGCGGAACGATTCCTGCCTGGAAATGTGCGGCATCTGGTTTATGTGGCCGATGTGGCCCCCCACTGGATCGAAAAGGCCAACCGCTTTTGGTATCGCAAAGTTGGCTTGAAAGCTACAGAGTTCGTCCTGGTGGATGCGGAGCAGAACACCAGCGGTCCAGCTTTCGACCACGCACGACTGGCTGAAGCGCTTTCCCACGCAGCCAAGCAAGAGTATTCTGCGACGGCGTTGCCTTTTTCTGAAATCGAGTTTGTGGATGGCGGCAAGGCAATTCGCTTCTCTGTCGACAACTCGCAATGGACGTGTTCGCTGGCGACTTATGATTGCCAGAAGGAGCAGGCGCATCCGGAATCGCCGAACGAGGTGCTCTCTCCAAACAAGCGCTGGGCTGCCTACGTCCATGAATACAACCTCTACTTGCGAGACGTTTCGACGGGCACAATACTGCAACTCACGCGCGACGGCGCGGCCAGCTGGGACTACGCGACTCCCCTGCCTTCGTTACGCGTGATGGTGGATCAGGGCACCGAAAATGTGAAGCAGCCGGCGGCGGTCTTCTGGTCGCCCGATTCGTCGAAGCTGATCACCTACCGCATTGATTCGCGGAATTCAGGCCGCTTCACCAGTCTGCAATTTGTTCCCCCAGACCAGTTACGGCCGCGGGCCTTCACCTACGTATACCCGCTGCCCGGTGAAGTGCTGGCCAGGGCGGAGCCAATTATTTTCGACATACAATCTGGCAAACGATTAGACATTTCCGCATCAATAGAACTTCCGTTTCAAGACGGTCCCGGCTTTGATTGGTTCCCCGACAGCAAGAGCTTCTATTACGACTACGATGAACGAGGCTGCAAGGCAAAAGAACTGCGCGTCGTAGACGCGGCCACCGGAGAACAAAAAGTCCTGGTGCGCGAGCAGTCGGATTCCTACCTCGATCCGGGTGAGACCTTCTTTCGTTTCGTCGAGAACACCGGAGAAATTCTGTGGTCGTCCGAGCGCGATGGTTGGAATCATCTCTACATCTACAACCGGAAAACTGGGCAGGTAGAGAATCAGATCACGCAGGGTTCGTGGGTGGTGCGCCAGATCGTGCACATCGACGAGAAGAGCCGCCGAGTCTATTTTCTGGCGAACGGGCGTGAGAAAAACGAAGACCCTTACCAAACCCATTTGTACAGCGTTGGATTTGACGGAAAAGGATTGCAGCTTCTGAGCCCCGAGAATGCCAACCACACTGTTAGCATTTCGCCGGATGGGACATTTTTCGTTGATAACTATTCCCGGCCAGACCTGCCGGGAGAAGCGGTGTTGCGGCGCACCAAGGACGGTTCGGAGGTCCGCGTTCTGGAAACGACGGATGCCGGTGAGCTGCTGAAGACTGGATGGAAGTTTGCGGAGCCGTTTCAAGGCAGAGCCGCGGACGGCGTCACCGACCTCTATGGATTGATCTGGCGGCCATCGAATTTCGATCCGGCCAAAAAATATCCCATCGTTGAGTTCGTTTATACAGGTCCGCAAGGTTTCTTTGTGCCTAAACGATTTGGCGCCACGCTCGGGCTCCAATCGGTGGCGGAGCTGGGCTTCATCGTGGTAATGGTGGACGGACGGGGAACCGTTGGGCGCTCGCGTGCCTTTCACCAATTTTCTTACCGGAACCTGGGCGGAGTTTTCGAAGACCACGTGGTCATGATCAAACAAATGGCCGAGCACTATCCGTATATGGATGCAACCCGAGTCGGAGTCTTCGGTACATCAGCCGGAGGTTACGGCGCCGCCCACGCCATGCTGGCCTTTCCCGAGTTCTACAAGGTTGGAGTCTCCACGTCAGGCGATCACGATGCGCGCCTCGATAAAGCATGGTGGAACGAGGCCTACCAGGGGTATCCCGTGCAAGACGACTACGCTGCCCAATCAAACGTGACCATGGCGGGACGGCTACAAGGTCATCTGTTGCTGGAGCACGGGGATATCGACGATAACGTCCATCCGGTGGAGACCATGCGCTTTGTGGACGCCTTAATGAAAGCCAATAAGAACTTCGACATGCTCTTTGTGCCCAATATGTTTCATGGAGAGAGTGGTGAGCACGCATTGTATTTGGCCCGGCGCCGTTGGGACTATTTCGTCCAGTATCTGCTCGGCATCACCCCGCCGGCCGACTTCGAGATCAAGGAAGACCGCGAGCCTGGAGGCGGAAGGCGTCGACGACGCTGAACGGTGATCTCGGCAAGTGTCCGCGCGAAGAATCGGCGGGAACTATCGTTATGCAATGACAAGTAACCCGTGAACAGCGAGAAGCTTTTATGCACCGACGCGACTTCCTGCAAGGAATAGCTGCCACAGCGGCCTGTCTTGAGATGCCGTCCAGCGCCGCGGGAGCTTCTGCGCAAGCGACTCCCGCCGCTCGAAAGCTGCGCACGCGCTGCGGTCTCGGTTGAGGGCTTCACGCCGGTCGCTGAATTCAAAGCAGGCGCAGAGTCGTGGACATGTCGACTGGGTTGACGGATACTGCAGCGTCGTTGCAGGCTAGAGCGGACTCAACCGTTTCTGAAGATTGGACTGCACTATGAAAAAGCTGATCCTGATTTGTTTTGCACTCGGCTCCGCCCTATTGGCCGCAGCGTCCGACTCCACGTTGGCAGCCACTCCGCCCATGGGATGGAATAGCTGGAATCATTTTGCCTGCAAGGTCACAGCGGCCGATGTTCGCGCCGCCGCGGACGCCATTGTCGCCAACGGAATGAAAGACGCGGGCTACATTTACGTGAATATTGACGATTGCTGGCAAGGCACTCGCGACGAGCAGGGAAAAATTCAGCCCAATGATAGGTTCGGAGACATGAAAGCTCTGGTGGACTACGTTCACAGCAAGGGTTTAAAGGCCGGCATCTATTCTTCTCCCGGGCCAAAGACCTGCGCGAGATACGAAGGCAGTTATGGCCACGAAGAGCAGGACGCGCAGCAGTACGCGAACTGGGGATTCGATTACCTGAAGTATGACTGGTGCAGCGCGGAAAGAGTGTATCAGCGCAGCCAAATGACCGAAGTCTACAAGAAGATGCACGACGCGCTGCTGCGGACCGGACGGCCGATCGTGTTCAGTTTGTGCCAGTACGGTTATGAACGGGTGTGGCGGTGGGGCGCTTCCGTTGGTGGGAACCTGTGGCGCACTACGGAAGACATCAATGATCATTACGACCGCATGTCCGTCATCGGGTTCGACCAGGACGGGCTGGAACCTTTCGCAGGGCCGGGCCATTGGAACGATCCCGACATGCTGGAAGTGGGCAATGGCGGCATGAATCACGACGAATACATTACGCACATGAGCTTATGGGTGCTGCTGGCGGCGCCGCTGCTGGCGGGCAACGATCTCTCCAAGATGAGTACGGAGACGCTCGACATCCTGACCAACAAAGAAGTTGTTGCCCTGGATCAGGACGCGAAGGGAATCCAGGGACGGCGGGTCTCTGAGGAAGGTCCGTTAGAAGTGTGGGCGAAACCGCTTGCCGATGGCGGCATTGCGGTCGGTCTTTTCAATCGAGGCGAATCCACAAATCCGGTGACGGTGAACTTCAAGGATCTCGGCCGGCAGGGTTCGGCGAAAGTTCGCGATCTTTGGAGTCACAAGGATCTCGGCGCATTTTCTGGGAGCTATACAGTGAATGTTCCGCGCCACGGTGCAGTGCTTTTGAAGGTCCAGTGAAGATGAGCCAGCTAGGGATGGTCGCCGTTGTTGGGATCAACTTGCGCAGCCGTTCGTTTTTGTTCGAGGGCTTTCTTTAGGGATTCGCCCGCATACTGGATATGCAGCCGCAGCAACTTGCAGGCGGCGGCAACGTCGCGTTGGCGGCACAACTCCAGAATCTGGTGATGCTCTTCGTTCGCACGCTTCATGCCGTGTGTCAGGTACAACTGCAGGCGGGTGTACCGTTCTCCGCTGTTATTGACGTTGCGAATAATCGCCATAAACCGCGGCTGATTCGCGCGGGAGTAGAGGATGGAATGGAATTGCCAGTTCAGCCGCCCCCAGGCGGAGACGTGGTCCTCTCGCCGAAGTTCACTGACATACTTGCGCAGCACCACGTCGGCTTCCGAAAGATCTTCTTCGGTAAGTAAGGGGATGGAGAGCTTCAGAACCTCAGGCTCGAGCAGCGACCGAATCGAGAAAAGCTCCTCAATATCATCGGGAGACAACGCCGGAACGATAGCACCTCGGTTGGGGACGATGGCGATCAAGCCCTCGGCATCAAGTTGCCGTAGGGCTTCGCGAACCGGAATACGGCTCACGTGATACTGCGTTGCAATGGCGTCCTGGCGTAGTTGGGCGCCCTCTGGTATTTCTCCCCGGATAATCTGGTCGCGTAGCTTGTCGGCCACGGCCGAAGTGAGCGACTGGCGCGGGATAGCCGATCCTGATGCGGCGTCTAGGTGCATCTCAGTTGTTTTTCACCGTGTACGGTCTACTATATCGCATGTTGTATCCAGACAATATCTTCAATTAAGGTGCAGGGGGTCCCGGTGGGAGATGCTCCTCCAGGTATCGCGCAAGCAGGCTGTAAAGATGATGGGCCGTTCCCGGACCTTCCGTGATCGCGTGAGTCCTGCCCGGATAAGTCATGAAGTCGAAGGGTTTGCCCAACTCTATCAGCCGGTTCACCAGCAACTCGGTGCCTTGATAGTGCACATTGTCATCGCCGGATCCATGAACCAGCAGCAGCTTGCCTTGCAGTCCTTCGGCAAAGTTGATCGCGGATCCGGCTTTATAGCCCTCAGCGTTCTCCTGCGGCAATCCCATGAAGCGTTCCTGGTAGATAGTGTCGTAGAGTCGCTGGTCCGGAACCGGTGAAACGGCCATGCCAACTTTGTAAAGCTCCGGATGACGGAACATCAGGTTAAGAGTATTGGAGCCACCGCCGCTCCTTCCCCAGACTGCGATGCGATTCGGGTCAATGAAGGAGTGCGTTCGCTCAACGGCTTGAAGAGCTAAAGCCTGTTCTTTGGAAGAGAGCACTCCGACGCTTCCGTAGATAACCTTGCGCCACGCGCGTCCTTTGGGAGCTGGCGTGCCTCGATTGTCGAAGCTGACGACAACATAGCCGTCTTGCGCGAGCACTCGGTGAAAGACCCCGTTCCACTCATCCCACCGATCAACCACCGTTTGGGCGGCTGGTTCGCCATACACATAGACAAGCGTCGGATATTTCCTGGCAGGATCGAATGCCTTCGGTTTTATCAGCCATCCGTCAAGAGTGGTGCCGTCGCCAATGTCTACGCGAAAAAACTCGGTGGGGCCCGACACCAGATCTTTTGCGTTAGACTGCAGCTTGGTGTTCTCCTCAAGAGTCCGCTGCACCTTGTGGTCCGGAAGATGGACCAGGTCAGTCACCGGTGGTGTGTCAAAAGTCGAGTAGGTGTGAATTGCCCATTGCAGATCAGGAGAAACCAAGTACGAGTGGGTGCCTGGTTGGTTGGCCGGTGACAGCCGTTCCGAAGCTCTTTTCCCCGTAAGGCGAGTGCGGTACAGATAGCGCTGAGTGGCATTTTCGGGAGACGCCAAATAGTAGAGCCACTCGTCCGTTGGATCGACGCCCACGACATCGATCACGTCAAAAGGTCCCGGCGTCACCAGCCGCACCTGTTTCCCATCTCGTGAAATCACGTAAACGTGACGCCATCCATCCTGCTCGCTGACCCAGAGAAACTCTTTGCCGCCTCCGAGCCACTTCAGGCCATCGACAACGTCCACCCATGCTGCGTCTTGATCGGTGTGCACACTTTGCACCGCACCTGTTCTCGCGTCGGCCAGTAACACATCGTTCGTGTTCTGCAATCGATTCAGATGTTGCAGGATCAGCGAGTCCGAGTCCGCCGCCCATTCCATACGCGCGATGTAATTGTCGTTGGCATAGCCCGGAACTTGCATCCATCGCGTCTCCCCGCCCCCGGCAGGCACCACGCCAACCCGAACGGATGAATTGGTGGTTCCAGGCTCGGGGTAAGGAATCTGCCGAAGGGTGGGATAGACGCCGAATTCCGGGTAGGGAATTTCGCTCACCACACGATACGGCCCTCCCGTGTCGTAGATCAGCGGAAAATTCTTGACGTTGCTGGTATCGAACTGCCAGTACGCAATGCGTTTGCCGTCGGGGCTCCAGCGAAATCCGTCGCGGATAAAAAACTCTTCTTCATCCACCCAGTCTGCAGTGCCGTTCACGATCTTTTCCGAACCGTCGAAAGTAAGGCGCGTGGCCGCTCCGTCTTCGCGGTCCTCGACGTAGATGTTGTTGAAGCGAACGTAGGCTACTTTCGAACCGTCCGGAGAAAACTTGGCGAACATTAAAGTTGAAGGAGGACCTCCGTCTCCGAGCTTGCGCAGAGATCCCGATTTTCGGTCGAGCACCCAATAATCGCCGCGAGTGTTCGCCCGCCAGACACGCTTGGAGTTGGTGAAGATAAGAACGCGATTCATGTCCGCCGACCAGGAATAGTCCTCGATCGCCAGCGTCTTGTCCGTTCCGGATGGAGTGAGTTGCGCCGCCGACACGAGAACTTCCCGCTGCGCGGTGGCAGTGTCGTAGCGAACAATGTCAGTCGCATCTTTCGCGCTCGCGGAGGGCTCCAGAGTTGTATAGGACTGACCACCGTTAAGCCAGCGTGCCGGCCCCAATGACTTCACGGAGAAATCGTGGGCAACAAACTCACGGCGCAGAAGCTCATTTACAGAGGCAGACTGGGCTTGAGCCGCGCATGCGCACAGGCTGCCGAATACCAGGCAAAAAGCAATTCCGAGGTTGTGTACCCGGCCGTGGGTTGTAGGCATTTCACCGGGCGTATTCATTTCGGTCAGCATTCGCGCTCCTCCACATTCGCAATTCATAAGGTCACGGTGTACTGTGCAGGTCCGAGGTCAGCGGCGCAGAAGATTGGACGGGCGGGATGGGCCCTGCCCCGCGAATGACCAGGTAGATCGGAATTCCGAGCAACACAATCAGCAATCCCGGCCACGTCGTCGAGGGCCGAAATACGAACAGCACAACCAGGATCGTTGTGGCCACAACAATATACAAAGCGGGGACGAAGGGATATCCCAGCGTGCGATAGGGGCGTGGCGTTTGAGGTCGCGTGACACGAAGACGGAATACGCCCGCGACGGTCAGCACATAAAAAATCAGGGCCGCGGAGATGACGTATTCCAGCAAGTTGCTGTAAAGATTTCCCCAGGATTGCGTCACCGGATCGTAGGTGCGAGGCAGCACCAGAATCGCGGCCCACAGCCCTTGGAGTCCAAGGGAAGCAGCTGGCACATTGGCGGCGTTCAGCTTTCGTGCGAAAGGTAAGAACAGCTTCTGGCATGCCATCGCGTAATAGACGCGCGCTCCTGTAAGGGTGAGTGCGTTGATGGTGCCGAAGGTCGAAATCATGATGGCGGCTGCCATCACCATGGCACCGGCTCCAGGAAAAATAGCCTGCAAGGTGGCTGTTCCCACGCGATCTGCTGCCGCATGCTGGATCGCCGCTAAGGGCAGTGTAACCAGATATGCCACATTCGCGAGGAGGTACAGAACGATCACAAGAGTGGCCCCAATCACCATGGCGAAGGTGACATTGCGCTCCGCTTTTTTCACTTCGGCGGCGGCGAAAGCAATGTTGTGCCATGAGTCGGCGGAGAACAACGATCCGGTTTGACTGAGGCAGATGGCGACGAACAGGCCTAGCGCGGTTTTGGCATCCAGCCCTCGACCCAGCGTGTCAATTCCAGAGGCATGCCAGGCTGTGCCAAAATTTGCCGACATCGCGGCAGCGTTGCGCCCATAGAAAATTCCCAGGAGTATCAAACCAGCCAGCGCGCCCGTTTTGGCCACAGTAAATACATTCTGGATCAGCTTCCCGTAACGCAGCCCTAAGGTGTTGCTGAAGGTCAGCAGACAGATGACACCCATGGCCAGCAGTTGAGCGGTGGATAACGAGAGGGCATAATGCGTCGAAATGTGCATCGGTGGGATGAGGTAATTGTCCTCGGAGATGGGGCGCCACAGAACGCCGGAGAAGCGTGCGAAGGCAACTGCAACGGCTGCAATCGTTCCGGTTTCGATGACAGAGAATAGCGTCCAACCGTAGAGGAACCCCCACATGGGAGAATAGGCTTCGCGCAGGTAGACATACATGCCTCCGGCTTCGGGCATCATGGCCGAGAGTTCTCCGTAACATAACGCACCGGCAAGCGTGAGTACGCCAGCGACACACCAAGCCACCAGAAGCCAGCCCGCGCTTCCAATGTGGCGCGCCATCTCGGCGGGAACAATGAAAATGCCGGAACCGATCATGGCGCCGACCACTAGCATGGTCGAATCGAACAGGTTTAATCCGCGGGAGAACCGGCGGCTGTGCTCGGCTGTTTCTTCACGTAAGTGGGCTGTTTGGGCCATGTTTCCGATCCGCGGTATGGTGATACACACGAACAGTTTGACGATTGCATATTGTATCCATAAAATACCCCAGTGCCTATTTAATTAAGGTCCATGATGAGATCAGGACCCAAATTTCCTCGTCCCAGGCAGGGGCAAAGATCGGACAGCGAAATCATAATGAAGGATGGCAACTGCCGGACTGTCCGGGTTATTGATTCCCACACCGGGGGTGAGCCAACACGGCTGGTGGTGAGCGGGGGCCCGGATCTTGGAACTGGTCCGCTGGCTGACCGGCTGGTGCGCTTTCGCAGTGGGCACGACGCTTTTCGTTCGGCGGTGGTGAACGAGCCACGCGGTTCTGACGTTATTGTGGGGGCTCTGTTGTGCGCTCCTGTAGATCCCACCTGCGCCGCGGGTGTCATCTTCTTTAATAACGTTGGCTATCTCGGGATGTGCGGACATGGGACCATCGGGCTGGTCGCGACCTTGGCGTACATGATGCAGATTGTGCCCGGTAGCCATCGCATCGAGACGCCTGTGGGTGTGGTGGGTGCGATTCTGCACGAAAACGGCGAGGTCACGGTGAATAACGTTGCCAGTCACCGCAGCGCGGCCAATGTGGGAGTCGAAGTGCCGGGCTACGGGACGGTCTACGGCGACGTGGCGTGGGGAGGCAACTGGTTTTTTTTGGTGCGTGATTACAACCGAGAGCACGATGGCAAGGCCGCCTTGGACTTGACGCTCAAGAATGTTGACCAGCTAACCGCCTTCACCTGGGCCATACGACAAGCTCTCGTGCGGAACAAGATCACGGGCGAGGGCGGCAAAGAAATTGACCATATCGAACTGTTTGCACCATCGCAGATTCCGGGAGTGGACAGCAAGAATTTTGTGCTCTGTCCCGGGAAAGCTTACGACCGCTCTCCTTGCGGAACGGGGACTAGCGCCAAGCTCGCTTGTCTCTATGCCGAGGGCAAGATCAAGGAGGGGCAGACGTGGCGGCAAGAGAGCATCATTGGGAGCGTGTTTGAAGGCAGCATAACCGTGCGAGCGGGCAAGGTCTACCCCAGCATTAAGGGATCGGCCTTCGTAAACGCGGAAGCGGAACTGGTGCTGGATCCGCGGGACCCGCTCTGCATGGGGGTTCGCGGGTGAGTCAGAGAGCATGAGCAAGACGGCCTATGACGTGGTCATCGTCGGCGCCGGTATCGTGGGAGCCGCCTGTGCGGAGGATTTCGCCCGCCGCGGGACGAGTGTCGCGATCGTGGACCGCGACATTGTGGGAAGCGGCGCCACTGCCGCCGGAATGGGCCACATCGTGGTGATGGACGACTCCGACGCGCAGTTTGCTCTGACCCGCTACTCCCAGCAACTGTGGCAAGGCTTAAGGCCGGAATTGCCCGACGACGTCGAATACGAACAGTGCGGAACGATCTGGGTTGCCGCTGACGAAGAAGAAATGACTGAGGTGTTGCGCAAGCATAAGTATTATGCGGCGCGCGGGGTTCCGACGGAAGTGCTGGACGCGCAGAGCATGCAGCGGATCGAACCCAATCTGCGCGATAACATTGCTGGCGGCCTTCTTGTTGCTGAAGATGCGGTGCTCTATCCGCCGTGTGCCGCTCGCTTTCTCGTAGAGCGCGCGCAGGCTCAGGGGGCGAAGCTTCGGCTGGGTTCCTCCGTTACGCAGATCGGGCAAGGAAGAGTCCACTTGTCGGATGGGTTAGAAATCAGTGCCCAGGTCATCGTGAACGCGGCGGGAGCCTGGGCGCCGGAGCTAACACCGGGGGCGGAAATCAAGAAGCGCAAGGGACATTTGGTGATTACCGATCGTTATCCTGGATTTCTCCGTCATCAATTGGTGGAGTTGGGATACTTGAAGAGCGCGCACTCGGTGAGCGCCGATTCGGTTGCTTTTAATGTACAACCGCGCCGGACCGGGCAAATTCTCATCGGTTCCTCCCGGCAATACGGGGCAGAGCATAAGGATGTAGACCAGGAGATTCTGACGCGCATGCTGCAACGAGCCCGAGAATATATGCCCGCGCTTGGGCCGCTCTCGGCGGTGCGCACCTGGACGGGGTTCCGCGCAGCCACCCCAGACAAGTTGCCTCTGATTGGTCCGTGGCAGGGCGATAAGTCTTTATTCCTGGCCACCGGACACGAAGGGCTTGGAATTACGACCTCGCTCGGAACGGCAAGGATTCTAGTCGATCAGATTACGAACTCGGCCCCGGAGATCCCCATCGAGCCCTACCTGCCGTCGCGGATGGCAAAGGAATATGCGCATGCTTGATCAGGTCACCTTAACTGTGAACGGCGCTCCGGTGGCCCTGACTGCCGGCGCCACGGTTGCGGTCGCTGTGGCGATGGCTGGGCAGACGTTCCGCACGTCGGTGAGCGGCGAACCGCGCGGACCATTGTGCGGCATGGGTATTTGTTTTGAATGCCGCGTGACGATCAATGGGATGCCGCATTGCCGAAGTTGCCAGATTTTGTGTGAGCAGGGCATGCAAGTGAGAACCGATGAGTAGGGATTCGCACCAGCATTTCGATGTGCTGGTGATCGGCGGTGGTCCCGCGGGTATGGCGGCCGCGGTCTGCGCCGCGGAGCGCGGCGTCAGTGTAGGAATTGTGGACGATAACGCCGTCTTGGGTGGACAAATTTGGCGGGCAGCTGTGGGGAACGGACAGGCCGCGGAGTCCGCGACCTGGGGTGAGCGGCTGCTTATGGCGGGGGTTACGAAGTTGAGCGGGAAAAGAGTATTTCACCAGCCGGCGGCAGGAATCCTGCTGGCGGAAGGGAACGACGATCACTGCGAATTGGGTTATCGAACCCTGGTGCTCGCGACGGGAGCGCGAGAAAGATTTCTGCCGTTTCCCGGGTGGACGCTCCCCAACGTGATGGGCGCTGGCGGGTTGCAGGCGATGGTCAAGAGTGGTCTGCCTGTGCGCGGCAAGCGAGTGGTGGTTGCCGGCACCGGGCCTTTGCTGCTGGCGGTTGCCGCTTATCTGCGCAAGCACGGCGCGGAGATCCCCGTGATTTGCGAGCAGGCATCGTGGAGTCGCTTGGCACGGTTCGGTCTGGCGCTGCTGAACCAACCCCGCAAGATCTTACAGGGGTTGCAGTTGAGGCGCGAGTTTGCAGGAGTTCCGTTTGTCGCGAACAGCTGGCCCCTCGCGGCACACGGCCGGCAGGCGCTGGAAAGCATCGCGATTTCAAGAGCGGGCAAGCCGGAAGCCATCGCTTGCGACTATCTCGCTTGCGGGTTTCATCTGGTTCCTAACGTGGAGCTACCCCTGCTGCTCGGCTGCCAGGTTCATGCCGGCTGCGTGCGGGTTGACGAACTCCAACGAACCACGGTCAAGGGAATCTTTTGTGCCGGCGAGCCGACTGGCATTGGAGGCGTAGAGTCGGCGCTCGTGGAGGGGCAGATTGCTGGTCTTGCAGCGGCCGGCGGCACGGAAGATGCTCGAAGATGGTTTGCTGAACGGGAGAAAGCACGGCGGTTCGCCCGCATACTGAATCGCACATTCTGTCTGCGCCCGGAGTTGAGGAGCCTGTCGTCTGCTGAGACCCTGGTGTGCCGATGCGAGGACGTTTCTTATTCCCGTCTCCAGCAACAAACGTCGTGGCGCGCAGCCAAGTTGCACACGCGCTGCGGAATGGGTCCATGCCAAGGCAGGGTGTGCGGACCGGCAACCCAGTTTCTTTTCAAGTGGACCCCAGATTCGGTTCGACCGCCGGTCTTCCCCGCGCGTGTCGAAAACCTGGCCGCTTTCGCAGGCGGCCCGCACCTGAAGAGCAGCGCTGTAAGAGGAGGCCTTTCATGAATTGGAACGGCGTGATGCCAGCGGTAACAACATCCTTCGCCGAGGATCTCGCTGTCGATCACGGCTTTGTCGCGGAGCACTGCCGCTGGCTTCTCGACAACGGCTGTGCCGGCATCGTGGCCCTAGGGTCCCTGGGTGAGGGATCGACCATGTCGTTTGATGAGAAGGTGGAAGTTCTGCGCACTTGCGTCAAGGCCGTTCGGGGAAGGGGGCCAGTGGTCGCTTCCATTTCGGCGCTTACCACTTCCGAGGCGGTGGCTTTGGCGAAAGCGGCGACGGACCTGGGTTGCGATGGCCTGATGGTGTTGCCTCCTTACGTCTACAAGGGAGACTGGCGCGAAATGAAAACCCACGTTGCCGCCGTCTTCGACGTGACTCCACTTTCGTGCATGCTCTATAACAACCCGGTGGCCTACGGAACTGATTTCTTGCCGGAGCAGATCCAGGAATTGGCTGCCGAGCATGAGAACTTTGAAGCGGTTAAGGAGTCGAGCACGGATGCGCGGCGAGTGTCTGCCATCCGGGCGTTGCTTGACCACCGGCTCGAGATATCCGTGGGAGTAGATGACGCGGTGCTGGAAGCCATCGGAGTGGGCGCGACCGGTTGGGTTGCTGGTCTTGCGAATGCGCTGCCTCGTGAATCGGTGGAATTGTTCAACTGCGGCATCAATGGAGAGAGTGACAAGGCGTTTGAGTTCTACCGTTGGTTCTTGCCCTTGCTGCGGATGGATACCGTTCCGAACTTTGTTCAACTCATCAAGCTCGTGCAGGCGGAAATTGGCATCGGGAACTCGCGTGTGCGTCCGCCGCGCCTGGAGTTGGTAGGGACTGACCTCGACGACGCGATGAAAATTATCCGTGACGCATTGCGTTCCCGGCCGCAGTCTGTGGGGCATTACGCGTTACCGAATGGAAGAAAATAAATGCTGGCGTCAAAAGTGAGAATCTCAGGTCGTTCGCTGATCGGTCTTCGTGAAGGTACAGGTGTAGGGGAACCATACTATGCCACCGATCCCACCACGGGTCAGCATTTGCAGCCGGGCTTCATTCCGGCGACTGCGGAAGAAGTGAATACCGCAGTCAGCCTGGCGGCAGAAGCGTTCAAGGTCTACCATCGCGTCCCGGGCCGCGAGCGGGGAGTATTCCTGCGCAACATTGCGGCAAGAATAGAGTCGATTGCGGACGATATCATCGACCGCGCCGGGCAGGAAACCGCGCTGCCTCGGGCACGCCTGCAGGGAGAAACCGCGCGCACCTGCGCCCAGCTTCGGTTATTCGCTCAGGTCGCGGAGGAAGGATCGTGGGTCAATGCTCGCATTGACCGTGCTGAGCCCAATCGCAAACCTGCTCCCAAGCCAGACATTCGCTCGATGCTGCGCCCGCTCGGCCCGGTCGTCGTATTCGGCGCCAGTAACTTTCCTTTGGCATTCTCCGTTGCCGGAGGAGATACGGCTTCGGCGCTCGCGGGCGGGAATCCCGTCATTGTGAAGGCCCATGCGGCGCATCCCGGTACCAGCGAACTGGTGGGCCGCGCGATACAAGAGAGTGTTCGGGAATGCGGCTTGCCCGAAGGTGTATTTTCGCTTCTCTTTGGCAGCGGTTCGCAAATTGGGAT
Organism: Candidatus Sulfotelmatobacter sp.; assembly: GCA_036522075.1. Classification (GTDB taxonomy): domain Bacteria; phylum Acidobacteriota; class Terriglobia; order Terriglobales; family Acidobacteriaceae; genus Sulfotelmatobacter. Next base: position 33,154 of record DATDGM010000013.1, read on the forward strand.
TGCATTGATGAAGCATCCCTTGGTGAAGGCTGGAGGGTTCACCGGATCACGCACGGCGGGAAGGACACTGATGGATGTGGCGGCGGCACGCCAAGAGCCGATTCCGTTCTATGCCGAGATGAGCAGCACAAATCCCATTTTCATTTTGCCGGGCGCTCTGCGCGAACGCTCGGATGCGATCGCCGGGGGATTGCACGCATCCTTTACCATGGGAGCCGGCCAATTCTGCACGAAACCAGGAATGGTTTTTCTGCCGCAGGGTTCCGACGCAACCGCGTTCGCGCAGAAGTTGCGCCAGTTGGTCAGCGCATCTGCTCCCTTTCATCTCTTGACGAAAACGATTCATTCTTCGTATGCGGCAGCGATTGCCAAGCGCAAGACCGATTCATCGGTAAACGTTGTTGCCGAAGGTCCCCAAACCGCGGCGGACGCAGGGTTTACCGTCAGCTCCGCTTTGTTTGAAACGGACGCGGCATTGTTTCTCGGCTCACACCTGGATTCGGAAATCTTTGGTCCTACGACTCTTCTTGTTCATCATTCCAGCCGGGATCAAGTTCTGGCAATTGCTAATGGTCTCGAAGGACACTTGACCGCGACGATTCATGGCACAGAACAGGATTTGCGCGAATTCGCCGACCTCATCGCGATCCTCGAAACGAAAGTCGGCCGTCTCGTTTTCAACGGCTTTCCCACTGGTGTCGAAGTCACGCATGCCATGGTGCACGGAGGGCCGTATCCCTCGACGTCGGACGGGCGCTCCACTTCCGTAGGCAGCCAGGCGATTTTCCGTTTCACGCGCCTGGTCTGTTATCAGGGATTTCCCGACAGCGCCCTTCCTGACGAGTTGAAGGACGCAAACCCGCTGCGAATTTGGCGCATGATCGATGGGCAGACCACCCGGGACTAGTATCCTCGACCGCAATGGTCTGCGAAGTCGGTCCGCGTCCCGGATCGGTCGCGCAAAATTGCAGGCCTTCGCTCTGAAACGCCGCCGTGTTGCATACCGACTCTGCATTCCTGTTTGATCCCGAATATTTCGCGTCTCAGGCCAACGAGCGTCTACTGCGGCGTCCATCGAACTGTTTCGCGTTGAGCATGGTCGCGAGCCGCCGTGGCAAGCTGTCGGCAATGAGGCCCCGTCGTTGAGACACCCGTCACTGAACCACCCGTCACTGAACCACCCCCGGTCAAGATCGAGTTCCCGAGCGCGATAGGACAACAATCCACGAAGTTGATCAATTCGAAATGGCTGTCCAAGCAAACCAAATTATGAATGCTGATCTTTACGGATTTTTCACGCCCCGCATTGTATGGTTCCAGCCACATCGCACAGCGTTGTGGCCGGGACGCTCGATTGTACTTTGCCGGCCTTGGTTCGCTCGACGCAAGGCTTTGGTCCGCTTGCGGGAAATGTTTATGCAATCTATACGAACTCTTTACGCGATCTTTACGACTTTCTGGATGTAATGGAAAGCTAACCCCAACGGCCAGGGCTCGATGGATGACTCCAGCTCCCCAGTGAATTGTGAAACTGTGGTTCCAGCTACAACCCGACATTAAAAGCAACGATAGATCAGGACGTGATGACGATGAAAACTTTGTTAAGCAAAGCCCCGCAGGTGGCAGTTTTTCTTCTGATGCTGAGTGTGAGCCTGACTCAATGTGAGCATGGTTACGCGCAGACTCAAGCGCAACCTGATTCTGGCACTAAACTTGCAGCTGTCCACGATCCGTTGTCGAATGGACCGGATGCGGGCGCGACGAACACTACAGTGCCGGCGGCCGGCCGGGCCGCGGCAGCGCCAGATCCGGCAATCTCGTTGGAGATCTTGAAAGAATTGGAAGCCATGAAGGCGCGGATCGCGGAACTTGAAGCCGAACTCAAGGGGCGAACGGTAACCGCGACGGAGTCTGCTCCCGCAGCGGCACCAACTGCGAAGGCAGCGGAACCCGCATCGGCACCAAATCCCGCGAGTACACCTGCGGCTCCTGCGACAGTTGTGGCAGTGACGCAGCCGCAGGCCGAGTCTGCGCCAGCAACGGCGCTCGCGAAGAAGCCGAAGATCGATCCTTTTTCCGACTGGGACTGGACGTGGCTGAACGGCAACCCACGCAATAAAGATCAGGCCTTTGATTCGAAATTCTTCACACCAGAAATCAGAGCCGACGTTACGTACACTTATGATTTCAACAAGCCGATCGATAATTCCATGGGCGGATCGAGCGAACTATTTCGCTCCAATGAAATCCAACTGGAGCAGCTCGGCCTTGGTGGCGACTTCCATTATGACAACGTGCGCGCTCGCTTTATGACCCAATTTGGCATGTATTCTACGGCCACGGTACGCAACGATCCCAGCTATTCTAAGGGCCAATGGAATATCGCTGATGCGGACCGCTATCTCGCCGAAGCCTATGGCGGTTATCACATCAACGCGCTGAATGGAATCAACATCGATGCTGGAATCTTCATGTCGTACATCGGCCTGTTCAGCTACTACAACTTCGATAACTGGGCCTACCAGCCCTCCTACGTCTCCTCCAACACTCCGTGGTTTTTTCAGGGCCTGCGGGTGCAGATTTTTCCCACGGCCCACTTGAAGTTTGAGCCCTGGTTCATTAATGGCTGGCAGTCCTACGGTTCGTCCAATTCAAGGAAGGGTTTGGGAGGCCAGGTCAAGTGGACTCCGAGGCCGTGGATCAACATTGTTTCCAACAACTATGGACTGGGCCACGACGACCTTTACATCCCCAACCGCGGCCGCATCCATACCGACAACAGCGTGGAGATCAAGTATTTTGACAAGCCCGGGAAAACGCTGGACAAGATGGCGTTCTCGTTCACGGGAGATCTGGGTTGCGAATTTGGCCCCAGTAAGACCACATCATCAGGCGCGTATCTGCAAGGCGTAAGCTGCCACGGCAACACCAGAGACCGGAATTCGATTGGCGGCGATTACTTTCGTGCGGGAATCAATCCCAAGCAGAGCTTCATGGGCTATATGATTTACAACCGCATGTGGTTCAAGAAGGACCATCATGGCATAACCATCGGCGGCGGCCAGATCAACAATCCAGGGCGCTATCTGGTGCTGTTGCCGCCAATCAATGGCGAAACCGCCTCTTCTGCGGCGATCAACGCGCCTTACTTCGGCGGCAATCCCAGTGATCCTTTCAGGGCCTGGGATACGTCGGTCACTTACGACTATATGCCGAAGCAATGGCTTACCTTCCGCTGGGAGTATGACTACCGCCATGCGAGCGCGCCCTATTGGTCGGGGTCCGGTGGAGTTACGCCGCCCGGTTCGGGCGGGGTGCCTTATACCAACAACGGCTCTCCGCAGTTCTTTGCCTGTAATGACGGCAACACCTCAGGAGCATTGACCCTCGGAGCGGCACAAACCGCTTGCGCGGCACAGGGCAGCAGCGTCTGGTTTCCTGATTTGCGCAGAGATGAACAACTCATCGATATCGACATCATGGTCAAGTTTTAGGACCAAAATTGTGAGCTGATTGTGGCTCGACGCCACAAGCTCTCGTGGAAAGCAAGCTCGGCACGGTAGAGCGTGCCCGCCGAACGGGTTTATTTCGCTCGACCCGTCGTTTACAATCCTGTGCGGAAATTCTCATCGAAGGCGTTTGTTTCCGATAAATGAATTCTTGTTCGAAGGAGGTTTACAATGCTCCTCTCGCGCAGGTTTTTCCCGGCTCTTCTGACAGCGATCCTGCTTGGGTGTTGCCTCACTTGCGGCTCTCCGCATAACGGGAACGAGTTTTACGTTTTTGTGTCGACCAACCTGCAAATCCCTTACTGGCAAGCTGCGGAGGCAGGTTTCGACAAGGCGGCACAGGAACTCAAAGTGCGGTCCGCGTTCATGGGCCCGCAGAATTTTGATCCTGCCGCGGAGCGCGTGGCTCTGGACCAGGCCGTGCAAAAACAGGCCACGGGAATTCTGCTCGGTGTGACCGATGCTGCTTTGCTCAAGGACAGCATCGACAAGGCAATTGGAGCGGGCATCCCGGTGGTCACCGTGGATTCCGACGCGCCCGCCAGCAAGCGGTTGTTCTTCATCGGCACCAACAACTACCAGGCGGGCTTTACCGGCGGACAGCGGCTGGCGAAAGAACTCAACGGCAAGGGCAATGTGGTTGTCTTCACCATGCCCGACCAACCGAACTTGCAGGACCGCCTGCGCGGTTACCGCGAGGCTCTCGATCGCACCCCGAATATAAAGATAACGCGCGTGGTCGATATTCAGGGCGATCCGCGGATCGCCTTCGACACCACCACACAGATTATCGGGAAAGAGAAGGACAAGGTCGATGCGTTTGTCTGTCTGGAAGCGCAGTCTGGCAAGGAAGTCGCGTCCGTGCTGAACAACTACAACGTCACCGGCAAGGTAGTGATGGCGATGGACACGGACAACGAGACACTGGATTGGATCCAGAAAGGCAGGATCGCCGCGACCATCGCGCAGAAGCCCTACACCATGGCTTTTGTCGGTTTGCAAATGGCCGACAATCTCTACCACCACAAGCCAGCTTCGCTGGACGCCGATTGGTCAAAGGACAGTTTTGCGCCCATCCCGAGCTTTGTGGATACTGGTTCTGCCCTGATAGATAAGAGCAATGTGGATTCTTTCCTCGAGGCGAAGAAAAATCTCACGCCAGGAAAGAAATAAGTGGAGCCACCACAAAAACCACAATCCATCGACAGGAAAACAGTGCAATAGGAGAAGCTGCATGCGCAAGGCATTTCCTTTTTCCTTCGGCACGCTCTTGTTCGGTCTCGTTGTTTTGAGTTTCATGCTGGCCGCTTTGTCTGCATCCGGTCGCGCTCTAGACCGCCAACCTAACGCCGACTATCACGCTCGCCGCGAAGCGCTGGCCAAGAAGGCGGGCGGTGTCGTGGTCCTGTTCGCGCCCTTGGAAGGACTTGACGACGTTTACGCATTTCGCCAGGAGAACAATTATTACTACCTGTCCGGCCAGACCGAACCGGGCTCGGCGCTGCTGCTCGCTCCCCCTGCCGAAGCCAGGGGCGATTTGCCGGGGCGCGCTTACACCGAGATTCTCTTTCTGCCGCATCACAACGTGCGCAGGGAAAAATACACGGGCCCCAAATTGGGTGCGGAAAATCCTGACGCACCAGGAATCACCGGCTTCGATCGCGTCGCGGAGATGAGCCAGTTGCCCGAGGAAGTCTCGAAGGCAACCGCCGGCGGTCGCCCGGTCGTCTATGCCGACCTGCCCGCGCAAGGGCAAATTGCCACAGGCGGTGACCCGCTGGTGTTCTTAAAGCATTCCAACGCAGTGATCTTCTTTGAAGATGTGAAGCCGATGGTGGCCTCGCTGCGTATGTATAAGGACCCCGGCGAAGTCGCTCTCCTCCGCAAAGCCGTGGACGCGTCTGTGGCCGCGCACTTCGCGGCGTTCAAAGCCGTGAAGCCGAATGTGAACGAGCGAGAGATTTCCGCTCTCATGCAATATGAATGGGGAAAGCTTGGCTGTGAACGTCCGGCTTACGCGCCCATCGTCGGCTCCGGAGTCAATTCCACGGTGCTCCATTACTCGGACGACGACAACGTGATGAGCGCCGGAGATGTGGTGGTGATCGACGCGGCCGGCGAATATTCCATGTACGCCGCCGACATCACGCGGACGTTGCCGGTGAACGGCCACTTCTCCGCCCGGCAGCGCGAAATCTACGACATTGTTCTCGGCGCGCAGGAAGCCGCGATGGCGGCGTTCCAGTCGGGAAAGTCGGTGCTCTCAGGCACTTCTGACGCTTCGATCGGCAAGGTCGCCATGGACTATATCAATAACCACGGTAAGGACCTGCACGGTGAACCGCTGGGAAAATATTTCATTCACGGGCTGGGTCACTACTTAGGTCTCAATGTGCATGATGTTGGCGATTACAAGGTTCCGCTGGGACCGGGGATGGCCTTTACCATCGAGCCTGGAATTTATATTCCGGAAGAAAAAATCGGCGTGCGCATCGAAGACGATTTCTGGGTCGATCCGACCGGCAGGCTGGTCAAGCTAAGCGCTGCGTTGCCGTCGAAGGCAGATGACGTAGAAAGAGCGATGACAGGGAAGTAGCGGCGAATTCGTGCGCTTCTGGATTCTGGGCTGAAAACTGCTCGGCTGTCGGGAGCAGCGGTCCCGCTAAGAAATATATTCCCGGATGTACTCATCTTTAGTATGGGCCAGTTGGCGAACATCGCCGTCGAAAATGACTTTGCCCTCGCGTAGCATCAGGAAGCTCATGGGAACGTCGCAATAAAGGCCACGCGGCAGGGCGCGCATCTGATTGGTCTGCGTGTCGAATTGATGCGTGGCCATAGTGAAGGCATCTTGCAGGCGGTGGGTTACCAGCAGGGAACTGGTTTTCGACACGTCCCGCTGTTTCGTAATCAGCTCGATGATCGTGTTCGAAGTTACGGGATCGAGACCGCCGGTGGGCGAATCATAGAGCAGCAACTGCGGTTGCGTAATGATGGCCCGCGCAATCGCCACGCGGCGGCGCATGCCGCCAGAAAGTTCGGAGGGAAATTTGTCGAGAGTGTGTTCTAACTCGACAAAACGCAGCGCCTCGCGCACACGCTGGTCGATGCCCGCGTCATAAACGCCGCGCTGCTCCATCAATTGATAAGCTACGTTCTCGCTGACGGTGAGCGAGTCAAACAGCGCGCTCTCCTGAAACACCATGCCGACCTTGGCGCGAAGGCCGAAGAGGTCATCTTCCCGCGTCTGGGTTACGTCCTCGCCTAATACCAGGATTCGTCCAGCGTCGGGCTTGAGCAGGCCCAGGGCAAGTTTCAGGATCGTACTCTTGCCCGATCCCGCAACTCCGAACAGTGCTTTGGTTTCGCCGTAGGGCAGACGAAAGGAAACTCCGCGCAGCACATGATTCTCTTCGAACGCAAGCTGCACATCTTGGAACTCGATGGCGACCGCGGCCGAGTTTTGGGTTGCAGAAGGGGCGCAATCGAGAGGCAGGGTAGGCGCGGACATGCGGCTATTTGTATGACAACACGTTCATCAGGAATTGAGTGACAAACAAATCGACTACCACGATTAGGACCGACGCGGCCACCACCGCCTGCGTCGTGGCCCGGCCCACTCCTTGCGTGCCCCCGCGGGCCGTCATGCCATAGTAGCAGCCTACGGTCGCGATGATGAAACCGAACAGCACCGGCTTGACCAGTCCCATGAAAACGTCCTGGAACACCAGCGATTCCCAGGCGTTGCTCCAGTATTGGCGAGCGTCGAGGTTCAGCAGAATCTTCGACACAAACAATCCGCCAGCCAGGCCCACGAAATCCGAAAGGATGGTCAGGAAAAACAACATGAAAACCGTGGATACCACGCGCGGCGCCACCAGTTTTTTCATGGGGTCGGTACCGAGAGCACGCATCGCGTCGATCTGCTCGGTGACCACCATCGAGCCGAGCTCGCTGGCCATGCCGGAAGCGTTTCGCCCCGCCACCATCAGCCCAGTCAGAACCGGGCCCAATTCGCGCACCATGGAGAGCGCCACCAGTTGCCCGATCAGCGTTATCGAACCGAAGCGCTGTAAGGTGTTCGCGCTCTGCACGGCCAGCACGGCTCCGGTAAAAAAGCCGGACAGAATCACGATGGGCAGCGAGCCCACGCCGATCAGGTCGGCCTGCTGGACAATGTCGGCAAAGTAACGAGGCTTGCGAAAAATGTTCGCAATGGACTGAGCCGCCAGCAGCGTGTAGTCCTGAACCGCCTGGACCTTCTGCTTGGCAACCTCTGTCGGCGAGATCAGTTCCATACAATTGGGAAAGGCCGCAGCGGATGCAAGGCCTAGCTTGACCGAACTATAACAGATCGGGCGTCAGACCTCAGATCTCGGTCCTCTGACGTCAGACTTCATGATCGTGTTTCCAGTTGCTGGTCTTCAGAACAGGTGAATCTATAGATGCCAGCTCGGTATTCAAGGATAAAAGAGCAAACGATTGGATCTGGTAAGCAAGCTCGGTGGAGCTGTCGCCTGCCAGGTCCGGATGCTGAGGTCTGAGGGCTGAAGCCCGAAGTCAGCTCTTATCCCCGGCCCTTTTTCTTGATCTCAATATTCAGCCGGCGAATTTTCTGGTTCAACGTAGAGAGCGGCACGTGGAAATGTTCGGCCGCTTCGGTCTGGTTCCAATTGCAGCGTTCGAGCATGTCGGTGATTATGCGCCGTTCCATGTCTTCGACAATTTCGAACAGCGAAGCGTCGGATGGCGGATCGTGCATAGCGAACGATGATCCCCGCCCCAGCATGGAATCTGGCAGCAATTCGGCGCTGATTTCGTTTCCGGAAGAAAGCACGACGGCGCGCTCGATCACATTTTCCAGTTCCCGCACATTGCCCGGCCATGAGTAAGCCATAAGAGGCCGCAGGGCTTCGGGCGTAATGCTGCGGACGGGCCGATCGTTTTCCTCGGCGTATTTCTTCCGGAAATGTTCCACCAGTAGAGGAATGTCTTCCTTGCGCTGGCGCAGCGGCGGCAGTTCGATGGTGATCACGTTCAGGCGGTAGAACAAATCCTCGCGGAACCGGCCTTCACGCACCATCTGGCGCAGATCGACGTTGGTGGCCGCGATGATGCGCACGTCCACCTGAATCTCCTGAATGCCGCCCAGATGCATGAAGCGGCGATCCTGCAGCACACGCAGAATCTTGGCCTGAGTCTCCATGCCCATAGTGGCGATTTCATCGAGGAACAGCGTTCCCTTGTCCGCGACTTCGAACAGGCCTTTTTTCGAAGCGACCGCACTGGTGAACGCCCCGCGCACGTGGCCGAACAGCGTGGATTCGAGCAGATCTGCCGGCATGGAACCGGTGTTAACCGGAACGAAGGGTTTGTCGCGCCTCGGCGAATGAAGATGAACCGCCTTGGCGATCACTTCCTTGCCGGTTCCGCTCTCACCCTGCAGCAGAACCGTAGAGCGGCTGGTCGCGACCTGGGCCACCAGATCAAAAATCTTCAGCATGGGCTCGGATTTGCCCACAATGTTTTCGAAGTTGTAACGCTGCTTGAGCGCCCGCTTCAGCTGAACGTTCTCTTCTTCCGCGCGGCGCCAGCCCACGGCAGCGCGCACATCGGCCAAAAGCTTTTCGTTATCCCACGGTTTCTGAACGAAGTTGGACGCTCCCGATTGCATGGCGCGAACCGCATTCTCCACCGTGCCGTAGGCGGTGATCATGATCACCGGCAGGCGGGAATCGCGGGCGTGAATCTCCGCCAGAATGTCCATGCCGTTCCGGCCCGGAAGAGCCAGGTCGAGCAGAATCAAATCGAAGGGATGCTCGCCAATGCGGGCGAGTCCTTCTTCACCGCTCCCCGCCGTCTCCACGGCGAAGCCCTCCAGTTCCAGAAGGGTTTGCAGCGATTCACGAATCTCGGCCTCGTCATCCACAATGAGCACTGCTCCCGAAGACGCCGGGCCGCTGTGCAAATGGCTGCGCGAGATTACGGCCGCCTCAGACATGGACGGCCTTCCTGCTCAAGGGAAACTCGAGCGCGAACGTAGTGCCGGCGCCAGGATTGCTCTCCACGCGAATTTGGCCGGCGTGCTCCTGGATAATTCCGTAGGTCACGGAAAGGCCTAGACCGGTGCCTCGGTTCTGGCCTTCTCGGGGCACGGTCTTGGTAGTGAAAAAGGGATCGTAGATGCGCTGAATGTGTTCGGGCGCAATGCCGGATCCAGTATCGGTGACGCGCACGCTGACCAGGTTTCCGTTGCTGGTGGCCACGCTCAGGGTGCCGCCGCCCGGCATCGCATCTTTCGCGTTGAGGAACAAGTTCAGAAACACCTGTTGCAGCCTGCCCTGATTTCCCTGAATCGGTGAGATGTCGGGAGCCAACTCCCGGGTTACCTGGATTTTCGAGGTCTTGAACTGATGCTCCAACAGGGCCAGGGTGTCGCCGATCACTTTGTTGATGTCGACCTCGCCAAACTCGCTTCCGCTGGTGCGCGAAAAGTTCAGCAGATTGTTTACGATCTCGGAAGCGCGGAACGTCTGGCGCGTAATTTTGTCGAGCAAACCGGATTTCTGCGGATCGCCCTGCAACTGCTTGGCGAGCATTTGCGTGTAGGAAGAGATCACCGCCAGCGGCGTGTTCACTTCGTGGGCCACACCGGCGGCCATCAATCCGATGGAAGAAAGCTTATCGGACTGCGAAAGCTGGGCTTCGAGTTCAACGCGCTCGGTAATGTCATCCATGATCACGAGCCGCCCCACCACCTGGAATTTGCGCGTCACCAGCGGTGCAATGGCCATGTTCACTGTGCGAGTTTCGCCCGCCGGAGTTTTCAACCGGAACTTGTACAAGTTGTGAATGCCGGCGTTATGGCGCTTGCGGTAGAACTCTTCCACAAATTCTGCCGGAAAAATACTGCGCAGCGGCTGCGTCAAGGTCTGCCAGCGAGGCAGCGCATACATCACTTCCATCTGCGCATTCCAGCTCTCGATGCGGTCTTCCATGTCGAGCGCCATCACACCCACGTTGATGGATTCCACGATGTTCTCGTTGAAGTCCTTCAGCCGCTCGTACTCTGCCGCTTTCTGCTGCAGTGAGGCGTAGAGCCGGCCGTTCTGGATGGCGATCCCGAGATATCCGCCGAGGGTTTCGAGCAGCTCCACGTCTTCGCTGGAGAGGAAATCCCCTTGCGCGGTCTTGCCCAGCCCGAGCACGGCGATGGTTTTCTGCTGCGAGCAGCAAGGAATGTAATAGTTCAAGTCGAGCCGGGCGATAGTTTCCTGTGAGCCCGCAGTCTCGCGCGGCACCTGGTGTGTGTTCTCGAAGAACAAGTGCCCTGCCGGTTCCGGCCGAGGCGCGCTCAAAAAAGTCAGATCGAGATAGCCGGGGGCGGCAAGGCCGGATGATTTCGAAAGCAGGAAATTTTGCGTTTCTGCGCCCGCAGCGAGGAACATGGCAATCCGCTCCACGCCGAGCGTGCGCGACAACCGATCCATGACCGCCGAAAGCAATTTGTTCAGGTCCGGTTCGGAACTCAGCTCGCGGCCAAACTCAAGCAAGGTTCGGCGATAGTCATAACGCGTGCGATAAAAGAACTGATCGACACGGTCCTGGATCCATTTGCGCACTGGATCAAACAGCAACGCGGTCACCACCATGGCTAGAATCAGGCCGAGCGGGCCAAATCCGGGCTGGCGCATCTGCACCAGCGTGGCCACGCCGGCCACCAGTGCAAAGTACATTCCGACCACGGCTGCGGCCGCCAGCGTGTAGACCACGCCACGCTTGAAGATCAGGTCGACATCCATCAGCCGATAGCGGAAGATGGCGTAGCCGAAGGTCAAAGGCAGCAGCCCCAGCGACAACACCGAAACCTTCATCGCCGGCAACGGCAGCCATCCCATGAGATTGGGAAACACGTAAGGCAATACGTACAACAGGGTGTAGGGCGCAATCGCGAAAATCGTACCGCGCGTCACCCACTTCAGTTGCTGGCGCAGAATCGTGGTGCTGGCCAGTCGATAGCTGTACCACAGCACGCCCGCTGCGGCCATAAAGAATAGGGCGCCGTAAGCGATATCGAGCCGGTCCATGTTGCGGCTTAGCCGCCCGGTCGCTTCCAGCCAACGCATCGCCGCCAGGCGCAGGCCAAGCAGCAACGTGCCGGGAACATAGACCACAGCCAGCAGCCACGGATGTTTGCTCACCGCGCGCCGCTTCTCCGGGAAGGTCAGCACAAAATGCAAAAACAACGCCGGCTGCAGTACCCAGGCGACAATGTTGCTCCAGTAGATGGCCCAGTCAAACTCGTTCAGTTTTCCGGTGTACTTGAACGAATACGCGATAAACGAGACCAAACAAAAAATGTAGAAATGCGTGGAGCCGGGTGCCGTCCAGCGGCGCAGAAGAACGTAGAGTCCGATCCCGAGATAGATCAGTGCAATCAGGCGCAGCCAGTTGTTAAGGGAGCGGTCTGCGGGAATCAGAATTACATTGCAATCCAGCGCCACGGCCTCGCGCTGCAAAGAGTAGGCGGCTTTCGACCACGCTCCGGTTCGATAAATCTGGCGCTCCAGGCGCGCCAGGCTTGTCACTTCCTGGGCGTTCACCGAAATCAGTTGGTCCCCAGGCCTTATGCCGGCTTTTATTCCTGGTCCGTTTGGTTCGACGCGGTCCGCCAGCAAGTGGCCGCCTCGTTCCACCCAGGCCACTCCATCATCGGGAGCAGAAAATTGGCGTTCTTTTTCAAAATTAAAGGCAGCAAATACCACCGCCGCAATGGTAAGCAGAGACAGAACGACGGCAAGGGAGCGGACTTGGCTTTCCCGATTCATGGGTTGCGGCAGCGGCCCCGAACCCTGCGGGGGCTGGATCGGCGCCATACTGACGCCACGCCGCTCTCCAATTAGCAACTTCGCTGCCACGTCAGTTCCCATTTCGGGATCGCTAAATCCAGCAAATCAAGCAACTTCGATAATTATAGATGCATTTTCGAACGCCAACTATGTGTTTTTGGAGCTTTCTGTGAGATTTTGTATCCGCTTCCCTTTATCCTCTTCGGGATCGAAGCGACCAGGATGGGTAAATCTTACAATGGCGAGCTACGAAATAGGGCTCATCAAGCTTCAAGAGACCTGAAAAGTGGGACGGCCCTGCTTTGCGGGATCGACGAAAGTCCTCAAAAATCCGCGCAGAAAAGAGAGCCGAGCTACCACTTTGGGGGCAGACAGTCTGACGACAGCGGACGCCCACGGGAGGCGTCCGCTCGACCGCACGGAGGGGGAGGGCTAAGACGGCAGTTGAGCCGCCGAGGTGCTTGAGCCCGTCAAGCTCATGCGGATTACATTCAACAGCTCTTCATTATCAGCCGGCTTCTGAAAAAACGCAGCCGCTCCAGCCTTCAGCGCGCGCTGTTCGTTGGTCTGCGGATCACGCGCGCTCAGCACGATTACGGGAACGCCGGAAAGCGCGTCACTGGCCTGCAGCCGTTCGAGAACAACAAAGCCATCTCCCGCAGGCAGGCCCAGGTCGAGGACAATGAGGTCCGGACGCTCTTTCTGGGCGCTGGCGATGGCCGTATAGCCGTCCGTGGCGGTAGCAATGTCGTAATGGTTGGCTCGCAGGCGCAGGCGCAGCGCCCGCACTAGATCGGGATCATCGTCCACAACCAGAATCTTGGGTTTTTGCATTAGGTTTCTCCTTGTTGTTTTCGCTTTATTTTTCCCTCGCGTTCCTACGCTCGTATCTAATTTCGTCTAACGACTGGAATTGCTTGCCAGACCGCCTCCGAGCTTTGCCGACGCCTGGTCCGCCACCTTCATAATCATGGCATTGACAGAGTCTGCCAGCCGCTGAACCTGTTGCCCCAGGGGCTCATCCGGAGCCGCGGGGGAGACCTCCACCGGGATGGCCGTGATGGCGAGCGTCCCCTTGGTTTTCAGGTCGGTCATGCGTTCCAGTTGCTCTCGGATTCGCATGGTCATGATCCCGGAATGATTCAGGTCGGTCGAGGCGACCACGAAAAAAATCTCCGCCGGTCCCGGTGAACCGAGCGCCGGAAGAACCAGGTCTTTGTCGAGATAGACGCAGCGCTGCAGGGTTTCCAGGCATTTCTGCCAGGTTTCCCGCCAGTTGCCGCGCGGAGGGTTCACATTCGGCTTAAGTTCCACCTGCAGCAGAGTGAATGCTGGACGCAACTGCTCTCCCTGGGTAACCACGGGCTGCAAAAGCTTGGCAAGAGAGTAGATCGGCAGCGTAAAGGTAAACGTGCTGCCTTGCCCTAACTCGCTCGATACCCAGATGCGCCCCTGATGCAGCCTGACAATCTCCTTGCAGATGAACAAGCCTAAGCCCAGGCCCGACCGGTTGTTGTCCACTGCGTCGGGGTCCTGATAGAGGCGCTCGAAAATCATGGCCTTGGCTTCAGGGGCAATCCCCCGGCCGGTGTCGGTGACCGAGACGTAGACCATATTCGGGTCGGTCTCCACCATGCAGGCTTTCACGGTGACGGCGCCGTCGGGCGCCGTGAACTTGATGGCGTTGTCGACCAGGTTAATCAGCACCTCGAGCGTGCGGTCGGGGTCGGCGTGCACCAGCGGGATGCGGTGATCCAATCCCACTTCGAGTCCCACATGTTTTTCCTGCGCTGATAGCTGCATCATGGCCACGGCTTGCTTCACCAGATCTCCAATCGCAAGGCAGCGCGGCTCGACCCGCAATTTTCCACTTTCGGCACGCGTGGCTTCGAGCAGGTCGCGAATCATGGCGTGCAACTGGTTCACGCTTTTCAAAACCGTTTTCAGATGGTCGGCCTGCTCCGGCGCCACCGGGCCGGCTAACCCGTCGGCCACCAGCGTCACGTACTGGTGAATGCAGGTGAGCGGCGTGCGCAGCTCGTGCGAAACGTGCGACAGAAACTGATTCTTGAATTCCAGTTGCTGCTTGCGCGTGATTTCGAGGGTGCGCAACAACGCCTGCCGCTCCACCGCGTAGCGAATCGACCGCTCCAGATGCTTGGCGGTGAAGTCTCCCTTGACGAGGTAGTCCTGTACTCCCTGATTGACTGCTTTGTCGGCGAGCGTCTCATCGTCCTGGCCAGAAAGCACGACCACCGGCACGCCGGGGGCTTGATCGAGCACGCGGCGGAAAGTCTCGGCGCCATGGCTGTCGGGAAGATTCAGATCGAGAAGAATCACCGACGGCACTTCATTCGACAAGGTGGCGAGCCCGTCCGAGAGCCGGCCCACGCAGTTCACTTCGACCGGAGATTTGCCTTCCACTAGACGCAAACGCACCAGGTCCGCGTCGCCGGGATTATCTTCAATCAACAGAACATGCTTGGCGTGATTCTCCATTGGTCTCCTGTTCTTCTTTTGTTTCTTTGCTTCGGCAGGGTCGCCGCGTCGAACCAGCGCGTCGAATCAGAACTATTGATGACGAGGACCACCAGGGCCAGAGCGACTGAACCGATACATTTCCCTACAAGGCTGCTATCGGCGAGGGCGAAGCAAGCTTTAGCGGTTCGAAAGGGCCTCAAGCAGCGTGTTTACAGCGGAATACAGCCGGTCATGTCCTGCGGATACGGCAGAGTGACGAGAAGCTTCGAGGCGAAATCTTCGCAATTGGATTAGATGGGACTAAGGTGGGAAAACAGGCGTACTGGTTAAGCGTGAGCGCCATCTCCGCCGCTTTTGAGGTAGTGCGTGAAGTGGACGACAAAGCCGCCGCCACCCGGTCTGCTACTGGCGTTCAAAGCGACCGTCGCCAGGCGGGCGATTAGCAGCGAGTGAAAAGTGCGCGTAAACAGTGCGCGTAAACATGGAGCCCTCCACAAAGTCCTGTCTGCCCCTGTTTGCCAGAACTCTCGAATCTTCAGCGGCGATAGTTCTTTCATAGAAATCTGCGTCAGACCGCTTTACGCTCGCTCTTTTCCCGCGCATCCTCCGGTGCTTCGAGCAGCGCCGGTTCGTCGTCCCAGTCAAACGAGAGCGCCCGCGCCGTGGTCTCGATCGGCTCCAGTTCCGGAATATCTTCGGCGACCGGCGCGCCCAACTCGGTAAATTTTCTTGCCGAAACCAGCACTCGACTTTCGAGCGATCCCACGGCTTTGTTGTAAGCCTCGACCGCTCGATCCAGCCCCGTGCCCACCGCCGTGATGTGCCCCGCCAAATTGCGCAAGCGGTCGTGCAGTTCTTTGCCGAGCGCACTGATCTCATGCGCGTTGCGCGCCAGCTTTTCCTGATTCCATCCGTAAGCCACGGCTTTCAGCAAAGCGATCAGCGTAGTGGGGGACGCCGGAATCACTCGCTGCAACACACCCTGCTCAATCAGCCCAGGATCCTGCTCCAGCGCAGCGCTGAAAAATGTTTCCCCGGGCAGAAACATCACCACGAATTCAGGCGTAGCCACAAACTGCTCCCAATACCGCTTGTCGGAGAGCCGATTCATGTGGTCGCGCACTTGCCGGGCATGATTCGCGAGGCATGCACGCCGCTGCTCTTCATCGTTTGTTTCAAATGCTTCGAGAAACGCCTGCAGCGGCGTTTTTGCGTCCACCACAACTTTCTTGCCGCCGGGCAAATTCACCACCAAATCAGGCCGGATTCTCCCACTGTCGGTGGTCACGGTTTCCTGCTCCGAAAAATCGCAGTAGGAAACCATGCCCGCAATTTCTACTACCCGCCGCAGCTGGATTTCTCCCCAGCGCCCGCGCACATTCGGAGTGCGCAGCGCCCGCACCAGATTTCCGGTCTCCGATCGCAACTCACTTTGTGTAGCAATGAGCGACTGCACCTGAGACTTCAAATCGCCATAGGCCTCGCCTCGCGCAATCTCCATCTGCTGAATCTGCGCATCCACTTTGCTCAGCGACTCGCGCACCGGCGTCACCAAATCCGCGACCGCTTTCTGCCGCGCTTCGAGATCGCCTTTGGCCTCGCTCTGAAAACGCTTCAGGGTCTCCTGCGCGATTTGCAGGAACGAGGAATTGTTGCTCTTGAGCGCGTCGGCGGCCATGGCTTTGAATGCATTGCGCAAGTCTTCGCTGGCTCGAGTCACCAGTTCGATCTTTTCGCTGCTGGCCTTCCGTTCCGCTTCCAGCGCCGATTCCAACCGGGCCTTCGCCGCAACCAGTTGCTCGCGCGCCTCCTGCAGCTTCTGGAAAGTGTCCCTTCCGGCCGCTAATTCCTTCTCCATCAATGACAAACGGGCCATCAGCGCCGCCGTCCGCGAACCCAGCGCCAGCCACGCCAGCACTGCCCCGAACAGTGCTCCGAACGACAGTCCAATGCCAATACTGGTCGCTAGCCCCATAGACTTACGGTAACTTCACCCCTCCCTCTACAGCTTCTAGCCTAGCACCAGCAGCAAGTTTCAATCCTAGAGTAGATCCCTCCCAGGGTCGGATTAGGTTTCGGTACGAGGTACCGGCACAAAGCCTGATGAATCGCATCCTTAAACCGTGGCTGGTGGTTGCTCTCGAACTGGGCGCGCTCGGAGTGGGTGTTCTCAGTTTCGGCGCGGTTCCCGTTTCCG
Source organism: Candidatus Sulfotelmatobacter sp. (assembly GCA_036522075.1). Taxonomy (GTDB): domain Bacteria; phylum Acidobacteriota; class Terriglobia; order Terriglobales; family Acidobacteriaceae; genus Sulfotelmatobacter. The sequence goes on from DATDGM010000013.1 coordinate 50,190, forward strand.
CGCACTTGGGATCTGCGGAAGTTTCCGACGCTGCCGCTCAGAGCCAGAGCAAAGCCACGCTGAAACCCGTCGCCGCGAATCCGGACATTCCGCTTCGCAATGTCGAATTCGATTCTCAAGCCGAACAGCAGATTCTGGAATTAGCCAACACGTCGCGGGAGCAAGCTGGCGAAGGTCCGCTGAAAATGGATTCCGGACTTACCCGCGCCGCCCGCGGGCACGCCCAGGCCATGCTGGAAGCGCATCAGCTTTCGCACCAGTTTGATGGCGAGCCCTCCCTGCCGCAGCGACTGGCCGCGGCCACTTCGGTACAACTCGATCAGGAAGGCGAAAATGTTGCGCTCGATATTGATCCCGCGCAGGCCGAGCGGCACCTGATGCTTTCTCCTCCGCATCGCGCCAACTTGCTCAACCCGGCCTACAACGTGGTCGGAATGGGCGTGATCCGCAGCGGAGACCGCCTGTACGTGGTGCAGGATTTCGGCCATGCCCTCCCCAACTATTCTCTGGCCGAAGTGAAAGACCGCATTGCCAGCGCCGTGGTGCAGGCGCGCCACCACGCGAATGCGTCCGAGTTGGCGCGACAAGATTTGCCGACCGCGGATGAAGCCGCCTGCTCCATGGCGCTGGCTGACAAACTCGGCACGCCCGGCGTCCACGAACTCGCCCAGCGCTACACCGTGCTCACCTTCACCAGCCTGCATCCCGAAACTCTGCCTCAGGGCTCGGACCGCGCCATCGCAGGCCACAACCTGCGCAGCTTCTCCATCGGAGCCTGCTACGCCCGCACCGAGACGTATCCCACAGGAGTGTATTGGGTGGTGTTGTCGCTGGACTAGGGGAAGTCACTCGCGACTATTCGGGGCTTGGCTCGGGTGGCTCAAGAGATTCGTAAAACCAGCAAGGTTGCGTCGTCGCGAAAGTTGCCGTTGCAGAACGTCGTGACCTGCTGCATGATGGCCTGCTGAATGTCGAGCGCGCTTCCATTTCGTGCGCGAGCGACCTCGAGCAGGCGCTCCTCGCCGAACTCTTCGAGTTGGGCGTTTTCGGCTTCCGTGATGCCGTCCGTCGAGAGCAGCAGCTTGTCGCCAGGTTGCAGCTTCTGAACAAAATTCTGATAGGTCCAATCGGGTAGTGCGCCGAGCACCGCCCCTCCTCCTCGTAAAAATTCTGTCGCGCCGTTGCTGCGCAACAAGAGTCCAGGTGTGTGACCCGCATTCTCGTAGGTGAGCGTGCGCTCGTCGGCGTCGAGCACGGCGTAGAAAAAAGTTACAAACTTCCCCGCAGCGATGTTTGCGCAAAGAAATTTGTTCAACTTAGTACACACCACCTGAGGGGAGGCCTCGGCCGTGGCGAAGGCGCGAAACGAGGCCTGGAGATTCGCCATGAGCAGCGCCGCAGTGATTCCCTTTCCTGCCACGTCGCCTACGCAAATACCCATACGCTTTTCATCCAGTTGAATCACGTCGAAGTAGTCGCCGCCGACTTCGCGCGCGGGCTGCCACGCTCCGGCGATCTGCGCTCCAGAAACCTGCGGCAGCTTGCTAGGGAGCAGCATTTGCTGAATCTCGCGCGCCCGCTTCAATTCGTCTTCTTGCTGCTGCAGCGCGATGTTTCCTTTCTCGACGGTCTGCTCCAGCAGTTGGTTGCGTTGTTTCAGCTTACGTTGGAGTTCTTCGGCACCGAACACCATAACGTTGGCGACCACTACGACGACGATGCAGAAATAACCTATTTTGGCGAAGAGAATCGAGAATGGCTCGGAATCGATTTTGGTCACCTGCAGGAAGAATATCGAGCTCACGGCGCAGATCAGGCCGAAGATGACCTGGATGGGGAAAAATGCCACCCAATTCCACGGGAACGGCCGCCCCACGTACAAGCGGCGGCTGCCCAAAGCGTAAGGAGTGAGAAGGTTGCCTACCGTGAGGGTCGCAATCATTATGATCCACAAAGAATGCCGCTGGTTCATCGAGACCAGCAGAGCGTAGACCACGAAGCCGATGGCCACGAGCACCTGCTCGATCCGCAATACGCTGCGCCACAGAACCGAACGCTTCTTGGAGGTGACGGAGAGGATGCTCACGGCTGCTCACGGTGAAAATTGAACCGCAAGCTTAACCCGGAGGCACAGAAAAAGTCATGCGCGAAACAGAGATTCTCGGATTCGCTGGTTCTGTTTTGCTCGTCAGGCCGGTTGACGATTGGAGAAAAATCGCGATAACGCTCATCATGGAGTCAAAACGTGTAATGACCTGACAGCGTCAGTTGGCATGGACTTCTGACTTGCCCGTGACTCGGGCTGCACAGCAAAGCTGCCGCCTGTTGTCGCAGCGAGTTGCAGTCCTCTACCACCGCCGTTCCGGGCCCGCTTGGGTCCGTCACCGATTGAGGGTTCAACTGGCGTAATATCCCGTTTACAAAAGGCCTGTTCTCAACCGCTACTTCTGAGGTGCGAAGGCCAATCAGTTTGTCGAGGTGAGTCGCGTGAGTGCAAAGGGAAATTACGGAATCGATTCGCCCCTGATCGTTGGAACATTGTGCATTGTGGGAGTGGCGGGCACGGGCGTTGCATATCTATTCTCCTCAGCGTGGAGGTGGGTCGGATACGGCGCGGGCTTGTATTGTCTGCTGGGTGCAGCCGGGATGTTGTTTTATAGCAAAGTCGGAAAACTGACCCTGCGGGAACGACTGCTTGACCAGATTCAATGGAAGGGCGACGAGCGGGTGCTGGATGTGGGCTGTGGGCGTGGACTGTTGACGGTCGGTGCTGCGCGCCGCTTGTTGAACGGAAAGGTAGTCGGCGTCGACGTGTGGAAGCGCGGAGCCATCACGGGCAATCTAGCGGACTCGGTTCTGGAAAATGCGCAGATCGAGCAGGTGAGCGATAGGGTTGAGGTCAAAGAAGGCGACGCTCGCGAACTGCCTTTTGCGAATGAAACCTTCGACGTTGTGGTATCAAACTTCGTTGTGCACGAAATGAACAGCCGCCAGCAAAGGCAAGCCATGATCAGCGAGGTGGCACGCGTGTTGAAACCAGGCGGGCAAGTAGCTCTGGTGGATTTTGTCTTTACCGGCGAATGTGTTGTGGAGTTGCGGAAACATGGAGTGAACGCTGCGCGAGTGCGGGACGAGTTCGTATCCTTCTGGATCTCTGCCATTTTGAATTTCGGAGCAGTCAGGACCTATCACGTGGTGGGTCGGAAGATTTAGCGAGGCAGTACTGCTCCCGGGACAACTATTGAAACATCTCCTCACGCTCATCTGCTTCCGCGAGGCCGATTGCCATTGGTCCATTCAGCGACCTTGTTGAAGGATCGGTGCGCCCTATTGTCGGCTGCCCTGCAGCGCTGGCCTGAGGACGCTGTGCAACGGATCGCTCCGCAGTCGTGGTGCCAGTGATGCACATTCCACCGGCACTTGATCGCTGGATGTTTGCGAACCCTGGGGCATTCCAAGCGATAATACAAAGCACCGGATGTCAATTGGCGTAACATCGCGATTTCACTCATTCACCCCCGCCAGCGGGTTCGGTTGATCCGGATCGACGCGCACTACTACACGATTGGCCAGTAACATCTCAATCCAGATTCGCAACCCGATGCCCAACAACATGAACACCGGGTGTGTTTTCCAATAAAGCCGGTACACTCGTGCCAAGTCGGCCTTGTTTGAGACGATCTCGGCTGTTCCAGGGACTGAAGGGCCGTTCTTCTTTCCGACGTAGCAGATCGCCCGAGGGTTCCTCCGTAATCGCCTAACTTTGTATGAGTCCTTGCCCGTAAGAAATTCAATTCGTCCGTTGTTGACGATCAGCCAAACTTGGACCTTTACCAGTTCGCCGGACTTCCGGTAGGAGCCGAACCACTGCATGTGGCGCTTTAGGGCGCTCTGGAGTTCTGGAGTCATCGCACTGTTCATACCTGTACAAAATCCCCCTGTCAAGAGTGGTTTGAAACTTTACTGTTGTAACATCGCGATAGCACTCGTTGACTGGCTCATGAAGCTCGTCCGCAAGATATTGACGCTGTCCTTCCGCAGAACTCCAGCTGTGGCTGTGCTAACCTGCCCCTGCCTTCATTCCCCTGAGCGGGCAGCAGCCTGGTCAATGGGCTAGCCAACATGAACGGTGCAACCAGCAATCGTGCAGGCACCAACGATGCAAGCGGCCGGGCGCCACACAGCGGTCTGCCGCTGGTGATCGTCGCGTCCTCGCTCGGCACCATGATCGAGTGGTACGACTTTTTTATTTTCGGCAGCCTCACCGCGGTTCTCGCGCTCAAATTTTATCCGCCCAATAACGACACCTTCGCGCTGGTCGCCTACCTCGCCACTTTTGCCGTTGGCTTCGCGGTGCGGCCGTTCGGAGCTTTATTTTTCGGCCGCATCGGCGACCTCATTGGCCGCAAGTACGCATTTCTGGCGACGCTCGCGATTATGGGCGGCGCAACGTTTTCGATTGGCTTGCTGCCCACGTTTGCCACGGCGAGCTGGTTCTCGCCCGTCACGCTGATTCTGATTCGCGTGCTGCAAGGGCTCGCTCTCGGCGGCGAATATGGAGGCGCGGCCGTCTACGTGGCCGAGCATGTTCCCGACCACCGGCGCGGCTTCTACACCAGCTTCATCCAGATTACCGCCGTTCTGGGATTTCTTATCTCGTTGCTCGTCATCCTTGCCACCCAATTTGCCCTGGGGCAACCAGCCTTCGACCAGTGGGGATGGCGCATTCCGTTTCTGGTTTCTGCTTTTCTGGTGGGCATCTCGCTCTATATCCGGTTGAAGCTGCGGGAGTCGCCCATTTTTGTGCACCTGAAGTCTACAGGCAAAGCCTCGCTGCACCCGCTTACCGACGCGTTCGCCAACTGGGCCAACCTGAAGCAGGTGCTGATCTGTTTGTTTGGCCTCACGGCTGGGCAAGGCGTGGTGGCTTACACCGCGGAGTTCTACGCGCTGTTTTATCTGCAGACGATTCTGAAAGTGAACCTGCACACCGTCAACGTTGTCATGGCCGCCGCCCTGGCGCTGAGTATGCCGACCGTCCTGTTCTTCGGAGCGCTCTCCGACAAGGTCGGCCGCAAGAAAATAATTCTCGCCGGCTGCCTGCTGGCCGCTCTTACCTACACGCCCATCTACCACGCGATGCAGCGCGCCGCCGGCAACAATGTAGTCACGGTGAAATCCACGCGCAACCGGGTGACGGGGGCCATCAATCTCACGCCCATGGCCATTTCCGGGGATGCCAGCGGCACACTGGTGGCCGCGCCGGAAGCGCCGCATCCCGACGTGGGCAGACTCATTCTGCTGGTCTTCCTGCAGATGGTCTATTTCGCGATGGCGTACGGGCCGGTCGCAGCGTATCTGGTAGAGGCTTTCCCTGCGAAGGTCCGTTATACGTCCTTGTCGTTGCCCTACCACATCGGCAATGGCATCTTCGGAGGCATGCTGCCACTGATCGGGCTCTCCATCTGCGCCGCGACCGGCAACATCTATGCGGGACTTTATTATCCGATCGCCGTGGCGGCGCTGACCGTTGTCGTCGGCAGCATCGCTCTGCGCGAAACTCACGGCGCCAGAATTTGGGATGAGGTCAACGCCCCCCCGGTCCCTCAGGAGTCGTGAGCGATCGCCCCGATGCCTTGCCCGCTCTTTGGCACTGCCCGAACCAGGCTCAACGCGCTCAAGCGATCGCAGCCGAATCGACGGGGCCTGAATGAACAGCGCCGGGGATGAGCCAGTATCAGTTCACGTCTCAAGCTGTCGCCGATCTCTTCGATATTTTGGAGCTTCGTCGCCCGCGACAATCGCGACGCGGCTGACCGTGTTGAGGCAGCGGTTTTCCACGCTTGTGATCTTCTTGTCGCCTCGCCGCACGCAGGGCAAATGAGGAAGGACCTGACACCGTTGCCCCTTCACTTTTGGGTTGTTCAGCCGTACTCCAACTACCTCATTGTTTACAACTCGGAAACCAATCTTCTGCAGATCATCCGAATCCTCCACGGCGCTCGGAATCTTCCCGCCCTCATTACTTAGCGGCTCCTGTGCTAACCTGCTTTTGCCCTTCGTCTGCGGTTTTCCCTATGGAATCTGCGCAGGCACGATCGAACCTTGTGACGCCGCACGATGTGCGCATCGGCACGGCCGGCTGGTCTTATAAAGACTGGGACGGCATCTTTTACCCTTCGGGCATGCAGCGGCGCAAGCAGCATCCGCTGGAATACCTGGCGAGCTTCTTTGATACCACAGAAATCAACACATCGTTTTACGGACCACTCAGGCCGGAGCTGGCGCGGCTGTGGTGCCGCAAGGTTGCGGCAGTGAATGCGCGGTTTCTGTTTACCGCCAAGCTCTATCGCGCCTTTACCCACTCGCCCATCGCCGTGATGGAGCCTACGTCTGCGGCCACGATTCGGCCGACTGACGAAGATGAAATCCGCACTCGCGAGGGCCTCGACGCTATCGCCAATGAAGGCCGGCTGGGCGCGCTGCTCATCCAGTTTCCCGTGTCGTTCAAGAACACTTCGCTGAACCGCGAATATCTTGATCGCCTGCTGCGACAGTTCATCGAATATCCGCGCGTGGTCGAAGTGCGTCACTCCAGCTGGAATAATCCTGAAACTCTGGCCGAGTTCACGCGGCAAAGCGTGGCCTTCTGCAACATCGACCAGCCAGTTCTTGGCCAATCGCTCGAGCCCACCGAACACGTGACCGCTCCCATCGCCTACGTGCGCCTGCACGGCCGCAACTACAGCGAGTGGTTCGATTCCGACAATCGCAACGACCGCTATAACTATCTCTACAAAGAAAGGGAACTCGAAGGCTGGAAAGACCGAATCGAAAACGTCGCCGAAAAAGCGCAGACGACTTATGTGATCACCAACAACCACTTCGAGAGCAAGGCCGGCGTGAATGCGCTGGAGCTGAAGGCGATGATCGCCGGCAAGCGCGTGCTGGCACCGCCCACGCTCATCCAGAAGTATCCAGAGCTGAGAAGGGTTGCAGATGCGGCCGATGATTTTGAGGACGGGGCGTCGGGGCCCCGGTTGCCACTTCGGGCCTAGTAACCGCGGAATCGACGAAGTGTTCCTGCAGGAACACCAGGAAAAGTGCTGTACACCATGCCGATATAGCTCGCTGGACTCATATTTAAAGACGCTCCGTCTCGCGAGGTTGGCGATCCGAACAATCTCAACCTACCGTAAAAGTGGGCGGCTTTTTATATCGCGTACACAGGCTGATAACGTCAAGAACTCGAAAGTTGGGAACGGTGCCGCATCACAGCTCCGTGGCTATCGCGTAACTGCAATTCCATCCACATTCGCGCACGCCTCCACGCCGGGGTCGTAGTAAGGAGCATTCGGCACAACACTCATGCTTCCGTTAGTGGCAATGTCGAATCCGATCATGCCAGGTTTCGATTGCTGCCCTGCCCAGACGGTACAACCCAGCGAGTAGAGGAACTTGCCGGAAGGATCAGAGCGAACGACTCCCTCGACTGTGACCCACCCGGCAGACGGAGGAGTACTTGTCAGGTTGCTGAGGGCGCCGGTTGAGGAATCAAAGTTGTATCTCCCGACCGAGTTGCCATTGTGGTTGGTTGCAAAGACATGCTTGTCGGTCGGCGACACGTTTACGTCCGTAGGGGCATCACCGGGGGCACAGCTTGCATGGGCACATACAGGCAGCAACTCGATGAAAGGTGAGCCCGCAACCTCGCTTATGCTTCCTGTCCCAGCTTCGATACGGTAGACGTAGACCACTCCATTGTTATAGCCACCCCCAATAAGGAATTTCCCCACGCGATCGATGGCCATGCCATAGATGTTTTCGAAGCCCAAGCACACCGGACAGTTGTAGGGAATGATGGGAAACGGAGAACCCGGAATCGCGGTGAGCGCGCCCGTCGTCTGGTCAATGCTGAAGGCGTTGATCACACCCGATTGATTCGCGTCGCTGACTTGACTGCTGGCGTAAAGATATTGTCCGTTCGGGTCGATAGCAATTCCCCAATCCGGGCCGTCGGTAATGAATGGCGAACCGGGCACTGACACCAGCGATCCATCGCTCGCGACCGAGAACGCGCTCACGCTGTCGCTGTTGCCCTGGACCCCGCCATCATTGGTTGCGGTAGTCACGTAGACGAACTTGTCCGAGGGATGCACCGCGATATCGGTCGAAACTCCGCCCACTGGGAAGTTCGCGCCGGGGACGGGGTAGAGCCACCCATTATTGCGATAAATGAAATAGGCGGAAACGTCCTGCGAGCCTTGATTCGCGACGTAGAGTCGATAACCGTCGGAGTCCGACGCAATCCTGGTCGGTCCCCAGTGCGCCCAGACCGGAGGCTGACCGTTAGAAGTGAGCTCGCCCGTGGATGGATTGACTATATAGCCACCTACCTTGCCGTTCAGGTATTCGGTGGAATAGAAAAATCTCGGGGGAGCCAGCTTGGCTGCATTTGTTTCATTCTGCGGTGAGTTTTGCGAGCCCACTTGCGCTCGCGTGAGTTGGGAAGAGAACATGGCAGCGAGGACAATGAGAAGATCGACGGCTGGGCGAACGTATTTCATCGGAGTAGCGCCTCTAAGCGTTTAAATCGGAATGGCCATATGCCCGATAACTGTTGAGTAACTTGCAGCCGAATGATGGCCCGTACCGTGGCAGGAGAAAATCCAGACTACTACCTAGGGAAAGAGGAATGTGGCAGTAGTGCGAAGCCTGGACAGATATGAGCAGGCTATCCCGGCACCTTCGAAGGGGTTCATCGTCGATGAACAATCGTCAGCCGCATCTTCTAAATTTATTGTGGAAATGACAGGAACGTTTCACTGATGAGCCAGTGGAATCAACCTTTTGAACAAGCCATCAGGCGGCATTGGGCAAGCCACTTGCTCACCGCAAGGCCAGCCCCGGTGGCCCTAGACGCCCCGGCCAATGCTCTCATCTAGCGCTGATTCGCGCCAACCGCAACGTGGTCGGCCATGCGACCCTTGTTGTGGCGCAGAGCGACGTTCATGAAGATGGAGCCCTTGGCGGTTTCGAAGCTGATGACGAGCGCTTCTACGTCTTATAAAGACTGGGACGCATCTTTTACCCTCCGGGCATGCAGCGGCGCAAGCAGCATCCGCTGGAATACCTGGCGCGCTCCTAAACCGGTCGCAGTGCGTCGCCGCACTCGACCACCTCCACTGCCTCGACGCCTCCACCATCCCCGGCCGCCCTGGATTCAGCCCGCCCCTTCTGAAACTTCGCCGTGCGGAAACCATCAGAAGGTGAAACGACCGCCGACTGTCGGAGCAAAGTTGCTGTTGTGGAAATAGGGGACGCCCGGACCATGAGGAATGGCGATGGCCAGACCGCCGGTCACATAGGAATACGCAATTCCGGCAAAACCGTCGAAACGCTTGGTGAAGTGATGATCGGTATAGAGCGACCCCTCGTTGAGGGTGCCGGCGCAGGAACTGCGGAAACCGGCCGTGGCCGAGCAGGTCGACGGAATGCGAAAGTCGTTCTGCTGCTGCTGATACCAGGACAAAGTGATGTCGGTTTTTTTGTCAACGGCATATTTCACGCCGGCCCACCAGATCTGCACCAGCTTTTCAGAATCGAGATTGGTATCCTCGACGCCGCTCAAAAGATAACCGCCCTGGTCCGAGGCGCCAACGCCTAACGGGTTCGCCGGGTTATTCTGCCAGATGTATTCGTAGCCGGCAAAGATCTTGACCGGATTCCCAGCATACTTGGCAGCGACGATAACGCCGTTGTTGTCGGTCACGATGCCATACACGGTGTTGGCCGTTCCGATCACATTGGGCCCATTGACCTGATTGGTATTGATGCTATTAGTGGTTGACTGATAGGGCTGCGTCGGACTCTCAGGCCCCAGCAAGGGATTCAATACTCCGATCGCCTGGTTGTAATGTTGGAACAGGAGGTCAGCGGAGAACTTGTGGTGCTCTCCGCCGAGGTCGAACCCATAGGCGTTGTTATGCGCCGATTCTGGCGTACAGGTGGCGGCAGTCCAGGTTGGGGAATTCGAGTAGCAACCGCCAGAACCGTCGGCGATTTTATACATCGCGCCGAAATGGACCGGGCCATAAGTGAGCCGATACTTCAGAGCATTGTCCCAACGGCTGTTCTCGGTGTCGCCGCCGCCGGCCATGGTGCCGTTATATCCGATGTAGGAAAACGCATAGCTGCCGCCGGCCGGATCGTAAGCGAGCATCGCATCGGTACCGAGAGGGCGCTGCCGACCGAAGGTCAGCGCGCCGAACTGCAAGGATGATATACCGGCATAGTACTCGTCATTGAAGGGTTGGCCGGCGCGCGCGCCGTCGATGGCGATGGAATAGCTGCTCCTGGGAAGGCCGATGTTGGCAGTCTGGGTGGCCGAGGCATTGGCGAGCAGGCCGGACTGGGGATTGATGCCGGTGGAGGCGTTGAACACAAAGAACCAACCCGGCTGGAACTCTTCCTTGCCCCGGATGCCCAGGCCCGTCTGCTGCAGGTTGTCCGGTGCGATGAGGAAGCGATGTTGATAGCCGTTGCGGTTCACCAGAGATTCGCCTTCATAGTTGTAGCCGTTTTCCGGTAAGCCGTGACTGACCCAGCCGCCGCCGACGTCATAGGCGCCGTAGAGTGTGATGCCGTGCCAGGTCAGCGTGCAATCGGTGGTGGCGAACTCGTGGCCGCTGGTGCACGGGTCAGGAGTGGGCTGGCTCCCTCCTGTTTGGGCCCATGCCGGGAACACCTCGATCGCAAGCCACAAGAGCAGTAGAAAGCGTTTCATGAATGGATCACTTTTCCTGAGAATCCGTTTCGACATTGTCCCGCTGAGGAACCTAGGCCGTGTTTAACGGACTGTAAATAATGACAGCAGTTCTTAATTCCACCCATGGAAAACATGGAGTGGGAAACCTGAAGTGTACATACAATACTGATATGGAGTCAAAGAATATACGAATATGGGCGTTCTGCAACGCATCTGCCTCGCCTTGGGTAGTAGTGCAGTTTGGCTTACGCGCTGGGCCGGTCAAGCGGGAGATCCTTCACTTCGCCTGAAGAACGGCTCGGTTCAGGATGACAACGCAAACAAGAACCAAACTGAACCACTACCAGGTGGTGCCGACAAGGGCGGAGTGGCTTGACCCCATCCCGTGCGGGCTGTACGATTTCGTCCCGATGGCGAGGAAGGACACGCGCGGGCAGAAGAATGAAGCGCTGCTGAAGCTGCGGGACGCTGCCGTGCAATTGGGAATCAGCTACCCCACCATCAAGCAATGGATTTACAAGAAAAAGATTCGAAGCATTCCGACCGCGGGAGGTCATCACCGCATTCCGCAAGCGGAAATCGACCGCATGCTCTACCGCGCACGTGGCCATAACGAAATCGAACGGCGAGTCAACTACCGGCGCATCAGCGGGCGGAATCAACTGGTCGGCCGCATCGTGGATGTCCGCGTCAGCGGCCTGGTGGGCCAGGTTACCATTTCTGTAGGAGGGCAGCTTATCACTTCCCTCATTACCTCTGGCGCGGTACGCGAGATGAAACTGAAGAAGGGACAAACCGCGGCCGCATTGATTAAAGCTACAGAAGTGATGATCATCCGCGTATAGCGCGGGGAGACGTGTGCATTCGTTTCGAGGAGATATGGCCTATGACAGACTGGTTCGCGCGCCCCGTGCTACATGTGACCGACGTTGAGGCCTCGCTGCGTTTTTACGTTGACCGGCTCGGTTTCACGAGCCCCTGGCGCTACGACGAGCATGGCAGGGCGTACGTCGCACAGGTTGAACGGCAAGGCTGTGCGCTGATCCTGGCTAACACGTGGCCGGAGAAGATTGGCAAGGGTTTGATGTTCATTTCCCTGAACGTCGAGTCCCTGAACGCCGAGCTTGAGTCGCGCGAGGCCGCGGCCGCCGCGGTGGACGCTCTGCGGGCGGAACTCGAGGCCAAGGGCGCTCCGGTCAAAGAGGGTTCGTGGGGCTACCGGCTTCTGGTGGTCGATGATCCCGACGGCAATCAGCTCTTCTTCAACTATCCGAAGGAGACTGCATCGGGCCAGACTGGCGGAGATCCCAGCCTTTGATCTCGCAGTAGCGATGCCGTACCAACTGCCAAAAGCAGTGTCGCCGCCACCAAGAACTGTCTTTTCATCGCTCCTCGTTTTGTAAGCGCTCCCGTAGCAACTATGTGCCCAGAAAAAGAGGTTCCCGACATCCGGGGCACGAGTGTGCGATTTTCCCGGCGTCCTGTCAATGAGAACGGGTTTGCGCTGAGGAATTCGACACGAGTGATCGCTTGGGCCGCATGGGAGTATTCTAGTGGCCTGCCCCGGGGGAGAATTGCATGAAGATTGTGCCCGTAGTCAAGTCCAGCGATTTGCGACGATCAGTACGTTTCTACACCGAAGTTCTGGATTTTGAGCGTAAGTGGCCCGGCCATGAAGACCACGAGATGGACAATGGAGTGATTGACCTGGTGCGTGACGGGGCTGAACTCCAGCTTTCCCGTCATGCAGGGGACGGTGTATTCGGCTCCGTCAACCGCGTGTTTGTGGACGACGTTGACGAGCGTTACGCGACCTTTCGCACGCGGGGTCTGAATACGACAGAGCGTCCTGAGTCTCCCATTCACACGGCGCCCGTGGATCAGACATGGGGACTGCGTGAGTTTGCAGTGACGGACCCCGACGGCAACAATCTCTGCTTCTGCATGTCCAAGAAGTAACTATCGAAAACAGGGAACGGGTGGCGAGGGCGGGCCACCCATCTCGAGGAGACTTGACGCTGAAAAGAAGCAGAAATTCGGGAAAAAGGCAGACCGGAGTATAACCGAGCGTAATTCGAGAATTCGTGGCCGCAAATAGACCGCGACGACGGACCCTTGACCCTGCTATCGCTGATGCGCCCCAACCGCAACGTGGTCGGCCATGCGACCCTTGTTGTGGCGCAGAGCCACGTTCATGAAGATGGAGCCTTTGGCGGTTTCAAAGCTGATGACGAGCGCTTCTACGTCTTCGCTGGTCTTTTCGCCTTCGGAGGAAGTGACCAGCATGGGAGGATGGACGCGGAAGTGGAATCCCTGATCGTTCAGGGCGGAGACGGCGTTGCCTACGACTTGGTTCGCCAGTTCGAAGATAGTTTCTTTCACCAGAGAGTCGGACTCAGGGAGTTCGGCGCCGGCGTAGTGGCTGGCCACACGCACGGCAGTCTGCGGCTCCAGATCGAGAATGATCCGGCCTTCGATATCTCCGGTCAGGGCCACCATGCCTGCCACGCCTTTACGGCGGTAGGCGTTTTCTTCCATGGTGAGATTGCCCACCTTGGTGCTGCCCTGCAAGCCTTGCGACAACACGGCATCGGCCGCGTTGATGAAAGGCTGGATCAGTTCCATCTTCATGAATTAGGCTCCCGCTCCAGCGGCGTTGGTTACGGCACCATCTTCGCCCATTACGTATTTGATAACTTCGTAGAGAACTTCCGGCTTTACCGGTTTCTGCACGAAATGGCGCGCGCCCCGCTGCAGGGCCGCCACAATGTTTTCCTGATAGCCCACGGACGAGACCATGACGATGCGGGCTTCGGGATGCTGTTGCACGATCCGTTCGGCCGCTTCAATCCCTTCCATCTGCGGCATGGTGATATCCATGAGCACGATGTCGGGATGCACGCGGTCGAACTCGCTGATGGCAGTCAAGCCGTCGCCGGCCTCAGCCGCCACCTGCCCGCCGAACGTTTCGATCATGCGGGCCAGATTCTTGCGGGCAAACACGGAGTCGTCCACGATCAAATAGCGGACCGGCTGACCGTCTTTGCTGCGTTTTACGGGTGCAAACTGCTCCATAACCAGACCTCCCCTGTCTACAGATATCATGCTGGCGCGGGGCCGTAACAGATCACTCAAGTCACGACACCTGCGCCTGCTAAAGCACTGAAAATGTTAGCTTCCAGCCTTCATGGCCCGGCCCGGATTGCCCCCTTCGGGACGGCCTTCGTTCCGGCCACAAATTGCCTGCAAAGTTGCGGACATTGTGTCTAAAGCCACCACGCGTACGGCGTAGCCGCGCTCGATTCCGGCCTTGGGCATGCCAAAGACCACGCAGGAGTCTTCGCTCTGCGCGACCGTCATGCCGCCTTCTTTCTTGATTGCGCCCAGGCCTTCGGCTCCGTCATCACCCATGCCCGTCATGAGCACGCCGACTGCGTTTGAACGAAATTCTTCCGCCACGCTACGAAACAGAACGTCAGCGCTGGGACGGTGCCCGTTAACGCGGGCCTCATCGCCGAGCACCGCGATATCTCCCAGAGGCAGCCGCTTTACTTTCACGTGACGGTTCCCGGGACAAATCAACACGCGGCCACCCTGCAGCATGTCGCCAGATTGCGCTTCCTTCACCCGCAGCCCGCAAAGTTCGTCCAGACGACGGGCGAACATGTTGGTAAAGCCATCCGGCATATGCTGGACAACAACGATCGAGCCGGGAAACTCCGGCGGCAATTGCGGCAGCAGGTATTCGAGCGCCTGTGGCCCTCCGGTAGAGATGCCGATGGCTACGACTTTGCTCGGAGCGACGCCCGGTGCGGTCTCGCGCTTCTCGGTCCGGGGACGCATCCCCGGCAAGACTCGAGGCGTCAGCTTGCTTTCCGACGCAGCTTTGACCTTGCTGATCAGCTCTTTGGCGGTTTCCGCCATGTGGGCGGAAGCATCTTTCGGTTTGGTGACAAAATCAAAAGCTCCGAGGCCGAGCGCTTTCAGCGTGACGGTGGCGCCTTCTGTGCTGTGGGAGCTGAACACGATGACCGGTACCGGGTGCCGGCGCATGATTTCTTTCAGCGTGTCGATGCCGTTCATACCCGGCATTTCAAGATCGAGGGTCACGACGTGCGGTTTCAGCTCGTCGATCTTTTTCAGGACGAAAGTTCCGTCCATGGCCGTGCCCACGACTTCCAGCGAATCGTCGGCATCGAGCATCTGCGGGATGAGCTTGCGCATCAAGGCCGAGTCATCGACGACCAAAACGCGAATGCGGTTCCTGATCATGCCCGGCCTCCCGCGCTGGTCGTCGCACTGGCCACAGCGCTGGTACTGGCGCTGCTCATGGCCAGACGCATGCGGTCGGCATGGGTCAGCAACAAACCGGAGTTCGGAGTGCCGGCCTGCTGCGGCCGGGTGCGGGCAAACTGCTCAACGACCGAGGGCAGGTTCAGAATCAGAACCACGCGGCCATCGCCGAGGATGGAGGCGCCTGAAACCAGTTCAGTATCGAACGTCTGATCGTCCAAAGCTTTGATGACTAATTCTTCTTCACCTTCGAGCGCATCGACGATCAGGCCAAATTTCTTTTCGGTTACTGTGATGACCAGGACGAAAAGCTTGCGCGAGCCATGTTCGGCATCGACCTGAGCGCGGCCCAAGCGCACCACGGGCAGCACCTGATTGCGCAGTTGCAGCACTTCGTAGTTTTCCACCTGGTGCACTTCCGACTCCGTGGTCCGCGCAATTTCTACGACGGCATTCAAGGGAACCGCATAGAGCCGCTGCTCCACCCAGAACAGCAGCGCCTTGATGATGGCTAACGTGAGCGGCAGCTTCAGGCGGAAAGTGGCGCCTTGCCCGGGACGCGCTTCCACGCTGATGGTGGCTTTCAGTCGTTGCAAAACGCTCTGCACAACATCCATGCCCACGCCACGCCCGGAAACTTCGGTGACCTGCTCGGCGGTGCTGAAGCCGGGCTTGAAGATGAAATTCACCGATTCGGCATCGTTGAGCCGGCCC
>DATDGM010000014.1:0-42472 GCA_036522075.1 Candidatus Sulfotelmatobacter sp.
TTGAAGCTTGTGGTCTGGCCCGGCGCAAGAGTGATGGGCAACGTGAGGCCAGACAAAGTGAAGTTGCTATTGTTCACGCTGGCGGCGGAGATATCGAGGCTTTGAGCGCCCGTATTGGTCAGGATGTTGGAGAGAGACTCATTTGTGCCAACGCCCACATTGCCGAAGGCGACGTTTGCGGGCGCCGCGCTCAGCACTCCGGGATCCTGCTGCGTGTTGGTTTTCGCGCTGATGCCCTGGCAGCCCATCATGGCCGCCAATGGCAGGAGGGATAAAAGAACCAGCAGAATTAGCAGAGTCCGGGGGAGGATCTGTCTCATAAGTTAGCTGACACGACTCGTTTTTCATCCACGCCCGATTCGAGCGTTGATAAGTCAGTCTGCTCGCTGGGGTGAGGTAATGTAAGGTCCCAATGGACCAAGTCCAGACATGTCCCAAAGGCCATCTATCCACTGGAAAACAGTCAATTTGCGGAATAAGAAACACTCAGAAGAGCACAGCGATCTGGATGGTATACACGGCAGCGGATCACACGTGCCCGTGATCTCGCCGTGGCCCTCGGCGACGACATGACAGGACACAATTAGACATTGGCGATCGTTACTGGGTTACCGTCGAGGGAAAAACGCGATGGCGGGATAAAACTGCGCCCTCGGCGACGAATGCTTAGGTTGGGCGGGGTCGCAACGGTCCGGTGCGCCCAGACTGCGGCGTCACCATTCGCGCGGAAAACCTGGCGCAGCTTAGTCGCCCGTGCCATTCAGGGTAATCGGGGTCGGGCTTACTCCGCCGCTCACAATCAGCTGCAAGTAAGCCGTGTGCGGACCCACTACCAGCGGTGCGAACGTCACGGTGATGGAGCATTGCGCTCCCGGCCCCAAAATTGTGCAGGTGTCGTTCGACAGCTTGAAGTCTTGTGCCCCGCTGGCAGAGAGCGTGAATTTCGAGATCGTGGCGCTCTTGGAGGTTGTGTTGGTTGCCGTGATCACAATACCGCTGCTAGACGTCTTGACCGGAGTGGCAGGGAAATTCAGCACAGTATTGGGCTGCAGAATGAGGCTGCTGCCGACCGCGAGATTGAAATCGAGGGTGGCGTCGTTCGCCAGTGGACTGGCGATGGGGTTCCCGTTCTGATCTGTTCCCGCCGGCGGGGGAGCCTCGCTGACCATCACGTAATAAGTGATGCCGGCAGTGGCGCCGAAATTCACGAACGAAGATTGCATTGCGATCCCCGTATTCGACGTGGGAGCATCGTCATTGCAGGCAACCGTAGTGGGCGATGACGGTGAGCCGGTGAACACGTACACCCCCGTGTCATAGCGGCTGTTCGCAGTCTTGATAGTGTAGTTCTCGCTGGTCGAAGGCGTGAAGGTGTACCAGACGCTGCGAAACACGCTGTTCGAACCGCTCGGCCATGATGCACCGCAAGGAGTGCCAGCATTGGGTTGGGCGGGGTCCTGAGGAATCGGATCGCCCTGGGGGTCGGCCTGACCGCCCGCTCCGGTGCCACTCAAAATCTCTGTTGGGCCGGTTGCGGATGTATCCAGAAAGCTCTTGAAGGGCACCTTGGTGATCTTGATCGCGTTGGCAAAAAGATCGTTGGTGGCCGCAGGTGCCTTCGGCAGGGTCAGGCCGCCGGCGGTGAATACATTGTTCGAAGCGTCTGTTACCACCGCCAGAAAGTTGGCCTCGATGAACGAGGCCGCGGTGAGCAAATTCGAATTCGGATACCTGTCGATCTTAGAAAACTCCGAAGGATAGCCGTTGACAACGAGGGCCAGAGTTCCCGAACTGAATCGGCTGAAGTCCCAACGAGTAGTCTTGGTGTCCGCCAGGTCGGTCGCCGTTGGTTCTATCGCCCATTGAGTACCGAGGGAGTCGTTCAAGGTGTTGTCGAGGGCGACGCAATATGGTATGCCTGTGCCAAACTCGGCCGGAACACAGGGCACGTACGCGGCACCGTTTAGCTCCGCTCCGATTACAAGAGATTGCAACGTCATACCCGGCTGCCCAGAAAATTCCACCTGCAAAACCGTGTGCTTCGACGCGGCATTGGAATTTCCCTTGCCCAGGCCGATTTGCCACAGAGCTGGGGTCACCGTCACCGTGAAGTTTGATCCCGAAAGAGTCACCGAGAGATTAGGAAAAGGCGAGGGCGGATTCGGTTTGTTCGGATCACTTGTGGGGGTGCATGTCGTGGGTGGAACCTGGGTGCCATCGAGCGGAGCAAAGAAAGGCGTGGAGACCGAATCAGGGCAGAGAGAGGCGGGAAAAACTTCGCCGTTTTGCGAATTGTCAACGTCGGGCCGGCGGACGCCATAAAGAGGAAGCGCCGCCAGGACGCAAAACAGCAGCAGTCCACGAACCAAAACTCTAAGCCTGAGCATTTGAGTAGCCTTCCTTGAAAAGGTATGCGCGGCACACCAGTGCCGCTGGGGGGGAACGTCGCAAGCAGTCTCTTCGGTTTGGCCGATTTCGTCAAGCGAATTTGGCAGGAATTTTGGCAAGGAACGCGGGCTAGCAGAACTTGTCGCACTGCGACCACTCTCACGCCCGGTCGTGCGCGGCGCGCATAATCAGCAACTGGAACCCCGCCCGCTCGGCCCGTTTGCGGATGGAGGAAAGCGCCGCTCGTTGGGACGCTACCGAAGTCTGCTTTTCGCCCTGGAGTTTCAGCTGAAGCATTTCGGCTTCAAGCGCCTCGAAATTACGTCCCCGCTGCTTCGCCTCCGAGGGCAAGGTTCGGATTTGTTGTTCCGCATCAGCCTTGTGACCCGCGGCTGCTAGATACTCGGCGAGACTCATGCGGTTTTCGAAGCTCGTGTCCGGATCCTGACTCGCGATTGTGCGAATGCGGTTCGCATAGCTTTCAGCATCCTGTAACTTGTGTTCGGCGACCAGGATTTTCAACAGGATCGAGTCGGCGGTCGATTCGAGGTCGCGATCCGGCGCTTCTTTCAGCGTATCGAGCGCGTCACGTGCCTGGCGTTCGGCTTCCGTGAGTCGGTTCCGCTCGAGGTTAATCTGGGCCAATGACATGGATGCGAGGGCAACTCCGGGCCTGTCCTTTTGTCCGGCGCTGATCTGCATGGCCTCGCGATAGGACGCTTCCGCGCCGCCCAAGTCGCCGCGGCGATACTGGACGTCACTCATATTAAAGAGGCACGTAGCAACCGCCGCGAGATTGCCGTTTGCCCGTCTCAGTTTCAACACCTTTTCATAGGCTGCCAGTGCGCCTGCGGAGTCGGTTTCTGCCTGCGACTCGGCCAGATTGCTAAGCGCTGTGGCCTGGAGCCCCATGTTTCCGAGCTCCTCCGCCAGAGCCAGAGACTTGCGGTCTTCAGCCTCCGCTTCGGCGACATGGCCTGCGGCAGAAAGGATAATGCCCTTCAGCACGTGGGCCCGCGCTTCGTCCTCGTCGTCGTGAATGGAGGTGGCCACTTTCAGCGCGGTTGCGATATAGTCCTCGGCCTCCTGCGGCTTCCCCATCTTGACCAATGCCACCGCCATGTTCACGTTCGCTCCGGACAGATCCTTCTGAGCGCCTGCGGCGCGATGTATCTTGATCACCTGTTCATACGCCTGCCGGGCTTCATCGAACCGGCCGCGATCCAGGTACCAGGTGGCAACATCGTTGAGGGCAACCGCCGCATTAATATTGTCTCCGAATGCGGAAAACAGGGTTTCGGCCTGGTTGCAGGCGGCAATGGCGTCGTCCACTTGGCCGAGGTTGCGATACGCCCAGCACAACTCCAACTCCGCATTGGCCCGCATCAGGCGCGCATTGCGTTTCTCTGCTTCGCTGAGAGCCGATTTTGCCGATCGCAGTTCAGCGGTGAAATCATTCATCGTGGCATAGACCTTGGCTCTCGCAATCTCGATTCTGGGGTCGGTGTTCATCAGCGGTCGCAGACCGGAGAGCTGATTCAAGGTCTCAAGCGCGGCCTTCGGTTGCGACCCTTCCACCTCAACGTTGGCGAGCCTGAGCCCATAGTTCAATCGTTGATAATGCGGGAACAGCAGGCTGTAGTCCTTGATTGCAGCGTCCCATTCCTGGGTCATTTCTTCGGAGCGGGCGCGGGCGAGCACGATGTATTCGAAAGGGAGCGGCGTTTTCCCGGCGAGATCCGCCGCCGTCTTCGCCTCCACAGAAGCTTCCGGATTACGCTTCAACAGAGACCAGGTGTCGGCCAGCGCAGAATGAATGGCCACGTTTTCGGGTTCCCGTTGCGCTGCCTGTTTCAGTAGTTCCAGCGCGGCCGGGCCGTCCAGAGACCGGAGCTTGTCGATCGCCTCGAAATACAGTTTGCGCCCCTCGGGGCTGCGCGGATAAATATTCTGCAGTTGCGAAGTTTCGGTCTCTGGAAGGCGCGCTTTCCCCAACTTGCCCAGAACTTCGGCGGCCACCTCGGTCACCAGCTTGCTGTAGTCCGTCTCGCTGCCGCTGCCATGGAAGGTGCCGAGAGTTTTCTCTGTAGAATCCTCCAGGCGCAAGTCGATGGTGAGACTCTTTTCTGGCGACCGGGCGTCGACACGATAGCTGCCCAGCAAAACATAATTCGC
This sequence comes from Candidatus Sulfotelmatobacter sp., assembly GCA_036522075.1. Taxonomy (GTDB): domain Bacteria; phylum Acidobacteriota; class Terriglobia; order Terriglobales; family Acidobacteriaceae; genus Sulfotelmatobacter. The sequence goes on from DATDGM010000014.1 coordinate 4,564, forward strand.
GCCGAGGGCCTGGCGCACTTCCGCAACATTCCCGGCGTCCAGATTCTGCGCTGGAGCAATGGAGAATTCCGTGCGCACCCTGGCCAGTTCGTCGGTAGAGACCATCTGGATGCCAGCCTCCAGATCCGCGCTTAGCGTTTCGCTCAAATCGGTGGCCAGCCAGTCATAGGCGGAGTCCCCGGAACTGTTTTTAAAGCCAGCGACCACTACGAGAGGTTGCATCGCCGGGTGCAGAGTTCGCCAAGCGTAAACTCCCGCCACAGCCAGAACAACCAGAAGCAGCGCGGCTGAGATTCGCGGAAGCGAAACTCCGCGGCTGATCTTCGCCGCGGCTGGAGTCGCCAGTGCAACGGTAGGTTGCAAATTGATGGTCTGCTCGGAATTTTCCGCCAGGGCCCTCGCCACGTCGCCCGCGTTCGTGAAACGGTCGCGAGGATCCCGCGCCAGGCAACGAAGGATCACCGATTCCCACGCGGGAGTCAGGTCCGGCACAAAATCTCGCGGGCGGCGCGGAGGCTCGCTCAGCCGCTTGAACGACGCGGCGAGTGCGTTTTCGCCCGAGAAAGGCCGCTCGGCCGTAACCATCTCGTAGATCACCAGCCCCAGCGCGTAAATATCGGCCGCATTGGTCGCCGGCCGGCCTTCCAGTTGTTCGGGAGCCATATACGCCGGCGTTCCCAAAATTCCCTGCCCCGTGGAGAGCGAAACTCCGTCGTCAGACTCCACCGATTGCAGCGCGAGTCCAAAATCGGTGACCACTGCGCGCTCTCCGGCGGCGCCGACCAGCACCACATTCCCCGGCTTGAAGTCGCGGTGCACAATGCCCACGTCATGCGCCGCCGCCAGAGCCGAGGCCATCTGCATGACCAGGGGCAGCGTATCGCTCATACTCATCCGCTTGCCATTCATGCGGGCCGCGAGAGTTTTCCCCCGCAGCAACTCCATGCTGATGAACACGACTTCTTCCTTCACGCTGCCGTCTTCGGGCTTGTGGCGGAACAGATCGAAAATCCGGCAAACGTTAGGATGGGTTACTTTTCGCGCCAGGAAAACTTCGCGCTTGAAGCGCGCCATGGCATTCGACTGCACCAGAATTTCCCGCCGGATCGTCTTTACCGCGACCCGCTCGCGCAGCTCCTGATCCTCGGCCTCGTAAACCTCGCCCATGCCGCCGCCGGCGATATAGCGGACGATGCGGAAACGCCCAGCCAGCACCTGAGACTCTGAGAGTTGCTGTGTTCTGGCTGTGAGATCGGCTGGCGCGGCGGAGAGCGATGCGGTGGGCAGATCGTCGGCAGGATCGGGAGAAAAGTCAGGAGAAAGATCGGGAGAAGGACCGGCGGAGAGAAACGAAGCTGCTTCGCCGTGTTCCGCCAGTAAACGCTCTACTTCGGCGCACACGCTGGCATCCGCGCAGCGCTCTTTCAGGAATGAGGAACGGTTCTCCGCATTTTCTTCCAGGGCAGCTTCAAACAGCGCCTTCACTGTCTCCCAGTTGTCCTGTTGTGTCGCCATGGATCGCTTTCAGCTCACCGTGAAGCCAAGCCTTGGCCATGCTCCAATCCCGTTTGACTGTCTTGGGGGAAATTCCCAGCAGCTCGGCCGTCTGCTCCACGGTGAGTCCACCGAAAAATCGAAGTTCTACGATTTTGCCCTGCCGCGCATCGAGCTTGGTCAGGCGGTCCAGAGCTTCGTTGAGTTTCAGGAACTCCTCCGACTGCTCGGGAGCGAAAACCAGGGCTTCGTCAATCGGAACCGGCTTCTGTCCTCCGCCGCGCTTGTCGCGAAGATGTCCCCGGGCGTGGTCCACCAAAATTCTGCGCATCACCTGCGCGGCAATTCCGAAAAAATGTGCCCGGCTCTGCCAGTCGACGGAGCGCTGCTCCACCAACTTGAGATAAGCCTCGTTCACCAGCGCCGTGGGCTGCAAGGTATGGTCGCTGCGCTCGCGCCGCATGTAGGCGCCCGCCAGCCGGCGCATCTCGGCATACACCAGGGGAACCAGCTTGGATGCAGCCTCCTCATTCCCCTTGCTTAGTTTCGCCAGCAGGACCGTCACATCCCCACGGTCTTCACCAATACGATCTTCACCCATATGCGCTGCCTTGCTCCGCGTCCATGGCTGCGCTCGCCGCGGCCCACTCCTCGCGCCGGCCATTAACTGGGCGCCATTCTACCCCAGTTCCCGCCGCGCCACGGACCTTTCCGTGTTGGCAAGCTGACCATCCATGACCCCGTTCGCGACGGCGTGTCGCGTTAGTCAGTGAAGGCAGAAAACGGAGATCAAAAAAATGACCCCGGATTCGCCCAGAGATTCGCGCTATCGGCGCTAAAACAGGAGACGGTCATGAAAAACACAAAGAAAATGACGAGCTTGATGGGTCTGGTCGCGATGGTCTGCAGCCTGAATTCCTTCGCAAAAGATAAGTCCAAAGCCCCGGTGAGTGGGGAAGTGATTCGCTCCATCGATTGGGCTGCTGACGCCAACACTTACCCCAACTTGGAAATGAAAGCTCAATGTTTTCAACGCGATGCCAAGCACTACGCCTGGCAAACCAGCTTGCACAACACGACCGACGGCGTGCTCGAAGTGCGCGGAATGGGCAAGTCCATCGATATCGACCCTCAAGCCACCGTGGATGGCGGCTCGTTCGACGCGAAGAGTTGCGACAAGCCGGCCCGGTTGCGGCTTGAGGCAAGAATGAAAGGCGAAAAGCAGCACTTTGAGATCGCCTACACGGATGGCGTGGTAGTGGCACGCGAGAAGGTGGCTAAGAACTGGGGAGGCTTCGCCATGGCGCTGGCGATGGTGGGCACAAGCGCCATGTCCATTCAGGCAGCGAATCAAGCCCAGTTTGGAGCGACCTTGGCACTGCGGAACGCGGGCGCGGCTCGGGCCGGCCAGTTGGCGGTGGTCCAGGACGCCCTCTCGGCCGGATCTGGCCAGCAAGCAGCGGACGACCAAACGGATGGTTCTGACGACTCTTCGGACCCGCAGTAGGCCGCATCAAGTTGACGACCCGGAATTGCACTCCCCTGCTTCGGCAGGGGAGTTTTCCTTTATTTAAAGCCGGCCTGAAGAAAAACGGGACCTGAAGAAAAATGACCCCGGATTCTCTCCGGCATCGCGCTAATCAGTGAGCGCCAAGAATGAGCGAAATGAGCGCCGAAGAAAATCAGGAGGCGGTTATGAAAAACACCAAGAGAATCATGAGCGTGATTGGTTTGTTCCTCGCAGTGGCAGCCCCCAGCTTTGCCCAGCGCATCGGCGGGTTCTCGATGCCAAGGACCGTGCCCACCTACCATCCGGCACCGGCGTATCATCCGCCGGCACAAACCTACCATCCCCCGGCTCCGTCCCGTTCGACGTCATCGGCGCAAACATCGCGCAGAGCGGCGCAAACTTCGTCGCGTCCAGCCCAAACGCAGACCCGCCCAGCTCAGTCAGTTCCGCAGCGCTCGACCGCATCCGCGCCGCAATCGCGGCCCGCTACCTCAGAGTCGCGGCCCCAGGCCGCTTCTCGTCCGCAGGCTCCCTCACGCAACGAAGTTCAGAAACAGCAAAAAGCGGAAGCGCGTCAACAGAAAGAACAGCAGAAACAAAATCAAAAGCAGCAGAAGGAACAGAAAAAGCTGCAACAGAAGCAGCAGAAAGAAGAAGCCCGTCACCAGAAAGAGCTGCAAAAGCAACAGAAAGACAACAAAAAGCTCGGCAGTTCCGCGAAAAGGTCCAAGGCGCAACCAGCCTCACCATCGGTGGCCAAGACGGAGACAGGGTCGCGACTTTCGGCGGGAACAGCCACGGCCAGCGGATCGCCAGCCCGTTTGCAGCAGCTCAATGCCAACCGCTCGAACCTGAGCGGAATCAACCGCAAGCCACTGCCATCCGGTGAACTCACGGTTCATCCCAATGGCCGCATGACGTTGCAGGCCGAGGGCGGCCGGCAATACGGACTGCGCTCGAACGGGACGATTGCCTCTTACAGCGACCGGCAAAAGACCGTCAGCTTCGATCAGCGCGGAAAGGTCAGCTCCATCCACACCGCCAGCATGGATATCCACAATGGTCCCCATGGTCAGCGCACCATCGTCAGCCGCCATGCCGATGGCAGCAAAGTAGTCAGCACCAGCCGCCACAGCGGTTATGTGGAGCGCAACGTGGTCATGAACCACCGAACCTACGTCGAGCGGACCACGATTATCAATCATCGTGTATTCACCCGCACCTTCGTCGCGAATGGCTTCGGCGGCGTGGCGCTGGTGCCGCCCGTGTTCTTCGCGCCCGGCTTCTATGGCTGGGCTTATTACCCCTGGGCTTCGCCCATCGCCTTCCGGTGGGGATGGCTCGGCGCCCCCTGGTATGTCGGACCAAGTTATATCGGACCGACCCCATACTTCGTGGCCTCGCCGCTCTATCCCAGCGCAGCGTTCTGGCTTACCGACTACGTGATCGGCGAGACGCTGGCCACGGCTTATCAGCTGCATCACGACGCATCGGACGAGGTGGCGAATGACATGTCCGACGACGACAACACCGTGGCTGACAACAGCGTCGCCGGGGACTCCGACGCAAACGCGGGCATGAGTTCCGATCAGGACACGGTGCGAGCCGATGCGGCAACGCCGATCTCGCCGGAGCTCAAGTCCGAGATCGCGGAGGAAGTGCGGCGGCAACTCGCCAACGACAACGCCGCAGCGCGCAACCCCGATCAGGCCAGCTTCGATACGATGCCGGCGGCGTTGAGCACTCCGAGTCACTTGTTCGTGGTTTCGAACGATCTCGACGTGACCACAGCGGACCAACAGCTCTGCGCCCTGCAAGCCGGAGACATGTTGCAGCTGATGTCGCCGGCGACCGCCGACTCCAGTTTCGTCCAGGTGCGCGTAGCCAGCAGCAAGCGCATGGATTGTCCCGGCGGAGTTCTGGTCAACGTTTCGTTGCCCGATCTCCAGGAAATGCAGAACAGCTTCCAGGCGCAGGTGGAAGCGGGCCTGGGAGCGTTGCAGCATGGCCAGGGCAGCGCCGGATTGCCCGTAGCTCCTCCGGACGCAGTCGCAGCCCCGCCGCGTCCGGCGGTGACGGGTCTGTCACCCGTCTCCGGGCCGGAATCATCGACCATGATCGATCAACAAGGGGAACAAGCGGACCAGGCTGAAGCCCAGGCCGAGTCCAGTTCCTTCTGAAGCAGAAGCGCTTACGCAGCAAGAAAGCCGGGCAGCACCCTTCGGGATGCTGCCCTTCTTTTTTGCGCGTCTGCGTCCGGCGGCGAGTTCTCCGCGTCGCGGCCTCTCTCAGTGACCCGCTTTTCGCTGGAACCTCGCGTATATGAGTGAGCCCGAAAATACCGAGAGGAGAACCACCATGTCAGCCAGGATTCTTCAATTCGATCCGAACCGCAAAGTTCCCACCCGTCATTACACTCCGATTGCCCTGCGCGGGCGCCTTTTATACATGCCACACCGCTCCGCCGAAGCCGCCGGCAGTTGCGAGACGAGGTTCAAAACAACCATGACGTTCGAAAGCATTCACGAGAGCGGGCGCGATTCGGACGAGCGGAGAGGCAGATTCGGAAGTGGATACTAACCCGAGCGCGTCTGCGCCGCTCCCGAGTCGGGACATTTTGCGTCACACACGAACTCGAGCCCGCCGGCGCGGACGCTCGTGATGCAGGGATAAGCGGAGCGCGAATTGCGATCCGAAAAACAGTGAAAGACAGGAATTAGCCTGAGCAGGCATAATTTCATTTGTATCCCAGCGGAATAGCTTTGGAGGCGCACCACGATGCCCTCACTTGTCGATCAACCAGAATGCTGGCCCACCCTGCCGCTCGATTCGTGGAAAAACACCTATGCCACATTGCACATGTGGACCCAGATGGTTGGCAAAGTGCGGCTAGCTCTCACGCCGCTTGTGAACCATTGGTGGAACGTTCCGCTCTATGTCTCGGCCCGGGGCCTCACCACATCTCGAATTCCCTATGGCGGCAGATCGTTTGAGATCTGGTTTGACTTCCAGCGGCATCAGCTTGTGCTGGAAACGAGTGACGGCGTATCGAAAACGCTCCAGCTGGCGCCATGCTCAGTGGCAGATTTCTATCGGGAATTTATGAAGATGCTTCGTTCGGCGGGGATTGAAGTCAGAATCTGGCATATGCCGGTAGAGATTCCCCATCCCATTCCATTCGATCAGGATCGGACGCACAGCTCCTACGATTCCAAATCCGTAGAGACATTCTGGCGCATCCTGTTAACCGTGGATTCCGTGTTCCACGAATTCCGGTCGAGATTCATCGGCAAGTCGAGTCCTGTCCATTTCTTCTGGGGAAGCTTCGACCTTGCGGTGACGCGCTTCTCGGGTCGTCGCGCTCCAGCGCGACCTGGCGCCGACGCCATCACCAAAGAAGCGTATTCGCACGAAGTGAGCAGCGTCGGGTTCTGGCCGGGAGGCGGAGATATCCCAGAGGCTGCCTTCTATTCTTACGCGGCGCCCGAGTCGCCAGGATTCAAGGAGGTACACGTGGGGCCTGATTCCGCCTTTTATCAGAAGCAGATCGGTGAGTACCTGCTGATGTACGACGATGTGCGCAAGGCAAATTCTCCGAGCACCGTATTGCTCGATTTTTGTCAAAGCACTTACGAAGCCGCGGCCAGCCTGGGCAATTGGGATCGCGAAGCGCTGGAGAGGAGCGTCACGGAGAAGAGTTGAAGCTGGCCGCTTCATCGGCGCGGTTGGCTCCCGCTCTCGACGTCTCTTCTACAAGCGGCTTGAATTCGGAAAGAAACGCAGGCCGGTGGTAGACTGCGCCTATGGCCGCCAAAAAGAAGACAAAGAAAAAACCGCGAATGAAGTCGAAGAAAGCTCCCAGAAAAGCGATCATGCCGAAAAAGCGCGCCCTCCAGAAGGCAAGCTCCGGGAAGGCCCTGGCGAAGTCCGCCAAGACCACGGCGAAGTCCGCCAAGAAAAGAACTGGGAAGAAAAGCACTGCGGGCAAGTCCAAGCCCGCCGGTCAAGAATCGGTTGCTGCCAAGTCTGTTGCCACGCCTGAGAAGGTTCGGTCCAAAAGCCAGATCCTAAGGGCGAGGAGGATCCCACCAGCGGACCGCGGTGCCACTTCGGCCGGGCAGTCCGGGGATCTGCAGGGACTCTCCAACACGGAATATGCAGACTCAGAAAGCGTCGACGAATTGCTGGAAGAAGGGAATGCTTTCGAGGCCGACGCTGTGGCGGGCGTGGAAGCAGCCGGGAACGCCGAGGGGAGCGAAGTGCACACTCACGAGGTGCCGGAAGATGACGTTCCCGAAGAATATCTCGATAAAGACTAAAGTGGGTTAACCTTCCTTCGCCCGCTCCGGAAGATCGTCCCCACTTCGCGACATTATTTGGTTATACAGCCTGTCTAACCAAATTGCGGGACCCCTGACCCCAATCTTATTGGGCTACGAATTGTAAGTTATTGTCTTTTCAGGTACTTATCGAACCACTCCACCGTACGGCGAATCGAATCGATCTGGTTCTCCCGCTTTTCAAAACCGTGGCCTTCGTTCGGATAGTAATGCGCATCCACGGTCTTGCCGTCCTTCTTTAACAGTTCCACAACCTGCTCGGCCTCTTCTTTCGGCACGCGCGGATCATTGTCTCCCTGCAGCACCAGCAAGGGAACTTTGACGTTGTGGATGTAGGCGATTGGGGAAGTAGCCTCGTACACTTTTTTGTCCTTGACCGGATCTCCGAGAATCGCTTTCTCGTACTGCTGCAATTCGGCGTCGGAGTGCTGCAACATGGTCAGCCAATCGATGATGCCGAACAGTTCCACAGACGCTGCCCAAATGTCGGGCGTCTTGCCGATCGCCATCAGGGTCATGAATCCGCCGTAGGAGCCGCCGGTGATCCCAAGTTTTTTCGAGTCCACGTATCCCGTCGATTCCAGAAACTTGGTTGCGTAAACTTCGTCCTGCAAATCTCCTCCGCCCAGGTCCTGATAATTGGCGCGTTGAAAATCCATGCCGTATCCGGTCGATCCTCGCACGTTGGGCGCGATACAGATGTAGCCCCGTGACACCAGCGCAGCAACCCGCGGACTCCAGTAATCCACCACCTGGCCGGTTGGGCCTCCGTGGGGGAGAACGAGGGCTGGATTGGAGCCATCCCGCTTCAGGTTGAACGGCACCCACATCAGCGCGCTGATGGTTTTTCCGTCAAACGTTTTGTAGTGAACAATCTGCGATTCCGGCATCACGGTGGCGCCTAAGCTGGCGATGGCGCTGTGCGTAATCTGGCTGGCTTTGCCGGATGCGACGTCGTAAACCATGTAATCGGCCGGCTCCACTGAACTCTCGTGCGATAGCAGCAGGCGGTCGCCGGATGGGGAGTAGGAGCTTGGATACCCTGAGAACGCGTTCAAACCTGGCTTTGCCGGAATCTTTTTTGTCCGCAGCGTTTTAGAGTCCACCAGGTAGGCGTCGATCAGGCCATCGCCGTTAATGGTGTAAGTGAACGACTTGCCGGTGGGGGAGAAGTCTCCGGCTCCGGCTTCCCATTTCGTGTCGGTTACCCAGCTCAACTTCTTGGTCGCGATATCCAGCAACGCGACGTTCTGGTATCCACCCTTCTGATTCGAAGTGATCAGCAGCCTCTTCCCGTCGGGAGACACAGAAGAAGCAAGGTTCAAGACCTTGCCTTCATGGGGGGTGAGGTTCGTCGTCTTTCCGCTGGCCACATCTACGGCATAAATGTCGGAATCGGTGAAGCTGATCTCGACGCGGTTGGCGTAAAGAGTTTTTCCATCCGAACTCCAGGCCACCGAACCCCAAGAATGATTGGGCGTCTCCTCGTGAGTCAATTTGCTGACCTTATGAGTAGCCCAGTCCATGAGCGCCAGGTCGTAAACCGTACCGTCCTTGGGCTTATAGTTCAGCGCGATCGTCTTGCCGTCGGGCGACCAGCGCGGCGACTCTTCGCGGATGTCGGGGGTGTTGGTGAGATTGATGGCCTCGCCGCCCGCGCTGGGCACGGCGAAAATGTCCCAGAGTTCGTTCCCGGCGGAGTCCTGCTGGTAGACGATCCATTTGCCGTCGGGGGACCATGTGCCCGCGTACTGCCGATCGTCGGATTGCACCAACTGGATGGGCCAGCCGCCCGCCGAACTCACCTTCCACAGGTTCATCCGTCCGGCCATATCCATGGTGAGGGCGATTTCCTTTCCGTCCGGCGACCAGGAAGCGCCGCCCAGCGAGCGCGTGAAGTACAAATCGTCGATCGGGACGGGGCGGGCGGTGGAGTTGAGAGCCGACCGGATGGACTGGGGATCGGTAATCTGGCGGTCGTCTGGGCCGCCCGATTGCGCCCGCAGGCAACCGGAAAGCAGCGACACAACCAACGGCAACGCCAGCAAAGCCGGGGCAACGCGGCAGGAAGTTTTCATTGGAGCCTCAAGTCCTCGGCGGAAACTCACCATTCTCGATTCTCATCTGCGGGCGGAGTATACGCCGCTGAAACCGGCCAAACAAGTGGCCGACTGACGGCCGAGGGCCAATCTGGAGCGGGCTATTGAAAACCCGACTTCGGAGGGATCTCGGTGCGCTGGGTGAGGTTTCTCGTCCCCACTGAACGGGAATCTGGTGAAGCGGCCAAAAAATGTTAAGAAAAAGCTTGACACGAATAGTAGTGTTGTAGTTAAGTATAACAGTATATTACGTAAGCGATCGTCGAACGACCTACCGGTCGCATTTCGAACTTTCGCAGGAGAACTTAACATGAAATCGCTTCGTGCCTTGTTGTTCGTTGCTCTGATGTCGGTCAGTGCTGTGGTTTTCGCGCAGTCTGACTCGCAAAAATCTTTCGATCTACTAAAAACTCTGGCCGGTTCCTGGCAAGGACCCGTGACCACCGATCCGCCACAGAGCGAGATGGGGAATGGGGCGTCCACGCAGGTCTCGCTGCGCGTGACCTCGCGTGGAAACGCCTTGGTGCATGAGATGAAGGAAGCGGGAGCGTCGGACGACCCGACGAAATACGACCATCCGGTCACGATGTTTTACCTGGACGGCGGTCGCCTGCTTCTGACGCACTATTGCGACGCCGGGAACCGGCCGCGCATGACGGCCAGAATGTCGGCAGACGGGAAGACGGTTGAATTCGACTTTCTCGATGTCGCCGGCGGCACCGAGTACGGACACATGCACCATGCCGTGTTCACCATCATCGACGCCAACCATCACCTTGAGGACTGGACCTATATGATGCCGGGGGACAAGACCGTCCACGCGCGCATGGATCTCCAGCGGACGAAATGAATGAGGATTTGCCGCGTGCCGACGCAACGAGAGGTGCGGTGGTTGACCAAAGCGATCACTCGCACCTCCCTAAATGGTTGGCTTTGTCCATGGTGATCTTAGGCTGAGATCTTAAGCGGTATTTGAAGAAATGAGGGTCAGCAAGTGAAGACAATCCAAAAGAACCGAGCCTGGTATTGGATCAGAACCGTATTTGGGCCCGACCGCGAACGCTACGAGGGTGTTTACAAAATCAATATCTACCTGTTGAGATTGCTGTATTTCCTGATCATCGTCTTCGTCGGTCGGGACTCGTGGACCACTATTCTTAGCCACCAGGGTCACTGGGATTATTTGCAGGCTGTGGCGTTTTGCGTTTGGGCGGCGTACTCGACTTTGTCGATTCTGGGACTGATCAACCCCCTCAAGATGCTGCCGTTGGTGTTGTTTGAGATTCTCTATAAGAGCATCTGGCTGATTATCGTGGCCTATCCGCTTTGGTCGAGAAACCAGCTTGCGGGCTCGCCCGCCGAGGAGTTGACCTACGCGTTTCTGTGGTTGCCTCTGCCGCTGCTGGCTGTGCCCTGGGGGTATGCGTTCAAAACCTACTTTTCGTTTCCGAGGAAAATGCGGAGCTTGACCTCGCACGATCCGCGGATAGGCGGCGGTGAGATCATCCAGACCAGCGGTAAATATTGAGCTTGGAGCTGGGAGAGTATCCAGGGAAAACAGGAATGGACCGTGAGTGGAACGACAGTCAACCGATTTACCGCCAGCTGCGCGACCGCGTGGTCGCGATGATCCTCGACGGCGTTTTGAAGGAAGGCGATCCGCTGCCCTCGGTGCGCAATGTCGCGGCTGAGTATCGGGTCAATCCGCTCACGGTTCTCAAGGGCTATCAGCAACTGGTGGATGAAGGGCTGGTCGAAAGCAGGCGAGGGCTCGGCATGTTCATCAATGCCGGAGCGCGAGGTTTGTTGCTGCAGGGGGAACGGCAGAAGTTTCTCGGCGAAGAATGGCCACGCATCCAGGCCACCATTCAGCGCCTCGGTCTGAAGACGGAGGATCTGTTGAACGGCGCAAGCCCTCCGTCGTCTTCCGATCACGCACCAGCGAAGAACGCGCAAGGGAATCCATCGGAATCGAATACGCCCAAGGCGAAAATTTCTGAGGAAGAAGGCTGACGCTATGGCATGTATCGAAGCACGCGGTCTGCGCAAGGCCTTCGGCACCAATGTGGCGCTGGACAGCGTCAACTTGCGCGTGGAAGAGGGCCGCATTCTTGGACTCATCGGCCCGAACGGCGCCGGCAAAACCACCGCGCTCAACGCGATCCTCGGCCTTACTCCTTATCAAGGAGAGCTGAGAGTGCTGGGTCGCGACCCGTGGACGGAGCGCGACCTGCTGATGCGCGATGTCTGCTTCATTTCCGACGTGGCCGTATTGCCGCGCTGGATGCGGGTTTCGCAGGCGCTCGAATACGTCGCGGGAGTGCACCCGCGATTCGATCGCGCCAAGGCGGAAGGTTTCCTTGCCAAGACCACTATCCAGCCTGCCAGCAAGGTTCGGGAACTGTCGAAGGGCATGGTGGTGCAGCTGCACCTGGCGCTGGTGATGGCGATCGATGCGCGATTGCTGGTGCTCGATGAGCCCACGCTTGGCCTCGACATTCTCTATCGAAAGCAGTTCTACGATTCGCTGTTAAACGACTACCTCGATCGCAACCGCACCATCATTGTGGCCACCCATCAGGTGGATGAAATCCAGAATGTTCTGACCGATGTGATGTTCATTGACCGTGGCCGCATCGTGTTCGATTGCAGCATGGAAGAATTCGAGTCGCGCTACGTGGAAGTGATGGCGCACCCCGAGCAGGTCGCCGCTGTGCGGGGGCTGAGGCCGATGCAGGAGCGCCAGGGGATTGGGCGCAGCGTGATGTTATTCGATTCCAAGGTTGGTGGAGTCGACCGCCAGAAGCTCTGCGCGCTCGGCGAGGTGCGCACGCCCAGCATTGCCGACGTGTTCGTCGCCGTAATGAGCCTTCAAAGCAGTGCGCCCCAAGGAGTGGCTCGATGACTACGCCCTCACACGCTACGTCCGAAGTTGTGGACTCTCAGCGAGTCGCGCCCGCGGTCCACTCGGCGACGCGGCCTTTCTACTGGTCGGTGCGCCGCGAACTGTGGGAGAACCGTTCCCTTTATATCGCGCCCCTGGCCGTGGCCGCTCTGCTTCTATTTGGCTTCCTGATCAGCACGGCTCATTTGCCGGCCAAAATGCGTTCCGCGCCAGGGCTCGACCCGATGCAACTGAGCGAGATGATCGAGGAACCTTACAACTTCGCGGCGCTATTGCTGATGGGGACTTATCTTATCGTCGGCGTGTTCTACTGTCTCGACGCGCTGCACGGCGAACGCCGCGATCGCAGCATCCTGTTCTGGAAGTCGCTGCCGGTTTCCGATCTCAGCACCGTGCTTGCGAAGGCGAGCATTCCGCTGGTGGTTCTCCCGCTGATCACTTTCGCGATCACGGTGGTCACCCAGTGCATCATGCTGCTGCTCAGTTGCGCGGTACTCGCGGCGAACGGCCAGAGTGTCGCAATATTGTGGACGCACCTGCCCCTATTCCGCATGTCGCTGATGCTGCTTTACCACCTGATGGCCATGCATGGGCTCTACTATGCGCCCTTCTACGGATGGCTGCTGCTGGTCTCAGCCTGGGCACGCCGCGCGCCGTTTTTATGGGCCGGCCTGCCGCCTCTGGCGATCGGGGTGGTCGAGAAGATTGCCTTCAACAGCACGCATTTCGCCGACATGTTGTTGTCGCGCGTGGGCGGCGGTCCGCAAGCGATCATCTACCCAGCGCAGAGTAGTGCCATGCAGAGCGTGTCGTCCATGATCTTGGGCAGATTCCTGATCACCTCGGGCCTATGGATCGGTCTGGCCTTCTTCGCGGCATGCCTGGCTGGAGCTGTTTGGCTGCGCCGCAACCAGGGGCCGATTTGAGACTCGCGAGCGACTTGATTTAGTCCGTTGCGCCAGGAAAGCAGCGAAGGAGGAAACCATGCGATATTCGCCCATACTGCTTCTTCACATCTGCGGCGGGACCGTGGGAATCCTCTCCGGATTCGTTGCGGTTTTTCTCCGCAAAGGTTCCCCCCGGCATAGCATTGCGGGGAGCGTGTTTGTCCTGTCCATGATGGCGCTCTCCGTCAGTGGCGTGTATATGGCGATCATGAAATTCCAACCGGGCAACATTCTGGGAGGCACTTTCACGTTCTATCTTGTGGCCACGGCATGGATGACTGCCCGGCGCAAGAACAAGGAAGGCGTAACCGGCATTTTCGATTGGGGCGCTCTTCTGGTCGTATTCGGAGTCGCGGCTTTTGATCTGACCTTCGGCTTGCAGGCGGCGATGAGTCCTATGGGATTGAAGTATGACTACCCTCCCGGGCCTTATTTTTTTATGGGCTCGGTGGCGGTGGTTTCAACCGTGGGCGATGTTCGAATGCTGGTGCGGGGCGGCGTCTCCGGCGCACACCGTGTGGCGCGCCATCTCTGGCGCATGTGCTTTGCGTTGTTCATCGCCTCATCGTCCCTTTTTTTGGCGCGACAGCAATTGTTTCCGGCCCTGTTGCGAAAAACCGGAACCCTTATTTTCTTAAGTTTCTTGCCGCTGCTGTTGTTGATTTTCTGGCTATTCCGGGTTCGCTTGGCCAAGGCGCCGGCCCGAGCAGCGAAGAGTTACTCCTACCGAAGCGCGTCCATGGGCTCGACCTTGCCGGTTCCGCGGGCTGGAATATAACTGGCGGATTCAGAGGACTACCGCAGTGGAGGCGGTCCAGTTCCGGTTTTGCGGGCAATCCACGGCTCTCCGGCGCATCTGTCTGCGGGTTGCAAGGTCTAGGCCATCCCTGTTAGTAGCCGGTCCGTGCTTGATAACTTTCTGCGCGCGCCATAACTTGATAGGATCGACGCGAACAAACGCACTGGAGGCTTACCCATATGCTTACTCGTCGCAGCTTCATCATTGCCAGCGGACTTACGGCCCTTGCTTCCACGAGAGTTCTGGGCGCGAACGATACCCTTCGCATCGGAGTGATTGGCGCCGGCGGCCGCATGCGGAGCCTGCTGGATGCGGCGGATAAGGTTGGCCCTTACCAAATCGTTGCGGTGAGCGATGTGTACGGGCCGCACGCGGATGCGGTCAAGGAGCGGTCGAAAGACGTGGTGACCACTCACGTGGATTATCGTGAAGTGCTCGACCAAAATATTGATGCCGTGATCATTGCATCACCGGACCACTGGCACGTGCGCATGGCAGTGGACGCCCTGGCGGCTGACAAGGACGTTTATCTGGAGAAGCCCGTGACCCACACGATTGAGGAAGGCGCTACTCTCACCCGCGCGGTTCGTTCGAGCAAACGGATTCTGCAGTGCGGGATGCAGCAGCGCAGTTGGACCCATTTTCGCGATGCCGTGGATCTGATCCAGGCGGGCAGTCTGGGGCGGGTGGTGCAGGTGAGAACTTACTGGTGGCAGAACTATCATCGGAATCGACCTCCCAAGCCCATCGACACGCAAGCGCTCGATTGGAAGCGTTGGCTGGGGTCGGCTCCGGATCAACCATTCAGCGAAGAAAAATACTACTATTGGCGCTGGTTCTGGAATTTTGGCGGCGGCGCGATGACCGATTTATTCACCCACTGGATCGACGTGGCGCACTGGGCCATGAAGGCTGACCAGCCCAGCGAGGCGCTGCTGCTGGGCGACAAATATATTTTCCAACAGTGGGAATGCCCTGACACCATTCAGGCGGCGTTCCGCTATCCCGGATTTGATGTGGTGTATGAAGGCATGATGAATTCTTCGATCGATGACGGCGGCTTGGAGTTTCGTGGGACCGAAGCAACTTTGAAAATTAATCGCAGCGGCTTCCAGGTTTATCGCGAGGGGGTGCGCGAAGGTGGAGAAGATGCGGAGAATCCGGTGCTGGCGGAGCATAGTTTCCGCGATGGCACGATCGACCATATGGAGAACTTTTTCGAATGCATCAAGACGCGCAAGGAGCCGTCCGCGCCAGTAGAAACCGGTGTCGCCGCAGCGCGTGCGGGCCACCTGGGAAACCTGGCTTACCACCACGGGGGCCGCTACGCTGCCTGAGGCCCGTGGTAATGCGAGATTGCTGGTCGTCTTTTCGATAAGAGAGGGCAGGCTCTCAGCTTCGCGCTGGGTGACGGGTTTATCGGGAGGAAGATTGGCGGATAACGAGGCGGGAAAAAATTAAAAGGGCCGTGACATTGGTTATGCTCTAGCTGTTGCCTCCTGCGAGGGAGCCAACCGCGTGGACGCATGTACCGTCACAGCCCCTTGATGCGATCACTGTTTTCACAGTCCCAAACCCCAACTGCACCTCGCAGCGCCGTCGGTTTTTTCAGGTTCGGCTGCCCTTCGGGTTGCCCCGCCTGGCTGATCACTCAGTTTACTTCGGGTCAGCACGTTTTAATTTGCTGTCCCTTTCAACCGTCGACGGGAGCAACCTTAACAGAGCATTCATAAATGTCAACGCAAACTATTGGTGCAATAGCTGGGGGCAAAGCTGTGAATAACTGAAAGTGCAAGGTGTTGGAAAGCAGAAGTTTATCGATTCGCGGATTTAATTCGTCCCGGTTTTACACAGAACGTTGCACAGGGATGAAAAACGGGAAAAAGTAACGTGGGAACCAAGAATCACCTTGACGCGAAAAATATATGGGCGCAAATTGAGAATTACAGTGGTGCTGCGGTTTGGAAAGGAAGCGAGCCAAATGCGCGATTATTGCATCGCAAAGAACGCGATGCGCCGCGCGGCTCGCCCAGTTCCCGCTCCGCGCAAAGAACGGTTGCTCGGGATGACAAACGAAGCCGCACCACCACCAGAATTGCAGGGAAAGTAACGGGCGCGAATCACGGGGCAGGGGCGATGTCAGAATTGGTGGCCTATGTAGACGGTGGATGCCTGGGCAATCCGGGGCCATCGGGCATTGGAGTGGTGATCGATGGCTGCGAAAGCGGGCCGATCCGCATCGCGAAATGGATTGGCCACCAGGATAATAATGTCGCCGAATACGCGGCGCTGCTGGAAGCGCTGCAGTGCGCGCTGACGCTCAAGGCGAAAGCGCTGCATGTTTTTTCCGATTCGCAGGTCGTGGTGCGGCAGATGACCGGGGAATACAAGTGCCGCAGCGAGCGGCTCTACTCGCTGCATTGGACTTGCCGCAAGCTGGCGCGGTCGCTGCGGTTTTCCATTTCGCACGTGCCGCGCGAGGATAATGCCGAGGCCAATGGGCTGGCGCAGAGGGCGCTGCGCACGCGGACGGTGTAGGGTTTCCGCTGACTCCTCCTGGCAGCGTGGTAGTGCGGGATTTCGAGCAAGTCGCGCTCGCGACAGGCCGCATTCTCGGATTAACTCACCTTACTGACCCGTGCGCCGGTTCATAAATTGGCAGGGAGTTGTGTGAATTCCCTCCGGGGCTGAAGCCCCTTCGATGTTGGCCTCTTATCGCAGTGCTCGAAGGGTTGCGCCACCCAGGGATCAAGACTCCAATGCAGCCGCCAGGCCGTTTTGGTACGGCCCCCGATGAGGCCGGGTACTGTCGTGCTTGGGAAATCCTTGACACTACCAAGGCTGCGAGGGAGACTCGGAATAACGCATTTTTACAGTGGAAGCGAGTTTTGGCCCGGATTGTGCCCGCCGGCGGCCCCAGTCGATTGTTGTGTGCACGCGCGCCATGGAACGTTATTTAATTGTTGATCGATCGGTGATTGAACGATCGAAAGAAGATCAGGACTCGCCCCAGCCGGGCTTGGATGCAGAGCTGGAGGCGGAAGGAGTGGAGCTCGAAGTGTCGCACGGTGGTGTAGGCAGGCCAATGAATCCGGGTGTGCTAAGTCCGAGCGTTTCAGCGGGAATTGCTGCGGCCAATGCGCTGGCGGCAGCTGGAATGCCGCCGGAAGCGGCACGGCGTTTGCCGCGAATCGACGGGGAAGATGGTGGACACTCTTTGGCGGAGATGG
Organism: Candidatus Sulfotelmatobacter sp.; assembly: GCA_036522075.1. Lineage (GTDB taxonomy): Bacteria > Acidobacteriota > Terriglobia > Terriglobales > Acidobacteriaceae > Sulfotelmatobacter. The sequence goes on from DATDGM010000014.1 coordinate 21,888, forward strand.
CGCAACGCGATCTGGATGCGGCGCTGCAGTTGCTGGTCTACCGGGCACAATACATTACGGGTGCGGGCGGGGCGGCGATTGCGCTGCGGCGCGACGAACGCAATGACATGCTGTGCCGGGCGAGCGCGGGCGCGAAGGCTCCCGAGCTGGGCGCGCTGCTGTCGACGGAATCTGGGTTGTCCGGCGAGAGCGTGCGCACGCGCGTGCCGCTGCGCTGCGACGATACGGAGCATGATCCGCGGGTGAATCAGCAAAGCTGCCGGGATCTGGGGATTGCCTCGGTGATGATTGTGCCGATCATGGGCGAGGACCTGAAAGGCACCGATCAGGTGCTGGGGGTGTTTGAGCTTTTCTCGGGGCAGGCGGGAGCGTTTGCCGAGCGCGACCTTTCGGCGCTGCAGCGGCTGAGTGAAATGGTGGAAACCGCGGTGAGGCTGGCGCAGGCGGCGCAGAGTGTCCCTCGGGAAGTGGCAGTGCTGGATTTGGATCCGCATGCGGCGGAGCGGGAGCTGGAGCGGAACGAGGCGGGGCAGGGTGCGCAGACCTCTTTAGACCAGAGTCCGGAAAACGTCGCGGGGAATTTCTTGGACGACGAAACCGTGCTGGAAGTGGAGTTGGAGGAAGTAAGTGGGGAGCTTCCGCGTGAGGCGGTTGCGGAGGCGGCGGGGATGGTGATGGCTGCGGCACCCGCAATCACGCCAGTTGCGCCAGCGGTGGAGTCGACTCCCGCAGTCCTTCCGGCGCCAATACCATCACATGCGGTTGCGGCCGCTCCCGCGGCCGTCGCCGCTCCAGCTTGGGTTTCTGTGCCCGCGGTCTCTGCGCCGATTCCGCCCACGGTTGTTCCGCTCGCGAATGAGGCGGCGAAGCGTCCGCTGATGTGGTCGGCGGCGGCGGCGGTGCAGGCGAATCCGGAGACTCCGAAGGCCGTGGTGGACCAGAGCCTCGTGCCGCCGATGCTGCGCAATTTACGGAAGTGCAAGGCTTGCGGGTTTCCGGTATCGGAGGGAAGGACGCTGTGCGTGGAGTGCGATGAAAAGCAGTGGCGGGGGCAACCTTTGCCTGCGGCCAGGGGCCGCGGTGCGGCGCCGGTGGTGGACTTTCGGCAGGGAGGGGCGGCGAATGCGTCTGGGGACGCGCGGGTGGATGCGCTGCGGCTGAACCCCGGGTCGAGCAAGGTCACGGGCGGCGGGATGCCGGGCGCTGGTATCAAGGTAGCTCCGGCGACGGCGGCTGTGGGATGGAGTTCGGCTGCTCCCATCCCGGCGGCCTCAGGCTCATCACGACCCGGGACTTCGACTTCATCTTTACCTTTGACTTCGAGCTCATCCTCGACATCGACTGCATCTTTGCCTTTGGCTCCGGCTTCATCTTCGATGCCTGGTGCGCCAATGCCTGGTGCGCCAATGCCTGGTGCGCCAGCCAATAACCCTCCCGCCCGTGTTGCGCCGCAGGGCTTGACTGCCGCTTTGGAGGAACTGAAGGAGCAGGAAGCACGAAAGGAAGCGGCGCGGCGGGGAGCAACTCCGGCGCCAGTGGTGGTGCCGGCCAAGGCTGCGGAACCCCCTTCGGTCGTGCCTACGGCGACCACTGCTCATGAGATTTCGGCTCGAGTAGCTTCCCAGGCCATTGAATCTGCCGGGGTTAGGCCTTCTGGGGAGGGGTCGGTTGCGGCGGTGCGAGCAGTCGACCCGAATCCGGCTTCTTTGAACTTTACCGGCGGGCTGGGGACCTCGGAGTCGTGGCTGGGAGCGAACAAGTACATCCTATTGGCGATTCTGGTGATTGCGGGAGTAGTGGCGGCGATTGCCTGGCTGCGGTAGGGAGCCAGATTTCCCTGCGCTGAAGCTCTGGGCTATTTAGCAGACGCCCCTACGCTGCACCAGATTCCCAGCACTTCGCGGGCAGGAGTTCCATCGGCTTCGCTCAGGGACAGGTTCGCCCCACACAGTCTCAAGCCATCCCTTCAGGACCCTGCCCAGGCACCTTTGGATGGGCGGAAAACCTTGACAACACGGGCAACTCTGCTAAAGTTCGAGAAAGGACGAAGAAGGAATAACTCTACGAATACGAACCCAGGTGCCCTCTCTATGAAGAACGTATATGAGGTGTTGCGGCAGAAGGAAATGGAATTGACCCGGCTGGAGAAAGAAGTGGAGGCGCTGCGGCTGGTGGCTCCGCTGCTGTCAGAGGAGAAGGAAGGTTTGTCGGACATTTCGAAGCCGTCTTTGGCCGCGGCGGTGAATGGACCGCAACCGACGATGCGGATTCCGGTGGCGTCGACGGTGCCCTCGATGCCGGTAGCGACTCAGCCGATGCGCGCGGCGGGGTGGGAAGATACCGCGAAGCGCTGGCCGTAAGAGCCGCGGTGGAGCTTGCTGTTGCGGCTTCCGCCAGATTCTCGGCGGCTATGTTTTTGAGTTTATGTTTGGCTTTTTATCAAAGATCAGCCCGGGACGCGTCCCGGGCTGAAGTGTGTGGGAACGAAGTTGGGGACGTCGTGATCAGGAGAGGGGTTATGAAGAAGACGTTTCTGCTGCTGGCGGTGGTTTTTCTCGGCGAGATGGTTCTGGGCGTGGGCGCAGCGGCGGCCAAGGACAAGATGCAGGGCACGATCGTGTCGGAGAGTTCGGTGGCTTGCGGCTCGCAGGCAAAGGGCAAGAAAGAGACAGTACAGGTGATGTGCCAGGAGTATGTGATCCGCACCGACACGACGGAATACCACGTGCGTCAGGAGAAAGAGGCACACCAGGCGATGCTGCCCGTGAACGCCCCGGTGGAATTGTCGCTGAGCAAGGATAAGATGAAGTTCACGGTGAACGGGAAGAGTTACGAGATGCTGGTGGTGTCGGAATCGGCGGCAGGTACACTGGCGCCGAAGCCGTAGATCCTTAGCTCTGAAATCTACAGCGGTATCCGGCCGATGCAGACGTTTCGGATTGTCCGAGCGGTCCATCCCCCAATGTCATCCCGAGCGAAGCGAGGGACCCAGGTGTCTGCTTGTGGCCAAGGTAATGCTGGCGCAGGCGAGGACCTGGGTCCCTCGCTTTGCGAGGGATGACAGGCATTGGTCCAGGTGACAATTCTTGCTCGAGTCGAGCGGGTTAACGGCCGACAATTTCGCGCAGGGCGGCGAGCAGGCGGTCTACTTCTTCATGAGTGTTGTAGTGGACGAGGCCGATGCGGAGGAAGCCGCCGGATTTTTCTACGTCTAAGTGTTCGGTGAGATTGAGGGCATAGTAGTTGCCGTCCCAGGTGAAGATACCGCGGTCACCGAGTCGGGTGGCGAGTTCTAGGGGTGTGTGGCCTTCGATTCTTACGGCTAGCGTGGCGCAGCGCTCGTGGTAACGGGCGGGATCGGTGATGCCGTAGATTTTTAGGCGCGGGATTGTCTGTAGGCCTGCCATCATGCGTTCTAGCAATCGGCCCTCGTGCTCGTGGATGGTTGCATAGGCGGCTCTGATTCGGGCGCGGCGGGGTGTGGTGGCTGCGGGTCGAGCTTCGCTCGGCGGACTGCCGGGGCGTCTGTCCCCGCATGTTCCGTGGTGTCGGCCGAGATCGGCGATGTAGTCTACGCAGGCGGCGATTCCGGCGATGCACTCGTGATTGAGCGTGCCCCACTCCCAGCAATTGGGGATGGCGTTGGTGTTGGGACGAACTTTGTAGGGACGCAGGCGCTCGAGGTGTTCGCGCTTGCCGAAGAGCACGCCCATGTGCGGCCCGTAGAACTTGTAAGTAGAGCACACCAGGAAATCACAATCGAGAGCGGCGACATCGATGAGGCCGTGCGGGGCGTAGTGCACGGCGTCAATGTAGGTGAGAGCGCCCGCGGCGTGGGCCAGGCGAACGATTACTTTAACCGGATTGATGGTGCCGACGGCGTTGGAGGCATAGCCGACCGCGACAAGCTTCGTATTCTCATTGATTTTCGACGCAAGATCAGCGATGTCAAGCGTGCAATTTTCGTCGTGGATCTCAGCCCAGCGGACGGTCACGCCTTTTTCTTCAGCGATCGCCAGCCAGGGTGAAACATTGGCATCGTGATCGAGGCGGGTGACGACGATTTCATCTCTCGGTTTGAGCTCGCGGCCGATGGCTCGTGAGATCGCGTAGGTCAGCGTGGTCATGTTGGGGCCGAAGGCGACTTCGTCGGGGGCGCAGTGGAGGAAGTCGGCCATGGCGGAGCGCGCGTCGGCGATCATGGCGTCAGTGTGGCGGCTGGTGGAGTAGGCTCCGCCGGTGTTGGCATTGTCGCGCCGCAGGTAATTCGATATCGCGTCGATCACGCGCTGCGGCACTTGCGTTCCGCCCGGGCCGTCGAGGAACGTGGCGGGGTGTCCGTTGACGGTTTGGGAGAGTGCAGGGAATTGGGCGCGGATGTAGGTGAGGTCGAGGGCGGGCGCGAGGACGTGTTCGGTGGTCGGCATAGGACGTTTCATTCTAAATCCGCTGCAGGCGGCCCTGAAGGGCCGCTCTTCCGCGTTATTTTACGCGGTCGTGGCTCTGACGAAATCTGCCAGCATTCCGTAGGCCGTGGCGTAGAGGCCGGGATTTTCTTCGGTGAGGGCTAGGCCCGGAAAAATGTCGGTTTCGAAATAGATGTAGGAGGAAGTGGCGGCGATCTTTCCCATAGGAGAGCTGGCCAGCACTTTTTCTGGAGCGACGCTCGCTACTACTTTGTCGCCTTGCCGCTTTGCGCGACAGACCAGCTTGAACGGCCAGCCGTCACGACGGGCGTTGCGCGCGGCCTGCGTCGTCAGGTCGCGGATGCCTTCGCGGGCGATTTCTTCCAGGCGGATGGGGACGTCATTCTGATTTGAAAGCATCAGCACGTTGATTAGGGCGGCGGTTTTTACGGCGGCGTCCCAGCCGTCGAGGTCGTGGGTGGCGTCGGTTTCGGCTACGCCTAATTCCTGCGCTTTTTTTAATGCCCCTTCGAGCGGCAGGCCGTTTTCCATTTCTCCGAGAATTACGTTTGTGGTGGAGTTGAGAATTCCGTGGAAGCCTTGCAGGTGGACGGTGGGCATTTGATCGAACAGGGAAAAGATTGGGACGCCGTCCATCACCGTGGATTCGAAGAGGAATTTCTTGCCGCTGGCTTTTGCTAAGTCGCGCAGTTCGCGGTAGGCATGGACTATCGGGCCTTTGTTGGCGGTGATGGCGTGGGCTCCGTGGGTGAGGGCGGCGCGGATGTGGTCGATGGCGGGCTGTCCGTTTTCGACGTTGAGGGAAGTGGCTTCGAAGAGGACGGTGGCTTGGGCGGCTTGCAGCCAGTCGTGGAGGTTGGTGGGGTATGGATTGGTTGGATTTGGATCAGCTACCCGGCCGTTAGCGGGCAAGAGTGCCCGCTCCACACAGGCTTTCGGATCAATCCCTTCGGGATTGGCGATCCAGCCTAGTCTTCGGGAGGCTACGCCGGTGATGCGGTAGGTGAGGTTGTACTTCTCGCGCAATTCTTGTTGGCGGTCTTCGAGTAGGCGGATTAGGGTTCGGTTGACGTTGCCGACGCCGAGGAAGCAGACGTTGTGGGTGTGGATTCCGATTTCCTTCCGCCGGGGCCAAAGCCCCAGTTCTTTTGTCGCCTTTACGGGCCCAAAAGGGCCGCTCTTTCACAACAGGGCGCTCTTACGCGGCGCTAACGTGCCGCTCTTTCACAAGGCCCCCTACACGGCGCTGAATCGCCGCTCTTTCACTGTCACGCGACCGGGCTTCGCCCGGCGGGCAGCCGAGGGCGGCTGTCCCCACATTTATCCCATGACGGTGGTGTGTTCAGGTTTTATTTTGTAGAGGACGCGGACTTCGCCGGGCTGGGCGTAGGGATACTTGTCTACGCCGAGATATTTTTTGGCGAGCTTGTCGATCATGGCGTTGGCGCCGTCTTCGGTGATTTCGACCACGCGGCCGCGGATTTCCATGAAGCGATAGGGATTTTCGGGATCAATCAGGGCCAGCGACACGCGCGGGTCGCGGCGCACATTGCGGTCTTTCTGGCGTCCTTTGGCGGAATTGAAGATGACGTGCTCGCCGTCGAAGTCGACCCAGACGGGAGTAACTTGCGGGCGGCCATCGGGCATAAGGGTGCCGAGGCTGGCAAAGGCGCGCTTGGTGAATAAGTCGCGATATTTGTCCGGGATCGTGTCGGGCATGAAGACCTCCAGAATTTGAATTCGAGCAATTATAGTAGACTTCAAAATTCGAGGGGCGGAAGGGACGAGACAGCATGAAGAGTGAACGGCTTCATCAAGCAGCTTCGGGGTGCGAAGTGAAGCCAGTCGCGTTGCCCGTGTGGAGCGGGCCCTCTTGCCCGCTTGCCTGCAGCGGCACAAAACCGGCGGGCAAGCGTGCCCGCTCCACACAACCTTCGCGGGTTGTAGTGGTGGCGCTACTCCTACTGGCGCTGGCTGTCGCGGCCTGGGGACAGAGCGCGGAAAAATATCCGCCGACGATTGTGTTTATGACCGATTTTGGCGTGGTGGACGATTCGGTGGCGCTGTGCCGCGGCGTGATGTATTCGATTATGCCCGACGTGCGGATTGTGGATTTGACTCACCAGGTTACGCCGTTCTCGATTGCCGACGGCGCGCGATTTCTGTTTGGAACCACGCCCTACTTTCCGGCGGGGACGGTGTTTGTAGTGGTGATCGACCCGGGCGTGGGGAGCACGCGCAAAGCGATTATCGCCAAGTCGCATCGTGGGCAATATTTTGTGCTGCCCGATAATGGGCTGCTGACGCTGGTGGAACATCGCGACGGAATTGCGGGTGTGCACGAAATTACGAATCCGGAGTGGATGATCGGGGCGAAGCTGTCGTCGACGTTCCATGGGCGCGATATTTTTTCCCCGGCGGGCGCGCATGTGGCGCGGGGCGACGATTGGAGGCAGGCGGGGCCCGAGATTCTGGTGAAGGAGTTGGTGCGGCTGGATTTGAAGGTAGCCAAATTCGAAGGTGGCAGCTTGACGGGCGAGGTGATTGCGACGGATGGTCCGTTTGGGAATTTGGTGACCAATATCAGCGCCGAGGATTTTTTTAAGCTGGGCTATCAGCGCGGACAGGAAGTGCCGGTGAAGATCGATGGCAAGATGATGAAGATCAAGTTTGTGCGCACGTTCAGCGATGTAGGGCTGAAGGAACCGCTGCTTTACATCGATTCGCGAGGAAGGTTCGCGCTGGGGGTGAATCAGGGGAGTTTTGCGGGGGTTTATAAGATTCGGCCGTCGGTGGAGTTGGTGATTGCGTCGGCGGGGAAGTGAACCGCGGGCTTCGCCCCCTAGACAGCCGAGGGCGGCGGTCTCCACATGGGCCTTTGTTCTACCAATATTTTACTTGCCGACATCATCCGCAATGCGTGGGAGGACGGCTCGCAGCAACGACTCGAACGTGGTTTTTACGCGCTCGCCGGTTTCCATGACTTCGGCGTGGGAGAGGGGCTGGTCGAGGATTCCAGCGGCCATGTTGGTTACGCAGGAAATGGCCAGGACTTTGATTCCCATGTGGCGGGCGGCGATGACTTCCGCTACTGTTGACATGCCTACCAGGTCGGCGCCGATTCTGCGCAGATATTCAATTTCCGCTGGAGTTTCGTAGCTCGGACCGAGCAGGCCGGCGTAAACACCTTCGTGCAGCGTGGTCTTCAGCTTGGCTGCTTCTTGGCGTGCTATCGCTCGATATTCTTTCGCGTATGCGTGGGTCATGTCGGGGAAGCGGACGCCGAAACGGTCGTCGTTGGGGCCGACTAGCGGATTGGCTCCCTGCAGATTAATGTGATCGCGAATCAGAACCAGCGCGCCTTGCGAGTAGCCGAGATTGATTCCTCCGGCCGCGTTGGTGAGGATTGCGGCGCGGATGCCGACACGGGCGAAGACGCGGATGGGGAAGGTGATGTCCTGCGCAGAATAGCCCTCGTAGAGATGAACGCGGCCTTGCATGGCGGCGACTGCGACGGCGCCGGCGTGGCCGATGACGAGTTGGCCCGCGTGTCCGATGGCGGTGGAGCGGGGGAAGGCGGGGATTTCGGCGTAGGGGATGCGGGCGGCGTCGGCGAGAGAGTCGGCAAAGGCGCCCAGGCCGGAGCCGAGGACCAGGGCGATCTTCGGGCGCAGAGGAGTGCGCGTGAGGATTAGCTGGGCGGCGGATTCGGCAAGGGCGAATTGGTCAGCCATAGAAAATATTTATAGTTTCGTTTCACTTCCGGCTGCGCGGGTGGGACGCCCGCGCGACAGCCGCCGAGACGGCGGCGCTACCTTTACAGGTCGCCGTCGGCCAGGTAGCGGCCGTGGCCGTTGCGGTCCAGCCAATCATACAGAAATGTTTGGTAGAGGTAGGAGGCGACGATTTCTTCTCCTAGTTCGTGGGTTTCGGTGCATATAAAGGGCAGGCGCAGGCCGGCGAGCACGGCGATCAGCGATTGCGTGATGCGGTTTGGGTTGGCGGCGCGATAGGGATATTCAGATTTGATTTCGCTGAGCGGCGCGGTGACGACGAGCAGGCTGTGAGGAAGATTGCTCATGCGGCGCAGGCGGTTGACGAAAACTTTACGATTTGTAGAAAACGACTGGATCAGGTCGGCCATATCTTTGCGCTCGACCACGCAAGAGTCTTCCATGCCTTCGATGGAGTAATCGCCGAGCCGCAGGGCGCGATGCTCGATGCTGGCGAACCATCCTTTGAAGCGGCGGAAGGAAAGCGGGTTTTGTTCGCGCGTGTCGACAATGGCCACGGGCAACGGCGTGCGTATTTGCGTGCCGCCGCGCTCGGCCAGCACGGGCAGCGGCGGTGGCGGGACGGGCGTGGGCTGTGGCGACCAGGCGAGCGGCGACGGGATCAATGTGCGTTTGCGAGGCACCGGATTAGATTACCTCAGCGGCTGAGGGCGACGTCATTCATGCCGCTTTACGGCGCGGCTGAAGCCGTGCCCTTCCCCATTGCGAGGGACTCGAGTGCACCAACTCCACTTTCGGAAGCGAATCAGATGCCCGCGTACCAGGCATAACCGCCTTCCGGCGCGGCGGAGCCGAGGCCCTTGCCGAAATGCTTGAGCGAGTCGGTAACCGTCATGTGGTTTATGAACTTCACACTTTTGTAGCCGAGCTGGCGGGGCACACGCAACCGCAGTGGGCCACCGAAGACGACGGGAAGATCTCCGTCGTTCATGGCGTACGTCAGCAGAGTTTGGGGATGCAGCGCATCAGCCATGTCGATGCTCTCCCACCAGTCGGGCTGGATGGAGAAGTAAACGACATACCGCGCCTGCGGCAGAATTCCAGCGGCATTGAGGACTTCGACCAGAGGAGTTCCGATCCACTGGCCGACATAAGACCAGCCCTCCTCGCAGACTACCTCGGTGATCTGGCTGCGGACCGGAAAGCTGCGCAGATCGGACAACGAAAGCGATGCGGGGTGGGCGACCATGCCATCGATGAAGAGCCGCCAATCGGCAAAGCCGGCGGCCTGATGCTTTTTGAAGGCATCGCCGAATGGCGCGAGTTCGTTGGCGAAAGGCGTTTTCGAAATCATGCTGCGCGGAAACTCGCGGGCCAGCGAGTGTTTCGTGAGCAGGCGCTGCGCGGCGTAGGTGAGGGTTTCACCGGGCCCATAGATTCCCCCGCTATCGGGCGGGACAAGTCCGTAGCGCTTCGCGAGAGTCGCGGCCACGGCGATCCCTGAAACTCCCGCGGTGGCGGCCACACCGGTGGTAACGAACTTGCGGCGGGAAATTTTGCTCATGCTCGCTCCTTCATGGTCGCGCTTCCTCGATGGCACTTTCTGGAATCGTCGCGCCCGTACTGGTCTGCGCTGACGTCTCCGGTGTCATTGTTCCCGTAGTCGTCGCACCGGCAGGCATCGCTCCCGTAATCATCGTTCCCGTAATCATCGTTCCCGTAATCATGGCCCGCATCCTGCTGGTGAACCCGGCCAGAACAACCATCACGATGTGGACGATAAGGAAGAGCAGGATAAATCCGGAGACGAAGAAATGAAGAGTGCGCGCGGATTGCCGGCCTCCCAGCACATTCACAGGCGCGGGAAACGCAGAATTGAAGCCGGGTGACAGCGCCAACCCGGTCCAGATTACAAGTGGAAAAAGGACGAAGACTACCAACAGGTACGCTGCCCGCTGCACGGCATTATAGGAAAGGGCTTCGGCCGCGTCGGGCCTCGTGAAGCGAATGTGCGTCGCCACCACTCGCCAGAACCCCCGCCACGTCCTGTCTGCCGGGGCAGGAAACAGGTTCTTGCGGAAATGGCCGGTCCACAAACCCCACAGCGCGTAAGCGAGGCCGGTCAGCACCGCCGCCCAAGCCGCCTGAAAGTGGAGATACCGGCTCCAGCCATTCTGGTCGGGCATCACGTAGCCATAGCCCGTCGGGACCAAATTCCTTGAAGCAGGGACCGGAATTTTGAACATCGGACGAGTCGTGAGGTTGCCGGTTTCGCCCCAATAGAAACGCGGGTGAGAAACGACGATCTCGGCACCGCTGATAAGCAGAGCAAAGAAGCAGATGGCCGTGAGCCAGTGCGTTACGCGGACGAACGCAGCATGCCGGGGAGGGTTCGAATTGCGAGGCGAGGCAGCGTCAGACACGTCGGAAAGCATAGCATGTCGGCGGGGAGGAACCTGCGGTTCTTCCTCTTGCCCAAGTGTTTGCACTGGAGAAGCGGTGAGCACCAAACCACAGCCCGGCCAGAGCCGCTGGTTGGCACGCAAGGGTAGCAGATACGCTGTCTGTGTTGAAATAGATCACCCCCATAACGCTCATTGACACCGGGGGTTTGAGGGCTATGGCTTGTTCTCGCCAGCTAACAATTGACGTAATATCCGTCGTTGACAGGCTGATCCAATGATTGTCATCCAGTCTCCAAGATTGCAGCTCAGGCAGTTCCAGATGATGGACGCACAGGAGGTTTTTGGATGCATCACGCCCGCCATCGCCAGATTCATGCCATGGGAGCCGCCATCGTGGAACGAGTACGTGACGCGATGCGAGAAGAGAGTGCAGGCTCCGGAACCAAACAAGTTTTCTTTCGTCATCCGGCGGCTCGACAACAGGGAATGCCTTGGCATGGCCTCGTTGGAAGATGCGGATTCCGTTTCGCCCGAACTCGGCCTTTGGCTCAAGGAAAGCGCGCACGGACTGGGTTTTGGCCGGGAAGTCGTGGCCGCACTTGTGGAGTGGGGACACCGGACTCTCGGCAAAGGAAGTTTCATCTATCCGGTGGCCACACAAAACATCGCCAGCAGGCGTATCGCAGAGAATCTTCGCGGCGAGATCATAGGCAAACGCACGAATCCAAAATACGACTCCGTCGTTTACAAGATTCCCTTCTACGAATCGCCATATTCTCAGTTCTCCTGACGGTACATGGAGCGTCAGCTTGTGCGACTTCGTGTAGATTCAGATTCCCGTTGCTCCAGTAAATTGTCCGACACCCCGCATGAATGACCCGGCGATCAGAGGGCGAGCAATCGCCTTATCACTCAATGACCGGACGGTTAAGTTTGTTGGGGCGTAATCGCGTTGAACCCACACAAGGCGCGACGAGTATGCTAGCGTCGCGCCAACACGACGATCATAAACGTTCCCGGCTTGGCCTTGGGACGCGTCCCCGGCTTGGCGTCTTCGAACTCTGCGGTGGGCAAATAGATTTTGTGCGCCGCACTATCGATGTCCATGGTCTTGGTGCCAAGTCCGGTGGTCACGGTCTGCACAGTCTCCCAGTTGCCGCCCTTCTCCTCGGCGACGGTGAGCTTGCCTTCGCGGGTGCTCGCGAGTGCGTGATGACCATCCCAGCGTGTGGCGTCCACGCCGGCGGCAATGGGAAGATCGCCAACCACCTTGCCGTCGTCCGTGCTCATGACGAGCATCTTCTGCGGCTTGCGGCATCCGATGAAGAGTCTGTGCTTTTCTGTATCGATGGCTAAGCCGACGGGCGAACCGCCGGGAGAGACGGGCCAGTGCGCGAGCACCTTTCGGGCGTTAAGGTCGACCACGGCGACCTGGTCCTTGTCTTCCAGGTTGACATAGACCTTGCCGGCCCCGTCCGCCGCCAAGTACTCCGGCTTGCCGCCGAGTTCGATTGGCGCATCAATCGCCGCCGTTCTGGGATCGGCGTCTGCCTTGAGGGTGATCAGCTCGCCTGCGTCGCCGCAAGCAACCAGGACCAGCCCAGTGCTCTTGTCGTAGATAATACCGTCCGCATCGTCTTTCGCGGCCACCGTACCGAGGACTGCGTTGCTATTGAGATCGAAAATGACAATCGAACCGGCGCCATCGCTGATGAATCCCCGTGCGAGTTCCGGAGCCACAGCAACGCCATGGTTGTGCTTCTGGCCGACAATGTCGGCCATCGTCTTGCCCGAATCCGCGTCGATGACCATGGTATGCGTGCTGCGCGGGACATACAGGCGGTGACTCTTCGCATCGACTGTGATGTAGTCGAAGCCACCCTCCCCGCCGACGTGAAACGTCTTCTCGACAGCCCACTCGCTTTGCGCGAAAGCGCGTGCGCCAAGAGTGAGCGAAGCTGACACGACCAGAAGCCAAGAAAGCAGATTCCGAATTGACATGAGACCTCCCGGAGAGTCCATTGAAGATACGCCTGCCACAAAAACTACCTATTCAAACTAGATGGTGAACCTGAAAGGAGCCTGAAGGTAGTTGGGGATAAATTGCCATCGCACTGGTTGACTGGACGGTCAGAATTTCTTTTCAAAATTTGCGAAGGCGGATTCGAGCTTCCATTGCTCGCGCGCGCGCTCGTTGGCGTTGAAAAACTCTGTGCAACCGTGGGAGGATTTTCCTGCCACGTCCGGCGCGCAGGCTGATACTGGGGTGAACGCCGGTTTCGTTTCCTTCCACAGACTTTTTCCCGGCAGGAAGCTGTGTTCCAGGCTTTGACGCGCCATGCGTTTCAGGTCGGCGTAGGAGAGGTTGTAGCTTTCGACGGCGCGGAGATATTCGTGAGTCATGTCGGAGCGGCTGACGCCTTCGTCGTCGGACGAGAGGGCGACGGGGACGCCGTATTTCATGTAGACGGGCAGGGGGTGTTCATCGCCGCTTACGCCGAGGATTACGTCGTTGGAGGTGAGGCTGATTTCTACGAGCACGTTGCGCGCGGCCATTTCTTTGAGCAGGCCGATGGGTTCGTTCTCTTCCATGACGGAAACGCCGTGGCCGATGCGCTCGGCGTGACCGAGCTCAACCGACGCGCGAATGTGGAAGGCCAGATCTTCAGGCGGGACGAGTCCCATGGCGAGCTCGCCGGCGTGCAGCGTGATGTGAACCTTGGGATAGATGCCGTGCAGGTAATCGAGCATGGCCATGTGCTTATTGAAATCGTGGATGGGCACGTACCAGTCTTCGGGCATGACCAGGTTGAGGCCCACAAAATGAGGGTCGGAAGACGCGAGCTCGAAGCCGAGCAGGATTTGCGCGAAGACAGACTCGGGCGGCAGGCCGCGCAGCACCTGATAAAGATAGCGGACGGTGACGCGGCATCCGGGTTCGGCTTCGGGAGTGCCGCATTTTTGTTCGGCGCGGGCGCGGGCGTCGTCATCGGCAAGCTTTTTGCTGGTGGCGGCGGCGATGTCTTTCAGGCCACCATCTAGAAACTTTTTGCGGAGTTCAGCGTAGTCGGAGTCGTAGCCGATTTTGGCCGCCAGGCGCGGGGCTTCTCCGGCGTCGGCGGTGTGCATGAGTTCGACGTATTGCAGATGGTCGCGGCCGGCGCGATTGACGACCGTGGAGATGGCATCGGCGACGTGCAAGTGCGAGGCCAGGCCGAACTTGTTGAAGGTGGCGAAGAAATGGTCGTGGCCGCTTTCGTCGCCGGGCTTCCAGTTGCGCATGGACCAAGCGTCGATGATCTGGTTGTAGAGCACTTGGTCGCCGTAAGAGCAGCGGACGGCGGGCTTGTTGGTGTATTTTTCGCACGAGTCGTCGCAGGGCGGAGCCAGCAGACGTGAAGAAGTGCGGTCGACACAGAGATTGTCGGAGACGGCGAAGTCGATGAGATCTTCCGCGTAGATAGAGCCGTCGAGGTGGTTGTGCAGATCTCCGCCCTTGGGCATGTCGCGTAGGAAGGCCAGCAGCAAGGGCGGTTGCTTGCGGATGGAGTCCAGGTAGTGCGCGGTTTTTTGCTCGGAAGTTTGCGCGGCGGCTGAAGCGGAGAAAAGCAGGAGCACCGGAAAGACGAGGATGCGGCGCGTAGTCAAGTGCAAGAGGAAGCCTCCGGGAGCGGGAAAGGCATTGTAATTCGTAAGGTAGCGGGGACGCCAACTGCTTGCACGCTGCCGGACAGTGCAGAAGAAAAAGTCGAGCTTCGCTCGACGGACAGCCGAGGGCGGCTGTCCCCACATTCCAACGAAGCGCCTTCTGCACGCGGATTGTGCGCGATTTTCACAACTCGGTTGCGGATAAGCGGACGGGAATTGCCCGGGCAGAGGTCCACCGCAATCGCAGAAAACCGCGTCCTGTGTGGGTTTGCGCCATATGGCACGCGGCAGCTGCACCAAATCTGGTCAGGGGGCTGTGGACGGCGTGCACTTGATTGAAAATAGGCGAGTTGCGGGCGGCTTATTTTGATTGACGAAAAGATTGAAAAGAGTAAAACAGTAATCGTTCTTTGACAGCTTCTTAAGTTTTTCCGGTTGGTGCGGCGTCCGGGGCTCAAGCGAAGTCACCTTTCCCATCGCAAGATGAGGAAGGAGGGCGGGCGAGGGTCTATAGCAAAGCGCTGGTCGAGGAGAACGGGAAGAAACGTCGAAGGCAAGATAGAGTTCCGAGGCGTCAGGCAGGTTTATCCAGTTGGCGGTAAGCCCGGAGCCCGAGCGAAGATCGCGCGCAGCGCCCCGCAAGGGAAGCAGCGAGAGCAGGTCGAGTGAGGGTCTAACGCGAGCTACTGGCTGAGAGGAACGGGCCTGACATCACTTCGGAACTCTTATTTTTTTGGCTTTCAGCTTTCAGCCCCTCAGCCCTCTCACCCACTCAGCTTCTCCGTGCCTAGCCTTTTTTCCACGAGACCGTGACCTAGCCAGAGAGCGTGCCACGGCCTTCGCGGTAGCGGCGGTGGTCTTGCCCATCGACCGTGCAGCGGCATTCCTGCGCGAATCGAGTAGTTCTAGTCCACGTGCTCGCCGACTTCAAAGCCTTCTTCGGCAGGGGGAAGGACGTCGCGCTCACCGGCAATCCAGACGTAGAGCGTGGGCAGGAGGAAGATGCTCATGACGAGAGCGGCCATGAGGCCGCCGACGATGACGATGGCGAAGGGACGCTGCGAGTCGGAGCCGATGGCGTGGGACATAGCAGCAGGAAGCAGTCCGAGGGTCGCGACGAGCATGGTCATGATGATGGGGCGGAGACGGAGGACGGCGCCTTCGACGGCGGCATCTTCGACGGAATAGCGGCGAACGCGCAACTGATTGATGTATTCGAGCATGATGACGCCGGTCTGCACGCAGACGCCAAAGAGCGCGAGGAAGCCAACACCGGTGGAGACGCTAAAGTTGGTTCCCGTGAGAAGAAGGGCGAGCAGGCCGCCGATAGGAGCGACGGCAACGTTGGCCATGATCAGCATCGACCACTTGAAGGATTTGAACATGGTGTAAAGGATGATGAAGATAATGAGAATGGTGATCGGCAGCACAATGAGAAGACGCTGGTTGGCACGCTTCTGGCTGGCGTATTCACCTTCCCATTTGAGGTAATATCCGGTCGGCAGTTTCACCTGCTCGTTCACTTTTCGTATCGCCTCTTCGACAGAGCTGCCGAGATCGCGGCCGCGGACGCTGTATTTGATGGCAATGTAGCGCTGGTTGCCTTCGCGATAGATTTCCGAGCCGCCGTCGATGACTTCGGTTTTGCAAAGCTGGGCGAGAGAGACGCGCTCGCCGGAGGGCGAGAGCAAGCGAATTTTTTCGATGGCTTCTTTGGTGTCGCGGTACTGCGGCAGGTAACGCAGCGTCAGATCGTAGCGCGCTTCTCCTTGCAGGATCTGAGTTACGGCGCTGCCACCGACGGCAGTTTGTATGGCGTCCTGCACGTCGGCGACGTTGATCTGGTAGCGCGCGGCGACGGTGCGGTCCACCGCGACGTTGAGGTTCGGCTGGCCCAGCACACGGAAGACGCCGAGATCTTCAATGCCTTGAATCCGACGCATGACGCCGACGATTTCGTCTGCCTTGGCCTCGAGCGTCTTCAGGTCGTCGCCGAAGACCTTGGTGGCAAGTTCGCCTTTCACGCCGCTGACGGCTTCTTCCATGTTGTCCTCGATGGGCTGAGAGAATCCCCAGACCACACCAGGAATTTTGTCGAGCTCACGCTGCATGGCGGCGATGAGTTCGTCTTCGTTCTGGTGGAAGACTGGCCGCCACTTTTTCCTGTCGACCTCGAGATTGACAAAATATTCGGTATTGAAGAAGCCGGTGGTGTCGGTACCGTCGTCTGGGCGGCCGACCTGGCTGGTGCAATCCGGCACTTCAGGAAATGAGCACAGGATAACGCGGGCCTGGTTGGAGACGCGAATGCCTTCGTCGGGGCCAGTCGAGGGAGCGAGCGTGCCCCGCACCCAGAGCGCACCTTCATCAAGGTGAGGGAGGAATTCAGAGCCGATCACACCGCTGAAGCCAAGATACATGGCAACAGCGACGCCAAAGAGGGCGACGCCGACGGTCACAAAACGGCGGCGGATGGCCCAGCGAACTCCATCGCGATATTTTTCGGTCAGAAAGTGCATGACCGGGTTGTGCCATTCTTTGGCGCCTTTGGAGAAGGCGAAGCTGGCGAGGACGGGCGCAATCACAATGGAGAAGATGAGCGCGCCGAGCAAGGCGTAGGCGACGGTCCACGCCATGGGATGGAAGAGGCGGCCTTCGACGCGCTGCAGCGTGAAGATGGGCAGGTAGGCGGTGATGATGATGGCGATGGCGTAAAAAACGGGGCGTTGGACTTCATGCGAGGCTTCGCCGATTTTTTCCGTAGGCGTTTTTGTGCCGTTGGCAAGGCTCATATGGCGCACGATGTTTTCGATCATGACCACCGCGCCGTCGACAACCATGCCGAAATCGAGAGCTCCGAGAGAAAGCAGATTGGCCGGGACGTGCTGCAGATCGAGGCAGATGGAGGCGAACAACAGGGAGAAAGGAATGGTGGCGGCAACGATAATTGCGCCGCGTGCGTTGCCCAGGAAAAGAAAAAGGATGATCGTGACCAGGATCATGCCCTCGGTCAGATTGTGCAACACGGTATGAGTGGTGAAGTGGACCAGATCGCTGCGATCGATGAAAGGAACAATCTTCACGCCCTTGGGCAGGATGTGATCGTTCATTTCATCGATTTTCACTTGCAGAGCTTTGAGGGCGGGATCGGCGGGTGCGCCTTTGCGCAGGAGCGCAATGCCGGAGACGACATCATCGTTATCGATGATCTTGCCGTCTTCGCGATGAATGGCGCGGGCGAACTGGCCGAGGCGGATCTTCGGGCCTTGCTCGACTACACCGAGATCTTTGATGCGCAGCGGAGTTCCGTTCCTGGTGAGGATGACGGTTTCTTCGATGTCGTGAACGCGATCGACAAGTCCGACTTCGCGAACGTTGATCTGTTGCAGACCTTCCTGAATAAAGCTGCCACCGGCGTTGGCGTTGTTATTGGTGAGCTGCTGCTCAATCTGGGCGAGGCTCAGACCGTAGGAAACGAGCTTCCTGGGATCGAGGCGAACCTGATATTCGCGGGTAGGACCGCCGAAGCTGGTGACGTCGACGATATCGGGAACGGACTTGAGATTTTTCTCGACGACCCAGTCCTCAATGGACTTAAGTTCCATCGGGTCATACTTTGGGTTGGTGCTGTGCAGGGTGAAGAAGTAGATCTGGCCGACCGGACTCCAGTCCGTGCCCATCTGAGGGACAACGCCGGGAGGGAGGGTGACCTGGCTGAGACGCTCGAGCACGCGCTCGCGGTTCCAGGCGTTATCGGTTTCGTCGCTGAAGATGAGCTTCAGGTCGGAGAGGCCGAACAATGAAAATGAACGCAAGTGCACCACGCCGGGGATGCCGTTCATGGAGATTTCGAGCGGGATGGTGACTTGTTGTTCGATCTGCTCAGCGGAGATTCCCGGCCACTGGGTGATGATTTCGACGTAATTGTCGGCGACATCGGGGTAGGCTTCAATGGGAAGATTATGGAAGGAGACAATGCCCCACGCGAACAAGAGCAGGGCAAACCCCAGGATCAGCAGGCGGTTACCGAGGGCGAAATCGACGACGCGGCGAATCATCTATGGCTCACCAGTTGACGATCGTTCTTACTTATTGACGATCGTTATTGTTCCACCGTGTTTTGCAGGTCCAAGGCGTTCGAAACTACGTGATCGCCGGGCTTGATGCCGGAGACAATTTCCTGCTGCTTGCCGGGCAGCATGTTTCCGGTGACGACTTCCAGGCGCTTGAAGTGACCGTTTCCCAGCGGCGCGTAGACCCACTCGCGGTCGTGCAGATGCAGAATGGCGGCGGCCGGAACCGCGGCGTGGGCCTCCGGCGTTTTGCCGTAGAACGTGGCGGTGACGAACATGCCGATGCGCATCATGCCCGGATTCTCGACTTCCAGGCGCACTTTGGCGGTTCGGATGTTGGGATCGAGCACCGGCAAAATATTATCGATATGCGCCTTGAAGACCTGATTGGGATAAGCGTTTAGGCGAATGTCGGCGAATTGGCCAACCTTCACGGCGTCGAGATCGTTTTCGTAAACGTCGCAGACGACCCACACATAAGAGAGATCGGAGATGGTGAAGGGGTTGGGTGAGCTCAGCCCTTGGATTCCTGAGGCGTTGGTGACTTGCTGGTCACTGATGACGCCGGACATGGGCGCGACAATGTCGACGATTCCTGAGGGGTGATCTTTGTCGATGCCGAGAAGCTTCAGTTGTTCGGTGGCGGCGGTCAGGTCGGCCTTGGCATCCCCTTCGGTGTCATCGGCCTGTTCGAGCGCGCTCTTGGCGATAGCGCCTTTGTCGTAGAGAAGCTGGGCGCGCTCAAATTGTATGCGAGCCAGGCGCTCGTCATTCTGCGCTTTCAGATAGGTTTGATAAGCGCCGGAGACGTCGCTGCTCTGAACGCGGAGCAATACTTGCCCTTTCTTTACGGTGTCGCCGAGCCGGGCTTTCAGTTCGACGACCCGGCCGGAAGCGATGGAGATGACCGGCACCGCACGCGCAATATCCGGTTGAACCACGCCGGTGACGTTCAGGGCAGGCGCGGCTTTGTATTCGACGGCGGTTGCCAGAGGAAACTGGTCGGGATGGTCCACCTTGAAATTGTTGGCGTCCATATCGGGCTCAACGGCCGCGGGCGGCGGCGCTTCGGCTTTTGGATCCGCTTTGCCTTCATTGCAGGCAAGCAGACCGGTCGTGAGCAGAGCAGCTCCCGACAACGACGCAACCCGCAACAGGAAACGCAGGATTGATGGTTTCTTCACTGGATTACCTCCCGCCCCACGGCCAGATTTAATTGCGCGGCCGCCGCTAAATACGATCCGATGAGATTTGCGTAGTTCAACTGCACGCTGCGGTAATCGCTCTCCGCGTTCAAGAAATCCAGCAGAGCGGCGCCGCCGTGCTGGTAAGCAAAGAAAACGGTTTCGCGCACGCGCACGGCTTGTGCGAGGTACTGGCGCTTGTACGGCTTCAGTAACGCAACGCTGCTGTCCACAAGGGCATAAGCGGAATCCACGTCGCTGTAGACCTGGGTTTCGGCGCTCTGGCGCAGCTTTTCGTCGCGCTCGATATCGATCTTGGTGCGCAGCTTCTCGCCCTGATTGCGATCAAAGATTCTTAGGGGAATGGTCACGTTGACGCCCAGCGTGTTGGTCGCGAGTGGATTGTTGTCGGAGGCATTGTGGGTATACCAGGCGCCCAAAGTCGGGTCGCTGGATCCGTTGGCCTCGGCCAGCTTGTGATTCGTTTCCGCCTGCTTGAGGGAAAGAACTGCGGCGCGAAGGTCGGGCCGCGTGTCGAGCGCGATCCTGCGAAAGTCGTCGAGCGCAGCAAGGTCCTCGCTAAAATCGTAATTTCCATCCACATCGAAGCTATCGACCGGGCGGCGATCGTCGAGCAGCGCGAGCAGGTTGATCTTGGTGGTGCGCAGATTGACCAGCGCAGTTTGCAGGTCTGATTCGTATTGCACGCGCTGCAGTTCCAGGCGGTCGAGATCGATTTGCGCAATGTCCCCCGCCTGGTAACGGGTACGGCTGATATCGAGCACGTGGTCGTAATATTTCAGATTGTCCTGCGCCAGGCGGAGCACGGCCTTGGCCTGGAGAACGCCGACGAAGGCGGTACGCAGGTTGAAAACGAGGTTGCGCTCCAGGTCGTCCTGCTCGGCGGCTCCGACTGCAGTGCCTTCTTTCGCGGCCTGCAGGCGCAGGTGGCGTTTGTTTCGGCGCTCGAACAGCTGACTCACGCCTGGAGATTCAAACGTTCCGGCAAACGGCTGCCACTTTCCGTGGTTGGGAGCAATTTGCGTCCCGTCGATCGTGACCGAAAGTTGAGGGTTGGGCCGCAGGGACGCGGTGATTTCATCCGCTTTGAGTT
>DATDGM010000015.1:0-5482 GCA_036522075.1 Candidatus Sulfotelmatobacter sp.
AACTCTTTTCTGATCTCGGTTTTGAAAGGGCGCGGCTTCAAGCCGCGCCGTAAGTGCCGCAAAATCATTGCGGCTTTACAGTTTTCTGAAAAACTCGCTTTTGGGTGGCGCATCGCTTTTAGCGCTGCGATAAGGCCTTCCTTTTCTAATAGGGCTTTAGCCCCTGAGGCCTCGCAAGCAAGTTTTTCAGCAAACTGTTTAGCCGCTGCAGGACTCTCGCCACGGGCGAACAGGGTCTTTCAGCAAACTGCTGCTAGGTTGTTTCAGATGAAACGACACGCTTAATAGAAGAGATACTTCCGCCACTTATCGTCGCTGCGCCCCATCAACCGCATAATGTGCCGGCTGGTGTGCAGATTGAACGCGCGCGGCTCGCGCATCAGCTTCATGCCCGCCTCGGCAGGGAATTGATTCCCCTTGCGCCGGTTGCACGGATGGCAGCAGGCAACCAGATTTTCCCAGGTAGACGAACCTCCGCGCGAGCGTGGAATCACGTGGTCAAGCGTCAATTCGCTGGAGGGCAACACAGTCGCGCAATACTGGCAGGTATTGCGATCACGCAGCAGTATGTTCTTCCGCGACAGTGCGCGACTCTGATGCGGAATCCGCCGGTACTCCAGCAGTCGGATCACCGACGGCAAACGCATCGCGACCCGTGCCGAATGCAGAAAGTGCCCATTCTCCTCTTCCGTCATGGCCACGCCCTTCAACACGAGCACTAGCGCACGCCGCGCGGCGCAAACATTAATCGGCTCGTAAGAAGCGTTCAGGACAAGAACAGGAGAAAGCAGCGCATGCCCGTCTCCATGGCGGTGCGGAGCCGCCGGCGGAAACATGCCGGCGGCATGACGGGATCCTGGGTCGTGTTCCATCCGCAAAGACATAAATCTCAATTCAAGCTTTCACAGGTTCAAGGCTTTCGATCTCGTCAGTCTCCGCTGCGTCGAGACCTTGAAATTCTGGAATGTTCAAATCTTCGTACTTAGATGCCAGTTTCAGAGTCCGCGCCACCGTCGCCACCCACACCTTGGCGGCCCCCGCCTTGCGCAACACGCGGGTACACTCCGTCGCCGTTGTCCCCGTGGTATACACATCATCCACGAGAATGATTTCACGGCCAGTAACTTCCGTCGCACGAGCCACCGCGAAAGCCCCTCGCATGTTCTCCCGCCGCTGATCGCTGGTCAGTCCGATCTGCGACTGTGTAGCCCGCGTCCGAAGCAACGTATCTGTCGCCAGCAGCAATCTCTCGCTCGCTGTACAAGCTTTCAACGCGGCGCGAGCGATCAACTCCGCCTGATTGAATCCTCGTTGCCGCCGCCTGCCCTTATACAGCGGCACCGGAATGACCAGTATCTTGTCCGCTCCAAACTCAGGCTCCAATCGCGTGATGGCCTCCGCCAGCATGCGTCCCAATACTCCGGACGCTGGTCGCACTCCGTTGTATTTCAGCAAGTGAATCAGCTCGCGCAACCCGCCATCATAACTTCCATACGCCACGGCCCGTAAGAACGGACGCTCTACGCGCCGGCAAACCGGGCACCGCATCATTCCGTCGGGATCACGCTCGGCGTAAGAAGAGAGAACTCTCTCCCCGCAGATCGAGCACACCTTGCTGCGGATCGCATGAATCCCCGTCAGGCACTCGGAACACACTGGCAGACGCGAGATGTTCAGCACGGGCAGGCCGCAGAGGCGGCACTCGGAAGGAAATAAAACGGAGAAGAGACCCTCGGCGGCACCACGAAACCAGCTGCGCGGAAAACTCGACCAACTCCGCCCGGAGACAATAGAATACCCAGCTTCTGCAGTGGTGGCTTGAGCAGCCCGGATTCGGTCCTCACTACTGCTGAAGACAGCCTCCTCGCACCTCCGCGGCGAAAACTCGATCCGCGGCCGATCTTCTCACAGTATAGCGGCGATTCGCATGCCTAGGCAACGTTGCGATTAGCCGTGACCGTATGTTTCTTCGGCACCATCCGCGGCGTCTCCGATAAACGGTCACTAACCCGCGTGAAGATCAGCCGGTAATCTCGCCGGAAGCACTCACCACACCGTACCGGCTGCAACAGAAACAGCGGCAGCAGATATCGCTCCGTCAAAGTCCGGCGCCGGGAGCGGAACCCTATTTCACTTCCACAATCATGGCATCGATATGTCGGGGCAAACGTTGAATCGGGGGAAGGACTCATACACTGCACCTCAGAATTCGAAATACAAAGGGTGTGTGAACAGATTGACCCTATTTTACACCTCCGACCTCACTCGGAACCACCTCAGTCCACCCGTCGTATGTTGGCGGAGGCCGAAGTAGGCAATCATTTAGAAACCAGGTGCCCCAACTTGTCGCGTCTTGCGCGACAGAGTGGGGATTTTGACTCTCTTTCCATCTCCCGGAATTGGTCAGCCCCCGAAGTCCTCCCCTGTCCTCCCCTTGTCACATCCCCTAGCCACGTGCTAACGTGCGCCGTTGCTTCGAATCCGCCTCATAAGGCAACACAGACAAACGTGATCCCATCCCACGCCCTAAAAGGATTCCGTCCATGAGCAGCCCAGTCACCGAGCTTCCTCCAAAAAAGAAACACGCGCCCTACGTCCCCGAAACGATGGAAATGAAGGAATTCACCCTCCGCGCCGTGCTGATCGGGTTGTTTTTGACCGCAGTTCTGGGATCAGCCAACGCTTATTTAGGCCTGCGAGCTGGAATGACGATCGCTGCGACCTATCCGGCCGCCGTCATCGGCATGGCACTCCTGCGGCTCATGAAGGGTTCCTTGCTAGAAGAGAACATCGCAAGGACCATCGGCACGATCGGCGAATCGGTGGCAGCCGGCGCGGTCTTCACGATTCCCGCGTTCGTGATGGCGGGATTGTGGCCATCTTTGACTCCGAGCATCACCAGCCCGCAATACTGGAAATCAGTCGCATTGATGGTGATCGGCGGCACCCTTGGCGTACTGTTCGTCACCCTCCTTCGGCGCGTGATGGTGGAAGATCCGGAACTCCCCTATCCCGAGTCGGTCGCCGCTGCCGAGATTCACAAAGCTGGTCAGCAGGGAGCAAAAGCAGCCAAGATTCTCTTCGCCAACATGGGATTCGGAGGTTTCCTGTTTCTTCTCGGGCGACTCAACATCTTCAGCGCCAGCAACGATTTTCATATCAAGATCAGTGAACTGGGAAAAAGGCTACTCCTCCGCACCGGCACCAATCCGAGTGTTACGACAACCGTTACGGGCGGCGCAACGCTGTTCAGTGCTCCTGACATCAGTCCTGCGTACTTGGGCGTAGGCTACATCATCGGCCCCCGTCTGGGCTCCTTGAACTTCGCGGGAGGCGTGCTCGCCTGGGGATTGCTGGTTCCGCTCCTGACGTTCGTCGCGGGCCCGTACATTCAGGCCGCCCAGCCTGACGGCAAACCTCTCGAATGGGACCTGTTGGCTGTTGCAATCTATTACTCGATCGTTCGTCCCATCGCAGTCGGTGGCATGCTGGTGGGTGCCTCCTACACACTCTTCAAGATGCGGAAGCAACTGGCCATCGGGATAGGACGTGCTATCTCAGACTTGAAGAAGTCAGCTAGCGCGCAAGCGGCAACCAATCGCACTGAGCGCGATCTGAGCTCCAAGTTCGTGTTCGCGGGTATTGCCATCGTTTTCGTCGCCATGTTTCTGCTGTATCACTATTTCATCAGCGGCGCAGGGAATCTTGCCGGTTCCAAGGTCTTTTCTGCAGCATTAGTGGCTGCTGCTGTGATGCTCATTGTGGGCTTCTTCTTCGCGGCCGTTTCCGGCAACCTTGTTGGCCTGATCGGATCGTCGAACAACCCGGTCTCCGGGCTCACTCTCTGTACACTCGTAATCGCTGCCCTGCTCATGGTGGCACTCGGCGTTTCGGGGAGTGGAGGCGTCAGGGCGGTCCTGGGAGTGGCCGCAGTGGCTTGCGTCTCTTCTGCTGTGGCGGGCGAGTTACTGCAGGATCTGAAGGTGGGGCACATCCTTGGCGGAACGCCGGCCAAAATGGAGATCGGCGACCTGATTGGCATTGTAGTGGCTGGACTGGTGCTGTTCCTGCCCCTCTCCCTTTTGGACAGGGTCTGGCATTTCGGGTCTACCGAATTGCCCGCACCACAGGCTGGTTTGATGGCCATGCTCTCCAAGGGCATCGTCGGCGGCGAGATGGCATGGCCTCTCGTGATCGTCGGAATTTTCCTGGGTTTGGCCATGATCATGATCGAAGTAAAGAGCGTGATGCTGTTCTCGATTGGCATGTATCTGCCGCTGGGAACAACATTCGCGATTTTCGTAGGCGGCATCATCCGCTGGATGACCGACCGCCTGCGTGACCAGCGCAATCTTAACGACGCCCAGAAGGCACGCGTGGAAAACGCCGGAATTCTGACCGCTTCGGGCCTGATTGCCGGCGAGGCACTGTGCGGCATCGCGGTCGCCGCGGTTATTGCGCGTAAGCTCGCATATGACCCCCACGCCAAGGCGCAGCTGTACCAATTCGCCAGCGGCAATAACCTGATCACCGCCGTGATTGCCCTGGCGGTGCTGGTGGCAGTCATGATCTGGGTCCCACTCGCCAATGCGGGTCGCCCCGAAGACCCGGCCCCGCCAACGGCGATCATGTAATCTGAAAACACGAAGGACAGAAGGTTCACAGAGGAAAGAACTCCTCCGTGAACCCCTGTGTCCTCTGTGGTGAATGTTGTTGTATGTCAATTCCCGAAAACATCGCTGCACTGCAAAAGAAGATCGCGCAAGCAACCAAGCGCTCAGGCCGAAGTCCCTCAGAAGTTGCACTGATGGCAGTCACGAAAACGCACTCCCCCGAGCGCATCCGCGAAGCCTACGATTCAGGACTGCGTCTCTTCGGCGAAAACCGCGTCCAGGAATTCTCCGCCAAAGCCGGCACCCTGGCCGATCTCCTCGGCGCAGAGTGGCACATGATCGGCCATCTCCAAACCAACAAAGCCGCGAAAGCCGCAGAACTTTTCTGCGCCGTCGACTCGGTAGATTCCGTCAAACTAGCGGAAAAACTCGACGCCGGAGCACGAGCCTTGAACAAGCAACTGCAAGTCTTAATTGAAGTGAACGTAGGTGACGAAGCAGCCAAGAGCGGTGTAGATCCAGATTCACCCGAATTAGAAGACTTGCTAAAAGCCGCGCCCCGTTTGGAAGCCCTGAACTTTCGCGGCCTGATGACGGTCCCTCCCTTCACCGAAGATCCCGAAGGCGCCCGCCCCTACTTCCGCAAGCTCCGCACCCTGCGCGACCAACTCGCCTCACGCAGCCTCCCCGCCATTGCCATGGAGATTCTCTCAATGGGCATGTCACACGATTTCGCAGTCGCCATAGAAGAAGGCTCTACCTGCATCCGCGTCGGCACCGCCATCTTCGGCGAGCGCGAAAGGCCGTAACGTGCTGCAGCGCGTTTTCCACTTCCACAAAGCCCTTGTCATCCTGAGCGGCGTTCTTTG
>DATDGM010000016.1:0-3438 GCA_036522075.1 Candidatus Sulfotelmatobacter sp.
GTCGCTGGCAATCGCCTTTTCCAGCTCTTTGTCGGGATTTAGACCGGACTGCTCCATCCGCGCCCGCTGCTGGGGATCAAAATAGAAGGAGTAATACGGCGCATCGAACTGAATGTACCGCACGCGCTCGGAGATGAGCCACTGGACGTCATCGCGGACAATGGCCACGAGATCGGCCAGCAGGTCGGCGTGGGTCGCATAAAACTTGTCGGTGACGCCGCGCTTGTAGCTCAAGAGCATGAAATTCGAGGGCGCGGGCAGCGTGATTTTCAGCGGCGCGTTGGCGTTGCGTTTCAGGAAGGGAGCTTCGTGGCCCGTCATTTTTCTGACCTTGCGAAGCTTGGCGCCTGCGGAAAGAGCCGTGCTTCCTTCAATGCCTCCGCCTGGTCCCTTCCACTCGAGCGGCACCCGGTCGGCAACAAATCCTTCGACCGCATCCGCCATGTCCGTGAGCCACGAGCCGCGCCGCAACTCGCCGTCGGTCACCACGTCCAGTCCAATTTGCTGCTGCTTTTCGACGACTTGCAGGATGGCCCGGTCCTCCGCGGCGCGGAGCTGCTCCAGCGGAAGACGCCCCTCCGCATAGGCTGATCGTAACTGCAGCAACTCGGGCGGACGCAGCAAACTTCCAACGTGGTCAGCGCGAGCGGGTGCGGGCTGTACTTGCAGCCCGCCCCAAAATGTTGCGGGCATGGCGGCTCCGACCCCCGAAGCCATCAGGCAAGAACGTTGCGATTTCGAACGAGAAACAGCAGAACACTATCGGAGGCAATAGCGAACGTCAATAGACGGAATAACGCGCGGCGCGGAAACGTTTGCGGCCGCGCTTGTTTAGCCTGAGTTCTCGAAGCGTTGGTCTAGCGTCTTTCCAACGGCAGCCGCATGTAATTCGAACGCCAGCCCGCATCAAAAATGTTTCACGTGGAACACTTTGGTCTTGGTGGCGCAGGCTTCAGCCTGTGGGGGTTGGGCCTTGCAAGGACGAAAACCCGCAGGCTGAAGCCCGCGCCACCGAATCCCAATGTTCCACGTGGAACAAATGTGATTGTTCGAACTCGACTGCGCCCTTTTTTGAGACCACCTGAAATTCAACAGTTAGCCGTTCGCTGCAAGTGCTTTGACGAACGGCGGTTTTTCCTGCACAACCGGCCCGGCAGGGGAAGTGGAGGCGGGCTCTGCTGGAGAGCAACCCGCCAAGGAATACCCTGCTGGAAACTCATTCCGATGCGTCTCCGGGGAGCATGCCGTGCTCCCCGGGGACTCGTTGGTTGGGACATCGGAATAGATTTCCCGATGCCTCCGAAAACTCATTCTCGCCGGCATCCAACTCGATTGCTTCTCAGCCTTCCGTTGTCCCTCGAACTCGAGGGGGGAACAATACTCCAGTGCGGAGTGCAGCCGCACGCGATTGTAGACCTGCTCGATGAACTCCTCCAGATGTTGCACCAGTTCTTCCAAGCTGCCGTACGGTCGAGCGTCCAGTTCTTCGTGTTTGAGAGTTTTAATGAAACTCTCGCAACGACCGTTCTCCCAGGGCCGTCCCGGACGGCTCATGCTCAGCACCGCTCCAGAAGCCTCCAGCCGGTGGACATACTCCACGCTGGCATATTGCGTGCCGCGATCGGAATGGTGCACCAAGCCTGGCTGCGGCTGTCGGGTGGCCAACGCCTTTTCTAGCGCCGCCAGAGCCACTCCGGCACTCAGGCTGCGATCCACCGCCCATCCGATCACTCGCCGCGAGTAGGCATCCAACACCACGGCCAGATAGACAAATTCGCGTTCCAGCCGCACATAGGTTAGATCGGCCACCCACAACTGATTGATATCGCTCACTTCCAGGTGTTGAGCTAGGTTGGGATGAACTGCGAAGCGATGTTCGGACTCCGTGGTCACCACAAACTTCCTCTGGCGCACCGCCAGCAGATTATCTTGCTGCATCACCCGTCGTACTTTCTT
This sequence comes from Candidatus Sulfotelmatobacter sp., assembly GCA_036522075.1. Taxonomy (GTDB): domain Bacteria; phylum Acidobacteriota; class Terriglobia; order Terriglobales; family Acidobacteriaceae; genus Sulfotelmatobacter. Next base: position 1,957 of record DATDGM010000016.1, read on the forward strand.
CGCTCCTACTACCAGCCCCTCCCGCTCCAGAAGCGCACGGATGCGCCGGTAGCCATAGTAGCGATGAGCCAGCGCCGCACGCTGTACCGCATCGCGCAGGGCCATCTCCGCCTCGGTAGGCTCCTGCGTCTCCCAGTGACAATAAAAACTAGCTCGACTGACCCCCGCCAGCTCGCACATCCGCCGGATGCTCAGTCCGCCTTGCGCGCGCATCCGCTCGCGGATCTCGGTGTAGAGGCCGGCGCGCCATCGCTGTCGCTCTGCGGCCCCTTGCCCCGGACCCTGCGCAAGGCACTGTCGAAAAAATCCAACTCCATCCACTGCCGCCCCACCAGCCGTTCGAGCCGCGCGACGTGGCTTTCCAGCTCTTCGATGCGCACGTCGCGCCTATCCCGTTCCGGGCTGTTCGGGAGGCGCTTTGGCCGCCCTTCCATCCTGCGTTTCCATCCGTACAACGTGCCCCGATCCACCTCCAGCTCGCGCGCCAGTTCGCTCACGCTTTCTCCCAGCCTCATACGCTCTACCATGCGCTCGCGGACTTGCAAGGGGTGACGCTTGTATTTTCCTGGCATCGACGCTCTCCATTCACTGAAAAGTGTCGAACTTCCGATGGTCTCATTTTACGGGAGCAGTCCAAACTGTGGAAATTTGTTCGAACGTCGGCGCGCCCACCTAAGACCTGGAATTGCGCTCCTATCCTTCGAAAGGCAACGGACGGTCGGCCATCGGAAATTCGAACCAGAGGCTGCGCTACCCGGCAGGCCATCCGTCCTAGGATCGGCTGGAATCGCAACCGAGTGCGAAACTCAGAGCCGCGCAGATTTCCCGCATCCGCAAGGAACTCAGCTGCGCAACCCGCCGGCCCAATCGATTCCGAGAAACGCTGACCGCATTGTGCAGGTTCACCGCGCAGGGCGCTTTCATGCCGTCCTCTTCGTTCAGCACTACTTCGGAAGGCGCGCCCCGAATCGTGGATGTAATAGGTGCAACGGTGACACTGGAAAGATAAGCGATGGCGCTATCGCGTGTCAGCACGACCACAGGTCTCTTCTTGTCCGGTGGAGCAAACTGGTAAAGGCGGACGTCACCTCGGGCTACTCTTCCGGCCACGCTGCCTCCGCTTCCCAAGTAAGCGATTCATTGGCCGTCTGAGGGCGCCTCGAATATGCTTGACGGTCACGCTCTTCTCTTGCGCGGACTTCCAGGCTCCGGAGGTGCTCGCGAAGTGCGTCGCGTACCAAGGCGGACCGATTGCGCTTCGTCCGCCGCGCGGCTTGGTCAGTAGCCAGCAGGAGCTTCTTATCGAGGACAATCTGAATTGTTTCCATACATTGTTGAGTCCAGTCCACATTATACTCCACACTCGATAAATCGGAAATCGCATTTCGCAATTCTGCTTCTGAGAGGCCCTGAAGTTGCGCAGCGAAAACCCGACGGATTGAAGTGGCTGCGGAAAAAGTCCATTGATTGTCATTCTGAGGC
>DATDGM010000017.1:0-49191 GCA_036522075.1 Candidatus Sulfotelmatobacter sp.
CGCGATCCCCGCCACCAGCAGCGCAATAGCCAGCGCCATCGCCGATCCCCAAGCCAGCCGTCGGCGCACTTCGATCTGCACCGCTTCCAGATCGGAAAGCGGATAGCCCAGGCGCACCGCGCCGCCGGAAATCGGCACCGCAGTATAGAGAAAAGGAATGCCCAGCGCGGCGCTGGGGCGAACGCTGCGCCCTGTTTTGCCCGCGAGAGCCGCAGCGAATTCCGGCTGCGCGGCCTGGCTGTCGATATTTGCAGGATTCGATTCCGAATCGGCCAGCACTTTTCCGGACGCGTCAATAATCGTGGCCCGTGCCCCGGCAGCCTGACCCTCCTGCGCGGCCACGTCCTCCAGCGAGTGGCTGCGCTCATTTTCTACGCGGTGAGCAAGCATCTCGGTCTTCTGCGTAAGGCTGCGCTCGATCTCCGCGCGCAGCGACGCTTCCCACGCCCGCCCCAGCATAAAATTCAGAATAACCGCGCTGGCAGCAATCACAATCAGAAACGCCGCCAATAGCTTGAAGAAAATCCGGTTCTTCACTTGGGAGCCTCGAATCGGTATCCCGCCCCGCGCACGGTTTTGAGATAGCGCGGGTTCTCCGGGTCCGGTTCGATTTTTTCCCGGATGCGGCGCACATAGACGTCCACCGAGCGCGGGGTCACATAAGAAGTGTCGCGCCACACGCTATCAAGCAGGTGGTCGCGAGTAAACACGCGGCCCACGTGGCGCGCAAAATAGTCCAGCAGGCGGAACTCGGTGGCCGTGGTGGTCACGAGCTTTCCCGCCACCGACAACGTCATGGCCGAGGGATCAATTTCAATTTCACCGACTTTGAGCGGACTCGGCGGCAGCGGCCGCTCAAAGCGCCGCAGCACGGCCTTCACTCGCGCCACCAGTTCGCGCGGACTGAATGGCTTGCCGATGTAGTCGTCCGCGCCCAGTTCCAGGCCCAGCACGCGATCGGCCTCGCTGCTTTTGGCGGTAAGAAAAATCACCGGCACGGAGGCCAGGCCCGGGGTCTGCCGCACGGTGCGGCAGAGTTCGAGTCCGTCCTTGCCCGGAACCATAATATCCAGCAGAAACAACGCTGGCCGCTGCCGCTCGGCATCGCCCAGCACGGTTGCGCCACCCGGATACACCCTCACGTTGAAGCCTTCGTTCTCCAGGTGATGCCGCACCAGTCGCGAAATATCGGGGTCATCCTCGACCACAAAGATGCTTGGTTTCACGGAAGTATTGTAGCCGGAAAGCCGTGGCCAGTTACCAGGGTCAGGGGCCTGGGACCTGGGGGGACGCGAATTTCATCAGATTGTAATAATCGCCCGCGGGATCGCCTATCTCACCGCAATCAGCAGATTTCCCGCGCCGTCAAGATGGAATTTCATCACCGGAGGCACAACCGTCGTGGCGCTGTATTCCGTGATGATGGCGGGCCCGGAGTATTTCTTGCCCGGCCGCAATTCGTCGCGGGAATAAATCTTCGTGGAAAGGTTCTTGCCATCGAAGATCGCCCGTGTGGGGACGGGCGCCGTCGCCCGTCCATGCCGAGCAACGCTCGGCGGGTTCTCCCCGGTGGATGCCGCAATCCTAATTCCTGCATGGACCGTGGCGCTTCGCACCGGCGGCGGCGATTTCACCACCGCCCTCAACCGCAGCGTAACCAGTTCCACTTCACGGCCTGCGTGGATATATCCGTACCGCCCTTGATGCTCACGCTCGAATTCTTGCAGAAGATTTCTGCTCAGCGGAATCTTCAGCTCATATCCCTGTCCGCGGTAGCGCACATCGATGCTTTTTTCATAGCGCGCTTTACGAGTCCACCCTTCGTGCTCAAAGGTTTTCGCCGCCTGCCTTTCCAGTTCCGCGAATTCCCGCTTCAACCGATCTCCTGGAAGCTTGCCGGCAACCCGCCACAACACTGTGCGCGAATAATCTTTCACCACATCGCTCGCCAGAATGCCCAAAGCCGAGAGCGCACCCGGCAGCGCCGGCACGATCACTCGCGGAATGCCGAGCGCTTCCGCCAGTGCGCAGGCATGCAACCCTCCCGCTCCGCCGAATGCCACCAGTGCAAAGTCGCGGGGATCGCGTCCGCGCTCTACCGTCACTACGCGGATTGCCTTTTCCATGGTGGCATTCACCACGCGAATCACGCCCTCGGCAAATTGCTCCAGCGTGAGCCGCGACTTCTGCTTCCTCAACCATTCGCGCGTGATTTTTCGCGTGCGCTCCAGGTCCAGCGTGAACTCTCCGCCCAGAAAACGCTCCGCCTGCAACAGTCCCAACAAGAGATTCGCGTCGGTCACCGTAGGCTTCAGTCCGCGCCCATAGCAAATCGGCCCCGGATCGGCGCCCGCCGATTCCGGCCCTACCCGCAGCACGCCTCCAGCGTCGAAGCGCGCCAGCGAACCGCCGCCCGCGCCCACGGTGTGAATATCGAGCATGGGCACGCCCACCGGCAGTCCGGCGACCTGGGCATCACTGGTGGTCGGGATAGCGGGCGAGTCCCCGGCGCCGTCAACCAGCGAAACGTCGGTTGAGGTCCCTCCCATGTCGAAGGCGATCGCGCGCTCAAACCCACTGGCCCGCCCCGTGGCCACCGCTCCCATCACTCCTCCGGCGGGCCCGGAAAGCACCGTTCGCACCGGCTCGCTGGCGGCCGCCGCCAGCGCGGCGATTCCTCCATTCGACTGCATCACAAAAATCCGCGCCCGTTTTTTTCCCACCGCCGCAGCGAGCCGCTCGAGATATCCCGTCATCACCGGCTGCAGATACGCATTCACCACAACCGTCGAAGTCCGTTCGTACTCGCGAAACTCCGGCAGGATCTCGTGCGAAATCGAAAGCGGCACCCCCGGCCGCCGCAGAGCCTCCGCCACAGCCAGCTCATGTTTCGGATTGGCAAACGAAAATAGCAGCGAGATGGCAACCGCCTGAGGCGCTGCACTCGCCACGCGCGAAGCCAGAGATCTCAATTCTTCCGCCGAAGGCTCTGTCAGAATTTCTCCGTGCGGCCCGGTCCGTTCTTCCACTCCAAATCGCAAATCCCGATCCACCAGCGGCTCCAAGCGATCAAAGAAAAAATCGTAAAGCTTGGGCCGCGCCTGCCGCCCAATCTCAATCGCATCTTCAAATCCCGCCGTCGTCACCAGCGCTGTGCGCGCCCCTTTACGCTCAAGCAAGGTGTTGGTGCCCACGGTGGTGCCGTGCAGCAGCACGATCTCTTCCGTCAAAGCAATTTTGCGGAGCGCATCAACGATGGCCAGCGAGGGATCGGCCGGCGTGGAAAAAACTTTCAACATCCGCAGTTGGCGGCTGGCGGCATCGACCCACACGCAGTCGGTAAAAGTTCCGCCAGTGTCGATCGCAATGCGAAGAGGTCGGGCGCGGCGAGGCATCGTAGTGAACGCGGGCATCAGGGTAACATGTGGGGACAGCCGCCCCCAGCTGTCGGGCAAGCGCAACTCGCCTCGCTTTAGCTCGCGCTTCCGGTGGATTGAGTGTCCACGTCGCGCTTAGCCCTTGGTGAACGCCAGCGTGATCAGCGTCTTCTGTTCCACTTCATGCGCCTTCGCGCTGCCCGTCGAGGGACTCGCGCTGGCCGATCGCTTCACCGACAACACCGGACGCACGCCCGCAATCCGCCGCAACCGCACCAGCATGTTGACCAGCGGTCCCATGTTAGCCGGCTCTTCCTGCACCCACACAATGTCTCCCGCGCTGCCGTGGCGTTCCAGTTCCTCTACCAATTCTTTCTCCGGAAACGGATAGATCTGCTCCAGAAACACAATCGCAGTCGAATGATCTTTTCTTTTCGCCCGCTCCGCCCGCAGTTCATGGCCGATTTTTCCCGAGCAAATCAGAATGCGGTCCGCGTCGCCCACCTCGGTATCGGGAATCACATTCAGAAAATTCTTGTGCGTGAAGTCTGCAATCGGCGACGAAGCATCCGGATGCCGCAGCATGCTCTTCGGCGTGAACACAATCAGCGGCTTGCGCCAATGCCGCAGCGCCTGCCGCCGCAGCAGATGAAAATATTGCGCCGCGTTCGAAGGCTGCGCGATTTGAATATTGTGCTGCGCCGCCAGCTGAATAAAACGCTCAATGCGCGCGCTGGAATGTTCCGGCCCCTGGCCTTCATAACCATGCGGCAGAAGCATTACGACGCCCGAAAGCAGATTCCACTTGGCTTCGCCGGCGCTGATGAACTGGTCGACAATGGCCTGCGCCACATTGGCGAAATCACCAAACTGCGCCTCCCACAAAACCAGCGCCTCGGGATAATCGCGGCTGTACCCGTATTCAAACCCGAGCACGCCGGCCTCCGACAGCGTGGAGTTATAAATCTGACAGCGCGCTTGCCTCTCGGCAATGTTCTCGAGCGGCACATATTCGTTTTCGTTTTCAATATCGATGAGTTCCGAGTGCCGTTGATTGAAGGTTCCCCGCCGCGAATCCTGGCCCGACATGCGCACCGGAACTCCGCCCTTCACCAGGCTCGCGAAGGCCAGCGCTTCCGCCATGCCATAGTCCACGGCGCGTTTGCCGGTGCCCATCTCGGCGCGTTGCTCCAGCAACTTCTTCACCTTGGGATGAATATGAAAAACTGCCGGATACGTCGTCAGCTTCGCAGTGAGCTCGGCCAGATCCTCGCCCGGCAATCCCGTCTCCACTTCGAATTCTGGTTTATGCCGGCCACCGTAATACCGATCCCAATATTTCGGGAGATCCCGCATCAGCGGCTTCTGTTTCAGCGAGCCCGCTTTCTTTTGCGCCGCCTCAAATTCCGCCTTGATCGCGGCCGCCCGCTCGGCTGCGTCCGTCGCGCCAATGTCATCGGCGTAAATCTCCCACAGCGGCGGATGTTCCTTGATCCGCTTATAAAGCAGCGGCTGCGTAATTGTCGGATCGTCGACTTCGCTGTGCCCATGCCGGCGATAGCCAATCAAATCAATCACAACGTCGGTGCCGAACTGATAGCGGTATTCCACCGCCATGCGCGCCACGCGCACCACTGCGTCTACATCTTCGCCGTTGACGTGAAAAATCGGGATCGACTGCCGCCGCGCAATGCACGCGGCAAATCGCGTGGAATGCTCTTCGGTGTAACTGGTAGTGAATCCCAGCAGATTATTTGCAATCACGTGAATCGTTCCGCCCACGGTGTAGCCCGGCAGGTCGGCGTAGTTCATGGTCTCGGCGAGAATTCCCTGCCCGGCAAAAGCCGCGTCGCCGTGCAGCAGAAGCGGCAAATATGCGTCGCGTCCGCCTTCGCCGGTGCGATCTTGCTTGGCCCGCGTGCGCCCCACCGTAACCGGATCCACCGCTTCCAGATGGCTGGGATTCGAAACCAGATGAATATGCACTTTCCCGCCGCTGCGCGTGATGTATTGCCCGGTCGCGCCCATGTGATATTTCACGTCGCCCGAGCCCAGCACGCTGCGCGGGTCCACATCCTCGAAGCCGGCAAAGATTTCTTCCGCCGGCCGCCTCGCCACGTGGGCAATCACATTGAGCCGTCCCCGATGGCTCATGCCCATCACCAGTTCAATCGCCCCGCGCTGCGCTCCCGCGTCCAGAATTTCATCCACCAGCGGCAACAGCGCGGTTACGCCCTCCAGCGAAAACCGTTTGCTGCCCAGGTAACGCTGCTGCACCACATGCTCGAAAATATCGGCGCGAATCAGCAAATCCAGAATCCGCTGCTGATCTTCTTCCGGCGCCTCCGCTTCCATGCGGTCGTAAATCCACTTCCGCTTCTCCGGAGAATAAATGTGGTTGATTTCCACCCCAATCGTGCTGCAATAAATCGCCCGCGCCTCCGCCGCATACGGGCTCTCTCTGTCCAACTCCGGCACCGGACGCGGCCGCAAAAATCCCAGAGGATCGAGGTCGCCCTCCAAATACCCCCACTGCCGAAACGCCTCAAACACCCGCTCCCGCTCGGGATTCACGCCATTGCCCCCTGCGCTTTCCACAAGAACACCGCCGCCAGAAGTACTGGTTTTCGTAGTAGTCATAAATGAGTAATCAGTGCAATTCGGAAACGCACTCCCTTAGCATAAAGGATGCGGCGGTCCCTGCGATAGATTCGCGTCTGCCAGCGCATATCGGCACGCGATATAATCATTGTCAGCACGCTGCATCGAAATCAGCGCCTCGTCATCAGACATACCTGGAGGACAAATCATGGCTCACGAACTACCGCCCCTGCCTTATGGATATGACGCCTTAGAACCCATCATCGACAAGCAAACCATGACGCTGCATCACGATATGCACCACGGTGCCTACGTCAAGAATCTGAACGCCGCCATCGAGAAGCATCCCGAACTCGGCCAAAAGTCCGCCGAAGATCTCATCCGCGACCTCAATGCCATTCCCGAGGATATTCGCGGCGCCGTCCGCAACAACGCCGGCGGCCACGTCAACCACACCATGTTCTGGAAGATCATGAAGCCCAAAGGCGGAGGCGATCCCACCGGCCCCATCGCCGACGTCATCAAGAAAACCTTCGGCAACTTCAAAGATTTTCAATCCAAATTCAACGACGCCGGCGCCAAGCAATTCGGCAGCGGATGGGTCTGGCTCGCCGGCAAGCCCGACGGCTCCGTTCACATCATGTCCACCCCCAATCAGGACAACCCCATTTCCCAAGGCCACTACCCCATCCTCGGCAATGACGTCTGGGAGCACGCCTACTACCTGAAATACAACAACCGCCGGCCGGAATATCTCGCCGCCTGGTGGAACACGGTCAACTGGGACGAAATCAACTCCCGCCTGGCCGCCTTCAAATCCAGCAAAGCGGCACATGAGCCGGAATTAGCGCATCGCTAAACTCGAGAACAGACAGCAGCAGTTGAAAAGGCCCCTGCGCAACCCGCGCAAGGGCCTTTCGTCTTTCTGTTTTATTTTTCTCTATCTCTTGCCTCAAATTCCGTCGAAACAGCGCTACGCCGCGGTCTCGAGATACTCCTCTGGACGTTCTTCGAATTCCCTCCGGCATTCCTCCGAGCAGAAACTATATTTCTTCCCGGCGAACATCGATTGAAATTCAGGCTGCACCTCGTCGATTGTCATTCCGCAAACCGGGTCAATATTCATGACTCCTCCTCGATTTGGAGCTTCGTGTCTTTCTTCGGAGACCTTAGCAAGGACCTTTCCTTTCGCCTATCCTCATCCAAGTCACTGACTACGCTCGCCTTGCTGAACGCAAGAATTGCCGCCTCCAAAACTACCGGAAAATTCTGCCCCCGCCGTGCACCTTCTACTCACCACCGCCAACGCAGCTTCTCTTCTACTCGCTATGCTTCTATCGCTAAATGCGGAACTTTACATATCTTGAACTGAGTCGCCGCGTCGCTCGTAACATTTCAAAATGAACGCCCCTCGCGTATCTCACCGCATTCTCCTCGGGTTATTGCTGTATCTCACCTTCTGCTCCATCGCCGGCGTCTGGCTCGCCGACGTCACTCTCCACCCTCCTCGCCGCCCGCTCACGCCAGAAGACGAAACCTTCATGGTCGACGCCTCTCACACCCTCGACGCCGATTTCGCCGACGTATCCATCTCCACATCCGACTCCATCACCCTCCGCGCCTGGCTCATCCACCCGCGCCACGCCAACGGAGATTCCGTCATTCTCCTCCACGGTCTCGGCGACAACCGCATCGGCATGACCGGCTATGCCCAACTCCTGCTCACTCACGGCTACAGCGTCCTCATGCCAGACGCCCGCGCCCACGGCGCCAGCGGCGGCCCGCTCGCCACTTACGGACTGCTCGAACGCTACGACATTCATCAGTGGTTCGACTTCCTGAATACGCAACCTCCAGACAGCACTCGTTCCAGTGAAGGCCACGCCCGCTGCATCTTCGCCCTCGGAGAATCCATGGGGGCCGCGCAGTTGCTTCAGTCGCTCGACTCCAGCACGCCCTTCTGCGCTGTAGTCGCCGAATCTTCTTTCGCCACCTTTCACGAAATCGCTTTCGACCGCATGGGCCAGCCTTTCCATCTCGGACCATGGTTTGGACGTGTCATTCTGCGACCCCTGGTCGAAGCCGCATTCCTCCGCGCCCGCTGGAAATACAACCTCGATCTGCAACAAGTCTCTCCCGAAGATTCCGTCGCTCGAACGCAAGTCCCGGTCCTCCTCATACACGGTCAAATCGACAGCAACATTCCTATCCGCCATTCCCGTGAAATCCGTGCAAGAAATCCAAACGCAATTCTTTGGGAAGTCCCCCACGCCGACCACTGCGGCGCCATCAGCACTGCGCCACAGGAGTTCGAGCAACGCGTCATCGCCTGGTTCGCCGATCATTCCTCGCCCCCCACTGCCAACTAGGGATTTTTCTGTTTCTTTAGCCGAAGCCAAGCATCAGACCCAATCGAGTCACTGCTGTAACTGGCAACTGACCACTGCCCCTTAGGCCCTGATCCCTGACCCTGTCTTTCTGCATTTCCTGTGCACACCCTGTGCAGAACCCGTTGCTTCCTCCGTGTTCCTCCCTAAAATCCGTGGCCAAAGTTTTTCCTCAATTGCACCAAAAATACTGAATTGACCGCGCGCGCTTTCGCTCGTAAAGTCACTCTCGCCTCATCCGCCAATGCAACCGCGGCCGGTTCAGCCTTTCCGGCCGTCCATATCGGAAACGGGGATCGAAAGATTCGGCCCCCGCGCAACCTCCCCCAAAGGTTGGCAGAATGAAACTGGAAGAAATGAACGCAGCGGACACGACTTCAGTAGAAACGCGCGCAACCCAAATACACGCTCCCCGGTGGAAGACCTACCGCACCAGATTCCTGATAAAAGCGAAGCAACTGAGTTCCACCCTCATGTTTACCGATTCCCTCGGCCGCCGTCACGCCGGTCGCAAGGGAGACTATCTCGTGGAGTCTTCCGACGGCGTCCTCAGCATTGCCCCGCGGCAGATTTTCGAAGACATCTACGTTTCCATCCCGCCCATAACCGCAGGGTCGCAACTGGACGAACCCGCCATGAAAATCGACGAGCCCGCCCGCGTCCGCCGCAAACTCCCCCAGCCCTTCAGCCGCCCAGAAGCAGTGGTCAGCGGCCAGTGGTCGGTGGCAAGGGGGCTAGCGGCCAGAGGGGTCAGCGGCCACAGATTTAGTAGTCAGAAGGGTTAGCGGTCAGAACCTGGGGGGTTGCTTCTCGGGCCTTGGCCAGCGACGAATTTCGCCCACTGGCCACTGATCACCACTCACTGACTACTGGTTCTTGTGGAAATCAGGTCCCTCCCCCCGCATCTGGCCTGTCATTATTGGGGATACAACCTATGGTATTTACCTATTGACAGACCCCATATCCGGGAGTAACTTTGCAATCCCAAGCACACAAAATTCGCCCGCGGGAACGAGGCGAATTCTGAGAAGTACTGACGGAAGAGAAACGCGGTCCGGCGCCGAGCCAGAGGTGACTTGGCGCCACCCGCAAGCAAGAGTACCCAGGTTTTATGGCGTCTCGGCTTGGGGGACACTATGGAATCTGGCGCTGTGGTTCTTGCCGTTGCCGAAGCCTGAGGACCGAAGCCCGAAGCTCGGTTTGCTGTGCGGTGGCCGTCTCCCCGATCCTCTCCCCGGGGGTACGACAACTCATTGCAACGATTGTATTTGTACCTGCCCGCCGGCAGATTGGGGAACTCTTTTTCTGCGGCGCGGCAGCCAGGACCCTAGGAGCCCGCAACATGGAAGCTTTAACCCGTCTCGTCGCCGAATCGTTGGCCCGCCATGGCTTCGACCGCCCCATCGACTACCGCCGCCTGCAGTGGTCGCGATGGTTCCGGTGCGAATCTCCCCACGACTTGCTTTTTGTCCCGAGCAAACCGGGTGTCTTCGCATTAGCGGAAGAGGTGATGACCTTCGGCGACGACAAGGGTAGGGATGCTGGCAAAAGCTATGTGGGGACCGCCGCCTCGGCTGTCCAGCCCGGGCGAAGCCCGGCGGCTGAGCCTGCCACCGCTGCCGAGCGCCGCATGCTAGCCGTCCTCCAGTTCGGCGAAGATGACGACATGGCCTTCGTCCTCGACCGCATGTTCTCCCGCGAGAATCCCCTGCGCGCCCGCCTGGCCTCCGGACGTTGTTTCGTCCGCTTCGTCGTGATCGAAGACGAAACCCACCGCCGCAGCATCGCCACCGCGCTAAACCAGTGGCTGGTCTCGAGTGGCGAAAAGGCCAGCGGAATCGGCGCCCACTTCGCCACCTCGCTGGAACTGGCCCCCCTCACAGCTCGCATGGCTGAGGTTGCTCGTGGGGAGATGCAAACTCGTGTAGGCGCGGGCGACTCGCCCGCGCAGCCAGCGGCAACAGCCCTGGCACCCGACCCGACTTTAGACTCCGGCTCCAACACCAACATTCACTGTCCCCAGCCATTCCCCTCCGGCTTCTAGCGGAAGGGTCCTGGGTGGAAGGTTTAGGTGGAAGAGCCGCCCTTTAGGGCCGCGTAGAGCATTCAAGATTCAACCCGCGGGGTTTAGCCCTCGGGACGACATTTACAACGCATTCCCGATCTGAACCGGTTCCCCGCGTCCGCTTCCCCTCCGGACGCCAGAATCGGATGTAACACGATTAGAATCTAATCATTGGAGACACCTGATGCCCGAATTGAAGACTACCGTCGTTTCCTCCGCGGCCATCCCCGCACCCCCAGTGTCCCCGTCTGCCTCGGGAATTTCAAAGAAGTCCCCCGGCCTCGCCTTCCGCCGCCTCTTTACCAAGCCCGGCGTGTCCCCCTACAACGAGGTCGAATGGGAACTCCGCACCGCTCAGATCACCGACTCCCAGGGGGGCGTGATCTTCGAGCAAAAGGACGTCGAAGTCCCCAAAGACTGGTCCATGACCGCGACCAACATCGTCGCGTCGAAATACTTACACGGCACGCTCGGGACTCCTGAGCGCGAAACGGGAGTGCGCCAGCTCGTCAGCCGCGTCGCCGAAACCATTCGCGATTGGGGATTGGCCCAGGGCTATTTCCGCACTCCCGAAGACGGTGCCACGTTCCACGACGAACTCGTGCACATCCTTGTCCGCCAGTACGCCGCATTCAATTCGCCCGTCTGGTTCAACGTGGGCTGCGACCGCATCGAGCCCAATTCCGACGGCCGCAACTGGCACTGGAATCCGCAAACCCAGCAGGTCGAATTCGGCGTCACCGGATACTCGAAGCCGCAGTGCTCCGCCTGCTTCATCAATTCGGTAAAAGACTCGCTCGATTCCATTCTGACTCTGGCCAAGACCGAAGGCATGCTCTTCAAGTGGGGCAGCGGTACGGGCACGAATCTCTCCCCGCTGCGCTCTTCCACCGAAGGCCTGAGCGGCGGAGGCACGGCCAGCGGCCCGCTGAGTTTCATGAAAGGCTTTGACGCTTTCGCCGGGGTCATCAAGTCCGGCGGCAAAACGCGTCGCGCGGCCAAGATGGTCATTCTCAACGTCGACCATCCTGACATCCTCGATTTCGTCGAATGCAAGATGAAGGAAGAAGCCAAGGCCCACGCCCTGGTCGCCTCGGGCTACGACGGGTCTTCTCCCGACTCGGAAGCCTACTCCTCCATTTTCTTTCAGAACGCCAACAACAGCGTCCGCGTCACCGACGACTTCATGTACGCCGTGGTCCGCGACACCGATTTTTCCACCAAGGCAGTCCGCGACGGCGCGGTCATGAACACCTACAAAGCCAAAGACTTGCTCCACAAAATTTCCGAAGCCACCTGGCACTGCGGCGATCCCGGCATGCAATATGACACCACGGTGAACCGCTGGCACACCTCGAAGAACACTGCAAGAATCAACGCCAGCAACCCTTGCAGCGAATACATGTTCCTTGACGATTCCGCCTGCAACCTGGCCAGCCTGAACCTGCTGAAGTTCGCCCCCAACGGCACCTTCGACGTAGAAGCCTACCGGCACGCGGTAGACGTGCTGATCACAGCCCAGGAAATAATAGTAGACAACGCCGGCTATCCCACCGAACAGATCATGCGCAACAGCCATGACTACCGTCCGCTGGGCCTCGGCTACGCGAATCTAGGCGCTCTGTTGATGGCCGCAGGCCTCCCGTACGATTCTCCCGCCGGCCGCGACTGCGCCGCTTGCGTCACGGCTATCATGTGCGGCGAAGCCTATCTGCAGTCCAGTCGCATCGCCGAACTGTGCCCGCCGCTATCTCCGGCGACAGAACCTACAAAAAAGAATCTAGCCGAAACCAATCTAGGCGCCGGCATCACCACAACTCATGTGGGGACAGCCGCCTCGGCCGTCCAGCGAAGCGAAGCAAGCCCATCCGGCGCAACCAGGTCAGGAGCCACCATGCCCGGCGGAGCTTGCCCCGGATGGTACATCAACCGCGAACCGTTCCTCGACGTAATCCGCATGCACCGCGCATCGGTCAACAACATCAACAAAGCAAACGTCCCCGCCCCGCTCTTCGAATCCAGCAAACAATGCTGGGACGAAGCCCTGGCCCAGGGCGAAAAGCACGGCTACAGAAACAGCCAAGTCACAGTCCTGGCCCCGACAGGAACAATAGGTTTCATGATGGACTGCGACACTACGGGAGTGGAGCCGGATCTGGCTCTGGTGAAATATAAAAAGCTGGTCGGCGGGGGGATGATCAAAATCGTCAACAACACCGTGCCGACGGCGCTGTTCAAGCTGGGATATGACCACGACCAGGCCAAAGCCATCGTCAGCTACATTGACGCGACCGGAACCATCGAAGGCGCGCCGCATATTAAAGACGATCACCTTGCAGTGTTCGATTGCTCGTTCAAGCCGTCAAAGGGGACGCGGTCGATCGCCTACATGGGGCATCTGCGGATGATGGCGGCGGCGCAGCCATTTATCTCCGGAGCGATATCGAAGACCGTCAATCTTCCCGAGAACGCTTCAGTGGAAGACATTATGGAAGCGTATCTGCAGGCTTGGAAGCTGGGCATCAAGGCGGTTGCCATTTACCGCGACGGCTGCAAGAAGTCGCAGCCGCTCTCGGCGGCGGGGACGAAAACAGCAGAAAGCTCCGCGACCCGTGTGGGCACGGGCGATTCGCCCGTGCGCGAAGAAGAAGACCTCAACGCGCCGCCGCGCGCGGTGCGGCACAAGCTGCAGGAAGAGCGCGCCTCGATCACCCACAAATTCAAAGTGGGCGACCACGAGGGCTACATCACCGTGGGGCTCTATCCTGACGGCGAGCCCGGCGAACTCTTCGTCAAGATGGCCAAAGAAGGATCGACGGTGAGCGGCCTGATGGATAGCTTCGCACTGGCCGTCTCCCTCGCCTTGCAGCATGGTGTGCCGCTCAAAGTGTTCTGCGAGAAGTTCGCGCACACCCGCTTCGAGCCCAGCGGATGGAGCGGCAATCCTGAACTCGGCTACGCCAAGTCGATCATGGACTACATCTTCCGCTGGATGCAGATGCGCTTCCTCACCGGCCAGCAGCAGATGCTGTTCGAGAACCTCAGGCCTCGGACCTCAGGCTCTTCGCCGTTCAGCTCAGAGCAGGCTAAGTACGGGCCTCAGGCTGAAGGGGTCGGCGATGTGAATGGCTCGACGGAGCCGAAGCCCGAAGCTCGAAGCCTGAAGCCCGGGAACATCCACGCCAACGACGCGCTCTCCGGCATCATCGACATGGGCGACGCCCCCAGCTGCAGCTTCTGCGGCAGCATCATGACCAGGAACGGCAGTTGCTATCGCTGCGCGAGCTGCGGCAGCACCAGCGGGTGCAGCTAGATTCGGTCGTGCGGGGACGGGCGACTCGCCCGTCCGCCGCGGCTGTGGGACGCCGGCGGTGACGTGGAAGAGCGGCCCTTTCAGGGCCGCGTCACGTGGCTCATCGTTGATGGCCTTTAAGCCCGGCGTTCCGTTTTTGAGGCGCCACGACGGACTTTGTGACGATCATCACAGGCGTCCACATCCCCGATGCGGCAGCATGCGGAGATGAACAACGATCGCATTTTCTTATCACCACTGTCACTGTTAACGCCAGCCGGTCTTCCGGCGCTCATCGACGGCGAGTCTTTTGATCCGGGGGCACCCGGGGGTCACTCTTGGCTGCGGGTTGGTGGATTGGGAGCTTTGGGTGCAGCGGGACTTGGGGCGGAGTCGGCGGGCTTCTTCACCAAGGGCTTCTTCGCGGCTTCGGCGCGTTTGCGCTCCTGGTGGCGGCGATCGTGGAACTGCTGGTCGGCGGCTTGTTTCTTCATGTCTTAATCATGTCACAGATTGGGAGATTATGGATTTGCGCGATCGTTGGATTCGCGCGATCGATGGATTTGCGCGATCGATGGCTCAGCGGGATCGTTGGCAAGTCGAGGTTTCCCGAATGGACATGGAGACAAACGAGCGGGCGAATCGCCCGCTCCCACACGAGTTCGAATAGGCCTCGCAATTTTTGGGGGGATGGGATACGCTATGGGCGCGATTGAGGTTCCCCTCGGGACCGAGTCGAGGTCAAGGATTCCAGCCGTATGTTCGGTCACTAATTTCAGCTCCGGACGTCGAGACTTTTCGGGCAACAATTTTCGAACAGTATTCCCATACAAGATTTTCCCGGCGTAGATTTTCCTGAGATTTTTCCGTAGAACTCTCTTGAAATTGAGGACCCCGAATGACGCAACGGGCAGCACACCCACCGCAAGATTTTCAGAAGATGTGCAAACAGGCCGAGCGCGATCACGAGACGAAAAAACTGGTCGTGCTAATCGAACGCGTGAAACGACAGTTGGCAGAGCGCGGGACGGCGACGGTGACGGAACCAAAGCCTCCGCTGGCAGTGATGATTTCGGACGGGTTGCGGTCGCGCAAACCCAGCCGGTCGTCGATTTTTGAGAGGTAAAAAGGCTTTTGGCTGCGGTCGCAGACAGTGGAGCGAGCCTTCGGGCGCTCTGGTGGCCGCGAAGGAGGCCGAGCGTTGGTCGCCGGGCCCTTCGGCTTCGCTGCGGGGCAGAGCTTCCGAGTGCGCTCTTCCCGATGTGGATTTTTGCTTTCGCAGGTCAAGTGGTAGAGGAAAAGTTTCTGGTTTTCACAGGGTGGTTTTGCGCTAGAATTGGCAGGCGTTTTTTGCGGCAGGCCGGCGCATGGTGACGCGGGTTTGCCGAGTGCCCTCTCCCAGGAGGTAGTAGATGTACCGGCCGTATTCGGGCTCCCTCGCGGACCCGCGTCCATACTTGGATGTGGAGTCCGTAATCCGCGGACTCACGCAGGATTACGTCACTTCCTACAACACAGGTAACTACGATCAGATCGGAGCGCTGTTTGCGCCGGATGGCGTGATCATGGCGCCGCACATGGAGCCGGGGTATGGGCCGAAATCGGTGGAGCGGCTGGCGCGGCAGATGGCCGACGCGGGCTATGAGAATCTGCGCTCGGAGACGCTTCGGGTGGACCACTCGGGCGACATGGCGATGGAAATTGGGCGCTACACGGTGGCGATCCGGCAAGCGGATGGAACCACGGTCGCGGATCGCGGGAAATATGTGAAGGTGTGGCGGCGGCTGGGAAGATGGATGATTGTGGCCGACTGTTGGAACTCAAATATGCCGGGGATGGTGAAGGCCGCTTGACTTCTCGCCGGGGGCGGTCTCCTAAGCCTGCTAAACCCTGAACCACAGAGGACACAGAGCTACACAGAGAGGCGGCTTGCGCCGGGGCGGTGTCGGGATTTGCACTTGCCTTGGGCTCGCGCGGCAGTTAGTGTGGCGGTCATGAACGAACGAATCGCGGAACCGAAGCGGACGGACAGCCCGGGTGTGCAGAACGGGACGGCTAGCGTCTCCCGCCTGAACGCGGCAAGTTATTGTCCGAACTGCTCGACGCGGCTGAAGGAGAGCCGGTGCAAGATGAGCTGTCCGCGGAGCGGGTTTTATTTGAGTTGCGCAGATTTTTATTGAAGAAGCTGTCAGCTTTTCAGCTGAAATCTCTTCTCCACATCGACCGGGGGCTGAAGCCCGATTGTGGGTAACCCTAACGCGGCCCTAAAGGGCCGCTCTTCCACCGCTACTCTGCTCTTCCACCTGGCTGCTCTTACACCCTTTCGGCCGCTTCCGTCTTTGTGCCTACCTGACAGTTGCGCGAGGTTGCGTCTACAATTGGCTGCGGTGCGATTCGGATGTTGAACGAAATCATATTGAGGAGAGGATCATGCAACGCAAGGCTAGCGCGGTTTGGAAGGGTGGACTGAAAGACGGCAAGGGGACGATTTCGGCGCCGGGCGGGGTGCTGAACAATACGGCTTATTCCTTTAGTACACGGTTTGAAAACGCTGCGGGGACTAATCCGGAGGAGTTGATTGCGGCGGCGCATGCGGCTTGCTTTTCCATGGCGTTGTCGGCGCAGCTGGGCGGGGCGAATCTGACGCCGGAAAACATTTCGACGAACGTTACACTTTCACTCGACAAGCTGGATTCGGGATGGACGATTACGGCGAGCCATATCGATGTGGTGGGGAAAGTGCCGGGCGCAGATGCGGCGACGTTCCAGAAGTATGCGGAGGCGGCGGAGAAGGGATGCCCAGTGTCGAAAGTTCTGAACGCTAAGATTACGATGACGGCGAAGCTGGGGTAGGGGCGGGCTTCGGCCTTCGGCTTCGGCTTTCGGCTTCTGGTTTCGGCTCCCGTCTTTCGCTTCCATCGGGCTCGATGTTTTTCGTTTTCTGACGGTGAGGTAAGAGCGAGTCGAGTTGCGCTCGACCGGACGCCCGGGGGCGGCCGTCTCCACATGTGGCGGTGGTTGATCCATGAGGGTTGTGCCGAGTTGGAGTGCCGGATACCGGAAGCGGTTTGACACTGGGCTGAGTGTCTGTAGAATAAATATGCAGGTCTTCCTGAGGCGGCGGCTTTCTGGCTGCTGCGGCTGAAGTCCACTTGCCATCGTGGCGGAATTGGCAGACGCGCATGGTTCAGGTCCATGTACTCGCAAGGGTGTGGGGGTTCGAGTCCCTTCGATGGCACCAATCGGTTCGAGATACAGATTTGCGGGTCGCGCGCAGAAGTTCTGGTGCGCCCCGGGGTCGTACGCCCTGCTCGCGACCCACGCCTTGTGATAAGCCTCTCAGGGGCTGCAGCCCGACTAAAGCTTGACGCCTCACGCGGCCCTTAGGGCCGATCTTCCACGCTTGTGTCAAATGAATAGGCGCGGCATGCGCTCGCGCTGCTTTTGATTGTGGAGTGGTGGGATTTGTGCTGCCGGAGGGTTTGCGACGGAGGCCAGCAGAAAAACCTAGTCGAGCTGCGATCGAGGGACAGCCGGGGGCGGCTGTCCCCACATTCTTGAGCGTTCTTGCCGATCCTGCATCGGTGGAGTGGCTTCCGGCATTTCGCGGGCGGGAGTTCCTTCGACTTCCCTCAGGAGAGGTTCGCACCACACGGGCTGCGCTGCACCGTCGCTGCCACACCGTCCCTTCTTGTACACTTTCAGGCATGAAAAATCGGGCTTTGATTTCGCTGCTTCTTTTTATTTTGACTTCGTTGGCCGGCGTGAGTGCGGCGCAGAAGCTGGCTATTACTCTGGATGATTTGCCGGTGAATGGGTCGTTGCCGCCGGGGGTGACGCGCGTGGACATTGCGCGGGACACGATTGCGGTGTTGAAGAAGCGGCATGTGCCTCCGGTTTATGGATTCATCAACGCCAAGAAACTGGAAGGCGATGCGGATGGCGCAGAGGCATTGAAGCTGTGGGCGGCGGCGGAGCCGTTTGGGAATCATACTTACAGCCACATCGATTTGGAGCAGAATACGGCCGAGGCGTTCGAGCGCGACCTGGAAGAGAACGAGCCGGCGCTGGAACTGCTGGCCAAGACGGGGAGTGACTGGCACTGGCTGCGCTATCCGTATCTGCATGAGGGCGACACGGTGGAGAAGCGGCGGGCGGTGCGCGAGTATTTGACGAAGCACGGGTACAAGATTGCGCAGGTCACTTTGGATTGGGAAGATTACATGTGGAATACGGCTTACGCACGATGTGTGGCCAAGAACGATGCGAAGTCGATTGCGTGGCTGCGGACCAGTTATTTGTCGACTGCGTCGGAATTTCTTGACCTGGGGCGGGCGCAGGCCAACCTGATTTACGGGCATGAAATCAATTATGTGTTGCTGATGCATTTAGGGGCGTACAGCAGCACGATCATGCCGGATGCGCTGGATTTGCTGAAGAAGAAAGGATTCAAGCTGGTGACGCTGGAGGAAGCGGAGAGCGATCCGGCGTATCAGAGCGATCCGGATATGGGGTTGCACGATGCGGGGACGCTGCTGGATCAGATGATGCAGGCGAAGCAGATTAAGTATCCGGAGCATGTGGATAAGCCGTATAAAGAAGTGCAGAGCATTTGCCAGTGAGGGGTAATGCTCCGCTCCTCATTCCGCCGCCGAAGTGTGATCGTGGACGATCTTCCAGCCCTCGGGGAACTTGCGGAACACCAGGGTGAATAAACCATGCGGAGTCTTTCCGTCGGGCATGGTGAGATGCCAGGAGCCGCGCGCAAATGCCCCATCCGCGCTAAGCACTTCAATTCGCAAGCCGGAGAATTCCAGCTTTCCCATTTCGTGCCCCGGGCTGGCATACGCGGCGCGATAACGGTCGAGCGTGGCCTGCCATCCGTTGTGCTCGGTGGCGCCGGAAAAAAATGTCAGCTCTGGCGAATTCCAGTAACCGGCCATGAAGCCTTCGAGATCGTGGCGGTTCCACGCATCCTGCTGCGTGCGCAGCACATTCTCGACGGCAGCCTTCTCAGCGGAAAAGCTGGCGTCTCCCGCTTTCTGCGCGAAACGCAGTAACGAGGGCGCGTCGGCCTGGGAAAAAAGTAGTTGTGGAAAGAGTGGAAAGAGAAAGAGAAGAAAGAGTGAAAAGAAAACCACAAAACCGGCTGCGATAGCGCTGCGCATCGATGACCTCCGCGAGCCGCTAGTGTCGCACAACCGTCAACTCATCGGAACGCGGAGCAATCCAAGGCTCGCCCATCCAAGGCTCGCCAAAGAGCCAAAGGCTGGGAGCTAAGAGCGCGAAGGTGTTTTCACGCCCGCCCCTTTTTGGCCGCGACGGCAGCCTGCTTCCCTGCCGTTTCCCAAGGACGCTTAGGCCGATCGACCACCGGTTTGTCGCGATCCTGAATGCGGTCGTACTGGTAAGAGTCGCTCACCGTTCCCAACGCTTCGTTGTAGAGGCTGGGCAGCCCGAGCGCGCCCTTGAGCTCTTCGGCGAAAGCATGCAGCGCTTTAAGGTGCTCTGCCGTGGCGGGAACTTCGTTCTTGGAAGTCTTCAGGAATTGCTGATATCCGCGGTTCACCAGCTTCGAAATCTCGCTGCCGATCAGGCAGCCGGGGTAAGCAAAGATTTTTACGCCGTCTTCCGGGGTTTTCTGAATCGCTGCCGACACGTTATATTTTCTAAGAAACACGCGCCCGGTCATGCCCGGCGCCTCAGTGATGTCGAATCCGTGCTCGCGCAGCCAGTTCACCGCGTCGTCGTAACTCTTGGCTTCAATGCTTTTCATGATTGCTATCTGCCTCAACCTTTCTTCGTCTACTTAGATGGGCACCCGAATAAAGGCGTTTCAGGAAAAACGTAACTTTACATCGGCTGCATCGCCGTGCAACCTTATTCATCTAAGCACCATACTACATACCGTGTTTCCGGTTCAGTAGCACATTACGATAGTCATGAGGATTTGGTTTCCGCAATGATTCAGAGCTCCACCAAACAGACGCGGATGATGGACTCGCCCTCCGCCCAGGACGCGGGAAACGGCGCTGCCCGCGCCGGGCAGAGCCTGATCGAGAGCATCGGCAACACACCCTTATTGCGGCTGGACACAGTCACTGCCGACCTGCCGGGCGTAGCACTGTTGGGTAAGGCCGAATGGTACAACCCGGGTGGTTCGGTGAAGGACCGGGCTGCGGCGAATATCGTCATTCAGGGCCGGCGCAGCGGGCAGTTCCATGCGGACAAGATATTGCTCGACGCCACCAGCGGCAATACCGGCATCGCCTACGCCATGCTGGGAGCGGCGGAAGGCTTTCCGGTCACGCTGTGCATGCCGGGAAATGTTTCGCTCGAGCGCAAACAGATTCTGCAATCTTACGGCGCCAACATCATTTACACGGATTCCGCGGACGGATCCGACGGCGCGATTCGCATGGCGCAGGAGCTGGCCGCAAAACATCCCCACAAATATTTTTACGCCGACCAGTATTCGAACGACGCCAACTGGCAGGCCCATTATCACGGAACGGGGAACGAAATCTGGCAACAGACGCAGGGCCGGATCACGCATTTTGTTTCCATGCTGGGGACCAGCGGCACGTTCGTGGGCACTACGCGGCGGCTGAAAGAGCTCAACCCGAAAATTCAATGCATTTCGCTGCAGCCGGACTCGGCTTTTCATGGCATTGAGGGCGCCAAGCACATGGCCACGGCGATTGTGCCCAAGATTTATGACGCCACGCTGGCGGATCGCAATCTGGAGGTTGCCACCGAAGACGCTTACGCGATGGCTCGCCGCTTGTCTCGCCAAGCGGGCCTGCTGGTGGGAGTTTCGGCTGCCGCGGCCGTGGTGGCGAGCCTGAAAATCGCGAAAGAGTTGCAGCTGAGAAAAGCGCAGCAGGCCATGATCGTGACCGTGTTGTGCGATTCCGGCGACAAGTACTTGAGCGAGAGATTCTGGACGGAAGGTTGAGGTCAACACGGAGTGACCGAGAAAGGGAAAAAACCAAGAGAACGAAACTCAAATCGGACTCAACCAGAGAGTCCGGACAAGAAGCAGATTTTGTTGCCTTTCTCCGTGCCTCCGCGCTGAGTGATTCTTCATGCTGAAAGTTTCCAACCAAGATTACGAAGCCTTGCGCCGCCACGGGGAAGAAACATACCCGCACGAGTGCTGCGGGGTGCTGCTGGGGCGCGTGGAGGATGATGGCGTCCGCATCGTAACTTCAGCGGCGCGCTGCGGCAACACGCGAACCGACTCGCCGCAGAATCGCTACAACATCGACCCGCGCGAACTGGTGCGCATTCAGCGCGAGGGGAGGGAGCGCGGCGAAGACATTGTCGGGTTCTATCATTCTCATCCCGACCATCCTGCGCAGTGGTCCAAGACTGATCTCGCCGAGGCGCACTGGTTCGGCTGTTCGTATGTGATCACGAGCGTCGAAAAGGGCAAGGCTCTGACGACCAACTCGTTCGAGCTCAGCGGCAGCGACGAAGCCGATAAACGGCTGGTGGACGAGAAAGTGGCGGTCGGCTGAGTCGCGCGAGTTTATCGCTGGGCTAAAGGCTGCCGTTCGCAAACCTGCTCAACGCGGTTCAACCTCGGCGTTTCCCGCTAAGAGGCTCATTATTCGGGCATTGGCGGTTACCTAAGTCAGTGCCACTATTAACTCTGGGCAAAGGTCATTACCAAAGTGACGTTTACACAAAATGGTGGTGCCTTTAGTATCCATTTCGTGGTTTGGCAGTTCTGGGGGAGGGCTGCCGAGGCGTCCTTGACTGAAAAGTCTGGGGCGCTTTTTAATTTGTGGTGCTTCTCTGATTACCCGCAGCGCTGGTGCCAGAGGAGATCCTTCGCTCCGCCTGAAAAACGGTTGTGCTCAGGATGACGCCGGCCGCGTGCGATGATGCGGCTGGCGCGGAACCCCAGTCAACTCTTTAATCGAGCCGCCGCTTCAGGAACAGAATCATGTACTCTTCGTCAAGGTAGCGGCCTCCGACGTTCAGGGCGCGAGGCTCACGGCCGAATGCTTTGAACCCGAGCGACCGGTATAGCTTCGAGGCGGCAATCTGGGTGGCGCCGACGCAAAGCATGATCTGCTCAACGCCTTGGAGAGTGGCGGCGCGATCCAGCAGTGCTTGCATCATTTTCCGGCCGACTCCTTTGCCGCGTGCGTCGCTTGCCACATACACGCCCCAGACGTGTCCCTTGTGAAGGCGTTTGGGTCCTTTATCGCGATAGAAGCCTGCTGTCCCCATTAACCGTTCACCGGCAAAAGCGCCCACGACAAAGTTGTTGACCGGATCGGCGGGATGCAATCGCACCGCTACATCCTCGATGGTCAAAGTGAGGTGCTCTTCGGCCGACGATCCGAAGGCTTCGGGATCGGCCTCCAGCGCCTGCAGTCGAATCTTCCAGTACGCCGCGGCGTCACTGGCGGTAAGGGTTCGGATTTCCATGGTTTCTATGGTAGCCGCTTCTCATTTCCGGCACGTCGGGTCTCGAATCCCTGTATGGAACCGGGGGCAGGGCATTGGTTGTTTTGCGACCTTCGGAGGCTCTATAGCATCAAAGCTGAGGTGTTAAAATAATCAGTGGCCTCCTAAGCGGGAGGCGTTCTACGGATCGCTAGGACCTGCAACGCCGGCTCGATGGAGCGTTCGCGGACAGCGCAACGTGACAACGAGGAGAAAGAATATGGCAGGTAATGGAATTGTAGAAGTTACGGATGCGAATTTTGATCAGGACGTTTTGAAGTCGGAGCAGCCGGTGCTGGTGGATTTCTGGGCAACATGGTGCGGTCCGTGCCGCGCTCTCGCTCCTATCGTGGACGAACTGGCCAAGGACTATCAGGGTAAACTCAAGGTCGGCAAAATGGACGTCGACTCGAACAGCGCGACTCCCATGCGCTACAAGGTGACCGGCATTCCGACGCTGCTGGTGTTCAAAGGCGGCCAAGTGGTTGAGCAACTCGTCGGCTACAAGCCGAAAGACGCCATCGCCCAGGCGCTGAACAAGCACGTCGGCTAATGGTTCTGGGCTTCTGGATTTCGGCGACCATGCCCGGGACGATTCCCCCGGGCTGTTTTTTTGTCACTACCGGAATTGCGTTATAATCCGCGTTGAATGGCCCGCCAGCGACCCAGCACTCCGATTTTCGCCTATGCAATACTGGGTCTTACCGCTGCAATCGCTCCGTTCCCACTGCAAGCCGATAATGAAACGGAGCTGCATCTTCGCGATCACGAAGTATAAAGGGACGATCATGCTGTCCGTCGTCGTGGACAAAACCGGGCGTGCCAAGAACATACAAATCAGGCGGCCGATCGGCATGGGCCTTGATCAGGCGGCAGTGGAGGCGGTGTCGAAATGGCAATTCGAGCCCGCTCTGAAAGATGGCGAACCCGTGACCGCCGGCCCAATAGCGGTCGAGGTCAATTTTAATCTCTACTGATCGATGAATTACTGATGAGTGAAAACGCCGATTCTCCGGAGGCTATCTGGCGGATAGCATGCTTCACGGCAGCGTGTACTCGAATTCGTAAAAGTGCTTTCCGTCTGCGACTTTGATTGTCATGACACCCGTTAGGCCCACCAACTGGTCCGTGCCGGAATCGGGCACCACACTTACCGTCATCTGTGGGACGCCGTGCGTCATGGTGCCGGTGTGCTGCAAGACAAAACTGCCGCTGCGGCCTTTCAAGGTTCCGGTGACGCACTCCATGGCGACGTAGCCGCCCGAGCCCTGCACCGGCGACATGGCGGCCAGCATCTGGCCTTTGCTCGTGGCTTCGAGGTCGCCGTGAAATTGCTTATCGAGAGACATTCTTCCGAGGCCGCCATCGGCCTCGTCGAGCGGCTGCGGCGTTACTTTTACTTCGAAGGGTCCGCTGGCGTGGGTGGACACAACTTTCTCCTTTTCTTTACGGCTTGTTGTTGTGGCAAAACGCGGGAGATGCTCACTGCCGGCAAAGTGCATAGATCCTTCGCGTTGCTCAGGATGACAAGACGAATTTATTACGTGGGCTTGCGGATAACACAGTAGACCGGAAGCCGAGAGCCGGAAGCCCCCCAGCTCTAATACTTTCTCAGCACTCCAATTACCCGGCCCTGCACTTCTACGGAAGCGGCGGGAACGATGATGGGCTTCATGTTGACGTTCGAGGGCTGCAGGCGGATGTTGTCGCCCTCGCGGTAAAAGCGTTTTAGCGTGGCGTCGCTGGTATCGACCAGGGCCACTACGATATCTCCGTTGTGGGCGGTCTTGGATTTTTCTACGAGCACATAATCACCGTCGAGAATGTGCTCATCCTGCATGGATTCGCCGCGCACTTCGAGCACGAACACATCTTTCGAGCGCACGAAATCGGCCAGGGAAATCGTTTCCGGATTTTCCACTGCTTCAATGGGCTGGCCAGCTGCGATGCGCCCCACGAGCGGCAGCACCACGCCGGTGTTCACGCTCATGGCTTGTTTGAGGCGTCCCTTGGGAGGAAGCAAATCAATCGAGCGGCTGCGGTTGTAGTCGCGGGTGAGCAATCCCTTTTTCTCGAGATTCGAAATGTGCTTGTGCACGGTGGCCAGCGAATTCAGATCGAGGCCCTTGCCGATCTCTTCAAACGAAGGGGAGTAGCCGTGCTCGGCCACGAATCGCGAAATGAAGTCGTAAACTTCGTGCTGCCTGCGTGTGATTGCCATGCGACATTATTGGCGAAGAGAAGGCGAAAAAGCAAGCGGGATTTTAATTGGGTTGCTGGGATGACAACCCAGCGGCCCGATACACCTGGGCCGCATGGACGGGCGAGGGCACCCGTCCCCACACGAGCTGGACTGAAACTTTTGTTCTGTTTGTGACTCCAATCTGGCAGCTTACGTTGTTCGTACTTAAGAAGGAGAAACGAAAATGGCGTCTTCCTTTACCCGCTATGCTCTGATGGTCCTCGGGCTATTTCTGGGGGCGACGGCTTGCAATGCCAAAGCGGGCGCGCCGGCGGCAGTGCCTCCACCAACGGTGGACGCCAAGCTCGCGTCTGGTCAACAGACCGCGGTTGTCGCTGGAGGCTGTTTCTGGGGCATCCAGGCGGTGTTTCAGCATGTGAAGGGAGTGGTCAGCGCCACTTCGGGTTACTCGGGCGGGTCGGTGAAGAATCCGGACTACGAAATGGTCAGCTCGGGCGAGACCGGACATGCGGAATCGGTGCAGGTTGTTTATGACGCTTCCCAGATTACCTACGGCGAACTGCTACGCGTATTCTTCTCGGTCGCGCTCGACCCCACTGAGCTCAACCGGCAAGGGCCCGATGAAGGCACGCAATACCGCTCGGTGATTTTCTACAACAGCGACGAACAGAAGCACATCGCCGAGGCTTACATCGCGCAGCTCGAGAAGGGTCGAGTATTTCCGCGGAAGATTGTGACGCAGGTGGTGCCGCTGCAGGCCTTCTATACGGCGGAAGGCTATCACCAGAATTACGCGGCGCTGCATCCGAACCAGCCCTATATTGTGTTCAACGACGCTCCCAAGGTGGAGCATCTGCGGCAGGAGTTTCCTGAGCTTTATACTGGAAAGTGAGCCGCAATCATCGCCCGAAGATCAAGAGCTCTTAAACGCGGAGATCGCAGAGAGAAGCGCAGAGAACTCTGGAACCGGGGAAGAAAAGTTTAGGGGTGACGAATGTTTAGCTCTGATTTTGAACGGCAAGGCGCGCCCCGCACGCGGCGCATGTTTCTCGCTACGGCCGCCGCGACGGTAGGAGGATTGGCGCTGTGGTCGTGGAAAAAATCCAGCGTGGTGGAGGTGGCGGCTGCGGCCGGAGAGCCGAAGGAAGTCACGATTGTTCTGTTTTCCGATTCCGGCGAACGCTTGAAGACGGTGCGCGTAGCCAAAGTAGTGAAGACTGACGCGGAGTGGCGCAAGCAGCTTTCCTCAAACGCATTCGACATCACGCGCCAGGCAGACACCGAGATGGCCTTTTCGGGAAAATACTGGAACCTGCACGACGCAGGGATTTTCCGCTGCATCTGCTGCGACAACGCGTTATTCAGTTCGAAGACGAAGTTCGATTCCGGCACCGGCTGGCCCAGCTTCTGGGCGCCCCTGGCCGCCGAGAACGTAACCGAGATCCGCGACATAAGCTTCGGCATGGTGCGCACGGCCGTATCCTGCACCGAGTGCGACGCGCATCTGGGGCACGTTTTTGATGATGGGCCCGGGCCTACGCATTTGCACTACTGCATGAATTCGGCTTCGCTGCGCTTTGTGAAGACGAGCTAGGCTGGAGCAAACCCAAGGCTGGAACAAACCCAAGGCTGGAGCAGACCGAGGGCAAGGGAGCGGAGCTGCGCTCCGCAGACGGGCGAGTCGCCCGGCTCGACCTAGTCGGTCACTTTTCTGCTGCGAAAAACGGGACGGGCCTCGGCCCGCCCGGTTTGAGTTGCCAATGGAGGTTGGTGCCGTTAGTGGCTATCGCCGTCGTGATTGCCGTCGCCAGAGCTCTTGGGAGCGGCGGCGGCCGGCTGGGCGGCGTGGCTTAGAGTGACCGTGTCCTTTGGAAGCGCTCTGCCCTGCGTTGTCTGAGGCTGATTTGGTTTGGAGCTTGCAGCCGATGGTAGGGCCTGGCTGGATTGGCTGGTGTGACCGCTGCTGATGGGGTTTAAGCTCATATCAGCCAGATCGGCGGCAGCGCGAGAGACTTTAGCGGGGCCCCCGCGCGGGGTCGCCCGATCTTTGGTAAGAGTTACCACTGGTAAGGGTTAGCACCGGGGCAAGGCTTACGGTGGCGCGCCGCGCTGCGCTGGGCGGGACAGCCGAAGCGCCTGTCCCCACACAGGAATCGGCGGAGCGGCGCTCCGCCGACAGGCGAGTCGCCAGGCTCACACGATCACCGCTGTCCACACGGCTCGTTTAGGCTGCCATCACTCAGGCGGTCAGCGAGACTGCGGATTGCGATAGCACGTCTGGGGTGGAGAGCACGCCGTTGCGCAGGGACAGGGGAAGGCTTTGCAGCACCGAGTTATAGGCCTGCTGTGCTGCCGAGAGGTTGTTCGACTGCAACGCCTGCCCCAATTGATCGAAACCCTCCGCTTCGGGCTCGGCTGGGTCTGCCGGACCCTGGGTGGAAGGGTGATGGTGCCCGTGGTGGTGCGTGCCGGGCGCGGGGCTTGGTTGCGCGATGGGGACGTTCGCCACCGGCCGTGGCTGCGGTCCCGCCAGGTCGCCGGACTGCAATTGTGTCCGCAACTGGTTCAGCGCCTGCGTGATGGGATCTTTTCCCAGCGTGGTGGGCGACGCGGCGGTCAGGGACGCTTCCTGCTGCAAGGTGGCAAAGTCCGATTGCGCCGCCGAGAGACTGCCCGATTGCAAGTCTTGCCCCAGCTGCTGGAATTGCTGGCGCAGCTGGTTGAGAGCCGCGGTCTGGCGGGCGCTGGGCGAGCCTACGCTGAAACCAGAAGCGATGTTGTTGTGGCTGGCGATGCTCGAAATGGACATCTGGAGTCTCCTTCCGTCGCTGATTCTTTGGGAATCGTCGACGCGATGAATCGTTACGACGGGATGGAGTAGGCACGTTCCCGGCCAGAGGCTGAGGAATGTGCGGTCGTTGATTTGGCGAGAGTTAGAGCTGCAGAGGCGTGCTCAGCGACAGTACTCGGAGATTCATAGGGCAGAAGCTGCCGACGAAGAGCAGGCAGAATCTGCCGCGTGCCGCGGGCTTCGCCGCTGAAAGAGGTCTTTTCGGGACGACCATCCTCCCGTCCGCAGCTAAAGCCGGTATTGATTCCACGCACTTTACGCCGAACTCAAGGGCCGCTCTTCCACGGAACTGCTGCCGTGAGGGAGTTTTTCAGCAGTCGCGATAGGCCGTAGTGGTTTCCTTGCTGAGATCAGGCGCCGGTGACGAAGAATTTCTCTTCGGGCTTTTGGTCGGGCTTGTTTTCCAGCGTGTGGTCGTGCTTTTTTGGTGCGGCGTCGCCGGCCACGTCTTGCACGAAGTCGCGGCGGCGTTCCCTTCCTCGGTGCTCGAGCACGCGCACGCGGCGGGCGGGAATGTTGCTGGGCTCGAGGACGACGATGCGGCCGTCGCGCACCTGAATCTGCGAGCGGAACCAATCCGTTCGATACATACGCCCGGAAGAGTAGAACGTCATGGAGGCGGCGATAGGACCCTCGAATTCGTCTCCGGTGCAAGCCAGGATGCGCTTGCCCATTTCCTGGGTCCAGGTCATGCCGCCGACCAGAGGATCATTGAGGCGGGTGCGCTCGAAGGGCACGGCATGGGAGAGTTTGCGCAGTTGCACCAGTTGCAGGAGCACCGAAGCTTTGGCCAGATTGGTGACCACAATTTTGGCTTCGCTGGCAGAAACGCGCTCCAGCTTGATGTGCAGTTCCGGGGACCATTCGCGCTCGAACTCTTCGCGCGCCAGCGCCAGGCCTTTGTCGGTAGCCTCCACGTAGCGTAGCGTGGCCCGGGCCAGAATCACGCTGAATAACGTAGTTACCACCGTTGCGATGATCGGGATGTAGCTGACCAGTGTGGAGAACGGGATGCGTACCGAGTCCATCAACTGTTGCGGGTTCATAAAGCGCTCAACTCCTCCCCGCACGGCGGGGGCTTCGGTTTGGGGAGAGCGCCGCGGCTGGCTGCATGCTTGAAGTCCCTGAGTGCGAGCGCCTACGTATCGCTAGAGTGTAGGCGGGAAAGCGGGCACTGTTCCAGATGCGCATGGTGCTGCGGCGCAGGGCGGGCGGGGACAGGGACTTTGGTAACTGGGGGATGGTTGGCCTGGTGTCGGGATTTTTCACCCCCAGCGGGTCTGGTATTCCCCAACATCACCGGCTCGGAACTTCTTGTCCGTTGTCTGTTTTAGCGTGACATCTTTCCTTGGTAGTACGCCCACTTGCGCGTACATTCCAACACCCAGGCATGCCATCACCGCCTATGAAAGCAGGCAATCTCCCACCAACATCTGGTACAGCATCACTCCCAGCGCATAAACATCCGAGGAAGTCGTGGGCGAGTGTCCCGCCAAAACCTCGGGTGCGAGATCGACGAGAGTGCCTGTCAGCGTGGTCTCGGCGGTGGCGGCTTTCAAACCCAATTCCGCCCAGACTCCTCCCGCGATAGTTTTGCTCTGTACCGGAACGGCCAGGTAGCTGACGCGCGGCACGGTAAGAATCGTCTTCTGGTCGTCGCCGCCCAGCGCCTTACGATGCGTTCTGCGTCAACGCGAGGGGTGACCGGGCCAGCAGAAAGGGGGATTTTCCTCGAGCTACATTGAGGATCAGCAATACAATGTACTGATTCAGTTATGTTCGGGATGCGACTGAAAAACGGTCTGTTCACGGAGGCTGAGCCTATAAGCCAGCCCCACCCCAAACCGTATCGATACACAAAGGCGGCCATCGTTCCACTTCTGGCGGCCTTTGCTTTGGGCATTCTTGGCGGTTGTCGTCGTACACAATCCCGTCTGGATTTTAATCAGGACGTCCAGCCAATCCTCGCGAATCGCTGTTTCAGTTGTCATGGTCCTGACCCGGAGATGCGAAAGGCGGGTCTCCGCCTCGACCAGGCGGAATGGGCACTGAAGAAGCGGCCGCGCCGCCCCGACGCGATTGTTCCCGGGCATCCTGAAAAGAGTGAATTGGTCAAGCGGATCGAATCCAAGGATCCGCATTATCTGATGCCGCGATCTGACCACGGCGAAGCGAAGCCAATGAGCCTGGCAGAAATTGCCACGTTGAGGGAGTGGATTCGTCAAGGAGCGGTGTACCGGCCACATTGGGCTTTCGAAGCGCCGGCGCGCCCCCCTGTTCCTCAGCCACACTCCGACTCTGCATGGCTGAAGACGCCAATTGATAACTTCATCCTCGCGAAGCTGGAAACAGCTGGACTGCATTCCTCTCCTGAAGCCGACAGGAAAACCCTTGTCCGGCGCGTCACACTCGACCTCACCGGGTTGCTGCCTACTCCTGACGAAACGCTCGCGTTCGTCAATGACACATCACCCAATGCCTACGAACATCTGGTGGACGGACTTCTGGCGCGGCCCACATTTGGGGAGCAGCGCGCTCGTTACTGGCTCGACTATGCACGCTATGCCGATACGTACGGACTCCACTACGACAATAGCCGTGATATCTGGCCATATCGTGATTACGTGATTCGCTCATTCAATGCGAACAAGCCGTTCGACCAGTTCGTCATGGAACAGATTGCCGGTGACCTGCTGCCGATGAAAAACCTCGATCCGCTTACCGGCAGCGGGTACGTGCGGTTGGGCGTCAGCAGTAATGAGGGCGGAACGATCCCGGAGGAGTTGCGGGTCAACATCGCGCGCGAGCGCACGGAGGCATTCGGCGCTACATTCATGGGTCTGACGGTCGGTTGTGCGGTATGTCACGACCATAAATTTGACCCGACCACGCAGCACGATTTTTACGCGTTGAGTGCGTTTTTTAATAATCTCGAGGAGAAGCCCTTCAATGATGACCGGCCGGTCTGGGCTCCAGTGGTGCGTATTCCCAAGTCAGAGAACCGGGAAGCCTACAATCGTGTGCTGTCGCAACGCTCCAATCTCCAGGGCAGGATGGACGACCTGCGCCGCGACAGCCACAGCCTGGTAACCCAATGGCTCACTTCCCGCAATCATGCTCCACGCGTGGTCGATACCACGGCACTCATAGTGCGTCTTCGGCTGGATGAAGGAAGCGGCGAGGTATTAAGGAACAGCGCTCCGAACGCGAACCCCGCTACCTTTCGCACCACAATCCTCAAGCCGGAGTGGGGCGAGACCACGTGGCTCTGGCCGGATTTTCGCATGCAGTCCAGCACCCGGGTTTTGCTTGGGCAAAGCGGTGATTACGAAAACAATCAGGCCTTCTCCTCGGGTGGATGGTTCATGTTCCGCTCCGCACCCTTCCACCCAGGAAGCTTTGGCACTCTCATCTCCAAAATGGATTCCACGCAGCACGACCGGGGCTGGGAACTTTCGGCCGGTGACAATGGACTCCTGAGCGTATCCCTTGTCAACAGAGCACGCAGCGGCGAGGCACCGCCGGACAAAAAGGAGACAAAAGGTGCTGGCAAGAAGGAACCAGAAGCGAAGGAACCGTTCCACTATCCCACGCCCCAGGATCTCAGCAAGAAGGATTTAGCTCCCAATAAACCGCCGCAACAACTAAAGGACGAGAAAGAAGCAGCCAAAAAACAACAAGCCGAAGAAAAAGCCAAAGCCAAAGACAAGGCAGAGGCAAAAAGCAAGAAACCGCCGGCCGCAGGCCCCCACCGGGATACAACTCCGGAAATTGCCCTACGCGTTGCCGCCATCACTCCCCTGCCCATCGATGGCGCGTGGAAGCACATCTTTTTTACTTATGACGGGTCCGGTCGAGCTTCGGGAGTGAAGCTATACGTCAACGGCACTAAGCTCGCTACACAGGTGCTTTCTGACAATCTCGCCGGCGCGACCATCCGCAACTCCGCCCCCATGCAACTTGGATGGCGTGATCCGGAGGAGCACCCAGCGAAAGATGCCCGGTATCAAGATATTCGCTTGTATGCGCGCCTCCTGAGACCCGATGAAGTCGAGAGGCTTCCCTTCGAGGATTATGCGGCCGAAATCGCCTCGCATCCGCCTTCGGACTGGACCGCGGATCAATGGCACGTGTTGAGCGACTTTTACCTCAATCATGTGGATCCTTCCTATCAGGCATTCCAGCGCGAAATAGTTGCCCTCGATAAGCAGCTGGACCGGCTCTCAAGCGGCGGCGATCTGACCCAGGTCTCCTGGGAGAAGCCGTCGCTCGCCTACGCGGACGTGCTTACACGCGGCGTTTATACCGCCCGCACCGACCGCGTAATGGCCGATACACCCCACTTTCTGCCGCCGCTGCCGCCCGGCGAACCTCGCAACCGCCTGGCGTTGGCCAAGTGGACTGTTAGCCCGGCCAATCCGCTCACCGCCCGTGTGACCGTGAACCGCATGTGGTATGAACTCTTCGGAACCGGCATCGTCGAAACCACCGAAGACTTCGGCATCATGGGCCAGAGGCCTACCCACCCCGAACTGCTGGACTGGCTCGCCGTCGAATTCCGGGAGAGCGGATGGAACATCAAGCACATGTACAAGCTGATGGTGATGTCGGCCGTGTATCGGCAGAGCGCAAAATCGAATCCACAGCAGCTCGCCAAGGATCCCAGGAACCTGCTCCTGTCACACGGGCCGCGGTTCCGCATGGATGCGGAAATGCTCCGCGATATTGCGCTCCAGTCGGGCGGACTGCTTGTAGAGAGGGTCGGCGGCCCGAGCGTGAAGCCCTACCAACCGCCGAATATCTGGGAAGAGGTGAGCTATCCAACGAGTGACACGCTGCACTACGTGCAGGACCACGGAGACGAGCTGTACCGGCGCAGCATGTATACGTACGTGAAACGCATGGCGTCGCCACCAAACATGGATACATTCGATGCACCGATGCGCGATGTCGTGTGTACCCGCCGCCAGCGCACAGATACACCCCTGCAGGCGCTCGAAACTATGAACGACGTTCAGTGGGTGGAAGCGGCTCGAGTCCTGGCGCAGCGCGTGATTCACGAGGCCGGCCCAGACCCACAGCAGCGCATCAACCGCATGAGCGAGCTTCTGCTTGCGCATGCTCCTTCGGCGCCGGTGGCAGCGGCCCTTGAGACCTCCTTGCAACAAATGCAGCAGCATTATGCAAAGGACCCCGAAGCCGCAAATTCTCTGGTGGAGATTGGTGAGAAGAAACGTGATGCGCGCATTCCAGCGGCGGAGTTGGCCGCCTGGACTATGGTGGCCAGTGAAATGTTAAATCTCGACGAGACCATTAATAAATAGCTGGGGACCGATTATGAAGCAACATCTACTCTGTACGGACTGCGAAAATCCCGTGACTCCTCTGGACCTTCCTATCCCTGCTACGGTGAAGCGGGAGTGGGCTGCGATTGAGACGAGGCGGCGATTCCTGGGGCGGTCCGGAAAGGTATTGGGTTGGGCGGCGCTGGCGGGCCTGTTCGGCGAAATGGGCCTGCGGAGCTCTGCGAATGGAGCCGACGTCCAGCCGGGCGCGGCGGATGGGCGCAGTACGCTTGGCTTGCCGCACTTTGCGCCGAAAGCGAAACGTGCAATCTATCTCTTCATGTCCGGTGGCCCGCCGCAAATGGATCTTTTCGACTACAAACCAGGCCTGGCTTCTCAGTTCAACAAGGACATGCCGGATTCTGTTCGCGGCAACCAACAATTAACGGGCATGACGGCAGGCCAGGCGCATTTTCCGATTGCTCCCTCGCATTGGCCTTTTACGCAAGACGGTCAAACGGGAACATGGGTGAGCGACCTGTTGCCCTTCACCGCGCGCATGGTGGACGAGCTTACCATCATCAAAACAACGAACACGGATGCCATCAATCATGAGCCGGCAATTATGCTCATGAACACTGGTAACATGAACGCCGGCAAGCCATGCTTGGGCTCGTGGTTGGCCTATGGCCTGGGCAGCATGAACGACAATCTGCCGACGTTTATCGTTCTTCAGACCAAAACGAACCCAAAGGAAAACAACCAGCCTGTCTCGTCTCGCCTGTGGGGAAGCGGCTTTCTCTCATCCGAATATGCCGGCGTAGGTCTTAGGTCGGGCGCCGATCCAGTGCTCTATCTTGCCAACCCTGCGGGAGTGGATCGGGACGTGCGCCGCCAGATGCTCGACACTGTCGACCAAATCAATCGCCAGACCTTGGCCGAGGTGGGCGATCCTGAAACCAACGCGCGCATTGCCCAGTACGAAATGGCATTCCGGATGCAGTCGTCGGTTCCG
Source organism: Candidatus Sulfotelmatobacter sp. (assembly GCA_036522075.1). Taxonomy (GTDB): domain Bacteria; phylum Acidobacteriota; class Terriglobia; order Terriglobales; family Acidobacteriaceae; genus Sulfotelmatobacter. The sequence goes on from DATDGM010000017.1 coordinate 33,540, forward strand.
GAACTTGCTGATCTCAGCAAGGAACCGCAGTCCACGTGGGATCTCTACGGTCCCGAGGCCAAGCAGCCCGGAACTTTTGCTTATAACTGCCTGCTGGCGCGCCGAATGGCTGAGCGCGGGGTGCGCTTCACCCAGATTTACAAGCGGGGATGGGATGTTCATGGCGATGTTGTCGGAGTGTTGCCGGTTCTGTGCCAGGAAACAGATCGCGGCGCCTATGCGCTGGTCACCGATCTCAAACGGCGCGGTCTGCTCGATGACACGCTGGTGATCTGGGCAGGCGAGTTTGGACGCACCGTGTACAGTCAGGGTGGCCTGACTAAGGACAACTACGGCCGCGATCACCACCCGCGATGCTTCACAACATGGATGGCCGGCGGAGGCGTCCGGCCAGGGATAACCTACGGCGAGACTGACGCCTTCAGCTACAACGTCGTGAAGGATCCGGTGCACGTACGCGACTTCAACGCTACGATTCTTCATTGCCTCGGAATTGACCATAACAAGTTCACCTACAAATTTCAGGGCCTCGATCAGAAGCTCACTAGCCCGGTCCCGGCCTTCGTCGTGCAGGGATTGCTGGCGTGATCGCTGCTCACCAGTTGGCCCTTGCGATACGAAGTCTGCGCATCCGATCTGTATCGGCGAAATGGCTTTGTACCCTGGGCCTGAGCGCAATGCTTGTGCTGTTGCCCTTCGCCGTTCGACTCAATGGCCAGACTCATGCCGACTGGCTACAGTTCCTCGGCCGCTTCCATCCTTTGCTGGTGCATCTGCCGATCGGCATGCTGGTGTTGCTGCCATTTCTTGAGGTTGCCGGAACCACCCGGCCAGGTTTCCGTGATGCCGCTGGTTTCGTCCTGTATGTGGCGTTGGCCACCGGCGCCATAACTCTTGTGTTGGGAATCCTGCTGGCATACGGCAGTGGGGTAATGGGAGCAACCGTGACGCGCCACATGTGGGGCGGCATCGCACTATTTATTGAGTTGATGGTGTGGGTCACTGTGCGCCCCGCATGGATCTCAGGGCGATTGCCGCGGGCTTATCCAGCGCTGCTCACCGTAACCTTCCTTACGCTTACCTGGACGGCGCATCAGGGCGGTTCACTCACTTACGGAAGCGACTACTTGACTCGCTATATGCCGGGCCCGTTGAAGCGAATCTTCCCCTCGGCATCTGCCGCTTCGGACGCGGCGTATGCCGGCTCAGCCTACACGCGCTATATTCATCCCATCTTTGATGCCAAGTGCGTTGCGTGCCATGGAGGAAGCAAGGAGCAAGCTGAACTGCGCCTTGACTTCTATGAGCTGTTGATTAAGGGAGGCAAGGACGGAGCTGTCATAGCGCCACGAGAGCCGGATCGCAGTCTCGTACTGCAGAGAGTCACACTTTCTCCCAGTGATCGGCACTTCATGCCTGCCGAAGGGCGCACGCCGTTGACAGGTGACGAGATCGCAGCGCTTCGCGCTTGGATTCTTGCCGGCGCCTCTCCGACAGCAACCAGTATTCCAGGAATTGCCACGGCTCAGGATCATGTGGACTTGCCGCTTCAACCCGTGGGCGATTACGTCTCTTTGATGAATGAGATTCGTCAGATGCAGACATCGGAGGGCGCGAAACTGGTCGCAGTTTCCGCCAAGCCGTCCGATGGCCTGATTCTTAGAACGGCGGATGTGGCCTCAACCTTTGACGATGCGCAGCTCGCCCGCTTCCAACGATTCGCGCCTTTTATCGTCGAGGCCGAACTCGGACGCACGGCGGTCAGCGACGCATGCTTCGACACACTCAGCAAGTTCGCGAACTTACGCGCTCTTCACCTCGAAGGCACCACGATTACAGGACGAAACCTGGCGAAACTCGCATCGCTCTCACAGCTCACCTACTTGAACCTGAGTGGGACCAAAGTCACGAGTGATGCACTGGCTCCATTGAAGGGCATGCCTAACCTGCATCACATCTATTTATTCGACACGCCCGCCGAGCCAGCCTCCGCAGACACGAACAGCACTCTCAGGAGCACGCAATGACGAAAATGCATCGGCGCACATTTCTTGCCGCAGCAGCAATTACGGCGCTCGCGCACGGGCGAGCGGTTTCAGCCCCCTCGAAGTCCACCTCGGTACCCCTTCAACTCACCGGCAATGGGGAATGGACGTATGAGGTCATATCCGGATGGGGAGCCTTGCCCGCCGGAACAACCTTCGGAGGCACGCATGGGGCGATCGCACAAGACAAGGCCGGAAACATCTATGTCAGCACCCAGAGCGACACTGGGGTTCTGGTCTACAACGCCGATGGCCGCCTGCTCAGGAAGATTGCGAGAGCGTACCCTGAGATTCACTCGATGGTCTTTGCCACGGAGGGCGGAGAAGAATACATTTACGCCACCGTGCAGAAGGGTACTCCCCAGGAGAACTGGCTCTTTTTAAAGATGAAAACTGACGGCAGCGTCGTGCTCAAGATTACGGCTCCTCCGGAGGCTGGCTTCAAGTCCCCCAATGAATGGCGCATTACGGCGGCTCTGCCTGCTCCGGGTGGCTCCATCTTTATCGCAAATGGCTATGGGGATTCGCGCATCTTTCGCTTCGATAAGAATGGAAACTATAAAGCGAGCTTCTCGGAAAAAGGCAGTGGCGAGGGTCAGTTGAATTGCAGCCATGGTCTGTCGCTGGACGTCCGTTACGATCAGCCGCTTCTGCTGGTTTGCGATCGAGAGAACCGACGCCTGTGCCATTTCGATCAGGACGGCCGCTACGTGCGCACGGTTACGCAACATCTCCGGCGACCCTGCCAGGTAAGCTTTCAAGGCGATTACGCAGTGGTCTCGGAATTGGAAGGGCGCGCTACTATTCTTGACCGGGACAATGTTCCTGTCGCATTCGTCGGCGATAATCCGCAGAAAGCCCAATGGGCCAATTACGACGTTGATCCGCGTGCGATTCCAGCGGCCATGTTCAGCGCGGCGCACGGCTGCTATATAGACTCTGGGGCAAACATCTTCGTCTCCGACTGGAACCAGACTGGACGGGTTACCAAGTTGTCGAGAGTCCGAGGGATTTGAAGTATTGAAATCCTGAGCCGCCGCAATAACGCCCCTTGCGGGACGATTGTTCCGAACGGTATTCGGATTGCCTGCAATCAATGGAACCATGATGCAGGTACTGCTTGCGAAGTCTACGTTTAAATGTTGATTCTGAGGCCGGACCCGGTTTCGGTCGCACGTCGTGTTGGCTTGTTCCGACGTTCCCGCTCAAGGTTCACGAGGCAACGGCAGATCGCTGACTTTGCTAACTTGCCTTTTGACAACCCAATAGCAACTGCAAGCCACGCTCTCCAGTCTTTCGCGATCAACAATAACAAGTTCAGCGCCGTTGTAGGTGATGAGTCCCGCCTTTTCCAACGATGAGGCAGCGATACTCACCCCGGAATGGTTCCTGCCCAACATCTTGGCCAGCAATTCCCTTGGCAGAGGTAATTGATTGTTTTCAATTCTGTCATCGCTCAAAAGCACCCAACGAGCAAGCCTCTCCTCGTCCGAATGGACCCGGTTGCAAAGAGCGGTCTGAGAAGTTTGGAGCAATAACGAGTGCGTGAACCTCAGCAGCAGTTCCTGGAAAGCTCCTCCCCGCTTGAATTCCTGCTTCGCATCTCCGATGGTCAACCGCGATCCCGTTCCCGGCACTTGCACCAGATTTTGGTAGGGGCTGGTTGCCGTTCCAAACACACCGCTCAAGCCAGCCGCTCCCTCGTTTCCACAAAGAGCGACCTCAACATTCACTCTTTCGTCGGTTCTGCAGAGGGTGGAGATCACCGTATTACGATTCGGGAAGTAAACATGAGTGATGTCATCGTCAAAATCGTACAGAATCTCGAATGGCGGAAGGACCACGCGCTCCAAGCGGGGCAGCAATCGGTCGAAGTCAGCTGAAGGCAACGCGGCCAGCAATTCGTTCTCTCGTACCTCGTTGGTGTCCGGTTGATTCATCTGAAACCCCGTAACTCCACAATAGGCCGAGAAGGGAGACGTGTCGGTGAGACACCGCACTCTGTGCGCTGGGTCACTTAGTGGGAAAACGCTGGACAGGGGGATGACTATATCTGGGGTCTGGACACCATACCGGTGTCGAGGTAGGCAGCCAGCTGGGAACGTACCGCGAGGTGGCACTCACAAGCGGCGTCTTCGAGTTTTTGGCGATCCAGAATGTGCACTTTTCCGCGGCGATAATCTATGATCCCCGCTCTTTGCAGGATGCCAGCCGCCACGGTTACGCTGGATCGGCGCGTGCCCAGCATGTCAGCCATCAATTCCTGCGTGAGTGGCAGGACGTCCAGGCGAACCCGGTCCTGAGTCATCAACAGCCACCGCGCCAAGCGCTCGTCAACTTCGTGCAACCGGTTGCAGGCAGCAATCTGCTGCGCTTGTAGCGCTTGCAGGTAGGTGAAACGGGAGAGGAGTCTCTCTAGCATGGGGAGTTGCGGCAGAAGATTGTGGAGTGCATCCGCGTTGATTCTCATTGCATCGCCCGTGATTTGTACAGTGATGCGAACTGAAGAATTAGCGATATTCAACAGGATTGGCAATCCCGCAAACCCCTCGTATCCCAGAAGGCCGACCTCAACACTGTCCCCGTTCCGCATGACGGTTAGACAGGAGACGAGACCTGTGTTCACAAAATAGCCGCCTGCAATTGGCGCGCCTACGTCAAACAGTACTTGATTCTGCACCAGCGGCACCGGTTGCAATTGCGGCAAGAGGCGTGCATATTCCTTGGCCGGGAGTGCCTGCAGAATGTGATTTACTTCTGCCCTGGCCGACCGCGAATCGGTGTTTGTGCTTCTCGCGATCATGATTAATTTCTTCGACCGACTTGCGACTTGGTTCGATCCTTATTCTATGCCTAATTCCGGATTGTATGCCTAATTTCGGTCACTGGCGTGCCGAACTGGGTGCACCAGCGCACCCAGTTCCCCAGCGTACCGACAACCACATTTGAGAATGGATAATGAGAGAGTAGCTTCCTACTTTATCCGGCTTCATACCCAAAGAGGTACAAGCAGTGGCCAATCAGAGCGTCGGTCAGTTCCCTTCGCCAGACAATGGCAAACCGAGTTTCGTCAGAAGTGTCAGGCAGTCGCCTGACCCAATCGAGTTGCTGAATTTGGCCAGCGACGCGATCATTGTGTGCGACACGGACCGCCGAATCAACTTCTGGAATTCCGGGGCGGCTGCGATGTATGGCTGGAGTGTGCAGGAGGCATTACGCCAGAACATCCATGATTTGCTGCACACGACTTTTCCCGAATCGCGCGAGTCTGTCTGGCATGCGTTGCTGGAGCACGGCGTTTGGGAGGGGGAACTAACGCACGTGACGAAAAATGGCGACGGAATCGTAGTCACGAGCAAGCATGTCCTCCAAAAGGATAAAAACGGAATTCCGGTTCGTATTCTCGAGATCAACCGGGACATCACCCAGCGCAAGTTGATGGAAGATGAACTGAAACGCAACCAATCGGAACTGGAAAAAATCGTAAATCAGCGCACTGCTACCCTCCGGCATCTTTCTTCTCATTTGATGCGCGTCCAGGACGAAGAACGACGTAAGATCGCTCGCGAATTGCACGACAGCCTCGGGCAATATCTCACGGATGTGAAAATGAAGCTTGATTTGCTGGCCTCTCATCTGTCAGGCGAGCCGGCTGACCTTCTCACAACAGCCCTGCAATCCGTCGAGCAATCTCTCAGCGAAACTCGGACTCTTTCTTACCTTTTACATCCACCTCTTCTCGATGAAGCTGGTCTAGCGTCTGCGGTGCGCTGGTATGTGGAAGGGTTCGCCAAACGGAGCGGCATCGAAGCAAATGTTCTGCTGCCAGAAGAGCTTGATCGCCTACCCGAATCTGTGGAACTGGCATTGTTCCGGATCTTGCAGGAAAGCCTCACAAACGTCCACCGGCACTCCGGTAGTTCGCGAGTACAAATTGAGTTGACCCGAGAAAAGCAACGAGTGACGTTGGGAGTCAAGGATTTTGGTTCTGGCGTGCCTGCGGATACTTTGGACGCATTCCAGCATAAAGGAAGTACGTGCAGCGTCGGTCTCGCCGGAATGAGGGAGCGCGTGAACGATTTAAACGGACAAGTTGAAATTAAATCGAGTCAGGACGGCACAGTGGTCTTCGTTTCGATTCCGCTGGCGGCTTAGGAACATTCTGGCGTTGCAGCCTAGCGTGTTGGTTTGGAGAATTGAGTCTCTATTCTTGCTCGGGTCGGACCTATCTTGCCACGCTAAAGCTTATCCACAGACCCATGTGAAAAAAGACCGAATCGGAGTAGTGGGCTACTTTCCTGCCTTTGTTATCCCGAACGAAGTGAGGGGCCTGGGTTTTTGCGCACGCGGCGGCAAAAACCTAGATTCCTCGCTGTGCTCGGGATGACAAAGTAACCCACTACTTCGAAATCGAAGGGTCCCGTAATCCGGTCTACTCGTGTAGAATGCAAGGCGCTTTCTGGTCTACAGTCCCAGTGTTTTGACCGACTCGCCGCTTCGAATACATTTTGGAGAAAAGAGGAAAGCATGCCCCCCTGCCATTGCGTTCCTGCAACCGTATTGCGTTGTTTATTCGTCTCGACTGTCCTGACTGCATTTTGCGCTGCGCAGGTCGCGCAGCCTGCCGAGAAGGTCGAACCCGGAGCACACCACGAGCATCAGCACCTTCATCAGATGAATACGCCCAGCGGCGCCTCTGATAAGTGCGAACCCAAATTCACCTACCAGGCAGGTCCCCTCGGTCCCGATTCCTGGGGCGGCGTTTGCAAAACGGGACATACGCAGTCCCCGGTGGACATCACGAAAACAGAAAAGTTGCCATCCCTCGCCCCGCTCGAATTCCACTATCAGGCCGCCGATCTGGACATGGTCAACGACTGCAACCATTATTTGATCAAGGTTCGTTTCCCCGAAAATCAATGGTTCAAAGTGTCGAGGAAGCCCTACCGCCTGAGCGAAATTGATTTTCATGAGCCCGGCGAAAATGCCGTTAAGGGCAAACGCTCGCCGATGTCCCTCCAGTTGGTCCATGTATCGCCCGAGGCGACCTTCCTCATCATCGAGGTTCCCGTCGTCGCGGGCAAAGAAAACCCCGTGATCAAAAGTTTGTGGGAACACATTCCAGAGCTAGGCAAAGAGAATGTCACCCCAGGCGTCAAAATGAACCCCATGGACCTGCTGCCCGCTGATCACGGTTATTACAGTTATCGCGGCTCGCTGACGAAACCCGGGTGCAACGAAGGCGTCCTCTGGTTCGTCTTGAAGGACCCCATCGAGATGTCGCAAGAGCAAATCGACGAATATAAGAAGCACTATCACAACACCGCCCGGCCCCTTCAGTCTCTGGGGGAGCGGCCGGTCTCGGAGAGCAGGTAAGGATCACATCGCATAGCTTGGAAGACAGAGCATGATGCCATTCCACGAATTGCGGAGATTTTGTTTCGCGTCTGCGTTGCTGCTGCTCGTTTGCTTACCACTCGCGGCACAAACGACCGCAGATTCTTCGGATCAGGCTAAGCGGCAACGGGCCCTGGCGTTTTTCGCGGAAGGCAAACGCCTAGACGCGCTGCCCCTTCTCGAAGATCTGGCGCAAAAAAATTCGCGGGACAGCGACGTGCTCGTGGCCCTCGCGGCCTCCCTCGTCGAACATGCCGCCACTCTCACCGACGCAAATCAGGCAGCCAATGACCGCTTCCGCGCACGAGATCTCCTGCAAAGAGCCTGGGACTTGGGAAACAGAACTCCTCTTGCGGAGAATTTGCGCCAGCTTCTCGAGGAATTGCCCGCCAATGGCAGCGTTAAGTTTTCGGATAATCCGGCCGTGGAACAAGCTATGAACGCTGGCGAAGCCGCATTTGCCCGCCGCGATTTCGACGACGCCTTGAAAAATTATGCCAAGGCCCTGGACCTCGAGCCCATCAACTACACCGCTGCTCTCTTCACCGCCAACACTTACGACAAAAAAAATGACTTCGACGAGGCCGCCGAATGGTATCAGCGCGCCACCAATCTGGACCCCAACATCGAGACGGCCTTTCGCTACTATGCCGACATGCTGGCCAAACAAGGCGATATGGCCACGGCGCGCACCATGCTCATCCATGCAGCCGTCGCGGAGCCTTACAACAAAATCGTCTGGCGCGAAATTCGCGCCTGGGCGATCATCAATAAAACCGCGTTCAACCTTGTTTACGTCGGCATTCCACGACCACGAAAACTAAAAAATAAGGATGATTCGGCATCCGCGGCGCAAGAACCAGCCGATCTCTCCGCTGCGTGGCAAACATATTATTCGGTGAAGTCCGACTGGAAGAAGGGAGCCAGGTTCTCCCAGCAGTTTCCTCACGCCGCGGAGTATCGGCATTCGCTCTCCGAAGAATCCGAAGCGCTGACGGCGGCCGCGACTGTTCTTGAAAAACTCAAAGAAGATGTGCAGACCGCAAAAGTAGTCACAGACAATCCAACGGCTGGTTTGTTGCTGAAATTGTACGAGGCCGGCCTCATTGATCCATACGTCCTTTTCAGTCTGGGCGATGATGATATTGCCAAAGACTACGTAGCCTATCGGGCAAGAAATCGTGACAAGCTGGAAACTTACATGGACAAGTTTGTCATGCCGCCTGCACCTGCCAAGAAGTAGCTATTCATTTCACAAAGGATGCCTGACAGGGGGAGCATCTCTCCCTACGGGAGTGACACTATTCAGTCCATAAAAAGTGGCTTCAGAAGTACTCTCTGAAGCCGCTTTTCCTACACTCTAAATCACAACAGTCTTGGTTCTATTCGTCTTTTACCACGCGTTCGATCGCCATCATCCCCAGGTCTTCATGCCCGAGTATGTGGCAGTGGAAGACAAAATCGCCAATGTCCGGGCCTCGGAAATCCACCAGTAACCGGACCTGTGGGTAAGGGTTTGGAGGCCCACCGCTCTGTGATTGGATACATGCCACTGGATTGGGTGGACCACTGGTCTGACCAACCACGTTCTGAGCTGCACTACCGGAGCAGAATGGGATCTCAATCATGTCCAGAAACTGCCCGTTGATAGCTGGCGCCGGTTGGGGGCAGTACGTTACCGTCACTCCATTTACCATGTCCGTCCAACAGTTCTTGTCGAAGTTGTCCTGCGACAGCACCTTAAAGTGTACTTGATGCTGGTGCAGTTCATGATTTTCCCTCGCGTGGTTCTGCACGATCCACTTCTCCACCGTGCCCTGCGTAGTGATAAAGGCCGGTGCGTTGTTGCCGTCGAATGGTGTGTCAATGCCATAGGGCTGGGTTTGACACTGGGAGCCGCGGGCAGTCACACACCCGGAGGCGTTGATGAAAAACATGCTTCCGTCCTCGTACTCCTCAAAGTATATGGTGCGCGTTAGCGCGGGGCCATCATCTTCGATGCCGCCAAATCGCCGTTGCGTCTTGACCAGACCAGTGGAGGGGGGAATTTTATTTTCCGCCACCCGAGCGGCACCGTGGCTTGCGAGTTGCATGGTCAGCAACGGACGTGTCGGAAGAGTGTCGCCAAGCGGCCCAGAGAAGATAAACTGGGCCACGAGTTGCGCCAGCTTCACTGTGGATGGTGGCGCGTTGACGATGAATTCGACGCGCGACGCCGGCGGAAGCCGGAAGTTTTGCACCGGTATGAGCGCGGGTGGTCCCTCGCCATCCTGAGAGTTGACGGGAACGGCGTCGATACCCACGATCTGAATGGTTTGGGGCACGCCGTCGAAGCGCACCTGCAGGTCAAGAGGAGCGTCCGAATTGCAGTTGCAGATGCGCCAGAACTGCTTCTGGCCAGCCTGCATGTTGATTACCGCTGGAGTGTAGCTCATCGTGCCGGCCGGTGTTTGCGTGGAGTCCAACGGAACGAAGTTCACACTCAGGTCGCGCTGGGGAACACTCCCATCCGTAAGGTTCGCGGGGTAGCCCCCCTCCGCCAGGCTGGGAACGTTGAACGGCAGGTCACGGATGACGATATCCTCCTCGACCAAACCTGCTACCGCGGGCTGGACATTCTGGATTCCATCCACGATGAGGGCGCCGGATGCCCCGCCGTATACTGCGGCTTCCGCTAGCATGTGAACGTGCGGGTGGTACCAGTAAAGTCCAGGAGGCTCGTTGGTGGGGAACTGCACACTGTATTGGAACGTGCTCACCGACGTACCGGGCGTGCCCACGGGATTGATGATCGTCTTGACCACATTGTCCTGCCCGCATTGGGGTGAAACATTGGTGCCGTGATAGTGGATGTTCATCGAGCCGGAGACCATGCCATATGCCGGTTGCGCTGGGGGCGGCGGATTAGGGGCCGGCGGCAGTACGTACGAGTCATAAGTGGTGTCCCCGCAGTTGGGCGCTTTTAAGGTCTCTTGGTGGTCGTAAATAGTGTTATCCGGATCACTGAAGGGCGTGTTGTTGGTGACTGTGATGTTCAGCGTGTCGCCGGGGTTGACATGCAGGGTTGGATTCTCCAGGCCACTCGGGGTCATGAAGCAAAACAGTTGTCTGCCCGCCGAATCAGTGGTTTCCTGGTAAGAGAATTGGACATTCAACACTCCGCTCTGGCTGTAAAGCGCTGGAGGGTTTTGAATTGCACTGCCTGCCGTAAAGCGCGAGCAGGGGTTAGATACTGGTGGAACTGGAGTTCGCGATTGCGCTAGCATTCCAAGCGAAAAGGCTGCCAGCATTGACGCCCAGAGAAACATACTTCTAACTCGACTGGACACCTTCATTGGAAATCGCCTCCTTTGGCGAGACTTGTGCACTTCATCTGTAGTGAAAGCTCAGCCTGGGTTAACGTGAAATGGCGATTGAGCGAGTGGACACCTCCTTCAGCGTGAGACTTATGCACCTCACGTGCAGTTGAAAATTCGGGGCCGGGCTGCGTGAAATGGCGTTCCAGCGGCACTTCAAAGGGGTGGCACGGTAATAATTTGGGCAGGAGCGTACCATCGGGTGGTTGGGTTGTCAAGGTCCCGACAAAAAGTTGTCGGTAGCACATGATATGTCCGGTTGAGATAGCACATGAAATGTCCGCTTTGCGGACGGCGAGGATGAGGGACAACGCGAAGCATGGAATCCTACCCGAAGGCCGCGATGGAGCGGGCAATGAAAGTACAGGAAGTAACATTGCAGGCGATGGGGAAGAAGATTACCTGGTGGCAAGCGGCGTAGATACTGGGCATCAGCGACCGGCACATGCGGCGCTGGCGGGAGCGCTACGTCGAAGAAGGCTACAACGGGTTGCTGGATGGGCGGTGAGGCAAGCCGTCGCCGTCGCCGGGTAGCGGTGGCAACGGTGGAGAAAGTGTTCCCGCTCTACCGGGAGAAGTATTTCGATCTGAACGTGCAGCACTTTCACGAGAAGCTCGAAGCCGAGCACGGGATCAAACTGAGTTACACCTGGGTGAAGCAGGCGCTACAGGGAGCGGGGCTGGTGGCGCGGGGCGCATCGCAAACGGCGGGAGCGGCGGCCGTTGCCGGGGATGCTGTTGCACATCGACGGCAGCCGCCATCAGTGGTTTCAAGACGAGCGCAGGTATGACCTGATCGTGATTCTGGACGATGCCACCAGCGAGATCTATTACGCGCAACTGGTGGACGAAGAATCGACGGTGACGGTGATGGCGGGACTGAAGGAAGTAGTGGAGCGCGAAGGCGTGTTCTGCGCCTTGTACAGCGATCGAAAGATGGTGAGCGCGGTAGGAATCGAACCTACAACCTACTGATTAAGAGTCAGTGACCCATAGCTCCGATCCGGACACCATCAAATCTATTTTCCTCTATCTTGTTTTTTAACAGTGATATACATTGACGATCTACTGACACTGAGCGACACTAAAAGCCACTCGTGCGTCTTCTGCACGGACACAGCACGGACACGAACGTTTTATGTCAGAGAAAATCAGCGAGAAAACTGTCAAGAATCTCACCCCGCCTAAGCACGGTAACCGAATTCTCTACGACGCCCAGATTCCAGGCTTTGGAGTGCGCATTACTGCTGCTGGTGCGGTCGGTTTCATCCTCAATTACCACGTCCACGGCAGGGAAAGAAGGTTCACTATTGGCAAGCATCCAGAGCTGTCAGTGATTGCAGCACGTAACCGTGCTCTGGAGTTGCGGAGGAAGGTTAACGAGGGCATTGACCCCCTGGAAGAGCGTGAACAGGATCGCGCGCAGCCCACTATGAACGACTTGTGTGTGGACTACCTGGAGCACCATGCGCTGGTCCACAAACGTCCCCACAGCGTGCGTGATGATAAGCAGATGATTGCAGGAGTCATCGCCCCCAAAATGGGCTCTTTGCGAGTCTCTGCTGTCAGCAGACAGGGCGTTGCAAAGTTGCACGCATCGTTGAAGGCGACACCCTATTTTGCCAACCGGGTACTTGCACTGCTCTCCAAAATGTTCAGCTTGGCAATTGAATGGCATTGGGTCAGCAGTAATCCAGCCCAAGGCATACCACGCTTCCACGAAGACAGGAGAGAACGATGGCTGCAGCCAGAGGAATTGCGGCGATTCGTAGAAGGCCTAAATGCGTATCACAATCAGAATGTTGCTGATGCATTTCGCCTCCTGTTGTTGACCGGGAGCCGAAAGAGTGAAGTGCTGATGGCAGAATGGCCAATGTTCGATCTAGAGCAAGGCCTTTGGACAAAACCTTCTAGTCACACCAAAGAGAAACAAATAGAACACAACCCTCTGAGCGTTCAGGCACTGCAGTTGCTTGCCAAGATGAAAGAGCAGGGCGATGGGGCTGGCTTTTTGTTCCCCGGCCTGAGTGGGAAACCTCGCACAACATTACGAGTGGCATGGTCTCAGATTTGCAAAGCTGCTGGTTTATCTAATATCCGAGTCCATGACCTAAGGCATAGCTATGCATCTTATCTTGTTTCGCATGGAGTAAGCCTCCACGTTGTGGGCAAGCTGCTAGGGCACTCACAAGCGCAAACCACACAGCGTTACGCACACGTGGCTCACCAATCCTTGCGTGACGCCAGCAATCTCTTTGGAAACATTTTCCAAACAGCAAACAAGCAGAACTAAATTGAGTGAGATTTGCAGAACTATCTTGACTCAATGCTCGAACAAGGACACCTCGTCATTGCGTTACGATTGATCTTGACATTGGCGTGTATCGATGTACACTCAATACAGCCTTGTAGTAAGCCCAATGGAGTGGCAATAAGGCAGCGATACTATTTCCATTGGGAGAAGGCTTATGTTAAAGCTGCTGGACGCCCTACCGCACGAACCCCCTATACCTTCTTTTTCTGACTCAGAGGAAAATCACCTGCCTGCCCTGGTTCTCAGAGGATTTCTGAGACGTGAAGAACTGGCAGAGCAACTCGGTCTTAGTCCACGAACAATTGATAGATGGCAGGCTTTGCGTCAAGGGCCGCCGCGTGTTTGTGTTGGGCGCACGGTTCTTTACCGTGTTGAGGCAGTCAGGCTATGGCTTCAGATGCGTGAACAGCAATTGGAGACATCCTTTTCGCGGAAACGCCGCTAAGTTCAGCGGCTAGATCAGGGTCCTGTCGGTTACGGCAGGCGGTTGTGCATTGGACACTGTTGAGCATGGTCCGCAAAGTTCTTAGGTCGCTCGATTCGGTGGGACCAGGCGACCAAGGAAACTGCGTCTGTACGGCGCGGAGACGACCTTCGTGTACACGGTGGATAAAGTCCGGTTTTGACCTTGCCTTTGAGAATCGTGCAAGGTCCTGCTGAGCGAAGCGAGGCTGGTCTTGCGAAGCTCGTCTTGCCGTAGCGAAGCGAGGCTGGATTGAAGTATTCCCACAGAAGGAGACTGAAATGCGAATGGCGAGGTGGTACGAGCGGGAGCGTTGGCCTTATGTGGCTGACCGAAGAACTGCTGAGCAATATGCGGATTGGCTCAGGCACATAGATTGGCGGCTGTTCTGCACCTTTACCTTTGCTTGGAAAGTGTCCGATCCGCAGGCCGACAAGACCTTTGCAGAATTCATAAATCGGCTTGAACGTCTTCTCAAGTTTGATGTCGGGTACGTGTGTGCCGCTGAGAAAAGGCTCTCAGGATGTGGCAGGTCCGCCTGTGGCCGACACTTCCATGCGCTGATAACCTGCGCCGCTCCCGTAAGTCCCGGAGTTGTTGAAGAACTCTGGATGAGCATGGCCGGCCACCGTGATGATGGGGCTGGTGCACAGGTGCAGCATTTTGATGCGAATCAGAACGGCGTGTCATACGTCTTCAAATTAATGAATCAGCCGGATGGAGACTGGTCGTTTGGGAAGCTAGATTTGTTTCCACCCTTCGAGGGAGCAGGACAGGTCACATTTTCGTAGTCGCAGGCATTTGCGGCGGCAAAACGCCCGACTACAACAGCCAGGGTTCAACGAACAAATGATTCAGAAGAAACAGGAGAAACAGATGACAACACTCGAAGTGCCTAAGCAGACATCCGAGGGCCAGTCGGTCCCGGTCCTTGCCGCCTTGTGGCAGTCGCGTATGGAGACGCTGTTTGGCGTCAAGAAACCTCTAACGCCTAAAGAGTTTGGACAATTGAAGCTCCTCCGGAAACGCCTTGGCGATGTGACGAGCAAGGCAATTGATTTGGCACTGAACAATTGGGGGAGCTTCGCAACTAAAGCTGCAGTCGAAACAGGCACAGGACTGTGGCCTGTTCATCCGCATATCGGATTCTTGCTCACTCACTACGCGGTAGCTCTAGAGCTGTACACAATTGCAACAACACCTGCGGTCATCCCCAATAGCACCCCCATCAACAACGCCGAACCCATCGCCACCCTTTGGGACGAAAAGACGACGGCCAAAGAAAAGCCGTTCAAGCCAACTCCGGCACAGTTCGCGAAGATTATGGCGGCTATGGAGCCGGATGGGGATTTGGATCAGGTTTGGGGGGAAATCGAACTGGAGAACAAGAATGAGCCAGTACAAGAGAAGGGATGTACGGGTTAACCCAGTTGGCGCGGGTGTCTGTTTTTGGAAATTGATTGCAAAAATGTGCTCTCGAAAGGTGACGAGGTAATGGCCTGGGAGTATGGCCATTCGGCTCGAAATCCTGAGCGTAAAGGTTTAGGGAAAATGGAAATCGAACTGACAGGGTTCAACGAAGAACGTTACCGAGCACCGCAAAGATACGCAACCGCGATCCACGAGGCCGGTCATGTGGTTGCGGCTTATGCTCTGGGTGTTGGGATGAGGAACAAAGGTGTGGTTTTACGCGACAGCCAGGTGGAAGGGTTCGTTGGAGGGGTTGCCTAGGCGAGCAGCCATTGAAGCAATAGTCGGTACGAGTTTGTATGAGGGACCAAACATGACGGAACTGTATCAGCCGGGAACCGTGGTTTTTCAACCAGGATATGTGGCTCTATTGGGTGGAGACGTGCATTGTGCCTTAATGCTGAGCCAATTGGTCTGTTGGCACATACGGGGTACGAACCCAGATTCACCACCTAGAGTTTTCAAAGACGGCAATTGGTGGCTTGCCTTATCCTGGCAGGAGTGGCAACATAACGTTGGTTTTTCGCGTAACCAAACACGCCGTTGCTTGAAGAACCTACGAAAAGCAGGTCTGATCGAAGTAGCAATTTACAAGTTGAATGGAACC
>DATDGM010000018.1:0-2109 GCA_036522075.1 Candidatus Sulfotelmatobacter sp.
GATGCTGAGATTGAAACCGCCATAGCCGGTGAGCAGCGTGGGGTTGTGTCCGTTTTTCGTCAGACCTTTCTTGCTCACAATGAACATCGGCACGCGCGCGCCGTCTTTCGACTGGAACCACTCCTGGGCAACTTCGTAGGCTGCGGGATCAATCGACGGGGCTTCTACTTTGGCCCACAGGGTCGTCGCGCCGGACTGCAGATCGTAACGATAGATGGCGGGCGCGAAAGTGAATGACTGGAAGCCGTAGAAAACTTCGTCGCGATCCCATTTTCCTGCCAGGCCGAAAACCGTGCCGATTGCGGGCAGCGCGAGATCTTTAACATCCGTTCCATCAATGTCAAACACCTTGAGCTGCGACGAAGCATTCTGTTCGTACTGTGCGACAATCTTTCCGCCCCACAGTCCAATATTCTGCAACACCGAACCCGTCTGTGGAATGATTTCCTTCCAATCGTCGCGCTCATAGTCGCCTGCTTCCGTCATAAACACGCGATAACGCGGAGCATCTTCATTGGTCACTATGTAGAGCCTGCCGTTATACACCGTGCCGCGATAGATAAAATTCTTGTTGGTCGTGATGCGCGTGGGTGGCGTGCCCTTTTTCAGGTCCATTAAAAAAAGTTCGGTTTTGGTCCAGCCCTGCTCGACCGTGATCAGCAGCAATTGGCCATCGTTGTCCATGCTCACGTTCGGCCAGTCTTCCAGGTCGCGGCCTTCGCCGAAAATGGGCTGGTCGGTATCGGGGCTGGTGCCGAGTGCGTGATAGAAAACGCCGCGGTGATAAACCTCTTCGCCTTCAGGGACGTCCCCCTTCTTGGGATAGCGCGTGTAGTAGAAGCCAAAGTTGTCGAAGCTCCAGGCGATGCTGGCGGCGCGGGTTCGCTCGATGGTGTCGGGCAAAATGTTGCCGGTGTTGGTTTCGATGACGTGGAGCGTGCTCATTTCCGATCCGCCAGCCGAAGTGCCGTAGGCCACGTACTTGCCGGTCTCTGAAGGCTCGTACCAGTCGAGGGCGATCGAGCCGTCGGCGGCAAGTTGATTGGCATCGACCAGCACGCGGTCTTTGCCCTCGACGCCTTCGCGCACATAGAGCACCGGCTGGTTCTGCATGCCTTCGCGGCGAGTGTAGAAATAATGTCTGCCGGCGATTTGCGGCACGCTGATGCTGCCGATGCTGAGCAGTTCCGTCAGCCGCTGCTGAATCTGCGCGCGGCCGGGCAAAGGATCGAGCAAGGAGCGAGTGTAGGACATTTCCTCCGCAACCCACTTCTGCGTGTCCGCACTGTTGGCTTTTTCGAGCCAGCGATAGTTGTCGACGATCTTGATGCCGTGAAAGGTTTCTTCGAGCCGACGTTTCTCTGCCCGTGGAGGGCCAGACCGAGTCGGACCAGACTGAGTCGGACCAGACTGAGTCGGACCAGACTGAGGAGTGTTCGACGCTGCGGTGCTCGAAGAGTTGGCGGAAGAGCTGGACTTGCTCTGGGACGATTCGGACTTGCCCGCGGAAGACTGGGCCTGGTAAGACTGGGCCTGGTAAGACTGGGACTGGAAAGACTGGGCCTGGAAAGACTGGGCCTGGAAAGACTGGGACTGATCGGCCGCGTAGGCCACGGCACCCAACAGCATTAACCAAGCAAAAGCGCAGTGCAAACGAAGACCTCCTGACATAATCACCTCATGCGAGATCGGCACAGTTCGGGAGATCGGCGCAATTCGTGACGAACCGGAGTATGAAATCAAGCGTATCAGAAGTTGACGCGACGATTCCGCAATCGGCATCGAGTTCAGATTCGGGCCGCTGCGGCTGGTTCTCTACTCACGTAGGTGTGGGGAGCGGCGGCGAAAAACCTTCCGACCGCACGCCCCCGCGCCCAGTTTTCAGACCCCTACCCAGAGTGCTATGATGAACATCGACAGCGGACGTGCGCGTTCCGCGCACGTCCGCTCACACTCCTCAGTAGCTCAATGGCAGAGCATCCGGCTGTTAACCGGAGGGTTGTAGGTTCGAATCCTACCTGAGGAGCCAAAACCCCTTCGAACCCGTCACACCCCTGAGCACCGCCGTTAGCGGGTCCGACATGCCCCCCGGCCCCGGGGCGGCGCTCC
>DATDGM010000019.1:0-4627 GCA_036522075.1 Candidatus Sulfotelmatobacter sp.
CCCTGCATCAGAAAGGAAAGACCCTGCTGAATCATTTGCTCCGATTCGGAGTCAAGGCTGGAAGTGGCTTCATCCAGAATGAGGATGCGCGGTTCCGCAAGGATCGCTCGGGCGATCGAGATTCGCTGCCGTTGCCCGCCCGACAACTTCACGCCGCGCTCGCCCACCACCGTTTCGTAGTTGTCCGCAAATGACTCGGCAAACTCGTCGACGCGAGCGATGCGGCAGGCGCGCATGATTTCTTCTTCGCTCGCCTCGGGCCGCGAGAAGGCGACATTTTCACGAATCGTCCCATCAAACAAGAATGATTCCTGCAACACCACACCGAGCCGCGTGCGGAATGAGTCCAAGCGCACGGCGCTCAGGTCCACACCATCCACCCGAACTGTCCCCTTCGTAGGGGAATAGAAAGCAGAGACCAGTCCAATCGTGGTGGACTTGCCGGACCCGGACGACCCCACCAGTGCGGTCACCGTTCCGGGTTCGGAGCGGAACGAAATGTCGTGCAGGACTTCATGTGTGCCGTCGTAGCTGAAGGTCACGTCATCGAACTCAATCGTGCCCACGATATCACGCAACTGGACGGTGCGCTTCGCGTCCTGATCCTCAGGGCGCTCGTGCATAATCTCCTGGGTTCTCTCCAATCCGGCCAACGCCTCGGTGAGCTGGGTTCCAATCGACACGATCTGCATAATCGGAGCGACCAGAAAAACCAGCAGAAAGTTATAAGAAAAATAACTTCCGGGAGTCAGACTCCTCGCCACCATCTGACGTCCACCGACGTACATGGTGGCAGCTCCAACAACTCCCAGCAGCACGCTGGCAGAGAGGCTCATGAGCGAAGTAGCGGTGAGCGTGCGCATGACGTTGTCCAACAGTCGCCGCACGCCACCGGCAAAGATGTTCTCTTCGCGTTCTTCTGCGTGATATCCCTTGATGACGCGCACACCGCCGAGAGATTCCGTAAGGCGCCCCGTGACTTCAGCGTTAATCTTGCTGCGTTCGCGGAAAATGGGACGGATGGTGGCGAATGCCCGGTTCAACGCCAAGGCAAAAAAGCCCAGAGATCCGACCGCGATCAAAGTCAATGGTGTGCTGATGCGGAGCAGGAGCACCAGCGCGATGCCAGCGGCGACCATCCCCCCGGCAAAATCCACCAGCCCGGTGCCGAGAAGGTTGCGCACGCCTTCCACATCGGTCATGATGCGCGACACCAACGCGCCGGTCTTGTTGGCATCGTAAAAGGCAACCGGGAGACGAGATATGTGTTTCTGCACTTCCTGCCGAAGTTCTGCAATCAACCGTTGCGCCGCCTTCGACAGCAACTGGGTCAGAGAAAAAGAAGTCACGCCCTGGATCAGCGTTGCCACCAAGACTGAGAAAACCAGCGGCCGCAAAAGCTCGGTGTGATGCTTCCCTACGACGTCATCGATCAGGAATTTCGAGGAGTAAGGCAGGACGAACCCAGCCAGCCGGTTAGTCACCATCAGCGCGAATCCCAGCGCCAGTAGCCCGCGGCGCGGGCGCATCAGCTTCCACACCTCGGGCAAAACAACCTTCAGCCGCTGGATCTTCGGGGGCTTCGGCGCGTCTTTCGCTGGGGGACTCAATCTATAATTCGACTCTCTGGAGTCTGGATTCGCTTCATTATTACTGCATTGTCACACATCTGCTGGCTGCCTGCTGGGCTGTGACAGGCTATGCCCCGCCGTTGTATGCTCGGGGCGTGTCCCGACCGTCTCCGCCGGAGCGTTCCCCGACTTTAGGCCTGCTGTTGGGCCTCTTTATCACGTTGTCGGCGGTCGTGGCCTACTCGGCGTACATTACGTGGCAGGTCACCGGTCTGCGCAAGTTGCAGACCGGGCTGGTCGACCGCAACCGAAAAGATTCCCTGCAGTTGCTGAGAATCCAGAACGATCTCAACGTGCTGGCGGTGGCCATGCGCGACATGGTCAGCGGGGACGAGCCTTATCCTCTGACCGCGTGGTCCGCCCAGTTTCAGCGCATTCGGACCGATCTCGACGACGCCATTCACCGGGAGGCCGATTTCGCCGCGGCCAGCCGAACCCCGGAGCAGAGCGCATTTCTGACCGGTTCCTTTACCCAGTTCTGGGATGCCGTCGACCGCGTCTTCGCCCTCGCCCATGAAGGCAAGGAGAAGGAGGCGCGCGAACAGATCCAGCTTTCGTTGCAGGAACGCCAGGCGGCGCTGAGCACCGCCGTGGCTCGTTTGCTGGTGCAGAACAGCGAGAATGAGGAGCAGGCCGCGTTGCGCATTGTCCAGATTTACGACCGCGTCCAGCTCCAGGTTTACATTTTTCTGGCCGCGACCTTGCTCGCCATACTGCTGAGCAGTCTGTCCATCATCCGCTGGAACCGCCGCCTCTTCGCCCGGCTGGAGGAAATTTCCGCGCGCCGCAGTGAACTGGCGCAGAAGCTGATCTCGACCCAGGAATCGACGCTCCGCTACATTTCGCGCGAACTCCATGACGAATTTGGCCAGGTACTCACTGCGGTCGGATCGATGCTGCGCCGCGCCGGAACGCACGCCCCGGAGGGCTCATCACTGCGCGCGGATTTGCAGGAAGTTCTCGAGACCGTGCAGACGACGCTGGAGAGCGTGCGCAGCCTCTCGCAGGCGTTGCATCCAGTCATGCTCGACGAAGCCGGCCTCGAGAGCACCCTCGACTGGTATATCCCCACCGTGGAAAGACAAACGGGAATTGCCATATCCTATGAAAAGCGGGGCGAGCCGTTTCCAGTGGACGGCGGAGCCGGCGTGCACATCTACCGCGTGCTTCAGGAGGCGCTGAACAACGTGGCGCGGCACTCGGGAGCCAAGCAAGCCTGGGTGCGGCTGCTTTTCTTGCCGGACGCGGTTGAACTGGAAGTTGAAGATCATGGAGTTGGATTCGCGGGCCGGCCGAAGAAGCAAGGGATTGGTTTGGTGGCCATGCGCGAACGCTCGGAGCTGATGGGGGGACGGATCGTCTTCTGCCGTCCGCCAGAAGGTGGAACCAGAGTGCACTTGTTTGTTCCCAGAGAAAAGGCGGAGGCCTATGGAAAAGAAGATCACAGTCTTGCTCGTGGATGATCACAGCCTGGTCCGCCGCGGTTTCCGGCGCATGCTGGAAGATGAGCCCGACATGAAAGTGGTGGGCGAGGCAGGCGATGGCGAAGAAGCCGTGAGACTGGCGAAGGAGTTGCACCCGCAGGTCGTGGTCATGGACTGTGCTCTTCCTGGCATGAACGGCCTGCAAGCCACGCGCGAAATTCTGGAGGATTCGTTGCACACAGCGGTACTCATGCTCAGCATGCACACTGAAAGCACGTGGGTGCGGCAGGCGATCGATGCTGGAGCCAAAGGCTACATGCTCAAGAATGCCCTGGAACTGGAATTGGGGGCTGCCATCCGGAAGGTTGCCGCAGGAGAAACGTTCTTCGATCCGCAAGTCGCGCAGAGCACGCCTCTCAAGGGTGAACGCGCTGCCCTGACGCAGCGTGAACTCGAAGTTCTCCAGATGATCGTCGACGGCAAGTCAAACAAAGAGATCGCCGTCGTCCTCGATCTCAGCGCCAACACCGTGGCGGTCCACCGCGCCAACATCATGAACACCTTGGGAATTCATAAGACCGCAGAACTGGTGGTGTATGCGATTCGTGCCGGGCTGGTGAACGTTCCGTGAACCGCAGGTCCTTCCTATGGGGAATGGCAGGTCTGGCATCGTTGTCGCGGATGACGCTTCTCGCCCGGGCTCAATCCGGCTCGGCGGCTTCTCCTGGTTTTCGATTCGCGGACGTGACCGCCAAGGCTGGGATTCAGTTCCAGCACAACAGTGGGGCGTTCGGGGGGAAGTTCCTGCCGGAGACGCTCGGCTCCGGCTGCGCCTTTTTGGACTACGATCGGGACGGATGGCAGGACATCCTGCTGATCAACGGTGCTGACTGGCCCGGCCACAAGAAGAACCGCACCACGCTACGCCTCTACCACAACAACGGGAACGGCACTTTCACCGACGTGACTTCGCGCGCGGGTCTCGATGTCGAACTCTACGGCATGGGCGTGGCTGTGGGCGACTACAACAATGATGGCTTCCCCGACATTCTCGTCACCTGCGTAGGCCAAAACCGGTTGTTCCGCAACACCGGCAAAGGCACATTCGTGGACGTCACCACCGCGAGCGGTCTCGGCAAGCGCGAGGGATTCAGCACGTCTGCTCTGTGGTTTGACTACGATCGCGACGGCTGGCTCGATCTCTTTGTCTGCAACTATGTGAAATGGTCGCCCGAGCGCGATGTGTTCTGCAGCCTCGACGGAAAGCACAAATCGTATTGCACCCCGGAAGCCTATCGGGGAGAAACCTGCTGGCTCTTTCACAATCGCGGCGACGGAACCTTCGAAGACGTCACCGCAGCGAGCGGAATCTTTGACAGCAGTTCCAAATCACTGGGAGTTGCCTTGCTCGACGGCAACCGTGACGGCTGGCCCGACGTGCTTGTGGCCAACGACACGCAGCCCAACACGCTATATCGCAACCAGCACAATGGTACTTTCAAGGACGTGGCTGTGGAAGCCGGTCTCGCTTTCAGCAGCGAAGGCAAAGCCCGCGCCGGCATGGGAATCGAC
>DATDGM010000020.1:0-3757 GCA_036522075.1 Candidatus Sulfotelmatobacter sp.
AATAGATGGCGCAAAAAGGTTTGTAGCCCTTGGTCGCCATCCCGGCGGCAAAGATTACGGCGTGCTCTTCCGCAATGCCGACGTCAAAATATCGATCCCGGTGGTGGGGCTGAAACCGATCCAACGCCGTCCCGTTGGGCATAGCTGCGGTGATGGCTACCACCCGAGGGTTCATGTTCGCCAGCTTCACCAGGGTGTCGGCAAACACCTCCGAGTAGGTACGCAAGGCAGGCGGCTTGGTCTCGCCCGTCTCCGGATCGTAGGGCCCCAGGCCGTGAAATTTCTTCTGTTTCAGCAGAGCCGGCTCAAACCCCTTGCCTTTCTGCGTGAGCACGTGCAACAAAACCGGACGGTTCTGGGCCTTCAGGAATTCGAAAGTCTTGATCAGGGTGGGGATGTCGTGTCCGTCGAGCGGACCATAATATTTCAGCCCTAGCTCTTCGAAAATCACGCTCGGCCAGAAAATGCTCTTGGCGGCTTCCTCTGCCTTGCGCGCCATGCGCAGCGCTATTTTGCCGCCTAACTTCTCGACGAATCTTCCCGCACGCTCGTGCAGATAATCGAAACGTGGGTTGGTCACAATTGTGTTGAGGTAGCTCGCAATTGCGCCGACGTTTTTGTCGATCGACCACTCATTATCATTGAGCACAACGATTAGGCGGCGGGTGTGATGCGAAATATTATTCAGGGCCTCGTAGGCAATGCCGCAGGTGAAAGCTGCGTCCCCTGCCAGCGCCACGACATGTTCCTTCCCACCCGCACGGTCGCGCGCGACCGCCATGCCCAAGGCAGCGGACAAGGCCGTGCCGGCGTGTCCCGCTCCATAGGAGTCGTGTGGGCTCTCCGTGCGCAGCATAAAGCCGTTGAGCCCGCCTGGCGTGCGGATGGTGTGGAACTGCTGGCGGCGTCCCGTGAGTAATTTATGAACGTAGGCCTGGTGGCTCACATCGAAGACAAAATGATCCTCGGGCGTGTTGAAGACGTAATGCATGGCGATGGTCAACTCCACCACGCCGAGGTTGGGTCCGAGGTGGCCGCCAGTTTTCGCGAGAACGGTGATTAGTTCCTCGCGGATCTCAAAGGCCAATTGTTCCAGTTGGGGAAGCGAAAGCTGTTTGACGTCAGAAGGGGAATGAATCGCGTCCAGGATTTGCGTCATATTTGGGTAAAACTGTGAAACCTAGACACTTAATTCTAACATCCACTTTTCAAGTGGGTCTTTACGCAAAAGACCAGCGGGAGCCAGGATCCGGGCACCACAGTCTAGCCGGGCAAAATCTCCTTCAGCGCCGACTCAATCCTGTCGACTTCTTCGCGGATGACTCGAATGGATTGCTGGTTTCTGGAGGGATGGGCCAACGGATTGATTGCTTCCAAAGCGCCTCGTATTTGATGATTTCGAGCCCAAATGAAGTTGAGCCGCGCGCTTCTCTGCTTACGATTTCTGTAAATGCCGCCTACGAACTTCGTGGCGAGCCAGGCGAATACCAAGCCAAACAGCAGTTCAATCGGAATCCGATCCGTTATGCCATCGAACTCTGAAAACAACAGGCGATAGACCGCTTCGCCCATTCCAAACGAGGCAAACAAAATCGTCGCCCCGAATAAATATACCTTTAGCCGCTCGATGGGCTGAAACTGGATCGAGTCGTCGCTTCCTTCTGGTGCCCGCACAAAGTTGATTGCCATGCTTCCCCCAAAAAATGTCGCCGCTCCGAATCCGCACCAGGAGCGAGTCTGGCTAAAATGGTAACTTGAAATGCGAATAAGTTCGACCCTTTTCCGCACTTCTATTTTGCCGGATTTCGTGGTTCTTGACCGGCGGGCGGAAAAACGATGCCGCACATTGGTCCGTACGAAGGCAGACATATGTAAGAAGGCGCACGAATGGTTGCTGGATGCGGAACGGGTGTCAGGAGATGTACACCCGCGCTTGGCTGGCGGTTTGCTTGATTGCTTGTGGTAGCACCGCGGGTCGTACTGCTCCTGCTCACGGAGGTCTCATTCGCAAGACCGCCATGTCGCTCGCCATTGCCCTGTTCGGGCTGACGTCGGTTATTCATCTGCACGCCGCCAGCCTGGCGGGCGTGACCCGGCCGGATACCGCGCAGATCGGGAGCACAACGCTGGTGCTCAATGGCCTGGGATTACGAACCAAGCACATGGTGAAGGTGGACGTCGCGGGGCTCTACCTTCCGCAGAAGTCGTCGGACGCCGTTGCGATCTTCAATGCCGACGTGCCTAAGCGGATCGTCATGCACTTCCTGCACGGTGCGAGCAAGAAGCGAGATGAGCGATGCATTCGACGAGTCGTTCAGCGACAATATGCCGGATGGGAAGAAGACGATGCAGGCCGATATCGAACGCATGCTCGGCGCGCTGGAGCCCGTCAAGGAAGGCGACCAGATGGTCTTCACGTGCGTTCCGGCACGGGCACAACGCTCGCCATCAACGGCAACGACAAGATGACCATCGCTGGTCCAGCTTTCGGCCGAATGCTCTTCTCCGTGTGGCTGGGGCCTAAGCCACCCAATGCGGGCCTGAAAAAGGGGATCCTCGGGCAGTAGAATCTTTACACGATCAGAGCAGCGCCGGAAATCAAACGGGCGAGCCGTCAAGGGCTCGCCCGTCGTTTTCCGTCCCATCAACGCTGCGAGGAACTGACTAGATCGTTTTTCAGGAGACTGACTTCGACTTTCCCGCCGCTGATGCGCTTGGGCGCGGTTCCTTCACCAGCCACCGCCGCGCTGCCCATGCCGACGGTGTAGATGCGGTACACCGGGATGCCGTGCGTGAGTACCAGGTAGCGCACCACCGCATCGGCCATTTTCTGCGAGGCGCCAATTGCGGCCTGACCGTGGCCTGCCGAGAAGCTCTGGATTTCGATGATGTAGCTGTGCTGATCCTTGAGCGGGGAAGCCATCTGATCGAGGGCGTCCTTGGCCTGCTTGCTCAAAACCGTCTGGCCGGGACGGAAGAGGATTTCCGTTTGCCCAGTGCCTTTGTATTGATCGAGGTTGCCCACAATCTGCTCCTCGGTCGAGACGCGTGTGGACACCTGCGTAGCGGTCGCTTGCGCGGTGTGCGCGCCGGTCGCGGCGTCGGTGGCGTGCTGATCCGCCAAGGTGGTTTTCTCCGAGGCTAACTGAATTCCATGTTGGGAGTTGGCATCGATGTCCTTGATCTTGGTGGCATCGGCTGCAGTTATCTGATCCAGTTCGTTGAGACGATCGCCGATGGGCTGAACTTGGCGCTTGACGTATGCCTTCGTGGCAAACGGGTGAGTGATGAGATGGACGACGTTGGGATCATCGCCGTCCCAAAAGTCGCCACTCTTCACCGGTTGCAGCGGCTCGCGGGCCGAGTCGACGCTCGGAGAGGTGGGAGCAGTTTGCCCTGTTGGCGCGGCCTGCTGGCTGCCCGAACTGGATGTAGTTTGCTGCGAGAATGCCGGAAGTGCGAGTGGCAGGAATAGGACCAGGGTGAAGAACAGGCGACTTTTCATTTCGATCTCCTTCGAGAGGGGCGCGCACGGCCTGTTTTGGCCTGATGCGGCATTACGCATTGATTGTGCTCCTGAACTGGACAGGCTGCAAGCGAGTTCTGCTGCCCTGATCGTACGAGG
Source organism: Candidatus Sulfotelmatobacter sp. (assembly GCA_036522075.1). Classification (GTDB taxonomy): domain Bacteria; phylum Acidobacteriota; class Terriglobia; order Terriglobales; family Acidobacteriaceae; genus Sulfotelmatobacter. The sequence goes on from DATDGM010000020.1 coordinate 3,626, forward strand.
GGTCCCGCTCTGGCGTCGTAGTCTAACGCATTTCGAGCGAAACCAGGTCGCCGTCGGATAGGCCGCCGGGCTTGTAGTTTGCGGTGATGCGGCGGTCTCGCCAGGTGCAGGAAAAGTCGTCGGCGCCGATCA
>DATDGM010000021.1:0-34803 GCA_036522075.1 Candidatus Sulfotelmatobacter sp.
TCCCTCCTCCCACCGAGAGAATCAGCAGCAGGTCGTCAGCACACAGCCGGCTAGTGCGCAACCAGCTGTCGAAGATCGAAGCCCAGCCTTCATCGTTAGTGCGGGCCGTCAGTTCCGCTACATTGTCGGTAGGAGCATAAGCCTCAATGCCGGCGATCTTGCGGAAGTCGTTGACGGCGTGTGAAGCGTTGGCAGCGCTGCCGCCCACGCCGAGGACAAACAGGCGCCCACCCGCCGCTCGAATGCCGGCAAGCAGGCCAGCGGCCTTTTCGATGGCCGCCACATCCAGTTTCGCAATGATCTCGGCAGCCTCGCCGAGAAAGCCTTCGGTGAATGCCCGATCAAGTCCGTCCCTGCTCATTTTCGCGCACTTCCCCGTTGGCTCAAGAACGATATCGTTTCCTTCAATCCCGCGGGCGAGCCTATCTCATAGAAGCGCTCGTGCACTTCCACGCCAGCTAGATCGTTAGCCTCGAGTACCTCAGCGTAAACATCCGCCAGATCTGCGGCTCGTGTGCCGGCAAAGGCTTCTGCACGGAACACCCCCAGCCCGTAATCGATGTGTCGCATGCGCACAGTCCGGTTCTTCTTGCTGTAAGCCAAAATCCGGCCTTCCTCGAACTCGACGTTGCTAGAATCCCATTGTCCGTCGTTGCGGAACACTGTCATCAGCCCTGACTTACCTCTCCGCCAGAACTCCTGCTCCACGGCGGCATAGTCACAGGCCAGATAGGAATCGCCATACATCACGAAAAAGCTCTTTCCCAGTTTCGGCAACGCATTCCTGATGGCTCCCGCCGTACCCAGCAACGTTGCCCCATCATAGGAATATTCCACTTTGACTCCAAAGTCAGCGCCGTTCCCGATTGCTCGCTCAATCATCTGGCCCAGATGGCCCACGCACAATATGACGTGTTGGATGCCGCTGCCCTGCAGCAGTCGTAGCTGATGCGCCACAAAAGCTTCGCCCTTGATCGCGATCAGCGACTTCGGCACGGTTTCGGTCAGCGGTCCCAGGCGCGTCGCCAAGCCCCCGGCAAGTATGGCCACAGGTAGCATAGTCCCTGGTGTGCTCCTAAGAATGCGCCAGCACGGAAGTTCCGCTGAAGTCAAACTGCAACCGGACCTCGCGCAACCCAGCCTTTCTCATGACGTCGCGAAGCCGAGTCTTGTCTTCGGTGTAGAACAGCAGAAATCCCCCGCCGCCCGCGCCGATCAGTTTGCCGCCCAGAGCTCCATGGGCGCGAGCTAATTCGTACATTTCGTCGATCAGGCCGCTGCTGATTCCCGGCGAGCGCTTTTTCTTGTGCTCCCAGTGCGCGTGCATGAGTTCGGCGAACTTGCGCAGATCGCCGGCCAGCAGTGCGTCCCGGCTCTCCTGGCCGAGATTCTTGGTGTGGTGCAGATTCTCCAGCATTTCGTTCGCATTGTCGCGCGTCCGCGTATCCTGATCGCGCAGCACGTCTGCCGCCGAGCGCGACGCGCCGGTGAAGAACAGAAGCAGATTATCCTCGAGATTGGCCAGGGTCTGAGGGGCAATCTTCAAAGGCTCGGCGATCACCCGGTCATCCGGCAGAAATTCAAAACAGGTGATGCCCCCAAACGCCGAAATGTACTGATCCTGCTTGCCAATCGGCTCCTTCAGTACATCGATCTCGATGTGACAAGCCTGTTCCGCCAATTCCTGGGGAGGTACAAAACTCCGTTTCATGGTGTGCAGCGCGCGCAGCAAAGCGGTCGTGAAACTCCCCGACGAACCCAGCCCGGTACCCGCCGGAATGTCAGAGAGGCTGACGATCTCGAGATATGGCCCCGTGATCCCCGTCAAGCGCAGAGCTTCGCGAATGATGGGATGCTGGATGTCTTCCCATCGCTCCACATCTTCCAGCTTGGAGTACTTCAAGATAATCCGCGGCCGAAAAGCTTCGTTGATGGTGATGTAAACGTAGCGGTTGATAGCGGCCGAGAGCACAAACCCACCGTGCTTTTGGTAGTACGACGGAAGATCGGTGCCCCCTCCGCCCAATGAAATTCGTAACGGACTTCGTGTGATGATCAAACGAGGGTTTCCCTGATCCCACTATCCACGGCCAGCATTCAGTACGGCAAGCATAACGAATCTAAGCCTCCGCCTTCACCACCGTGGCGTCTGCGCTCACGAACTTGATAGTAGCCAAAACAGCCTGCTGGATGGTCAATTTCGGCCGCCAGCCCAGAGCTCGGATGCGCGAGCAGTCCAGCAGGATAAACGGGCTGTCCCCCACCCAGCCCCGTTCTCCGCCTGAGTACGTAAGCTTTGGATGCAACCCCAGATGATCGCAGATCCAGCCGATCGAGTCGTTGACCTCGCAATATTCGTCCGTGCCCAGATTGAAGATGTTCAGCCTCTCAGTCGCCCGATCGAGCGCAACAACAATCGCGTCGATGCAATCCTGTACGTACAAATACGATTTCCGCTGATGCCCGTTGCCCAGCACTCGAAGATGCTCCGGGTGCTGCGAAAGCTGTTGCCAAAAATCGAACACGTGACCGTGTGAGTAGCGCTCTCCCAGGATCGATACGAAGCGGAAGATATAGCCTTGCATTCCAAAGCCCTCACAATAGGCTTGAATCAGCCCTTCCGCGGCCAGTTTCGATGCCCCGTATAGCGACGTCTGAAGCGGAAACGGGCACGTCTCAGGTGTGGGGAAGATGTTGGGCTCTCCGTAGACCGATCCTGTCGAAGAAAACACAATGCGCCTGCAGCCCTGCTCGCGCATAGCCTCCAACACATTCCAGGTTGCGATTGTATTCTGCTCCAGATCCTTCCGTGGATGTTCTGTACCGAAGCGGACGTCGGCGTTCGCGGCGAAATGAACCACCAGCTCCGCGCCTTGCATCGCCTGTGCCAGCTTCGTGCGCTCAAACAGGTCTGCCTGATGCAGCCGGAATTGAGGGTGGACCAGGGCACCCTCCAGGAATCGCCGCTGTCCGCTCGAAAAGTTGTCGAGCCCGACGACACTGTGGCCCGCAGCAAGCATGTGGTCGACCATGTGGCTGCCGATAAACCCCGCAGCACCCGTGACCAGTACGCGCAATCACAACCTCCAGGTTTCTTATCAAACTAACCGTTACGGACTATCTGAAGATTTCTGCCGCAGCGCGATTCGGGTTCCTGCTAACTCGAACCGGCTGTCGCGCCATACATAGCGCAAGTTCAGGTAGCTGGCGAACCAGACAGCAAAACCGAGCAGATCGCGCAGCGGATACAGCCAAGGTCTCCTGCGGACTTTCGGGTCACGAACCACAGTCCAGCCCACCAGCCAGGCTTCGATCAGCCGGTTCAGCACGGCCGTCCCTAACAGCAGACTGCCCACTCCGAGATGCCCCAACAATGCGGCCGCTATAAACCCCAGCAAGCCGTAGGGCATGGCAAAAATCAGCCCGCTTCCAAAGTGGCCTTTCGGGCGCGAATAACGCGTCGATTGAGCCCATCGCAACTGATTTTGCCACATGCGCGAAAACGATTTCTGGTTCACGACGTGATCGATGATGTGGGCCGAAAGCACCACCCGGTAGCCTGCAGCCGCGATCAGGTTGCCGATGGCAAAATCATAAGCGATGTAATCTCGCAGCGCGCTGTAGCCTCCAATGCTCGCCAGCGAATCCTTGCGCACTACCGTGGTCGGTCCCAATCCAAACTTCATTCCTTCCAGCAGATTCGCTACTAGCACTCCGGCGGTCATCTCCACCGACATGCCGATGGCGGTAAGCGCCGAAAAGAACCCCGCGACGTTTTTGCCGCGATACACGCAAGTGACCATCCCGACTTTCGGGTCCAGCAAAGGCGCCACAATCTCCCGCAGATAGCGTGGGGAGACTTCCACGTCGCTGTCGGTGGTAACCAGAATCTCGTGAGCCGCCGCCTCGGCCATGCAATGAAACGAGTAGACCGCCGGATTGGGCCACGGAGCACCGGTTACTAGAATCCGGCTCCGAATCTGCGGATAGCGAGCGCTCACCTCACGCGCAATCTCCAGCGCGGCATCGTCAGCCGAGTCTGCGGCAAAGAGAATTTCGTATTCGGGATAATCCTGCCGAAAGAAACTTTCAATGTTTTCCTTGAGCTGCGCTTCGATGCCGTGCACTGGTTTAAGCACAGACACCGCCGGCAGCCTCGCATAGTCAGGAATCGAGCCGAGTTGCTGGCGAGCCTCCTGGTGAAATCGAACGACTCCGGCCAACACAAGACCGAGGAACACGAGCGAAGACAACGTACCCAGCACACCCACTCCCAAGGCGATCCATAGAATCATCCATGTCAATCCGTGTCGTCCTTTCTCACAAATAATATTGTTTTAGCCCTTAACAGGCCAACGCTCCGCTCGCATCCCCAAACGCGATCAGATTACCACTCGATTGTAAAAGGCAGGCAGACACTGGCCGAGATTCAGCGAAATCTTTACAAATTTTTACTCACTGAGAATTTTAAGACTGTGTCCTTCCTCTCATAGGGTGACATTTTCACGCTGCTGTTAGGGGGGGACAAAATCATGCTAAAACAATGGCACCTTCGAGCCCTTTGCAACCCTTGCGTCTTGGCTTACAATTGACGTCACTTGGACCGAATCTCCTCGGACTCTTCCAACGCCTGCAAGTTCAGTGGGCTCCTTGCTTCTCGCAAGATTGGAGCGGCGGAGGTAACATTCGTCCCGGTAGCGCCTGTTACTTAAGTCACTTGGCGGAGCGTCGGTTCTCTTTCTAACATGCAAACACCGAGAGAAATCAGCGAGAACCGCACAATGCATGGGATCGCCGTCGCCCTCCTGACCGAGGACCGGGAACACTTATCCGCGCTTCAGGAGCGTCTGGAAGCGACGCGCCTGGGCCGGGCCGTGTTCAGCCAGGCAGGCCTCCCGCTGGGACCTACCGATTCGATCCTGCGCCAGATTCAGGACTCGCGCGCCGAAGTTGTGATCGTCGACATTCCGGCCAAGGATTCCCACCGCGCCATTCATGCGATTGAGCTGATTCACGCCACCACGCAGCAGATTGCGATTTTCGCCAACGGCGAGATGACGCAGCCCGCGAACATCGTGGCCAGCATGCGCTCCGGGGCTTGCGAATATTTGGACAATGCCGCCGGAGCCGAGGCCTGGCTCGAAGCCCTCACGCGCTACAGCTCCACTCGCACCCGCGTGCGCGGAGGGGCGGGCAAAGCGCCCATTTTCACTTTTCTCAGCGCCAAGGGCGGCGCCGGAGCTACCACCGCCGCGGTGAATACTGCCATGGCTTTGCAGCAGGCGCACGGCGATGTTGTGCTGGTGGATTTCGCTCCGATCGGCCATGCGGCACTGCATTTGAACTTGCGGCCGCAATTCGGCGTGCTTGACGCATTGCAGAATCTTCACCGCCTGGATGTATCTCTGCTCGATGGCCTGATGTCGACGACCAAAGAAGGATTGCATCTTCTCGCCGGCCCGCAACAACCGTATGACACGCTGGCCACGCCCGCGGAACTGGCCAGGCTTTTCGATCTTCTGGTGAATCATTACCGCTACGTCATCATTGACGGCTCCAGCCGGCTTGATCCCACCACACACTTGCTCTCGGACCTTTCCAACGCGGTTCTGGTGGTGGCGCAAACAGATGTCGTTTCATTGTGGAGCGCGGGCCGCATCCACTCCTACCTCGGGGAAGGCACCGGGCGCGACCACATGCGCATGGTGCTGAACCGCTACAAGAAGATTCCGGGATTTACCGACGAGGATGTGGAGCAGGCTACGCGCTGCAAGGTTTATTGGAAGGTTCCGAACGCATTTCACTCCGTCTCGCCTGCCATCGATCACGGCACGCCCGTGGTTTTGCAGGAAGGCCAGGACATCAGCCGGTCGTATCGCGCGCTGGCCAAGGCTCTCTCTGAAGCCAGCAGCAATTCTGACGGCGGTCCAGATCTAGCTTACGACTCTGAGAAGGCCGATGCCAAGAGCAAAGCCTTTGTGCGCCCCAGCCTCTCGCCGATCCGCGCTGGGCAGTAAGCAACCACCAATCTTGCGGCCCAGCCCGTTAGCTAGTTCTTCGGAGCCGAATCGGCTTCCTGGGGAAACATCTTGAAAGTCACTTCCTGGGCGTGCGACGTGACTTTTTTATCGGGAGCGGTTGTATTCTCCGTCAAAGTGCCCTTCAGGACGTAATAGCCTTCATCTCCACGATCTTTTCCTGCGCCACGTTCGACCGTTCCTTTGAACTCAAACCACAGGTCGTGCAGCGGCTTGGTAGTGAAGTTCAATTGGACGTCATGGAGTTTGCCGGTCTTGATGAACTGGTCGACGAACCCGCTCTTGTCGCTTGGGTTTCCCCGATCGTCGAAGCGCGAAATGAAACCAGTCAACTGCCCGCCTTCTTCCACGGTGATCTGCAGGTACTCGCCCTCCTTCAGGAAGGTGTAGGTGCCAGAGTATTGCCTGCCCTCGACAGCATCTTTCGCCGGGGACGCCGCCGCCTTCGCCTCTTGCGGCGCCGAGAACGAGGACAATGGCATGCCCAGCAAAACGGCTGCCATCACAACGACTCTGCCAACTTCTCGCATGATTGCTCTCCTGCAGAGTTCATCCTACTCCCTGCTATTCCGAAAACCGCGATCACAAGAATTGCATCGAAGAATCTGCACAAAACATTTCGTTCGGCGCAATTTCAACTGAAACGTTTATGTCCTTCCGGCTCCCCCGAAAAGCTCGGGGGCAGATAACATGGATTGAATAATGGAAGTCCGCGACTACCCAGCCCTCTCCAGCCCGCAAGCCGCGCCCGTTCCCGGTTTTGTGGTGGAGCTTGAGTCTTGGCCGCGCGTTTTCTTTGGCAATCTTCGCGACTTGATCTTTCCTCGGCCAGCGCTGCGGATTGAATCCGCTCCCGGAATATTCTGGGCAGACGTGTTCGTGCTGCGCCGGTTGCCCTGGCTGCGTTTTTGGGAATCGATCGGCCTTCACGCGGTCGCGATGGCTGTGCTGGTTTCGTTTTCGCAGTTCTGGTCGCTGCAGCCGGTGATCGAACCTCGCGCTAACTTTGACCGCGTGCAAGTTGTTATCTATGAGCCGGTGGAATACCTGCCTCCACTCGACACGCGGCGCGCCGAAGCGGACCGGCCACAGCACGCCGACCCGGAGCTTTCGCAGCAGACGATTATTTCGCTGCCTCCGCAGGCGGACAACCGGTTCCAGACCATCGTCGCGCCGCCTGAGGTGAAGCTCAAGCGCGATACGGTTCTGCCGAACACGGCTCTGCCGAACATTGTGGCGTGGTCTGAGGAGAATTCGCTCCGCCCGCAGCTTGCGGTGCCGCCGGCTCCCGTAGTCTTGGCGTCGAGTTTGATGCGCATCGCGCCGAACGTTACGGATTCCGTGGTCGCGCCGCCGCCCGACCTGCGTGCTGCGCTACAGAACGCCATTCCGCAAGCCCCGCAGCCGGCCGTCATTGAACCGCCCCCCGAGGTCATGAGTTCGTCGATCCGCACGGCCGGGCAGATCAATATTGGCCGCTCGGCGGTGATCGCGCCCGCGCCGCAGCTTGCGCTGGGCGAGCAGCGGGCGTTCGCTGGAGCCTTGTCCCACACCATGGCTGCGCAGGTGGTGCCGCCTCCGCCGGGGGCTTCGGGATACTCCGGCGCGGGACGGCGCATTATCGCGCTCAATCTTCATCCCGCTGTGGGCGCGCCCCCGGACCCGCCTGCCGGCAATCGCCGTGGGGCTTTCGCCGCGACGCCGGACGGACACCGCGGAGCGTCGGGCACTCCGGGTGCTTCGGCAAATGCGGCTGGACACGGAAGCGGGAATAAAGAAAACGGAAACGGCGATTTCCCTGCCGGGTTGTATGTGGGAAGGGCTGCCGAGGGGAAAACGGCCCCCGTCGCGGGGAACCCGGTCGGAAAAATTTCATCGCCGGCGAACTCGGTGAATCCTCGCCTCTTGGCCGGCCTTGCTCTGCCAAGCGCGAACCGTCCCCCGCACTCGCCTCAACCCGAAGCTGCGAGACTTTCGGATGCGGAACGGGCCGTGTTCGGCGACCGCAAATTTTATTCGCTCAGCCTCAACATGCCCAACCTGAACTCGGCCGGAGGCAGTTGGATCATCCGCTTTGCCGAAATCGGGCAAGATTCCGTCGCGGATTCCGCCGGGCTGGCCGCGCCCACCCCGATCCGCAAGGTCGATCCCGCATATCCTCTGCAGCTTATGCACGAGAACGTCGCCGGCACGGTGATTGTATATGCGGTTATCCAAGCCGACGGCAGCGTGGGAGCAGTCCGCATCTTGCGCGGCATCGACGACCGCATCGACCCCTTCGCCAGTCAAGCCATCAAGCAATGGCAATTCCGCCCCGCTACCAAGAACGGCGTCCCTGTAGACGTGGAAGCTACATTCCACATTCCATTCCGGCCGTCGCGAGTAGGCTCGAGCTTCTAGCAGGTTGCTGCGGCCAGCGGTGCTTGACGTTGAAGCGGAAGCCTATCTTCCAGCGCCCTTTTTCTTCTCCAGCGCCGCATAAATCGCGGGATCGGTGCACACTTCGTAGTAGTGGCGCTCCGTCCAGCCCTTCACCGAAAAGTCGCGCGGATCGATGCGCGGGACGCGGCTTTCGCGCACCACGATTTTGCGGAAGATATCGCGGTCGACCGGCACCATGCCGCTCGAGAGTTTGTATTCGCCTTTGTCCGACGCCATGGAAGCCGGAAGTTTCACAGAGAGCGGCTGCAGCGAGATCTCCTGCTGCAACTTGCGGAACGCCGCTTCGTTCATGCGAATGCCGCCCAGATTGAAGCTCAGAATGGAATCTTCGCTGTTTCCACCAGCTTCAGGCTCCGCCGACTGAAAGGCGTACACATGAAAAGGACCCGCTTGCGCCTCCATCATTTTGCGCGCTTGCTTGTTGCAGGAAGAAAGCCGGTCGCTCTCGTTGAGCGCTTCGGAAATCATGATCTGGTGTTCGCCATCCATCAGGTATAAAGGCGCGGCTTCCTGCAGCGTGATGCCTACCCCGAGTTCCAGCCCCGGCATTCCGGAGCGCTGCACCAGTTGGTTGTAGCCGCGCACGATTTCGATGATTTCCCGCGCCAGCACGCACATGCGGCTCACCGCAAGCCCCGGCTCGCCTTCGCGTTCCAGAATCGCCAGGATGATGGCGTCACCTTCCAGAAAAACTTTTTGCGCGCCGTATTTCGCCAGCAGTTTGTTCACCGGATCGTAGAAGTTCAGGCTGAAATAGGAAGCCGGATTCAGGCCCTGGTCCATCAAGGTGCGGGTCAGGCGGGTGGAATCGCGCACATCGGCCTTCAATACCACGTGGCGCGTCACTTTGTGTTCGTCGGTCTCGGCCTGCTCTTCCGGCAGCAGAAATTCGTATAGGGTGCCGTTGACCCGCGAGAGCTCGCGCATGCGGTCGTTGGTGACGAGGTTCACCGTGTCGAGCGCCGAGTTCAACGTTTCCAGGCGGCGCAGGTCGCGGTGATAATGAAAGAAGTCCCCCAGAAACCGCGCGGCCACCTTTGCGCGCTCGGCGCCGCGGCAGCTGGCTACTTTCGCCACGGCAGCGTAGAGGCTGTGGGGAGAAAGCTTGCCATGCTCCTGGATCATGCGCTCCACGCGGTCGCATTCCGTGCGATCGGTGAGTGCGGTTTTCAGTTGCTGCGGATTGATGCGGGGCGCGTATTCGCTGAGCAACGGCACCACGCAGTAGGAGGCGATCACGTGCTCCATGATGCCTTCGTCTTCCAGCAGTCGCACCCAGGCTGCCAGCCGTTCCTCCTGCGCCACCCCTTCGTCGGTCGATTGGTCGGGCGTTCCGCTGCCCACCAGCGCGCCCGCATTGTCGCGCACGTTCATCCAGGAGTCGATGGTCTCACCGCTTGCGTCCTGCCCATAAAGAGATCGCAGGAAAGTTGAAACCGTTTCGCGCAGGCGCCCGTAGCGGTCGGCGTCGCGGTCCCAGTTGCCCATCATCACGTAATGTTCGGCGCACAGGAAATCGTCGCGGCCATCTTCGGAAAATGCCAGGCGGTTTACGAACAGGACATAGCTTTCGCCATCCGGCCCAAACAAAGAGCGGCGGGTGCGCGCCAGCGTTCCTTTTTCCACTTCGCGCAGAGTCTCGAACAGTTCCTGCCCGGTTTTTCGCAGGATGATTTTTTTGCGCACCTGGAATCCGGCGACGCGGTCGCGGTATTCCACCGCCTTTTGTTGCCTCATGCCGTCGTAGCTTTTCAGGAGCACGCGGCAACGTTCCAGAACCTGGGCGAACTGCTGGTTCATTTCTGTGCGCAGGAATTTCGTGATGGCCAGCCGGGCCAGAAGGTCGACAGGAATCTTGCCTTCTTTTTTGGCGCGATTCAGAGCCGCCACGTGCAGTTCCGAGAGGATCGTTTTCCACTCGCCCGAATCGCTCTTAGCTCGCGGATCGACGCGGACCTGATTGTGCATCCACGCCGGCCCCTGCGTGGACAAGGCTGCCTCCGCCGACAGCAATCCTTCAACCTCGCCATGCCGAGCGATCTGGCGCGCGATGTGGGCGCGCGTGGCATCGGCGAATTTTGTGCTGAGCACAACGTCGTGGCGCAGGTTGTCCACGCCCAGGGCGAGCCCCTCCAGCGAAACTGCGGGCACGGATTTAGCCAGCGCCGGTGGCGCCGGCTTCTCCGGCGCGCCGCCTAGGCGAAAGAATGGAATTCTCGGCATCGCTTCCTGGTAGGCTCTGTTCGGAAGTTGCTGATTACACAACTACATACCGAGGCTATCATGCCTCTGGCGGCAGGCTAAAGTTACCTAGGTTACGGGCTTAAGTTGTTGATTCTGATCGGCCAGGGACGAAATCGGTGAACGTGGCGGAATGGCTGGGCCGAGGCGTTGATGCCTTGAAATGTGTCACATATTTGTGACACGACATATAGCTTCCGCTCTCGAACTGGGAGCTAAGTCCTTCTGGACCTTCGACGAACGCCAGGCCAAACTCGCCGCAGCAGAGGGGATCGCAATCCACTAAAGCGTGCCTCTCGCTAGTCGCGATTCGGTGCTCGCGACTCCCTACTGACTGCTCTTCACTCGCGCCGCCTCGAACTCGTCGCCCTTCTGCCAGCCGATCAACTGATTGAAGCTCGCCGCTTCCCAACCTAGCGCGAAGCCGAAGCGGGCCATGGCCGCATCCGCCACGAAATCCGACTCGGGATGGTACTCGTCGCTGGGCTGGTGATAATGCTTTTCGTTAAATTCGCGCGCCTGCTGCACTCCCCAGGCCTCATCGTGACCTTTGAACTTCATGCCTTCATTGATGGAAAACGCCGGGATGCCCACGCGCGCCAGGCTGAAATGATCAGAACGGTAGAAATGGCCTGCTTCCGGCCGGGCATCGGGACGAATCGCCAGGCGAAACTCCTTCGCCATAGCCTCTACCCAGGGATAAAACGTAGTCCGCTCCGCCCCTGATACTTCCACTTCCTGTGGAGCGCCCAACGGCGGCACGTCGTCATAATTCAAATCGAGCGCAATCTTCCCCGCAGGTACCGGCGGATGCTTCCCCAAATATTCCGATCCCAGCAGCCCTTGCTCTTCCGCCGTGACCGAGGCAAACAGGATCGACCGCCGCGGCCGCTGCGTGGACAAACTGTAAGCCCGCGCCACTTCCAGCAGAATGCCGCAACCCGTGGCGTTGTCATTGGCGCCGTTATAAATGTTATCGCCCGCCAACTCCGGACGAATGCCGAGGTGATCGTAATGCGCGGTGTACATCACCGCCTGGTCCTTTAACGTGCGATCCGACCCGGGCAGCATCGCCAGCACGTTGTTCGATTCAAAATTCCGTACCTTGCTGACCATGTGCGCCTTCAGCTTCGCGCCAAAGTCCACGGGGCGAAATTGCCGCGACCGCGCGTCCACCAGCATCTGATCCAGATCCATTCCCGAAGCCGTCGCCAGTTTTCGCGCCACATCGGTCTGCACCCACGACGCAACCTTCAGCGCCGGGCCTTCGAGCTTCAGAAACGATTTCTCTCCCGAGTTCGAATTCCGCACCACATCCCACGGATAACTCGCCATCTCCTCCACATGAATCAGGATCACGCCCGCCGCGCCCTTGCGCGCGGCTTCTTCATATTTGTAAGTCCAGCGGCCGTAATACGTGAGTGCCTTGCCTTTGAAAAACTTGGAATCGTCCGAGGGCGGCTCATTCACCAGCATCAGCAGAACTTTGCCCTTCACATCCACGCCCTTGTAATCGTCCCAGTTATATTCGGGGGCTTCGATGCCATAGCCCACGTAGACAATTTCCGCGTCCACATCCGACTCTGGCTGTTGGGTCTGGTCGTAGGCCACGTACTCGTCGAGCGGCTTCAATTCCATGGGGCCGCCGTGTTGCAGAATCAGCGCGAACTTTGTCTCTGGCAGGGTGGTGATGCCGATCAGCGGCACTTTCTGCATGTAGGTGCCGTTGTCGCCGGCCGGCTTCAGGCCATACTCGGCAAACTGCGTGGCCATGTATTCCGCCGCGATATCGCCGCCTCGCTGGCCGGTGCCTCGGCCTTCCAGCAGGTCGTGCGAAAGAAAGCGCACATGCCAGCGAATGTGCTCCGGATTAATTGTCTCCAGCGCATTGAACGCCGTTCCCGGCAGTTTTACCGATACAGCCTCGCGTGCCGCCGATGGCGCCGGCGCGGGCCGGCCTCCCTCGGCCCACAGCAGAAGGCTCAGAGTCGAAATGGCGACAGCAACTGCGCTTGGTTTCACGATGGTTCGCATAGGTCGGCTCGCATAGGACCGGCTTTCTCCCGCCAGGCGGCATGCCCGCGAAAGCACTGATCCCTGAGATTTGTGGCTAAGACTGAGGGAATTGTAACGGAGAGAAGGAAAACTGATGGACAACGAAACCGCGTAGTCACCCACACGGGAGTGCAAGCACTCCCGCGCTTTTGGCCAGTTCAAGGCCAATCATCCCTGCGGATGGGCCAGCTTATCGAAGGATGAGATTCCCGCGCCCGGCGGGGTCAATTTTTGGCCCCTCAACCCGCACGGAAGTCGCGCACATCTTCGCCGGCTTTGAAGACCGCGGCCGGCGCCATCTTTCCCACCTGCGCCATTTTGCTGTTGATCTCGGAGAAGTCGGCCTTCACCCAGCCCACGCTGGAAACCTCAATTTCGCCATCCTGCGCGACCCAGAAGATAGTCGGGACGTTGGTCAACCCGTAGGCGTTCGATGCGGGATAGGAGCCAATCTCATCCAGCAGGATGGAAAAGGTGATGCCAAACTCACTGGCGAACGCCGCAGTCTCCTTGGCTGGATTCTGCGAAACTCCCAACACCTTCACGCCCTTCTGCCCATAGGCCTTATGCAACCGCTCCAGAAACGGAAACGTATACTGGCACGTCGGGCACGAAACCTTGAAAAACGCGAGTACAACGGGCCCTTGTCCCAGTTGTTCCTGTAACGACAACCGCCCGCCATCCAAGGTTTTCAAGGTGAAATCCGGTGCCTTCCTTCCCGTCGCCAATGCCGCCATCGTTCGTCCTCCGCTTCGTCGTTCCAGGATATTGCGCCGTCAGCGCATGAGTCCGCTAACCTGAGCTTCTATTTTAGATGACGAAACCTGCCTGCCGGATGGAGAGAAGATCGTTCTCACCGTTTCCTGGGAGGCCTCCACAAAATGACGGCGCAGGGCTTCCGCGACAGACTTACGCGACGCTCTCTAAGGCCAGCGCCATGCCCAGCCCCCCGCTCACGCAGAGTGTGGCCACGCCGCGCTTGGTGTTGCGCTTGAGCATCTCGTGCAGCAGCGTGACCGTGATGCGCGTGCCGGTGCAGCCGATGGGATGGCCAATGGCGATAGCGCCGCCGTTGACGTTGAGCTTGTCGCGGTTGAAGTTCAATTCGCGGTCGCAGGCGATGACTTGCGCGGCGAAAGCTTCGTTCAACTCGACCAGGCCGAACTCTTGCAGTATGAGGCCGTGTTTCTCTTCCAGCTTGCGCAACGCCGGGACCGGGCCAATCCCCATGGTGCGCGGATCCACTCCTGCTGAGGCGACCGCGGCAATTCGCACCAACGGCTTCAGGTTGTTGCGCTTGACGAATTGCTCTCCAGCCACAATTACGGCCGCCGCACCGTCGGTGATGCCCGAGGAATTGCCGGCCGTGATGGTGCCAGCTTTCGAGAACACGGGTGCTAGCTTTGCGAGTTTTTCCAGGCGTGCGTCGGGGAAGGGATGCTCGTCACGGCTGAATGTGGTCGAGCCTTTCTTGGCTTCGATGGTCACAGACGCGATTTCGTCGTTGAACCGTCCGGCCGCAATCGCCCGCGCCGCACGGCTTTGTGACAGCAGAGCATACTCGTCCTGCTCGTCGCGGGAAATCTTATACTCTTCCGCGAGCGCTTCGGCGGTTTCGCCCATCGCCATTTTGGCCAGGGGACAGAAGAATCCGTCGCGATACATGCCGTCGACCAGTTCCTGATTGCCCAGGCGAAATCCCCAGCGCGCTTCGACATAAAAAGGAACGCGTGACATCGATTCCGTGCCGCCCGCGAGAATGCAGCCGGCATCTCCGAGCAAGATAGATTGGTATGCCAGGGCGATCGACTTCATCCCCGAGGCGCAAGCCTTGTTTACGGTGAAGGCGGGAACTTCCTGCGGCACCCCGCTGCGAACCGAAATCTGCCGCGCCACGTTGGGCCCGCCACCTGCCTGGCGCGCGTTGCCGAAGATACTCTCTTGAACCTGGTCCGGCCGCACCCCGGCCCGCTCGATCGCAGCTTTGGCGGCGACTACGCCCATGTCTGCCGCAGTCAGCGACGCCAGCGACCCGCCAAACTTCCCGATCGGCGTGCGCACCGCGGAGAGAATATAGACAGCTTGCAAGACTTACCTCCGATGCATTTGAGTCTAGCAGGGTGAACAGAACTGCTTGTCCGCGATCCGGCTTGGCTGAGACTGCTTCGCGAGAATGCTAGCGGAACGGATTCTCAATCCGTAGACCTTCAATCGTTCCGCCGTGGTGAAAGTCTTCGCTGTAGAGTTTCTCGCACTGGCCTTCCAGGGCGGCCGCAACAATGAGCGAGTCATACCACGGTAGCCGGTGTTTCTCTGCGATCCTCAAAGCTGCAAAATAAATGGCGGGCGAAGAGTGTACGGCCCACAGAGGGCGGAGCACGGTGATCAGGTATTGCTCGGCTTCAGCTACCGTCATGGGTTGGGTGAACCGCCGGAGCGCAACGTTGAAAAACTCCTGCACCACTTGATAACTGATAATTCCCTCGCCGGTATCCGCGGCTTGCAGAATGAGCTGCGCGGCCTTTTTCGCCTTGGCAGGTGCCTTGGCATCGAAGCTATACACGAAGACATTCGTGTCCAGAAAAAATCTAGCGCTCATTCATTTCATCTCGAGTATAGGGCCCCGACGATCGCACGTGACGCAGGCGGCGCATCAGCGCGTCCACTGCGGCGCCGCCGCCCGCCTGCGCAGCATACTGCTCCAGCCACTCCCGGAAGGCGGCATTCAGAGTCTTGTGCTGCGCTCGCGCGACCAATCGCGCCTGCTCAATCAGGCTTTCTTCGGCACTGAGGGTAATGTTCTTCATACTATTACAGTGTACACTGTTTAAGTGCAAATTTGGAAAGGGAGATTTCAGCGAAAGCTTCGGGACTGGTAGTCGTTCCTAAAGCTACCCGCTGTGCACGCGTTAGCGCCGACGCAGAAAGAGCCGCTATTCCTAGGTTTCAACTCATCGTCATGGTGATTTTCATCGGCCTGACGATCTTCGCGGTGAAAGGCTTTACACCGGGCCATTGGCCACTGAGGCGGCCTGGAAGAGCACGGAATGCGCCGTAACGACGGAAGTGTGGGCGTCCAGGCGGCGCCGACCCGGTAATTTGGAGTTACGCCGAGAACGCATAGAAAAATGGAGATGGCTCCAAGGCGCGGACTGCTTGAGAACCGGCTGTTTACAGTTGGGACAGTGCTCTTCTGTGCATATGGTAGCGTCTCATCGTGGGTTGACGATTATGAAATATGCAAGATTTCCGCCTGACAGTTGCAGGAAAGCGGTGCGCCGGCTAACTCCGGCCCGATTCGCCATGTTATAATTTTGCATTCTCTGTCGCTTAGCAGGAGGGCTGTATCGATAAACGCTTTATCCGCACTAACGATCGTATCCGGGCTCGCGAAATCCGCGTGATTGACGACGAAGGGGCACAGATCGGAATTCTGCCTCCTTTTGAAGCGCTCAAAATGGCCCGGGCCAAGAATCTGGACCTGGTTGAGATTTCGCCCACCGCGCAGCCTCCCGTGTGCCGCATCATGGACTACGGGAAATATCTTTACCAGCAGGAAAAGAAAGAGCGCGAAGCCAAGAAGCACCAGAAAACAATCACCGTAAAAGAGGTCAAGTTCCGCATCAATGTGGACGACCACGACTACGAGACCAAGAAAAATCACGTGCTGCGTTTTCTGGACGAAGGCGACAAAGTCAAGGCGACGATTTTTTTCCGCGGCCGAGAAATGACGCGCACCGGCCTGGGACGCCAGATTCTGGAGCGGCTGATTAAAGATGTAGAACCGCAAAGCATTGTGGAGTTTCGTCCGAGGCAGGAAGGCAATACCCTGCACGCCATTCTGGCCCCGAAGAAAACGGCGGTCGAGCGGGAGAAAGAACGGGAAAAAGAAGCCAGGCAAAAAGCGAAGCAGGAAAAGCAACTGCACCAGGAGAAGCATCCGGAGAAAGAAAAGCCCGCGCCGGCTCCAGTGGCAGCGGCCGCTCCCAATTCCACGCCGCAGGCATCGTAAGAAAACCGCCGCATTTACAAATCTTAGGAACTGCATTTTCTGAAAGTTGTTATTAGCCTGCCCTGAGCTGACAGGCGAAGGGGCCGAAAGCTGCCAGCTGATTTAGAGGACTTATGCCGAAACTGAAAACCCACAAAGGCGCCGCCAAGCGCTTCAAGAAAACCGCAACCGGGAAAGTGAAGCGGGGACATGCGAAACTGCGTCACATTCTGACTTCCAAGGAAACCAAGCGCAAGCGCAAGCTGCGTCACGGTGGCTTGGTGAGTGACGGAGATCTCGCTAAAGTATTGCGCATGATCCCGTATCAGTGAAGCATTGCAGATTGACGATTGCAGATTGAAAACCTGGCTCACCGGCGATTTTCAATCTGAAATCTAAGAATCAGCAATCTGCAATCGCTTCCAAGGCGTGTGAAGAGGCCGAGATCGCCAACGGCGAATCCTCCTTACCTCCAGCCGCCAGTAACTAGAAACTAAAAAGGAGCAAGCCATGCCTCGTGTAAAACGCGGAACGAAACGCCGCGCCAAACGTAAAAAGATACTAGACCGCGCCAGCGGATACTTCCTCACCAAATCAAAACTCTACCGCTCCGCGAAAGAAGCCGTTGAGCGCGGCCTGAAGTTTGCCTACTCTGGCCGCAAGCAGCGCAAGCGCCAATACCGCTCGCTGTGGATCGTGCGCATCGGCGCCGCCGCCAAGCTGAACGGCATGAGCTACAACCAGTTCATCCACGGCCTGAAGGTTGCTGGCGTCGAACTCGATCGCAAGATCTTGGCGGATCTGGCGGTGAAGGATCCGTCAGGATTTACGGCGCTGGCGTCGCAGGCGAAAGCGGCGCTGGCGTAGCTAGCTGTCAGCCGTTAGCGTGGAAACTCATGTGGGGACAGCCGCCCTCGGCTGTCCTGCCGGGTGCAGCCCGGCTCCGGCGGAATGAGTTTCGATATTATCTTTCCATGAAGACAAAAAACACTGTCGGCTCTGTGAGCCGACGGGACAGCCGAGGGCGGCTGTCCTTACATGGGCATTCTTGAAGCGGAAGAACGTGGCCTATACCGTTCCGAAATTAACGGACTACTCCGAGGCAGCGCTTCAACGCGCCTCTGACGATTTACTGTCCGCGTTGGCGGAAGAAGCTGCAGCGGTAAAGGATGAAAATGCGCTGAAGATTTTTCGCGACCGCTGGATGGCGCGCAAGAACGGTGTGCTCACCCAAATCAACGATCTCTGGTTGAAAGGGGCTCCCAAGAACGCGAAACGGGCGGCTGGACAACTCGTCAATAATCTTAAGACGCAAGTCGAACAAAAAGTTGACGGAGCAAAAAGTTGGCGGCTTGCCCCGATCACAAATGTGGAGCACCCGGGTGTTGAAGTGCCATCGGCTGCGCTTGAGAGTTATGCGCACGAAAAGTTAGGCTCAGTCGACATCACCCTCCCAGGCATCCGCCGCCCCATTGGCGCCGAGCATCCCATCCTGCGCACCTCGCGCGAAATGGTCGCGGTCTTCCAGAAGCTGGGCTATTCAGTCGCCGACGGCCCGGTGATCGAAACCGACTACTACAACTTTGAAGCGCTAAATTTTCCGCCGAACCATCCCGCACGCGACACGCAGGATACGCTGTTCATCGCCGGCCAGCTGTCGAAGCCCCTGCGCGAGCGCCTCTTGCTGCGCACGCACACGTCTCCCGTGCAGATTCGCACCATGGAAAAGATGCGTCCGCCGATCCGCATCGTGATTCCCGGCACGGTCCACCGCAACGATCCGCCCGACGCCAGCCACTCGCCCATGTTCCACCAGATCGAGGGGCTGGCGGTCGACACCAACATCACCTTCGGCGATCTGAAAGGGACGCTCGACCACGCGATGAAAGAATTTTTCGGATCGAGCGTTAAGACGAGTTTTCGTCCATCGTTCTTTCCCTTCACCGAGCCCAGCGCGGAAATGTTCGTGAGCTGTTTCATCTGTGGCGGCAGTGGCAAGCGAGGAAGCGATCCCTGCCGCCCCTGCAAGCAATCCGGATGGATCGAAATTCTAGGCTGCGGCATGGTCGACCCCAACGTCTTCGATTTCGTAAAGGACAACGGCTACGACCCGAAAAAAGTTTCCGGCTTCGCCTTCGGCATGGGCGCCGACCGCATCGCGCTGCTGAAGTACGGAGTGGAAGACCTCCAGCTGTTCTTCCAGGGAGATGTCAGGTTCTTGCAACAGTTCGGATGAGTTTTTGATTGTGTCGCGCGGGCACTCTTGCCCGCGAAATGCGGGCGGGAAGTTAATTACTAGCTCCGAGCAAGAAGCGGTTCGAATGAAACTATCCTCCAACTGGATTCGCGACTTCGTCGATCTCTCCGTCGATGACCATCGCCTCGCCGAAGGCCTCACCGCTGTCGGCATTGCAACCGAAGGCATCAGCGGATCGGGCGCCGACACCGTCTTCGAAATGGAGATCGGCACCAACCGTCCTGACGCGATGAACCACTACGGCGTCGCGCGCGAGGCCGCCGCTATCTATGAAGTCCCGCTTAAGGCGATCGAGCCGAAGCTGCCCTCAGCCAAAAGCGATGCGCCTTTCCCGATCACAATCGAAGAGCCCGCGCTATGCCCCCGATTCACCGCGCGAGTGATTCGCGGCACGCACATTAAGCCCTCTCCCGAAACAATTGCCCACCGGCTGCAACTGCTCGACCAGCGCCCCATCAGCAATGCCGTCGACGCGACCAACTACGTTCTCTGGGAGATCGGCAAGCCCACCCACGTCTACGATCACGATTTGCTCGAGGGCGGAACGCTGATCGTCCGCATGGCGCGCAACGGCGAGAAACTGAAAACTCTGGACGGCGTGGAGCGGATTCTAACCTCTGAAGATCTGGTCGTCGCCGACGGGAAAAAAGCCGTGGGCCTGGCCGGCGTGATGGGCGGCTTTGACACCATGATCACCGAGAAGACGAAAAATATCGTCATCGAATCCGCCTGGTGGGATCCGGTTACCGTGCGCAAAATGTCGCGCCGTCACGGCCTGCACACCGACGCTTCGCATCGCTTCGAGCGTGGAGCTGATTTCGAATCGACAGTGCTCTCCTGCGATCGCGTTGCGGAATTGATTCTGCAGTCGGGTGGCGGCAAACTCCAAGGCGACCCGGTGGATGTCGTCGCAAGAAAAATGGACCAGGCGCTCATCGTTCTGCGCGTGGCCGAAGTGTGGAGAATTCTGGGCAGCAAGCTGAAGGAAGCGGACATGCTCCGCATCCTCAAAAAACTTGGCTTCGAATGTGTTCCTTCAGGATTGACGGGTGGGCAGTTCGACGTACGAGTTCCCAGCTGGCGGCTCGACGTAGAACGCGAAATCGATCTGATCGAAGAGATTGCCCGCCTGCACGGCTATGACAAGTTCGAAAATACTTTGCCCGCCTACAGCGGCGCGGTGGTGGACCTGCCGCATGCGGCGGCAGAGGCGACGGTGCGCAAACGGGCGCTGGCCCTCGGTTACAACGAAGCCATTTCGCTAACCTTCATTTCTCATATGGACGCAGAGAAGTTTTCTGCTTCGGCGGCAGGAGCTAAGGTTCTGGAACTCGAGAATCCGCAGAGCGACGAAGCCTCCGTTATGCGCACTTCACTGGCTCCCGGCATGCTCGACAGGCTGGCATGGAATCTCAACCGCGACGCCGAAAATGTGCGGCTATTTGAAATGGCGCAGGTCTACATGTCGGTGGATGGGCAGCGAACGGAGCCTAAGCGCGCGTGCCTGGGCGCGACCTTGGCGGCAGTGAAGAGATCGTTGCCGGTGGGCGAGATTCTGGATGTGAGCGCGAGCGAAAGCAAGGGTGAGGCCGCGGAGGCGTTTCGAGCCTTCAAAGGCGATGTGGAGAATCTGCTCGCCCCCTTTGCGGGAAAGAATTTGAGTTTCGACCGCCAGACTGCCGAGTATTTTCATCCTGGCCGCTCGGCGCGGGCTTTGCTGGATGGCGCTCCCGTGGCACAATTTGGTCAGATTCATCCCGACGTGGTGACGGCGCGAAGATTGCGCCAGGACGTTTTTCTGGCCGAGCTTGATCTGGAGAGCCTGTATGAGCGCGGACTGCGCGAGCCGTTGTACACCCCGCTGCCTAAATATCCGGCGGTGGAACGCGATTTTTCTTTCATCTTCGCCGACGGCTTGTCTTTCGAGGAAATGCGCAGAAGTGTAGCCGCAGCGCAACTCAACGAATTGCGCGAGTTCAAACCGGTAGAGATGTTCCGCAGTAAGTCGATTGGCGCGGGAAAATACTCCATCTTGCTGCGCGCGAAATTCCAATCCGGCGAGCGCACGCTGCGGGAAGAAGAAGTGGCGCAGTGGTCGGCAAGAATTACCGCTGCGTTGCTCGCTGTGGGCGGAACGCAACGCGCATAGAACCGGCTCCGTTAAAGCCTGTGGGCAGACGTTCCAGACTGAAGAGCTGGCTCGGGCTTTTCGTGAGCGTCCTCCAATGTTTCCTGGGCGCGGATTCGCAATGCAATTGGCCACGGCAATCCTTCCTCTTTCCTCCAGTTTTCGGCACGCCTGCCGATATTCTGTAAGTGGAACACACCGCCGCCAAGCCCACGCGTGTCCGCCCTCGTCGCGACCATCTCAGCGAGCGCAAGGACGCTACGGGCCACAAGAATCTCGAGGATTCCAAGCATCTGCGTTTTGTGGCTCGCCAGCCCATCTTCGACCGCGAAGAGAAGGTTTTCGGCTACGAATTGCTGTTTCGCAACGGGCTGGAAAACGCCTTCACCGCGGGTGACGCCGACGCCGCCTCGCGGTCCACGCTCGACAGCTCTTTGTTGGTGGGACTCGATGTCCTCTGCGACGGGAAGCGGGCGTTCGTGAACTGCACCAAAGATACGCTGATCAAAGGCCTGGTCACGCTGCTGCCTTCGCACTCCACGGTGGTCGAGATTCTCGAAAATGTTCCTCCGGACCCGGACGTGACCGCTGCCTGCCAGCGCCTGAAGGAGGCGGGCTATCTGATCGCACTGGACGACTACGTCTCCGGCGATCCGCGCGAACCGCTGGCCGAAATGGCGGACATCATCAAAGTCGAGTTGAAGCTGACCACGGCGGAGCAGCGTGCTGCTCTAATCAAGCGCTACGGGCCCTGGCGCTGCCGCATGCTCGCCGAAAAAGTGGAAACCCACGAAGAATTTGTCATGGCGCGGGACCAGGGCTTCGTCTATTTCCAAGGCTATTTTTTTCGCAGGCCCGAGATGCTGGCGACTCGCGACATGCCCGCCAACCGGCTCAATTACCTGCGCATGCTGCAGGAAGTATCGCGCGCCGAGCTGGACGTTCCAGCGATCGAGAAGATGATCAAGAGCGAAGCCTCGATCTGCTACCGCCTGCTGCGTTACCTGAACTCGGCGGTTTTCGGCTTCAAGAGTGAAATCCACTCGGTTCGCCATGCGCTTTCGATCCTGGGCGAGCGCGAAGTCCGCCGCTGGGTGCGCTTGGTGGCTGCCGTGGGAGCCGGTCAGGACAAGACCAGCGACCTCGTCCTCTCCGCCCTGGTGCGGGCTCGCTTCGGAGAATTGCTGGCCCCGAAGATTCCGCATGGAGAATCGGACTTGTTCTTGCTGGGCCTGCTTTCTTTGATCGATGCCATGCTGGAAACGCCGATCGAACAGGTGCTGGAAAAGATTCCACTCGACCACGAAACCAAGGCCGTGCTGCAAGGCCAGCCAAGTGTCCTCCGGCCCATTTACCAGTTAATGCTGGCGCATGAAAGCGGGGAGTGGGAAGCCGCCGCACAGGTCGGCCAAAGTCTGCACCTCGATGTTGACGAAGTTGCCGGCCTCTACTGGCAGGCGCAGCAGTGGGCACGGGAAATCTCGACCGGAGTGTGAGACCGCGCAACGCGCAATCTTTGCGTTTGTCGGGTCAGTGTTTGCCAGCCTGTAGTTTCTCCCGGGCTCCAAAGAAAAAAACTAACGCGGTGCGGATCTTCTTGAATTCGCACCCCGAAACTGGACTGGAAGACTCAACCCGTCGGCGGTCCGGGGAAACGTCTTTTCATGTACGGCCGTCTGCCCCGGATCGAGAAGGCATGTCCTCCTGTGCAAAACAACCTTCCTCGCCCCCTTGCGCGGCGCGGCCTAGACGAGTAGGATGATTGTGTTCTCATTTGGCCTCGTTCCCGCGCAGGCCTTCCGCGCCCAGAAAATTCCGAGTCGGCGCGACGGACCCGAAACGGCAAATACCGATAACTGATCATTTAATTTTGTTTGTCGAGTACGTGTTCAAGAGTTGGGGTGCATTTCCCTCGGTGCGTCCACTCGAAACCCGCAGCCACGCTGAGCGGTGCAGCAGTTTGGGAAGGACACAGCTGCAGCGGGTGAGGTATCAGCGCCAGAAACAAGCGGGCTCTAGCCCTGAGCTGCGGACTCTGCAGCCTGAGGGTGTGTTTGAAACATAACCTCAAGGCAAGATGAGGTGACCCCGCAGAGCAAGCCGAAGCTTGCAAAGTTTTGCAGTAGCGAGAAACGCGAAACATCAGACCGTAGAACTTGAGAGGCCTATGAACGCAGGACCAGGCAAAACCTCCGGCGGCGGAGGCAGGAACCGAAGGCGGCGCGGTCGCCGTCCCAACAATCAGCGCGGCCAGCGTCCCGGCCAGGGGCAGGCCCGCGGCCAGAACCCGGATGGCATTTACACCGCTCCTATGGACCACAGCTACCGCGCCGCCCTCGCCGGCGGCAACAACAACGGCCAAAAGCCGCGCCAGCGCCCAGGTTTCAGCGCGGCTTATCCGCAGGCCGAACCCGAGCCTTTGCCGGTACGCGAAGATGCCAGCTCCAGAATCTTCGCCTTCGTTGATGATTTATTTTTCCTGGCCAAGATTCAGGAAACCGCGCGCAAGATGAACGTCAAGGTCGAGTTCGTAAAAACCGACAAAGACCTCATGGACCACATGGAGCAGAACGGCGAAGAGAAGCCCTCGCTGATCATCTTCGACCTGAACAACAATAACGTGAAGCCGCTCGTGCTGATCCCCAAACTCAAAACCAAACTGAAAAAAGGCACGTCCATCATCGGCTTCCTCTCGCACGTGCAGGGAGACCTGAAACAGAAGGCCCACGAAGTGGGCTGCGACATGGTTTTGCCCCGCAGCGCCTTCTCGCAAAATCTGCCGCAGCTACTCCGTCGCCACGGCGCCCCGGAAGAAGAGAACCCCACGGTGCAGTAAACCCGGCGTGACGTCTTGTCATCCCGAGCGCAGTGATTGAACTCGCTTCGCGAGTTCAATCACGAAGTAGAGGGACCTGGTGTTCCCCGCTCTTGTTATTCCGGCCTCAGCGAAGCGGTCCGAAATAACTTCTGGCCCCGCCCGCCGAGCCGACGCCTGAAAGTCGAAGCCCGAAGCCCGCCCTTACCCCGGAGGCCACGTCAGCGGCCTTCCCCCAAGCAGATGCACGTGCAGATGAAACACTGACTGCCCAGCGCCCGGGCCCACGTTGAGGACGGTTCGGTATCCACTCTCAATGCCGCGGTCGCGGGCGATCTTCGCGGCGGCCAGGTGGCAGCGACCAATGACTTCGGCGTCGGCTGCCTCGGCCTCTTTCAGTCCCGCAAAATGTTTCTTGGGAATCACGAGCACATGCGTCGGCGCCTTCGGGCTGATGTCTTCAAAGGCGAACACGTGCTCGTCTTCATAAACCTTCTTGGCAGGAATCTCTCCGCGGATGATGCCGCAGAAAAGGCAGTTGGGATCGGTCATGATCTAACCTTCGTCGGTTTTACCTTCGTCGCAAAAGATACCACCTGCACATCGTTTTGATAAGTCGGTCGATCAATCGTTCAAAGAAAACTTCGGCAAGGCCACCAGTCGACTGCGCTAGCGAAACTTGGTAACCAGTTCGGCGAACGCTTTGTTGTTCACGTTCCAGGTGCCTTCAAAAGGATTGTCGAGATCGGTGACTACGAAGTGGGCGAAGAACAGCAGCATGGTGGTGAGAAGGATCGAAACCAGCCCCAGTGGCGCGTTGTGGAAGGGATAAAAAAATAGAAGGAACAAAATCGTGAAAGCCGTAAGCATCACAAAAACCAGCAGCGTGCGGGGCATGCGCTTTACGCTCAACGCGAGGCGCTCATCGCGATGGGCGCTGGCGTGGTTGGCAATCTCCAGCAGGCGTTCGTAGACGATGCGCTCGATATCGCCTTCCGGCTTAGTATCAGCCACGGCGGAAATGATCGCGGTGAAAAGCCTGTCCGTCTTCTCAGTGTCTTCGCCACGCGAAAGCGCACCCCATTCCGTTTCCACCACGGCTCGGGCATACACCTTAACCGCTCGCACCATGGGCTCGCGCGTGATTTCTTTCAGCCGCGAACTGAACAGAAGAATGTCCTTCAGCGCGCCCGACTCCTGCAGGATTTCGCTTTCCACGGCCGTGAACTGTCCCCAGATCACGTAAGTGGCGAACGCGTAGAGAACGCTATAGAGCGTGCCGATGACCTGCAGAAGAGTGGCGATGCCCTCGGCGTCGTCGCGGAAAAAATCCTGGAAGTGAAGCAGCCGCAACAAGCCGTAGACGATGGCGGCGAAAATAAGAAACTTGATGCACCGCCGCACCACCGTTTCCGGGATGATTTCAGTGAACGCCACGGCCGCCTCCGGTCGCGTACAGTTTATACGCGCCCATAGTTTTTGCGGTTGGAAACGCGGGATGCGGTCGTGGTGCTCAGGTACTCAGTCAAGCCGGACCAGAAAAATCGCGCCTTCGCGGGTATGAGTTTCGCTGGCGAGTTGCTGGGCGCGATCGTGGTCGTCGTCGAGGACGCGCACGCGAATCCACCAGCCCCCGGCGGGACTCGGGAAGCGCCGTACCTTGGCGGTGTGGTAGCGGCGGCTGAGGTGATCGGCGAGTTCGGTGGCCACGTGTTCATCGGGAAAGCTGCCGATTTGTACCGCCCATTTGCCGCCCGAGTCGAGCGGAGCGGGCGTCTGCATCACTTCCACTTTCACTTCAGCGACGCCCGGCTGATAGACATCGAGCTTGCGTGCGGCGGCCAGGGAAAGATCGAGAACGCGACCGGGGATGAAGGGCCCTCGGTCTGTGATGCGAACCAGAACCGCGTGCGAGTTCTTGAGATTGGTGACGCGTACGACCGAACCGAGCGGCAAAGTGCGGTGCGCCGCCGTCATGGCGTGCATGTTATAGATCTCGCCATTCGACCCGCGGCGGTTGTTGTAAGGCGGTCCGTACCAACTGGCCAGCCCGGTTTCAGTCGCGATGGGAACGGTCCCTGCCGGGATCACAGGCTCGGCCAGTTCGGCATCGGCTTCGTCTGCGTTGGCGCCCCCCGTCTCAGAATTCTTAGCGGCTGACGGCCGCGCAGACGACGGCGGCTGAACCGTAGCTGCGCCGGTGGACGCCGGCGGCGGAGGCGGCGGCACCTCGACCCTGGCCTGCTTGGGATGGCCGCAAGCCGCGAGCAGCAGAAGCGTGATCAGCAGAAACAGAGTCATGGCGGAACCGCCCACGAAGCGCGACGCGACCAAACAGGACGTAACAAAAGACGACGTGACAAAAGATGACGACCACCGCAATGGGCCGCGGCAGGCCGCAACGACCCACCCTACTTCGGAACCGGCGTATGCTTCTCCATGTAATCGGCGAACTCGGCGAGCATCTCCGACGCCGTGCGCAGCGCCTTGGTCGAGCCCTGGCGAACCGCCGGAACGACCTCGTCGTTCAGGTACTTGATGAATCCAGGGATTTCCTGTTCCAGACGTTCGGCGGCTTCGTTGATGGTCTTGCCGACGCATGTAGACGCGTCTTCCACCTTGCGGTTGAAGTCGTTCATGGTGCTCCTCGAGATGAAGCGTGAACCAACTCACGTGATGTTGCGGATGCCAGGCACGGTTATTATTTCGCGGTTTGCTGCGCCGGGTCAATGACGCAAGGCATACGGGGTCGTTCGGGTTGTCGACAGGAGAGCAATTAACCGCCGAGTTCGCGTTTATTCGGTGGTGATGCCGGCTTAGGCGGGCGGGAACAGGACAATAAAGTTTACTAGTCAGATCAATGAGATATCTGGTAGGCGCGGCAGGACTCGAACCTGCAACCGTCGGATTAGAAATCCGATGCTCTATCCGTTTGAGCTACGCGCCCAAGTTTATGCAAAGGCTTGCGGCACAACATTTTGTGAGTCGCCGACTACGCTGGGCGCGAAAGAGCGAATAGCGCCGGTGTCAGCTCTGGTGTCACTTGGGGCATTCTGCACAGCCCCAGTATCGCATAGCCTCTGCACTGCGGCGAGCTGATGCTGGGGAGCCAAGTGCGCGTACCGGACGGTCATCGAGATCGTCTTGTGGCCCATCAGTTCTTGTACCGTCCGAAGGTCCACCCCTTTCATGACCAACCGGCTTGCAAATGTGTGCCGGAGGCAATGCCAAGTAAAGTTCCTCAGCTTGGCTTCTTGCACTGCGGCCTCGAACCAGAACCTGGGTGACCGCAGACGGACACCGTCGCTGTTCAGAAATACGAAAGGACTACCATTTTTGTACTTCTCAGCGGTCCTCAGCGCGGCGATCGCCACATCGTTGAGTGGTACATGCCGGATCTCACCGTTCTTGCTACGTTGCACCGTAAGCTGGCGGCGTTCGAAGTCTACACAATCCCACAATAGACAATACTGCTCGCTTCTGCGTAGTCCCGTGTTCAACGCAACGTCTAGTTCGGCTTCGCGGTAGAGGCAGTCCTGCCGAATAACTTTCCTAAGTGATTGCTCTTCTTCTGACGAGAGAAACCGGATGCGTGCGTTCTCTTCCTTCCGTTGACGGACCAATCGGGCGGGGTTCGATTGCACTTTGCCGTTCTGGATTCCAAGGCGGTATATGAGCGACAGCAGTGATCGATAACGATTCTGAGTGGCTGGCTTCCATTCCTCTGCCTTGCTCGACAGCCAGGTGTCGATATCCCGGGGCGAAAGGGAATCCGCTGGACGATCGCCGACCCACTCCCTTAGCTTCGCCATTCTCACCTTGTCATCCTCGTAGCTGCGCTTGTGGGCCTTGGAGTATTCGAGTGCATCCTTGGACAAGTCGGCAAAGCTCACCTTAGGAGCCCTCAATTTTTCTGGTAACTTCTTCCCCTGGAGCGCCTCTAGCTTCCGTTTTCGGTACAGATCAATCGCGTCTCCTTTCCGACCGCCCTTCTCGCGCCTCTTCTTGCCATCTGCATCGAAATAGCAAATCCACCAGACGTTGCTGTCCGTCACTTTCTCGAAAACACCGCGAACCTTTGTTGTAGCTTTATTGCTCATTTCTTTTCTCCCTCTTCCGTGGGCGACCACCCAACTTCGCCCATCGACTCAGAGTCGCCTTGTCATACTTCCTTGCCCTAGCCTTACCGCCCTTTCTGCCCATTTCTCGTGCTGCTCTCGTGAGCTTCATGCATAAGATGATAATACTTGACGTTAAGTTTTAAAAGTAGCTATTCTTGCGCAATGACACGCAGGAGCACGCAATTACCGAAGATCGAGCGCGGTGACTACCACGCCTGGCTGAAAGAGTTTGACCAGGGGCCATTCGTTTACCGATTGCTGGCGAGGTTTGAACCGCTCGAAGCCGAGCATATCCGCACGATCCTTTTTGCCGCCCATGTTGTACCTCGTTCGTTGACCCGCAAGCAGGTGAAGGACGTTTTTCCGAGGCTCGACACGCGAATCACTCTGATGGACTACATAATCGTGATGCTGTCGAATTTGTTGAAGGGTAAGACGCGCAAGGTGAATGAGGATCTAGCAGCATTGTTGACGGCCGCAGGTGTCCCAAAAGAGAAACCCGATGAATGGCAGCCGGAGGCGATAAAGAAGCGCCGTGCGCGAGCGAAAATCAGAATTCATATGGGATCGCGGTTCTTGCTGTCCAGGCTGGCGGCCAGCCTGTTAGAGGCACGCGATGTAGCCGAGTCCTCCGCAAGTCATTGAGCCCTATGCAGCGTGCTAGGGACAAAAAAATAAGGCAAGACTGTCCCCAGCATACGAGCGGGTCTGTGTGAATCTGGGAGCATGACACAGAAAATTGATGAAGCATCTGGGAAAATACGCTACAGCCAATTGTCGGAAGTTGCTCCTCTACTCGTCAGCAAGCGGACCGCGGCCCAAATTCTGTCGTTGTGCGTTCGCACAATTGATAATTTGATTTCGTCAAAGCAGTTGAAGTGTAGACGCGTGGGGCGCCGCACGCTGATCCCTGTTTCATCGCTGGTTGCATTTGCCCGCCGAGACCACTCTCCACTTGCAAACTGGGCGAACAGCGGTGCCCCAAACAAGGATGTCATCCACTCACAGAGAGGAGGGCCGCGTAATGGGGACCCAACTGCCTAAACTCACTGTTAGTTCGCCGCCCGCCAAAACAAGCCGGGTCAGCTTTGCCCCATCCACATTCGAAAGCCCTATGGATAGGGTTCTTGCAAGCTGTAAGACCTATCTGCTTGGCGACTCCGCGGATGTGGATGACGCTTTTGCCTCTCAGAAATCGGATTGCGTGTTCATCAAAGTTCAGAAAAGAAAATATATTCTTCGTGAGATCGAGGATGGCAGCGAAAAGGATGAGGGAAAGGCGACTGGCCTTTACTCTCTAAAGGATTTGGTGAGTTCAGAAATCCCCAAGCCTCATCATATCGTCGCGGACTTGCTGTTTGAAGGGGAAGTGATGCTGTTAGGAGGGCGCCCAAAGGTCGGAAAGTCTCGACTAGTTCATCAAATGATTCTGAACCTCAGTGCCGCGACCCCATTCCTCGGGATGGCAGTTCCAACCCCGCGACGCGTCCTGCTCATCGATCTCGAAAACAAGCCGTGGTCGATCAAAGACAGGTTGCTCCGGATGGCCCCTCAAGCTTCAGCCTCCATAGACACTGCCTTCATCTGGTGCGCAGATTCATTGGCGGGAAATACCCTGAATTCCAAACCTGAGGGGATCAAGAAGCTGCAATCTCTCCTCGATCAAACCGGAGCGGAGGTCTTGTTTATCGATCCTTGGCGGCTGTGGCTCGGTGGCGA
The DNA here is from genome assembly GCA_036522075.1 of Candidatus Sulfotelmatobacter sp. GTDB lineage: Bacteria > Acidobacteriota > Terriglobia > Terriglobales > Acidobacteriaceae > Sulfotelmatobacter. The sequence continues at coordinate 29,808 of DATDGM010000021.1, forward strand.
TGAGAATAACTCGGAAGAAACCGTTAAAGGTCTCGCCGCTCTCTCTCAGCTTCGCAAGGATCGCCCAACACTAACAGTTGTGATCGTTCATCACGTTCGAAAAGAACGATTCGAATCGCCCACACGGCTGATGCGAGACCCTAGTCTTTGGGTCGAAAACATCAGTGGGCATCACGCGCTGGTCAGTCATGTGGACGCCTGTTACGGACTCGACCGGCAGGAACACGGCGAGGAGGAAGTCCTAGTCTTCGGTGGTGTCGCTCGCAATGTCGATCCACGGACTTTGTTACTGAATGACGATCCTGAATCGTTGCGCTTCGAGGTGGCGGCGACGGAAGAAGCAGCTCTAGCTACAATGACGCCAAAGGAAAAAGAAATCTGGGGAAGAATCAGGATGATAAAAGACCGGTTCACCTGGACGGAAGCTTTTGGCGCAGCCAAAACAACAAACAGAAAATCAGTCTCCTCCGTGCTGAAAAAGGCAGAAGGTCATGGACTGATTAAAAAGAACGACACGGGGTACCGAGTAGTGAAGCTATCGAAACCGGAACTGGCGGAACCCCATTGAGAGTATTGGACTTGCAACGGAACTCGTAACGGTACCGAATAGGAACCGAGGGAAAGTCCCATGAGGTTCCGATGCAATTCCGGGCGAGGTTCCATTGTAAGATTATGAAAACACAGCCAGATTCCGGTGGTTCCGCGCCAGACCCAAATGGAGGAGACGGAACTTCAGGACCGGGCAGTGGAAATGAGTCGTATTCGAGATAAGCCCCTAAGTCGCCGCATCATTACACGCTCTCGAAATCCAGGGTTTAGGCGATTCCTCGGAAAAGCTGGGCTATGGATGTATCGAGCGTCTTGGCGAGTGTGTACAAGGTTGAAATGGTCAGATTCTTCTCCCCGCGTTCGACCGCTCCGATATAGGTTCGATGCAGACCGCTGACATCCGCGAATTCTTCCTGTGACCACCCCTTAAGCGAACGGAGCCTGCGGATGCGCCTTCCCAAATCGCGCTGAATCTGTTGCATCCGCCCGATTCTGGGTGTACGCTACTTTTTGGTCTACCGCTCATGGATAGACCACCTATAGATAGCATAACGCGGTTTCTCTCCAACTCCTGGCGCGACACTAGCAAAATGCACGTAATCGGTATTGCTGAGAACGGCACACTCCTCGCTTCAAATCCAACTTTGCGAATTCTGAATGGTGTAAAAAATCCGCGTGTTACATCGCTTGTGGTTTCCGATCCAGATGAAGTAAAGATCGTGCAGTCGTGTCTCAAAACAGACGTTTCCACTTTCCTTCTTTTAAACGAGGAGGGACTTGCGGAGCTGCGCCAGCGTAATGCTGAAATCCGCACTCTTGGTCAAATTGACGCCAGTTTGATCCTCAATCGCTACAGGACTCCGCGTGGAATAGGAGGCTGGCTCCTGATATTTTGCTTGTTGCTTATAATTATCCTTCCAGCGACCATGGCATATCAGACAATCGAAGTTTCGCGCCTCGGATTCTGGAAGCAAACTACGATTGGCACTCTTTATTACTTCGGATATGTCGGGTTAGCACTGTTCGGCATCACTGCCGGAGTTTTTCTGCTGCGCCGTAAACGCAACGCGGTGACGATTGCCAAGCTTTACCTCGGTACTACGGCGTTGTATACGATGAGCTTATATCTCTGGATTGTGCTAAGGACCTGGAGCGCGCAGACGTTAGAGTCAATCGAAATGTCGGGCCGGGACATTCTTCTTCGGCCTATCGTGTTCGTGGCAATCTGGGCGCTCTATCTCGCGAGATCGAAACGTGTCCGGAACACCTTTCACGCATCATCACGTTATTTCTGAGAAGGAATGTCACAAGAGAACGCAGAACCGAAGGATCCCACTAATTTGGGTGATGTGCAAACTTTCGGTAAAAAGAGACTCGCGCCCGGTGTGTACGAACTTCCACGCTATTCTGAACCTGATGGCGTGTCGTTTAGTGTGAATGGAAAAGACTGTGGCTTTTTAGAGGCGTATTATCTGCTTCGCGACTCAAGGATCAAGGAGATACGCGCTGGCCGCTCCGTCCGACACCCTGACACATATATCACCGAAAAGGGCGATCTCTCCGTCGCAGGTGAATGGGCGGCGTTACCCCTGTTGAGAGGTTTTCTGCAACTGGAACTCAGAGGCGGCAGCCCCTTTGATGCCATCTGGTTTCCCTATGGGTATGACATCTCTCACGATGCCGATGTGAGCCATACCTTCTTTGTGGTCTGCGATGGAAAGATTGTTGATGAGGCTTTCTCGTTTCCGGACTGGGAACCGCTGGCGCTTGAGCGACAGCAGGAATCCGAACTTTGGCCGAGTCGCCAACATCTCGACATCGCTTTGCTCCGTTATTGGTATCGCAAGTTTTATACGGAAACGGTCACGGGCCAGCTCATGGTCCTTCGGCCCGACGATCCGGAACTGTATTATTTCCCGGAAGGTCGCTCGAAGGCTGGCGAGCTCATCGAGGCTCAGTTATTCGAAATACGCCGTGTCCTCAGGTGGGTAGTGATTGGAGTGTGGGCGCTCGTCGCTTTGGTGGGCCTTCAACTCATCCTGCGTTGGTTATAAGGAGCACTTTTCCTTTGCAGCATCGACTGTCTATGCAGGTGCAGGATTAACGCCTTCATACCAAGAAAGAATTTTGGCCGCCTCCCGCCGTGGCCGTGCAACACAAGGAGCATAGCAGGCGGGTCGTTCGCTAGATCATAGACGCGCTGATCGTGTTTCTGGGCGCTCTCATAGGTGAGGTTGTAGCAGTGGCGACAACGGAAGACCCTCTGCCCCGCTGGGAGATAGAGTCTGCCTATTCGCCTTCCGCATGCACAGAGGAACCAATAGCGTTCCCCACCCAGATGGGGCCTAACTTTCGTGATCCGGATCGTTTGCTCATCCACGGGAGTGCCAAATCGGATGAGTTGGGGACGGATATAGAGTGCCGAGCCTGCGTTCCCTCTCTCGTCAAAACGGCACTCAAGACGGCCTAGCCATTCACCGTGGGGGCCGGTCCAGCTCAGAGTGCTGATCGTACCCAAAGGACAGGTGAACATGTGGGCGCGGTGCAGAGACGCCACGCACAAATGGAGGGGACATTCTTCGACTGTTAGACGAGATGTCCAGCGATGCCGACCCATGGAGAAATGGTCTCACGACTGCCAAGTGGGTTTTTCCTAAACCTATTGGCTTGACCTGAAGATGAAACAGTCTCTTTCCGCTCGGAAGTGATTGAGGATCAGTGCGTTCAGTCGTCAAGGAACTACTGGAGCGTCATAAATCTGCGCACATACATTCCCATATAGGTGCAAAAGCCTCCGATCAGCTGGAATGGCTGACTGAAGAGGTGTACAGGAGCTATCGCGATTGCTCGCTTTTACACTTTCTCAGATTGCGTCTGCAATGGGCGTCTCCATTCCTTACGCGTCAGATATCCGCAGGGGCAGACGGAGACCGCATCCGAGACGCTGGGGGAAGTTGGCTGAGCTGGCTGGGGTTTCAGGGACTTAGCAACTCAGGAGCGCACCTGAAGAGTGCACCTGAACAAGATCAGTACCGCCCTTGCACCGCGCTCCCCCCATTCCGGCTCAAACCGCGCAGGAAGTAACTGAAACTTGTCGTATTCTTACGTGAACGAAAGCTGGGGGCATATATGGACCCGGCCCGCACCACAAGGACTCTCGGCGTGATGGCGTGAGGAAAGACTGCGTGCATATATCCGGCCTCGAAGTTGAGGGTTGTCACCCTCGGGCCCTGATGGAATCTGCGCTTGTCTGCCTTAAACAGGTCATCGGCCTTTGCTTCGGCCCAGCCCCCGCTGACAGGTTTTAGACAAGCCGGTCTCGCCGTTTATGCCATCATTCTAATCATCCCTGCAGTCCCGTAGAAACTTCGTCGTTCTTCTCTTATGCCGCGCGCCGGTAAGGCTCGTCGCGCGCCAGCAGCGCCCAAATCACTCGTGCATTCTTGTTAGCCACGGCAACACAGGTCTTCGCCGTACCCAGCTTGCGCTGTTTCTCGGCAATCCATTGGTTGCGGCTGTCGGTCTTGTTAGGCGCGCGATAGACGACGGATCTCGCGCCGTGAATCAACAGCATTCGCAAGTAAGGGTCGCCCCGCTTGGTGATCCCGGAAAGTCGCTGCTTGTCGCCGCTGGAATGTTGTCGTGGCACCAGTCCGACCCAGGCCGCAAACTGTCGTCCGTTATGGAACGCCCGCCCATCTGCGATGGCCGCCACCACTGCGGTCGCAATTATCGGCCCCACTCCTTCGACGGCAGCGATCTTCTGGCACAGTGGGTTATTGCGGTGGACCTGGTGAATCCGTTCTTCCATCACTGCGATGCGCTGTTCTAACGCGCACAGTTCTTCATAAAGCGCTGCCAAGAGCTGCCGGCCAAATCCGCTTAACAGCGCGTTCTCCTCTTCGATGAGTTCGGGCAGCGCTTTGCGCACCTGGCTGAGATGAAGAGGAAGCACAATGCCATACTCGGCGAGCAGACCGCGAATCTGATTCCCCAGTTGCGTCCGGGAACCGATCATCCGGCTGCGTATCCGGTGCAACGCTTGCAGGTCTTGCTGCTCGATGGATTTGTTGGGCACAAACCGCATGTTCGGACGGCTCACCGCTTCGCAGATCGCCTCTGCATCATTAGCATCATTCTTCTGTGACTTTAGATAGGGCTTGACGAACTGCGGAGCGATCAGCCGCACGTCGTGTCCAAAACCTCTTAGCACGCGCCCCCAGTAATGGGCCCCTTGTGTGGCCTCAATGCCAATCAAGCACGGGGAACTCTGCCGAAAAAAATCCGTTACTTGACCCCGACGAAGCCGTCGCCGCAGAACCGTTTCTCCTCGCTGATCAACCCCGTGGACTTGGAACACATTCTTGGCGATGTCCAATCCAACCACTTTCACTTCGATGGCCATAGAACCCTCCTGCCTCGACAGTAGCAAACTGCTATTCGTCGG
>DATDGM010000022.1:0-3302 GCA_036522075.1 Candidatus Sulfotelmatobacter sp.
GTGAAGCAGCATGTCATGCCCGCGCCCTGGGTTCGAAGCGAGTCCAGCATCACGCTGACGCAAGTGCTGTTCGGCGCCAACGTCGCGGTCTTTCTGGCGATGGCGGCAGCCAGCGGTACCGTTATGGACTTCCCCGGGCAAACCATGGCGCATTTTGGCGCTAACTTCGGGCCCTATACGCTGTCGGGAGACTGGTGGCGCCTGGTGACCTACATGTTTCTTCATGGCGGCTTGATGCATATCGCCTTCAACATGTGGTGCCTCTGGGATCTGGGCGCGCTGTGCGAGTCGCTTTACGGACGATGGACTTTTGCCGCCGTCTATCTGACCACCGGGGTTGCCGCGGGCGTGACCAGCGTCGCGTGGAATCCCAGGGTGCTCAGTGTCGGCGCGTCGGGGGCGATCTTCGGCCTGGCCGGCGCTCTGATCGCGTCATTCTATCTAGGGGAATTCTCGCTGCCGAGCATCGCAATCCGCGGGACGCTGAGGAGCCTTGTCTTCTTCGTCGGCTTCAACGTACTTTTCGGAAGCATGTTTCCCGGCATCGACAACGCCGCGCATTTCGGCGGGCTCATCAGCGGATTGATTCTGGGGGCTCTGATCGCACGGATCGCGCCGGAGCACGACAACCCTCTCCGCCGGGCGAGTGTGCTGGGCGTCGTGGCTCTCGCGGTGTTGGCGGGTGCAGTGGGAGTGCAACAATGGCGCGGCGCGCCTTTCCGCATCGGACGGGCCCTGGAATCGTTGTCCGAGAGCCCTGATCGCGCCATCGCGCAACTCCGAACCGTGGTCCGGCAACAGCCCAACTCGGCGCAGGCACACTTTGCGCTGGGACAGGCTTACTTCAACGCGAATAACAATTCCGAAGCGGAGACCGAGTTCAAGCGCGTCGTTGAATTGCAACCTCAGCACAACGCGGCCCGGTTTAACCTTGGCATGGTGTACCTGGCTGAGAGGCGTACGGGCGATGCGAAAATGACCTTCACGCAAATGCTGGCGCAGAACGCGAACGACGCCGATGCGCACTATGGCATTGGACTGGCGCTGGCCGACGAAGAGAAGTATCAGGCGGCAGTCGAGGAGTTCAAAACTGCACTGCGATTGGGCCCGCAGGCTTCTGGCGTCTACTACGAGTTGGGCCAGTGCTACGCCAGGCTGGGGATGTACGACGATGCGATCGCTGCCTACCGGAACGAGAAAGAGAAAAACGGCGACCATCCTGATCTGGAGGCCGCTCTTGCCGACGCTTACCAGGCCAAAGGCATGACGCAACAAGCGCAAGAAGCCCGCGACCAGGCTTCCCATCTGAAGAATCGATCGCACGATTGATCGCTGATCCGGCAGGGAGCGAAACAGGAGCTTCCTCGATCAGTCGCGGAAGACTCCGGTCGCTGGATTCCCGGCACGGCTGCCCGAAGCACGCCGCTACCTTCGCGGTCCCTCTCCGAGAACTGCGAAATACTTCCCAGTCTCCTGCTTCGCCAACTCTGCCTCAGCCCGCGATGTGTCTAACTTGCGTCCGTCGCCCTTGACGGGGGACCGGACTTCCGAGAGAAGGCAGAGGTTGCGATAGCAGTGGAAAATGATCTGGCCGTTCTCGCCGCCGGACCCGCCTGAGGTGTAGTCGGCCAACACGATGGCAACCGGTTGGCCATGGGCGTCTTGGATTTTGACCAGATGTGCGTTTGAGGTCATCGTGTATTCACCGGCGGGCAGGATCTTCCCGCTGACGGCGAATTTGAACGGTACCTTTGCTCGAACACCGCCGGATTGAGCGAAAGCGGGAACCACGGCCAGCCCGAATGCCAGGCAGACGCTTAGAAAGGTTGCGTTTTTCATGGGAGTCTCCTTTTCTTGCTTCAGCCGCCAGCTTCTAGCTGCCCGGCGTACCTTTTGTCCCGAACGCGCCCACCTTCGCCCGTGGACGCCAAGCAGAACAATGGGCCTGCGATGGTTTCGATCGGAAACGAATGTGGCCAGCTAATTTATTGAAAACAGAAGGAAACAAACAGAATGTGACTCAGCCCGTCTAACGGATATTTACTGGCTTGGGTGTAAACTGGGAAATCATAAGGGGGTGAAGTGAGGATGGCCCGGTCTGCGACGAATCCTCGAACCGTCCGGTTTGGTCTCTTCGAGCTCGACCTGGACGCTCGCGAACTGCGCAAGTCCGGGGTACGGATCAAACTGCAGGAGCAGCCGTTTCAGATCCTCGCCATGCTACTGGAGCGGCCCGGTGCGATCGTCACCCGGGAAGAGTTACAGAAGCAGCTTTGGTCCGGTGATACTTTCGTCGATTTCGACCTCAGCTTGAACAGCGCGGTCAAGAAGGTCCGGCATGCGCTGAGCGACGACTCCGAGAATCCGCGTTTTGTTGAGACGCTCTACCGGAGGGGCTATCGCTTTATCGCGCCGGTGAACGGGTCCTCTGACTCTTCCATTCAACTGGTGGAGAGTGCTCCGGCATCAGGGATGCCAGCCCCACCGCCACCGATTGCGGCGTCCAGGCCTTTGCTGCGGCGAAGAAATGTCGTCTTCTACCTGGGGATCCCCATACTCCTCGTAGGGGTTGCTATCCTCGTGCTCGGGCTGGCTCCTTCCCCACAGCCGACGGTTCTGGGCTATACGCAGATCACGCACGATGGGCTCCCGAAAAGCGGACTGGTTACGGATGGCCAACGGCTCTATTTTCAGGAATTGCAGGGCGACCATTTTGCGATCAGTCAAGTATCGGTAGCAGGTGGCGAAACCAGCATCGTGCCCACTCCTTTCCAGAATGTGATGGGTGCCGATATCGCTCCCAACGGTTCGGCACTTTTAGCAGGTACGTTTCAGGGCACGGGCAAAGGACTGGAATTGTGGTCCTTGCCTTTGCCGAGCGGGGCGCCCCGCCGGCTGGGCGACTACGTCGTCCATTCGGCAACTTGGTCTCCCGAAGGGAGCCAACTGGCTTTCTCCAGGGGACCGGATATCTACCTGGCACAAAGCGACGGCAGCGAACCGCACAAGCTGGCGAGCGTGGGCAGCCAAGTCTATAATCTGACCTTTTCACCCGACGGTCGCCGGCTTCGCTTTAACGTCGTCGACCCAAGAAATGGTTCGAGCGAGTTCTGGGAGATGCGCCGCGACGGGATCGGCTTGCATCCTCTGCTTCCCAGTTGGAATCCAAACCCCCGTCAATGCTGCGGAAATTGGACTCCCGACGGAAAGTACTTCCTGTTCCAGGACTTTCGAGATGGTCGAGTAAGCCTGTGGGCACTGGGCGAAAAATCGTCCTGGCTGGGCCGAGAGATCAAGCCCGT
>DATDGM010000023.1:0-2118 GCA_036522075.1 Candidatus Sulfotelmatobacter sp.
AACATCGCGTATTTCCACCAGCTCCGGCACGGCGGGATGTGCCGCCGGTACACGTCGATCGTGTAGCTCATGGTCTTGAACGTATAAAACGAAATTCCCACGGGCAGAAGGATATGCAAGACCGGCACGTCTCTGCCCGCCAGTTTGCCAAAATTGTGCACGAAAAAATTCGCGTACTTGAAATAGCCGAGCAAGCCCAGGTTCGACACGATACTGAATATTAGCCAAAACTTCCGCTGCCCAGGATCTTCCGCCTCGCTAATGCGCAGCGCGCACACGTAATCGATCACGCTCGGCGTGGCCAGCAGGAACAAGTACCACGCGTTCCAGTAACCGTAAAAAGCGATGCTCGCCAGCAGGATGGCCAGCTGCCGCTGCCACCTGGTCCGGCAGACGGCCAGGACCGCCAGCACGATCAGGAAAAACTTTACGAAGACAAAGGAAGTGAAGACCATTCGTTGCTCAGTGAGAAGATTTCAACCACTCGTGCATTTCGTCTGCAACCATTTCGTGCCCAGAGACACTCAGGTGCCCCCAGCCCGGCGCCGAATTCAGAAACCCTCGCGCCAGTTCGTGGCGCTCCAGCAAGGCTTTTATCATCTCGCCGCGAAGGCTCTCACAAACCATTCCCTCCGCCTGGCAGTCTGCCAGCAGATCGGCCTCCTGCGGTTCCGGCGGTTCTTGCGCGGAAAACGGCTGTCCCGGCGTATAGAGAATGGACAGCCTGTCGCCGTACGCCTCTTTCAATCCTCGTACGATCAATTCCACGTTCTTTGGTGACGCGGTCGTCGAAAGCAAATCACCTTCTTGCGCGTTGGCTTTGCGCTCGGTCAACAGCGGAAGAATGTCCAGCGAGAACCGCACAGCGGCCGCATACAGAAGACCGGATTCCTTCAGCTTGCGTGATCTCTTCCCGCCGAACGAAGGCGGACGCCCTCGCACGCTGCCAGGCGCCACGGGCTCTGCCACGACTTGGCCGTTCCGCTCCACCAAGCGCGCGTATTCGGTGACGGTGCTTCCGAAATCTCCGGCATTCATCACCAGGAAAATCCGGGTCGGATGATAGCGGTCCAGCACCACCGGCGCGGCATACACGTAGTCCGGACCGTCGGCTCCGCTCCAGGCATACTGCAGCACGTTCCATTGCTTCCCTTCCGCCCGAAGACGCCGCTCCAGCAGGGAACCCATGGTCTCTTCGTCCCGCACCTGAAATGCTTCCACGTGGGAGTCGCCCAAGATCAGAACGCAGGGCGCCCCGGCGATCTGCGCATTCCCTGTCAGACGCAGCCCATCCGGTGAGAAGTGCGATCTCGCGATTCCCTCCCGGTACGATCGCTGCTCATACCCGGAGCTGTACTCGAATTTCCCGGCAAAGTTATGCAGCACCAGCTCCATGAAGATCAGCGCCAGGCCACAGCCGCACAAGAACGAGAACCAAACATGTCGGGGCTTCTGCGGATACGCCCGAGAGGGTTCTGGGTTGTTAGTCTCGCGTGGTTTCACGATACAGCAGTTCCAAAATGGGATTTCGCGCGTTTTCGCGCGTACTGTCTCATTAAGATTCGCCAATGGCAACGCCGGTAGCGCAGGCGCACGTCACCCTTTCGGACGCAGGCTCTTCACCCGTAAGCTATTGCATCTGCGGCCTTTGCCTCAATAGAGCGACTGTTCTAGTCAGGATGGTACTTTGAAAAACTGTGGAAATAGTGCAGTGGTACTAGTCCTTCCCAAGCGAATCCCGATCCACGAGACTGATTCTTGGGATGATCATGATGCGGAACAAAGACCGCGAAAATGTCGAAAACACTGCCCTGACGGGCTGCGGCCGCTTACCATCAAATCGGCGACACACCGGATGTGACTCCCGCTTAGCGATGACTTCCTGCGCTGACGCGCCGAATGGCGTTGTCGCCACTCTCGGCGCGATCAGTTCAACGCGGCGTCCAAATCGGTCCGGTCGTCAAGCAGAATCCATTCCGCCACCGACAGTGGCAAGCTGCCATTCGCCAACAAGGTGTCGTGGAAGGCGCCAAGCCGGAAATTCGCCCCCTGCTGCTGCCGGTAGCGCCCTAGCAAACGCAGGATTTGCCACTTCCCCACCATGTAGGTGATCTTCTG
>DATDGM010000024.1:0-16885 GCA_036522075.1 Candidatus Sulfotelmatobacter sp.
ACCCTCCCAACCCCCAAGACAACCCACACTAGCGTGCCCATTACCTACACATCTGGAGAGCAGGTCGAGGTCTACCGGTTCAGCTTGCCGGCGACAGTCGGTGTGCCCTTGGCCGCTCTCTTTTTGCAGGCATTCCTGCCGCGGCGTTTTCCCAGCTTTGCCGTGTACATTGATCTGCCCCTGCTGGTAACGATCTTTTTCGCTATGGCGAGGCGCAATCCGATTTCCGGCCTGTTTACCGGCGCCGCCATCGGCCTGCTGCAGGACATGCTGGGACACAATCCCATCGGCATTTACGGCATCGCAAAAACTGTAGTTGGCTACCTGGCATCCTCCTTGGGGGTGAAGCTCGACGTGGAGAATGCCGGCGCCCGCTTTCTTCTCACCTTGGGCTTCTATTTCATCCATTCCGCCGTTTGGTACACGGTGGCGAGAGGAATGGTCAGCCTGACCCAGAACTGGAGCTGGAGCCGCGGCCTGCTCGCCGGACTGGCCAACGCCTTTCTGGGCGTGCTGCTTTACTTCTTCCTGGATAAATTGAAGCACAGAGCCTAGAAGCGGGCTTCAGGCTTCGGGCTCAAACCAGGATGCAAGAATGGATGATGATCGCTGATTCACCAACGTCATGACTTTCGTTTGCAGAAGGCGCTGCCCCAAGAACACCTGCGGATTACAATTGAAGCTAACTTCCCAAGAGAGGATATGGGCTAAAGCTTTGTTTCGCGGTGTGACTCACACACCCGAAGCCTGAAGCCCGAAACCCGATGTTCGGCCGTGACGAAAAAGTTTCCGCGATCCGCCTGACGGCGGCGCAGTACACCATCCTGGGAATCTTCCTGGTGCTGGCCTACGGCCTGTGGCGGCTGCAGGTAATGCAGAGCGACCTGTATTCGACCCTGGCGGAACGGAACCGCATCCGCAACGTGCCCATCCTTGCACCGCGCGGCAAAATTCTTGACCGCGAAGGTCGCACCATTGTCGACAATTACCCGTCATTCTCTGCGCTGCTGTTGCGCGATTCTTCCCGCGACCTGAACGCCGACGCCGACTTGATCGCTCAAGGCCTGCATATGGACGCCAACGAAGTGCGCGCCCGCGTGCGCCACTTCGCTGCCCTGCCGCAGTATCAGCCGATTTTTCTCAAAGAAGACATCACTCCCGATGAACTCTCGTTCATCGAGGCTCATCGCAACGAGCTGCCCGAACTCGACACCATCATGGCTCACCGCCGCCTGTATCCGCGCAACGGATTCATGGCGCACCTGATTGGCTACGTTGGCGAAGTCACCGAAGACATGCTGAACCAGCCGCAGTTCGAACTCTACAGCCCCGGTGACGTGGTAGGACAGTCAGGCGTCGAGCGGCAATACAACGCGATGCTGATGGGCCAGAACGGATCGCGCCGCGCTCTGGTCAACAGCCACGGCCGCGAAGTGGGCCACCTCGACGAAACGCCGGCAGTGCCGGGCAAGCAGCTCAAGTTAACCCTCGACGTCGATCTGCAGATTGCCGCCGAAGAAGCGCTCGAAGGCAAAAACGGCGCCATCGTCGCCATGGACCCGCGTAACGGCGAGATCCTCGCCATGGTCAGCCGGCCTACGTTTGATCCTAACGATTTTGCCGTGCGGGTTTCACGGGACCAATGGAACAAGCTGGTCAACGATCCCGACAAGCCCCTGCTGAACAAAGCGATTCAGGCGCAGCTGGCCCCCGGCTCAACCTTCAAGATCATCATGGCGACCGCCGGCCTGCAGGAAGGCATTGCGCAGGATATGCACGTGGTCTGTAACGGCGGCGCCGAATTCTATGGCCGCTACTTCCACTGTTGGATCTCGGAAAAGCATCGCGTCCACGGGGTCGTCGATATTTCGAAGGGCATCTATCAATCCTGCGATGTGTTCTTTTACACCCTCGCCGAAAAGCTGGGTATTGAACGCATTGCCAAATACGCCACCATGCTGGGCCTGGGACAAAAAACCGGAATCGATCTGCCCCAGGAAGTGAGCGGAGTCATGCCGTCGGAAGAATGGAAGATTCGCAACTTCAAGCAAAAGTGGTTCGCCGGGGAAACCATTTCCGTGGGCATCGGGCAAGGCGCGGTAGCGGTCACGCCGATTCAACTGGCGCGTGCCATCAGCGGCATCGCCAGTGGAGGCTCGCTGGTGCGACCACACGTGGCGTTTCCCGAAGAGTTGCCGCCTAATCTGGTTCCAGCGTCCGGCCTGCCAGACAAGGTTCAGGTTCCACTCGATCCGAAAAACTGGGAAATCATTACGGATGCGATGGCGAATGTGACCTCAACCCATGTCGTCGATGCCACCGGCGCCGTTTGGACCGGAACCGCAGCGGGAGCGCATCTAGAGGGCATCGATTTCGCCGGAAAGACAGGCACGGCTCAAACCATCAGCGGTGCGGCTAAAGAGAAGATCGCGAATGGCAAGGCCCGCTTCAAGAACAACGCATGGTTCGTAGGAGTTAGCCCACGCCGCAACCCAGAAATTGTGGTGGCGGTGCTGTGGGAAGGCGGCGAAGAAGGCCCACTCGCGGCGCGCGTGTGTGCTCAGGTGATCAAAGCCTACGTGGAGAAGCAGCGTCGTAGTCCCACGAAGATGGCGGATAAACCGAAAGCAGACGGCAAAGTCGAGATTGGCGCGGTCTGGACCTCACCCGTCGCCGATGGAGACGGAAACGCCGATAAGCTGCAAGGCGGGCGCTTCTTCATAGATTTGAACAAGCGCTCCGTGGCCCCGGCGGTAGCAGTTCCGGGAATCACGGGTATCGAGTACCTAGTACCGAGTGCCGAGAAAATTCAATGAAGACGTCAGACGAAATTCAGCAGAGAGAGGTACTTGCTCGGTACTCGGTACCGGGTACCCGCTACTCATGAGCCGTTACGTTTCCTATCGCGATTTCGACTGGATCCTGCTGGTCTTCGTGCTATTGATCTGCGCATTGGGAGTCATGGAGATCCACAGCGCCACCATGCACACCAAGTTTGCCGGATCCCATATCAAGCAGATCTATTGGGTGCTGGCGGGTGTGGGCATGATGTTCCTGATGAGCCTGGTCAACTATCAGGCGTTGCTCGAGCAGATTCACTGGTTTTATTTTGCGGCGGTTGCGTCGCTAATGGGTGTTCTGGTTTTCGGGCAGCGTTATTTGGGCGCCAAGCGCTGGATCCATATGCCCGGGGGCAACCACTTCCAGCCATCGGAGTGGGTCAAGCTCATCCTGATCTTAGCCGTGGCCAAATACTTCGCGGAGCTGCATCAGCGCGAATTGGCGTGGTCCGATTTCATCAAAGCCGGCGCCATCGTCGGGTTTCCCATGTTGCTGGTTCTGGCGCAGCCGGACCTCGGCACCGCCCTCACTTACATGCCCATCGCGGTCATGGGAGTGTTTCTCGGCGGGTTGCAGCTGCGTCAGACTTTGATCGTGGTCCTGCTCGCGGCCATGGCCATCGGAGCTGTCTTCTTTACTCCCAGAGTCCATATCCTGAAGTCCTATCAAAAACAACGCCTTACCAACTTTCTCGAGCCCGATGCCGACCCCCAGGGCGCTGGGTACCAAGTTGAGCAATCCAAGATTGCTGTGGGCTCGGGGGGGCTGTGGGGCGGTAAAGGCTCGCAAACACACGGTGCTTTCCTCCCCGTCCCGCAAACCGACTTCATTTTTGCCGCCTTTGCCGAGGAGCACGGATTCGTAGGCGCGCTGGGGGTTCTGCTGTTATACTTCATCGTGTTGATGCGCTTGACCCAGAACGCGCAAACAGCGCCCGACCGCGCTGGCACGTTTGTGGTCATGGGTGTGGTGGCTGTGCTTAGCTTCCATATCCTGGTCAACATCGGCATGGTGGTCGGTTTTATGCCGGTCACCGGAATACCCCTGCCACTGATGAGCTATGGTGGGTCTTCCGTGTTATTCATGTTCCTGGCGCTGGGGATGGTTATGAACGTTCGAATGCGCCGCTTCGTGAATTAAACCTTTTGGGATTAACCTGGCAGGTTGGCCTGGAAGACAGTGGGAAAAGCATTTCCTGCGCCCGGATGGCGCAGCCCAAAATATCGATCGCCCTCGCGTAAAGGGGGCATTTACCGGCCAGCAGGGCGGATCGGCCGGGCAGGATTGAAGCTAGAACGCCGACGGCAGGGAACGGCCCCCCGACCGAAACAACGGTCTGAGAGTGCGGTCACAAACCCGGCGGCGCTAAGCGATTAAGTGCAAAAGATTTCCCAGCTTGCGCAGCGGAGATGGCCAGGGAGGAAACTCCAGGGCCCCATCCGTCCCTCATCTAGGGCAAGCGTCGCTACGCTCCTTCCTCCCCGTTTTCTTTCTGCCTCTATCCGGTGACTCTCGCCCGACTCTTTTAAGTCGGCGGGACCGGAGTATTGCATGAACAAGGAATTATTCGTCTCCTCCACGCCCCACGAAACCAAAGTCGGGCTGATGGAAGACGACCTACTCGCAGAAATCTACCTCGAGCGCGAAAACGAGTACACCCTCGCAGGATCCATCTACAAAGGACGCGTCACTCGCGTGCTGCCCGGCATGCAGTCGGCTTTCGTCGACATTGGCCTGGAGCGCGATGCCTTCCTATACGTTTCCGATTTCATGGAACTGGAAGAGCACGATGAGGATCTGACGGATGTTGTTCCAGCAAACCGCGGCGTGCAGGACTTACGCCCGCAGCCCGTGCACACGGCGCCGCCACAGGACGCCCAGCCGCACTTTGAAGATGGGGCAACTGTCCAACACGGCGAGACCTCTTCCGATTCAGACGAGCCGGCCGAGCCGGGCTCCGTTGAAGTCGAGCCCGGAAACCAGCTTTCCGCGCCCGCGGCCGGAGGACAGGAAACCACTGGGGCCGATGCCCAGAGCCGCGACCGCGGAGGGTTCCGCGGCCGGCGCCGACGCCGTGGGGGACGCCGCGATGGCCGTCCCGATGGCCGCCCCGACACCCGTGACGGACGGGACTCACGCGGCGAAAGCCGCAACGAGGGCCGCAGTGACACGCGCAACGAAGGCCGCAGCGATTTCCGAGACCGCGGCTCAGAGCGCACGCCCGAGCCTCGTTTCTCCCGACCGGTTGACAGTGCGCCTCCGCGCACGGCAGAATCGAGCAGAACTC
The DNA here is from genome assembly GCA_036522075.1 of Candidatus Sulfotelmatobacter sp. GTDB lineage: Bacteria > Acidobacteriota > Terriglobia > Terriglobales > Acidobacteriaceae > Sulfotelmatobacter. Next base: position 5,129 of record DATDGM010000024.1, read on the forward strand.
AATCCTTCGGACCGCCTGCAGGATATCAACCCATCCTGCTCCCCGGAGAATCGATCTCGAAGTACCAGCGTTACGCATCGCAGACGCCCGCTCAGCCTGTGCCTGCGCACGAATCGCACACCAGCGCACCGCCAGTCGCGGTTTCTGCTCCAGAGCCTCTGGCGGCAACCTTCCCGGAGGATGAACCGTTCTTCGCCAAGGAGGCCGCGGCTGAACCTCTGCACGAAGAGCACCACGATGAAGCGCGCCCCATACCCGAAGAACACATCGAGGCTTCTACATCGGTCGACTGGAATCGCGAATTCCGCCGCTCCGAAACACCTGTAGTAGACGCGCCGGCCGCAAGTTCTGCACCAGAACTGCCGCGTGAGGAAGCGGCAGCGCAGGAGGCTCTCGGGCAAGCCGACGGCTATGCCGGGGATCATGTTGCGGAGCGCTATGCCGCCGCACCCGCTGCCGAATCGACCGCTCCCATCTTCGCCGCGCCCGTCTTCGCGGCCCCAGGCACCCTGGAGGAAGAGACCATCGAAGAGGAAGAAGCGGACACGATCCGCTATCACGAACCGTCAGACGAAGGCTACGAAGAATTCGAAGAGGAGACGCGCGCAGTGGGCGAACCCTCCTTCGACGCGGCCAATCCCGCCGTCTCCGCTGCCCATGAGACCGTTTCTGAAATCCACCGCACCTCGCTGACCGAGGCGGGCGAGCAGCCCGTCCCAACGGCGGCGGAAGCTGAGGAAGATTCCGAAGAATTGGAACTCGAAGAAGCGCAGGCCCAAGCGGAAGCCTTGCTCGACGCCGAAGCTCGCGGCAACGGCACGGTCGATGCCCGCGTGGAAGTTCGCGCTCCAGCCTCAACCGCCGGATACACCCAGCGCACCGAGCGCCCGGCCTATGATCGCCGTGGCGGTGGTGGCGGCCAGCGCGGCCGTAGGGGAGGTGCGCGCCGATTCCGCCGCCGCGAATCGGCTCCCGTTCCGCAGATCAGCGACCTGCTCAAAGAAGGGCAGGAAATCCTGGTGCAGATTGCCAAGGAACCCATCGGGAAAAAAGGCGCGCGCATCACCAGCCACATCGCGCTGCCCGGCCGTTTCCTGGTGTACATGCCCACTGTCAACCACACCGGAGTCTCCCGCAAGATTGCTTCGGAAGAAGAGCGGCAGCGCTTGAAGCGCATCATCCTGAGCGAACGCGACAACGGCCACGGTGGCTTCATCGTTCGCACGGCCGCGCAGAACGCAAGCGAAGATGAACTGCGTGCCGACATCCGCTTCCTCAAGGGCTTGTGGAACGACATCAAGGGCCGCTCCGAAAGCTCGAAGCCGCCAGCGCTCATCTACCACGATCTCAACGTAGTCGAACGCGTGCTGCGCGACCAGGTCACGTCCGATTTCTCCGTCATCTGGGTCGATACCGAACCGGAATACGAGCGCGTGCTCCGTTTCTTCAATCGCTTCCAGCCCGCGCTGGTCAAGCGCGTGAAGCTCTATACCAAAGAGACGCCGCTGTTCGAACAATTCGGCTTGGCCGAAGAAATGAACAAGGCGCTCAAGTCGAAAGTGTGGTTGAAGAGCGGCGGCTACATCGTCATCAACCAGACCGAAGCGCTGGTAGCCATCGACATCAACACCGGCAAGTATGTCGGCAAAACGTCGCGCCTTGAAGACACCATCGTCAAGACCAACGTCGACGCCATTCGAGAAATCGTGCGCCAGATTCGTCTGCGCGATCTCGGCGGCATCATCATCATCGATTTCATCGACATGGATGAGCGCCGCAACCGCCAGCGCGTGATGCAGGCGCTCGAAGAGGAACTTCGCCACGACCGCGCCCCGTCAAAAGTTCTGCAGTTCAACGATTTCGGCCTGGTCGCGATTACCCGCAAGCGCGTGAAGCAATCACTCGAACGCACCATCGGCGCCCCTTGTCCCTATTGCCAGTCCACCGGCTACGTGAAATCGGTGACCACGGTCTGCAACGAGATTTACGTGGAGATGCGCAAGATCGCAAAACACCTTGAGCGCGAAGACGTAATGCTGCGCGTGAACCCTGACGTCGCCAAGGAATTGAAAACCAACAACGGCCGTCTCTTGAATGAGATGGAAGAACTCGCCAAGCGCACCATCATCGTGAAAAGCGATCCGGCCCTGCATCAGGAGCAATTCGACATCAACTAGCGTGGCCGTTAGCGTTTGGTTTTTAGCGGAACGTCGACCACAAGCCATGTGGGGCGGGCGCCTCGCCCGGCCATGCGGCCCAGGTGTATCGGTCCGCTAGTTTTTCTTTTTTGTGGATTCTACCTCTGCGGCAGCCGCCTCAGCTCGAGCGCGCTAACTCCCAGCCTGTGCCAGCGCCTTCACCGCCGCATCCGAGTGGCTTCGCAGTTTCTTCACCGATTCGTGAACAGCCTTAGCCGCAACCCCAGATCCGTTTTGCTCTGCCGACTTGCTCACCCCGCCCGCGTCTTCCGCCGCGGTGCTGCCCATGTCGAGCAACACCACCAGGGCGTCGGCATGCATCTTCCACAGCGACGACATAGTCTGGCTGCGCTTCAGTTCCTCGAATTCCGTGTGCACGCGCGCCGAGATCGAGACCAGTCGGATCAAGGTACGGGCCACTTCGGCTCGTAAACTTTTTTCCTCCAGAAAGCTGGCATTGTAGGCATCAGCCTCGGCCACGGTGAGCGTGAGGTTGAAGTAACGCATGGGAACAACCTGCCGGAATTTCGGGTCAGCGACGCGCTCAAATACTCGAATGGATTCTTCCACCCGCCGCAGCTTGCCTTCTTCCGTTGCGATCTGTTGCGCAGTAACGGCCGGCGGCTGGAACACAGGCGCAGAAGCAGCGGCAACTTTTGCTGCCACTTTTGCGGTTTTGGGCGCAGCAGCTGCCCCACCGGAAACGCGAGTAGGCCGTGCCCCTGGCGGTCCCAACAGCGACTTGCGGATCGGTGGCCGGCGATCAAGTTCTTTCTTGAGCCGCGAAACGCGGCGAAATTTTTCAAGAGCGCTACCGTAATCCGCTTTCAGCATGGCGTTGCGTTCAATCGCGGCCACGTGCTCCACTGTCACTTCCACGCCGTCCACCGTGCTCAGAATGCTTCCGCCCATTTCGTCGAGCGCGCCCGCAAACTGTTTGATTTCGTCCAGCGCCTTGCTGAAGAGTTCGTCAAAACGCGCGCCGAACGCTGCGTTGTAGGAGGCAACGGTCGCCAGCACGCCGGGATGATAGAAGGAAGAATCCAGCCACTGCTTCAGCTCGCGCACCCGCGAGATCACGCCCGAATCCATGAGTGCGTTGAAATCGCGGAAGCGCGCCACTTCCTCGCGCATCGGGTCGAAACGCCGCAGCAGTTGCACATGCTCCTCGGGCAGGGAAGGCACGTCGGTATCCGCAAGAATTTCAATCAGCGCGATTTCGAACGGAGAAAGCGGCAGCGCTCCATCCAGTCCGTATCCGCTCTGCTGCCATTGGCCAGGGACGCGGGGATGCCGGTAGAGAAATGTTGCGATCACATCCGTCTTGTCGCGGTTGATGTCGCTGGCTTCCCGCCGCCGCACGAAATAACGCAGTAACGCTTCGGCAACTTCCGAATCGGTATCCGGCGTGAGCGCCTGGCGCAACATGGCCGGTGTTATGGCCATATCCAGCAGGTGCAGCCAGCGGTACATGCGGGTGAGCGTGGTGGGCAGCTCGCGTCCCGCACGCAGCGCATCCTCGTCGAGGCCGCTCGGGATCGGAACGTCTCCGCCCAGCGATTCCCGCATGAGCTTCTGGTAGAAGCCCTGCACGGTCGCCAGAATTGCCAGCTCAAATCTGAGGTCTTCGGCCAAAAGAACGTCTCCGAGAGCGAGACTCTCCCTGTTACTTTTTGCTAATTCTTTACTAATGTTCAAGTAAAGACGAAAGTCACTGGGCCCGCAAGTTACCACCGGGGAAAAGGCGGACTTGCGCCCGAGGTACATGGCCTTCTGCGCAGGTTTTTGGGAAGGGCACGACTTCAGAGGCTGCCGGAAAAAATCACAACTGCATGCACTGCCGTGGAAGAGCGGTTCTTCAGCGCCGCGAAAGGCTTTCAAGAATCATGGAGGATGGCCGAGTGCTTCATTTTGTAGCGCCTCGGCCCGGCGGCCCTGTTGCCGGCGAGACGCCGGCGTTACTTCTTCAGTTGTTTCAAAATCTCCCGAGCCGCATTCGCTCCTGACCCGCCCGTCAGCCCGACACCCGGATGCGTTCCGCTGCCACACAAATATAACTTCTGAATCGGCGTGCGGTACCGCGCCCAATCGAGCAGTGGACGCATGGTAAAGAACTGATCCAGCGCCAGCTCGCCGTGAAAAATCTGTCCCCCAGTCAGGCCATACTTTTCTTCGAGGTCCAGCGGCGTAATGATCTGATGCGTCAAAATCAGCTCGGGCAGATTCGGCGCATATTGCGCCAGAGTCTTCACCACGGTCTGGCCCAGTTCTTTGCGCTGGCTCTCCCAATCTCCTTTGAGTTTATAGGGAGCGTATTGCATGTAGATCGACATCACGTGCTTGCCATCGGGCGCGAGCGTAGGATCGGTCAGCGATGGAATCGTAGCTTCGAGATAAGGCTGGCGCGAGAAGTTTCCATATTTCGCTTCATCGAACGCGCGTTCCAGATAATCGATTTCGTGCCCAATGTGAATGCGCCCTTTCAGCGCGTTGCCGTTTCCATTCTTGATCGCCGTGAAGTTCGGCAATCCAGAGAGCGCCAGATTCACTTTGGCCACGGTTCCGTTACCGCGATAATGCTGCAGCTTCTGCACAAAATCAGGCGAAAGATGCGCGGGATCAGTCAGCTTCAGCAGCGTGCGCTTCGGATCCGCATTCGAGACCACTGCTTTCGCCGAAATTTCCTCCCCGGTAGAAAGCAGAACCCCCGTGGCCGCGCCGTCTTTCACTCGAATCTCGATGACTTCCACTCCGCTGCGAATCTCCGCGCCCTCAGCCTTCGCAGCCGAGGCCATCGCCTGCGTAATCGCTCCCATTCCTCCCGCTGCCAGATGCGCCGAGCCGGCCGGATGCGCGTCCCCCGCTGCGCGAATGAGCAGCACCAGGCTGCTTCCCGCCGACCACGGACCAAGAAATGTGCCGAAGATTCCACGCGCCGCCACCACCGCGCGCAACAATTCGGTCTCAAAATATTCCGCCGCCAGATCGGCCACGGCCATTGGGCCCCAGCGCAGCAACCGAAACATATCTTTCTTGCCGAGGTTGCGCATGGCGCGCCCGGTCTTCAACATGCTCCACAAGTCGCCACTGCTCGGATGGTCAATATCCGGCGGCGTCGTCGCCAGCGCCTCCGCAATCACTCGGCCCATTTTTCCCAGCGATTCCTGAAACTGCGGATACTTCGCCGCATCCTTCTGCGAGAAGGCCGCAATCTCCTGCGCCGCCAGTCCCGCGTCCTGATTGAGTGAGAGCGCGCGTCCATCCGGCGAAAGCGCGGTGACTCCAATCACTGGCGTGATCAGCCGCAGCCCGTGCCTCTCCAGCTGCAAGTCGCGCACTATCTCGGCACGAATCGGCCCTGCGGTGTGGGCGAGAGTAGAGCAACGAAAGCCAGGATGAAATTCGTCGGTGATAGCGGCGCCGCCCACCTGCTCACGGCGTTCAATAATGAGCGGCTTGAATCCGGACTTGGCCAGGTAGAACGCGGCCACCAACCCGTTGTGGCCGCCGCCGATGATCACGATGTCGCGCTGAGTTCCCGGCATGCTAGGCCGCTCCCTTGACATCTTTCAAAATCTCCAGCGCCGCCAACCGCCCGTTCGCCCCCATAATGCCGCCACCGGGATGAGTCGCCGACCCGCACATGTAAAGGTTTTTGATCGGGGTGCGGTACTGCGCCCAGCCTGCGACCGGCCGCAAAAAGAAAAGCTGCTCCAGCGAAAGCTCACCCTGAAAAATGTTGCCCTCGCTCAATCCCCATTCGCGTTCCAGATCAAGGGGCGTGACCACTTGCCTGTGCAGGATGATGTCCTTGATGTTGGGGGCATACTCAGCGATCGTGTTGACTACGGTATCGCCAAACGCTTCTTTCTGATCATCCCAGTTCAACCCGGGCCGCAGCTTGTACGGCGCATACTGCACGAAGCACGACATCACATGCTTGCCCGGCGGCGCCACCGAAGGGTCCGTGAGCGACGGAATCACCATGTCGATGTACGGATGCCGCGAAAAATTCCCATACTTCGCGTCGTCATACGCCCGTTCCATATATTCCACCGACGGCGAAATTGAAATCGCCCCGCGCAGGTGCGCGCCCGGCCCCGGCATGCACTTGAAATTCGGCAGTGCGTCGAGAGCCATGTTCACCTTGCCCGACGACCCGCGAAACTTGAACCGGTTCACTTCCTCCAGAAAGTCTCCGGGAAGATGCTCGGCTTCAATGAACTTGGTAAACGTAAGCCGCGGATCGACGCTGGAAGAAATCACGTCGGCATAAATTTCGTCGCCGTTCGCCAGCACCACGCCCTTTGCCTTGCCATTCTTGACGATGATCCGCGAAATCGCAGACTGCGTGCGAATCTCCACCCCAGCTTCACGCGCCGCGTCGGCAATCGCGTTCGAAATCGCGCCCGTCCCTCCACGCGCAAAGCCCCAGGCGCGGAACGCTCCATCGATCTCTCCCATGTAGTGATGCAGCAGCACGTAAGCTGTTCCCGGCGAGCGCACCCCAAGAAAAGTACCGATAATGCCGGACGCAGACATCGTGGCCTTGAGCACATCAGTCTCGAACCATTGATCGAGAAAGTCGATGGCGCTCATGGTCATGAGTTGCACCTGGTTGTACTTGTCTTCGCTCGTCATGGCCTGGAAGCGGCGCCCAAGGAAGAGCAACTTCATCAGTTCGCGCGGATTCAGCGTCGTGGGGTCTGGCGGCACCATGCTGAGAATCGGCTTAACAAAGCGGCACATAGCTTGCATGGCCTTGCCGAATTCGTCATATGCCTCGGCGTCCACGCGCGAATGCCTGGCGATCTCGCGATGCGTCTTGCCATGATCGTTTACCCGCCACAAGTAATCGCCGCTGGGCATGGGCGTAAACGTGCCGTCGAGCGGGAGAATTTCGAGGCCGTGCCGCGGCAAATCGAGATCGCGAATAATCTCCGGCCGCAGCAGCGACACCACATACGAGCAAACCGAAAACTTGAACCCAGGAAAAACTTCTTCCGTGCAGGCCGCACCCCCGAGAATGTGGCGCCGTTCGAGCACCAGCACTTTCTTGCCCGCGCGCGCCAGGTAGGCCGAGTTGACGAGTCCATTGTGCCCGCCGCCAATCACGATCACGTCGTATGAATTTGCCATTAGCTGTTAGCCTTGAGCTCTTGGATTTTCTTGCAGGTGCGAACGCGGATTCAGAGGATAAATCAGCACGATAGCGCACGTCTTGGAAGGACGCGGGATCAGAGCCCGCTGGTAAGAACGTTCCAGCTTCGCAGAATGCTCAACGTCGATGGCATGATAAGGCGCATGGCGGCAGGATATGAATGGCCATTCTATCGGGAACCGCGCGATTTGTCTCCAGGTTTAGCAATAGTGCCCCAGCGCGGTTTCGCTTCGACATCATCACTGGACGTGCGGCCCAAAGACGCCTTCAAGGATGGTTATCGTCATCCGCTCCGAAAGTTGCCGCGCACGCGCGCGCCTGCATATAATCCGAGTTCGGCAATTCTGCATTCGAACCCGAGGCCACACCCTTGCCCATCGGAACCGCATTCCACGAGCGCACTTTCCCGCTTTGCCAAAGCCTCAACTACCGCGAGTGGTCGGGCTATTACACGGTCAGCGTGTATGAAGTGCACCACGAGCACGAATACAATGCCATCCGCAATGCAGCCGCGCTCATCGACATTTCGCCGCTCTACAAGTATCTGATCACCGGCAAAGACGCGACCAAGCTGGTGAACCGCGTGATTACCCGCGACATCAACAAAGTAAAGGTGGGCCAGGTCATCTACGCCTGCTGGTGCGACGAGCAAGGCAAGGTCATTGACGATGGCACCATCTCGCGCCTCGAGGAAAACGTCTATCGCTGGACAGCCGCCGACCCGAGCCTGCGGTGGTTCCGGCAAAACGGCCTCAACATGGACGTTCAGATCGAAGACATCTCCGAAAAAGTGGCCGCTCTGGCGCTGCAGGGACCAACCTCAGCCAAGCTGCTGAAGGCGGTTGCCGAAGCCGACATCGCAAACCTCAAATATTTCCGCGTAACCCGTGGCAAGATCGCCGGCGTTCCCGTCGACATTTCCCGCACCGGCTACACCGGCGATCTGGGCTACGAAATCTGGGCTCCGTGGAGTGATGCGCTCAAAGTCTGGGACGCTCTCGCCGAAAAAGGAAAGCAATTCGATCTGCACGCCGCCGGCATGCTTGCCCTCGACGTGGCTCGCGTAGAAGCCGGCCTGCTCCTGATCGAGGTCGACTACACCAGTTCGAAGAAAGCGCTGATTCCGTCCCAAAAGTTTTCTCCCTACGAGCTGGGCTTCAACAAGATGGTCCACCTCGAAAAGGAAAATTTCATCGGCAAGCGTGCCCTCGAGCAAGACGCCAAGAACGGCGTCCCGCGCCAACTCGTCGGACTTGAGGTCGACTGGACCGACGTTGAGCAGCTCTACGACCGCTACGGTCTAACTCCAGCCGCGCCCGCGCAAGCCTCGCGCGTGGCAGTCCCCGTTTATGCAGGCGAAAAGCAGGTTGGCAAGGCCACCACCACCAGTTGGTCGCCGATTCTGAAAAAAATGCTCGCGCTGGCGAGTATCGAAACGGAATATTCCAAGCCGCAGACTTCACTGCAGATGGAAGTCACGATCGAAGCCGTCCGCCTGAAGACGAACGTGAAGGTAATCACGCTGCCGTTCTTCAACCCCCCCCGAAAAACAGCCTCCCCGACATAGAAATGGGACGGTGAACTCCTGTGGAGGAAGCTCATGTGGGGACAGCCGCCCCCGGCTGTCCGCCGGGCGCCGCCCGGCTCTTGGTTTTCCAGACAGCGGCACAAATCTCTTTTAAGCCTTGGCCCAGTTTCGCTGGGCAGGCTGGCGAGTCGCGCCTCCCCACACGGCCCATGCGGTCGTCAGGCCACTTGGCCAACTGTTGCACGGCCTTCCGCTTGCCGGCCATATAAATCCAAACCCCAATGCACCAGCGCTCCGTCGCCCGCCTGAAGACAGGACGAAAATTCCGCGCCCTAAGTGATTTCCGAATATGAAGACGAAAAGAAATCCGCCCTCTTCCAGAACTTGGCATAGCATTCATTACACAGCCAATCCCTGCCCTTGCTATAGCCGGTGCCGCGCTCGGCGTCCTCTTTCGACTCAAATAATTTCCAGTCGCAAACCGCGCAGTGTTCTTTCCTTTTCCAGCCGACTTTGATCAGTTCAAAGTTGGCAGCATCCTCGGTCGCCAGGTTCAGATCGAAGGAGATCGCGCCACTCTTGCGGTTAACCACAATGTCCCGGGCCGTTAAATCGCGCTTCTGCCAGTGCCACGAATATTCGCGGCAGCGCTTCACCGCTTCGCGGATCTGTTCGATATTTCGTACCATGCTGTGGATCTCAATAGTTGCTGTTTCTCTTGCGCGGTTGGCCCAGAGCGTGCCCCGCGCCACACCGAAAGGTTCGACTGTACCCTGCGCGATCTGCGACCGCAATTCCGCGAGAATCGCGCCGCGCTCAACCAGGAGCTTAGCGCCAAAGCAATTCTCGTCGCGCAGCAGTCCCAGCAGCAGATGTTCAGTTCCGATGCGCCGGTGATTCAGCCGCTCGGCTTCTTCGGCGCCATAAGCCAGCACGCGCTTGCCTTCGTTGCTGAGGGGCAAGTCCGTAGAAGCAGGAAGGCTAGTCCGCGGCAGAGTCGCAGACTCGATCTGTTTGCGAATGGCGCCCGCATCCACTCGAGGCAATAAGCTGGTGATTCCCTTGTGCTCGCGCAGAATACCCAGAAGCAGGTGCTCGGTTTCAATTCGCGGCGAGCCGAACTGGCAAGCTTCGTAGCGCGCGAAAAAAATTACCCGCCGCGCCTTCTCCGTGAACCGCTCAAACATGCTTCTACTCCACTGCCGCAACGTTGCGGTTTGTGCTCTTCCAGTACAAATATCCCGGCACTCCAAGCAACACAATCGCCGTCCCCCAGAATGCCTGGATGGGCCGTGTGATGATCGTATTCAGCGTCCACGCCGCCCCAACCAGCACATAAACCGCCGGCAGCCACGGATATCCCGCGCACCGATATGGGCGCGGAATCTCCGGCCGCTTCCAGCGCAGCAAAAACATCCCGATCACCGTCAGCGTGTAAGAGAGCACCATGCCGTAGATCACGTAAGTGTAAAGCTGATCGTATCGCCCGCTGACGGTCAGCAGCGCAGCCCAGATGCCCTGCCCAATCAGGCTGAACGCCGGCGTCCGCCACTTGGGGTGAATGACCGCCATGCGCTTGAAGAAAACTCCATCCCGCGCCATGGCGAGGTACACGCGTGCTCCCGTAAGCGTGCACGTAGCCGCGGCGCTGAAACACGACACCGCAATCACCAGCGAAAGCCACACCGCGGCATGAGGAGAAAACAGCGCTGCCGCCGCCGCGTGTGCGATGGTTTCATGGTGCGCAATCTCGCCGATCGGCAAGGCATAGAGGTAAGTCATGTTCATGGCCAGGTAGATCGCGCCCACCACGAGCACTCCAAAAACCATGGCCAGCGGCACCTTGCGCTGCGGCTCTTTCACCTCGCCCGCCACCCATGTGATGTAAACCCATCCGTCGTAAGCCCAGAACACCGCGATCAAAGCCACGCCCATGGCCGAGATCAACTGCGCCGGATGAACTCCCATGCTGAGACTGACGCCGTGCGCCTGAAAGTGCGACCAGTCTCCCTTGCCGATGGCGAATCCCAACACCACGAATGCGGCCATGGCACTGAACTTCGTCCACGTAGAAAGATTCTGCAGCAGCATTCCCCAGCGCAATCCGACCACGTTGACGTATGTGACCACCGCGATCAGCAGCAGTCCAAACAAGTGCGCCCGCGTGATGACGATGCCTGCGACGGCGAGCACCACGTGCTCCTGCGAAACCACGGGGAAGACTTGCCCCGTGTAAGCGGCCGAAGCCACTGAGAGCGCCGCGATCGACCCACCGTTCGCCACGGCGAAAAGCATCCAGCCATACAAAAACGCCACTAGATCGCCATAAGCCTCGCGCAGGTATATGTACTGCCCGCCTGAGTCCGGGAACATCGATCCCAGTTCCGCAAACGCCACACACCCGAACAGCGAAACCACGCCTCCCAGCACCCACACGCCCAAAAACAACACAGGTTGCGGCAGGGGCCCGGCAATGTCTTTCGCAGTGAGGAAGATCGACGAACCGATAATTCCGCTCACCAGCAGCAGTACCGAATCCAGCAGCCCCAGCCCGCGAACCAATGTGGGTTGCGTATTAGGGCGTTGGATCTCAGAGCTCCGAGATAAGTCCGCGGGTGCGGCTGTGGCGGGGTCCATTATCCAATTCCAAGTTCGTCGGGCGATTCCAGCGGCGTGCCGCAGCGCCGGCAAATCACCGAAGAACAATCGCCGCAAGTCAGCGGATCGTTCACCTCTTCAGCGCAATTTGGACAGTAGAGTGGCCCGGGACCAGGTTTCGGCGCGGGGTTCTGCGGGCGTGTCGCCATGAGGCCAAAACTGTAGCATAGACGCAGCTCCGCCGTCCCCGGCGGCTGTCGTGGCGGCGTACC
>DATDGM010000025.1:0-59913 GCA_036522075.1 Candidatus Sulfotelmatobacter sp.
AACGTCACGGCCATTAACGCTACCGGCACGCTGGTCACCGTGGTGCCGAACCCCATCGTCGTCCCGGCACCAGTGGCCATCAACTCGCCGGGGGGCGTTCAAGTCGGGGACTTGATTTACCTCAACAACAATCTGGGCTCAGCCGTGGGTGAAGTAACAGGCCTGACCGCAACCACCATCAGCTTCGCCAATCTCGATCCCCTCGACATCAACCAGAGCGGCGCTACTTCCAACAACATCAAGGCCATTGCTGGAGGCGCCAACACCAGCATTTACCGGCTGTTCGCCGTCACCTACTATCTGACCGTTCCGGTGAATGGCCAACTGCCGCGGCTCATGCGCCAGGTCAATGGCTTGACCCCCATCCCGGTCGCCGACAACATCATTAACCTGCAGTTTACCTACGACGTTTACAACACCACGACTGGCGCTCTCGACTCCAACCAGGCGAATCCCCTGGGTGCGGGCGAATCCCCCAACCTGATTCAAAAGGTCAACATTGTGGTGATGGGACAAAGTATGACCGCCGGCGGAAAACAAAACCAGAGCATGTATCTGGGAACTTCGGTCAGCGCGCGCGACATGGCATTTCGCAATCGTTATCAGTGAGAGTCCATTGAGGTGGAGAGAAATATGGCACATAGTAAACACAGCTCGCGAGGTTTCACCCTGATCGCAGCCCTTTTGGTCCTGGTGCTGCTCTCGGGCGTTGCCGTCGGGCTTCTGTTCATGGTGGGCAGTGAAACTCGCATGAGCGGAAACGGCCTGGAGAACGATCAGGCCTACTACGGCGCCGAGTCGGGCATGGAAAAACTGACCGCCGACCTCTCCTCGCTCTATTCTGCAACGATGGTGCCCAGCAACGCCCAGATTCAGGCGTTGGCCACAAATCCGCCCAGTCCGTCGATGGTGGGCACGGTCACTTATAACGAGAGCATTACCTACGCAACCAACCCCGTGACCGGCGCCCCGGTCACCTCTTCGAATACGATAAGTTCCGGCGCGGACGCGGGTCTCTATGCTGAAATCGTACCTATGACGCTGAACGTCAGCGCCCTGCGTCCCGAGGGCGCCTTCGTGAATATGACCCGGCAGGTGGAAATAGCCCTGATACCCGTGTTTCAGTTTGGCGTGTTTTGCGGTTATGACTGCAGCTACTTCGCCGGTCCGAATTTCGGTTTTGCCGGTCGTGTCCATACCAATGGCAACCTGTTCTTAGCCGCCGGCGCCGATCTGGTATTCAGCGACAAAGTGGGAGCATTCTCGCAAATCATTACCGATCAATTGGAAAACGGCTGGTCCACATCGACGGGATACGGCGGGACCATCTATGTTCCCAAGGCGAGTGCAGGCTGCCCCCTGGGCATGCCGCCGGTTTATCCGCCTGCGGGAGGCAATTGCGTGGCGCTGCCCGGAGCCGCAACTGTGCCGGGAGACGCCAGTTGGAGCGGGGGTTATCCGACCATCGCGGGCTCGGCCAATGTAAACTTCCCCAGCATCTCGACCGGAACCTTCAACGGCTTTCTGGCCAATTCCTTGACGGGCGTCACCAATCTGCAGTTGCCGTTTGTGCAGAACAGTTGCACCAGCAACCCACCGCCCTGCACCGATCCGATTCAGATCATCCGTAAGCCGCAGCCCGGAGAAGCGCCGACCAGCGCCCTCGGAAGTTCGCGTTTGTATAACAAAGCGCAGATCCGAATTCTGCTGGCGGATACTCAGGCCGACCTCCATCCCGAGCGCGGTCCAATCGGTGACGGGCAAGACGTCTATTTCGCCCCCGGCGGGGGCACACCCCTCAATGCCGCAGCCACCATGCTGAACACCGGTGGCGGCCCCGTACCCGGACCACTACTTTTCGCCAACGCGCTGATAGGCGGTAACTGGGTTGCACCCACCGGTCATCCCGGCTGGGCACAGTACCCAATTCTGGGCGAAACCACCACCGCTGCTCTTCCGAACAACGGCCAGGGAGCTTGGCTTCGGGTTGAATACTTGAATAATGCTAACCCTCCGGTGTGGATCGGCATCACTACAGACTGGCTGGGTTATGGTTTCAGTCGGCAATACAACCAGCCTCCCACGGATCCTGCCAGTGTCGGCCCTTCCGTCACGCTGCCCGGCGCAGACCCCTACGTGCCAGACGCGATCCTGATCCTGCAACAGATGGCGCCAGGCTCGGCCAGTCCTAACCTTGTAAACGGCTCGATGCCCATTAACTTCTACGACGCTCGCGAAGGCGAGATGCGCGATAACACCAACGGATGCGCTGTCAATGGCATCATGAACGCGGTGGAACTGAACGTCGCCAACCTCGGATACTGGCTATCGGGGCATGCCCCCTATGCCGGTGACGTTGGGACCTCGGTGGGCTTCACCAGCCAGAACGGCTACATTCTCTATTTCTCCGACCACCGCGGCATGCTGGTCGATCCGAATCCCACCAATGGAGGAGGGATCGCAGGCGGCGTCATCACCGGCGAATCCGGACTCGAAGATTCCATTAACTCGACGCAACCTAACACATCCACTACTCCCGACGGCTTGCTGGAACCCAAAACTTACTACACGTATTCACCCGAAGACGTAGATCAGAATGGCTTCCTGGATAACTGGGGTGGCACAAACATTGGCTATGGCTTCGGCATAAACACCAACACAGCTCCGCCGAATCCCTACCTCGCCCTCACTGCCGCGCAGTGCAACACCGTGGGCATGTTCAACTCGATAAGTGGCGCACGTCACGTTCTGAAGCTGGTGGCTGGCGGCATGAACCGGGCCGGAACCGGCACCTACCTGCCTATCCTGCCACCCGCGGCAGCCTGTGCTTTCACGGCTACCACGGACTGCGGTGGCTTCACCGTGGCGTCGGAGAACCCGGTGTATATCCAGGGCGACTATAACAGCGGCGCTGCCGATCCGTTCTGGGGCGGCGGCACCAACAACAATCCGCACTCGGCGGCATCCATTATTGCCGACTCGGTCACGCTGCTCTCGAACATTAATAAATGGCCGCTGCCTACCAGCGGGTGGATCGACGCGACCAGCCTCGCGAACCCCACAAACCTGGGTGGCCGCGTCCCGAACACCACCTATTACCGCGCCGCCATTTCGGCAGGCAAGAGCATTCCCTTCCCGCAACCGGGCTGGGCTGGCGTGTCCAAGGACTTCGGAACCGACGGCGGCATGCACAACTTCCTGCGGCTCCTGGAGAACTGGGGCGGAACGGTCAATTACAACGGATCGCTGGTCAGCATGTACTACTCCGAGTACAACACGGGTACATTCAAGTGCTGCACCACTGTCTACAACGCCCCAAATCGTAACTTCTATTTTGACACCCTGTTCCTCAACCCGAACAACTTGCCTCCGGGCACGCCGATGTTCCAGGACATCGTGAACCTGAGTTATCACCAGAACTTCACGCCACAATAACCAAGAACCGGCTCCAGCAAACGCCCCGGCTCCGCTTTCGCGGAGCCGGAGCTTTTTTGTCCGAGCTCGTAAGAGTCAAGTTGTCCGTGTGGCGAGCGACCCGCCCCCCGTTCGCATCCACATCCGCCACTGTATGTATATCGGCAACTCCCGGTGCAAATGTGGAGACACAGCCACCCTCGGCTGTCCCGAGCGCAGCTCGGCTTTGCTCGTGTGGCATGAGCACTCCCTGACCGCACCGTTCCCGCCACCCGGCAATCCAGTAGAATTCGTACGGTGGTACCAGCGGTGAAGAAGTGGAGGGGACCCTTGCCGTCAATTCGCGCTATTTTTTGGGATGTGGGCGGAGTGTTGCTCACCAACGCGTGGGATCACGTGCAACGCATGGCCACTCTCGACCATTTTCATCTCGATGAGGCGGAGTTTCATGACCGCCATGAGATGGTGGTCTCTTCATTCGAGCGCGGAAAAATCACTCTCGACGAATACCTCGACCGCACCGTTTTCTACCGCGCGCGCCCCTTCTCGCGAGACGATTTCAGGGACTACATGTTTTCCTTGTCCAAGCCCTTCCCGGAAGTTCTCGACCTGGCCAGGAGGCTCGGGGACTCGGGCAAATATTTGATGGGCACCATCAACAATGAGTCGCGGGAACTCAATCTCTACCGCATCGAAAAAAACGGCCTGCGGAACATTTTTCGCGTCTTTATCAGTTCCTGCTTCGTCGGCCTGCGCAAGCCCGAGGGTGAAATCTACCGCACCGCCCTCGAAATCACCCAGATGGCGGGCGAGGAATGCTGCTTCATCGACGATCGCGCCCTGAACCTGGAGTGCGCCACCAAGCTGGGCATGCAAACCATCCAGATGCAGAATGCGGAGCAGTTGCAGAAAAGCCTGGCAGACATGGGCGTAGTCGCGTAGCAGAAGGCTCAGCGGTAAGCGAAGAAGTAAAAGCGTGACGTCGTCCTGAGCGAAGCCGCCTTTGAGGCGGAGCGAAGGATCTCAGCAGGCACACTTTTTGGGGCCACCTTCAAGCAATCCATAACGAGAGGGTCAGGAGCTCTTCCGCGGCACGCTCGATTTCACGCCCGGCCCCGCGGGAATGTTCGACTCCGCAGCCACAAGCGTCAGATCGCTCGACCAGCAGTCGGAGGCCAGCTTCCATTCCCCATTGCTCTGGCGGGCGAACACCCAAAGATATTTTCCCCGCTCCTCGCGGCGTTTGCCCGCCGCGCCCGGCACCAGAGCCTTGCAGCGTCCGGCTTCGTAAGCCATGTCACCGGCTACATCCACGCGGATCGGTTCCACCTCGACTTCTCCCAGTCCGGCATCGAGCGCACCAAAGAAAAACTCGCGCACCGCAGCCGCTCCGCGCACCGGAGGATAATTCGAACGCAGCACCAGGGCATCGGCAATGTAGAGATCAAGCAGGTCATCCAGGTGTTTGGTGTTGCAAGCGAGGACCCACTCCTGCGTGAGCCGGCGAACCGCAGCTTCGGCGCGGCTCATCGATTCTCCTCGCAGCACTGCCATCTGCCGCTTCTCCGGTTCGCGTGCTCCTTCTGCCGGAGACCGTGCCATCCCAACGTCTTGCCCGGCCGGGAAATAGTGGTGATGGTAGTGGTGGTGGTAATGGTGAGTTTCGATCGCCCCAGGCGCACGCCCGGTCCCGGGCCGCGGCAAAGCCTCCCGTTCCCGAGGCGGGGGCGGTAGAGGCGGCGAAGCTGAGGCATTTCCGCCCTGGGTAAATTCGTGCGGCAGCCTTTCGTTGAGTCCGCCGTCAAAGCCGTCGGCGGGCAAGCCGCACATGGCGCAGAATTTGTGGCCTTCCCGGTTGTGGTATCCGCACACCCGGCACGACAACAATCCCGCCGGCGCATGGCCTTGACCTGCAGCGTCTTCTGCGTCTGCTTCTGCGGCTAGCCTTTGCACCGCGTCCAGAGCCGCCGCCATGGCGTCCGGGCCAGGCCGCGGACGGCGCATCTCAGGCTGCAGCTGCTTGTAGAAATCCTCGACTTCAGAATTGGCGGCAAGCTCATCTGACGAGTCGGCGCCGGTGTGGTCCCGTTCGTCCGCCGAAAAGGGGCCTTCTGCGCCGTGGTGAGAACCTGCTGGTTTTGGCTTTTTCTCTTTATCCAAGACTTGAACCACCCCTTAGGTAGGGTCATTCTAGCCCAGCCCTGGTTTTAGCGACTGGAAAACTCGATCTTTCCCTCGGTCTCGGTCGGAACGCCGTTACAGGTGCCGGGGCGGTATTTCCAGGTGCGAACCGTGCGCAGGATGCTGCGGTCGCCGCTCGCGCCTGCGCTCTCCAGGATGAGAGGGCTGTGAACGCGGCCATCAATGCCAATAATAAAGCTCACTTTCGCCTTTGAACTGGACAAATTCCGGCTCATCAACGGCACCGGCGTCGTCAGCGCTTGCGGCGGTTGAACCGCTGCGCAGCTTGTGGGCGAATTGGTAATGTGAGGCACGTCGCTGAACTCGGAACCTCTGATTAGCTGTCGCCAAGCCGTGAGCTCGCGTCCTGTCGTCAGATTGGCTGGACGCGCAGTGGAAGCAGGTGTGTCTGCCTTGGCAAAGGCGAGCGTGGATGCCGCGAGAATCAGGATGGGCCAGAGGCGGGTCATTGGTTGGTCAGTTTGCCGGTTCGTCAGTTTTGCCGGTTCGTCGGTTCACCAAATCCGAGCGGAGACGGCATAACACCTGCGGCAAACCAAGGGCCAAGAGCTGGCCTGCGCTAACCGCATTTATTGCTATGAGTTAAGGTCCACTCCATGAGCCAGGAGACCGGGTGGTGTGAAAGGGATTGCACAAGTTTCGCTGCGCACGCATCGCGACATTCGACCATGAGCTCAGAAGCTGAAGCTGGCCTGCACATCGATGCGGCGATTCGCTACACCGCTGTTGAATGGCCCGCCCTGAAGGTCGTTGTATCGGTCGAAGAATGGAGAGCCCAGAACACCACCCGGATTAGCGAAGTTCACTTTGTTGAAGACGTTGCGCACCGAACCGCTCAGCGTGAACTGGTAGCGCCGGTCGGAGGCGCTGCCCAACCCCATCGGACCACCTCCGCCATAGAGTGGACCGCCTCGATGACTATGACCTCCGTCGGACCTGCCCGCGCCTTGGTTGCCTTTCACCTCTGGACCGAATCCGAAAGTCTTGGCCAGCCTGAAGTTAAGGCTGAAGTGCGAAGGGCCGGTGGCGTAGTTGACAGGAACAATCTTTTCAGATGGGGTGGGCACCGCGTCGAATGTGCCCAGGGGCGTGCACCAGACCGTCGATCCTGCGCCCGGTAGGACAACGCTCGGGCAGGTAGCGCTCGAAACCAGGCCTGGCCGGTCGTTGAAGAACGAATCGCCGTTCAGATCGTTGAATGTGCTGATGTTGAACGGCGAACCGGAGCTCGCCACCATGAAGGGACTGAACCGCAAGCCGTATTTCATGGCGATGGAGCCCCCCAGGAACAGGCGCTGGCGGGTATCGAATGAGGCTCGGCCGTAATCCTGGCTGATGTTATAAGAGTTCGAGGCAAAGCTGTTGACTCCTCCGGTATCGCTGTTGGCATGATTCAGCACGTAGTAGGTAAAGAGCTGCAGCTTGCTGCCCACGCGAATGTTCGAATTCACAATGAACTGATGCTGCCGGAACACTCCCTCGGATTCGAACTGGTAAAGTTCGCCCGTCGGAGGCGGACAATTCGGAAAGCACGGCGTTCCAGGGGGCGGTGCGTCCGCATTGATCGTACCCAGCTGATCAAAGCCGCGAGAATTCAAATAAGTAAAAACCAACGTTGCGGACTTTGTGAGCTGCCGCTCCACGCTGATGGCCGATTGCAAAGTGTAAGGGGCCATCAGAGAAGGGCTGATCTGGTAGATGGCCGAGGTGCGCGCCGGTCCGCAGTTCGCAATCGCAGTGTTAAGAGGCTCATCCAGGCCGGGGAAACAAGTGGGATTCTCGATTACGAACTGCTGCTCGGTGACGCCGTTGAGCCGTTCCGCTTGCAGAATCTGCGCCGCCTGGAAGCGATCGTAAAAAATGCCGGCTCCGCCGCGAATGACTACGATCGGTGGGCCGCTCCTGCCGTGAACCCCCCAGGCAAAGCCCAGCCGCGGCGCCAAGTCGGCGTGATCATGAATATCGTTTTGGGTCTCAAAACGTAAACCGATACTTAGAGTAATATTCGGCCGAACCCGCCAGTCGTCCTGAACGTAGAGTCCGGCATCGTATGTCGTGAGATCGGCATAGGGCGAACCTGTAGTGATGGAAAGCTGCCGTGGCACCGCGGGCTGCGCGTTCTTACAAGCTGGAGGCGGCGAAGCCTGCAGGGCGCATTCGGCAGCCTGAAACTCGTCGAGTGACGAGAACGTGAATGTACCGTTGAACCCGTTGGTCGAGGTGTTTGCCTCGCGCACCGTGCGTAGACGGACCCCGAATTTCACGGTGTGATTGCCGCGAATCACCGAAGTGTAGTTCTGCAATTCGTAGTGATCCTCGTGATCGGAGCTGATGGTGCCGTTGCCGCCGCCGGTAAACGCGCCTAACACGCTCACCTGAGGAGCCAGGTCCAGCGACTTCATGCTGGTCTCGTCGCGCAGGTACTGAAAGCGTGTTTCGTTAACCACTTTCGCGCCGTAGACCTGCGTATCGCCGACCTGCAGTGTGTGTTCGATGGTCTTCTCATCGTAGGCCTGCGAAGACAGCGCGTTTTGACCGATCCCGTCGTTAGTCTCGGTATCGCGCCAATACTGATAGCGGGTCGTCAGAGTGTTGTTCTTGCTGAGCGCATAATCCAGGCGAGGACCGATGTTGGTACGCTGATGTGGAAAGGGGACTGAGTCAAACGTCTGAATTGGATTGAGATTCTGATCGAGAGTCTGCGCATCGATGGCGGAAAGGTCGTTAATATTCCGGCGTTCCACGTTTACGAAAAACGACCCGTTTTTGTTGAGCGCGCCCCCGATGTTTCCGTTGTATTGCACGGAGTCGTAAGGCGGCTCCGGACCGGCGAAGGGATCGTGCGAATTGAACGCCGAATCATTTCCGTTGACCAGGAACTGACCGTGCAGTTTGTCGGTGCCGGGCTTGGTGAAGATTTCGATTCTGCCGTAGCCGAGTTTGTCGTATTCGGAAGAAAACGGGTTCGAGTTGATGCGAATCTCGCGAATCGACGATTTGGGCGGAAGCTGTCCCGCGGTGAATCCGTCAATGTACATCTGGCCGCCGTTCGGTCCTGCGGAGGGTCCGGCCAGGGCTTGCAGGTCGGTCAACAATTCGTCAGGATCGTCAGGCAGAGCTTCGAGTTCCTTGCTCGAGATGGTGATGGCGCCGGCATTGTTGGCGGGATTTACGTCGACCGTGGGCGCGGTGTCAGATACCTGCACCTTCTGCGTCTGTACTTCAATTTGGAGGGTAACGTTCAGCCGTACGGGTTGGGCGGCAATCTCGACTTTGGTGTTTTCGTAGAGGGTGAAGCCCTGCGCGACCACATCCAGCGTGTATTCTCCCGGCGCGAGGCCCTTGAATGCATACATACCCTGCGTGTCGGTTTGAGTCGAGAGCGGCGAGCCAGACGCAGGAGTCAATGCCACATCAGCCTTGGTGATGGCGGCGCCCGACGGATCTGTCACCTGCCCCTTCAAAATTCCAGTTCCAGCTTGCGCAAAACAAAGACTTGCCGACAATAGTGCCGAAACCAGCACGGTTGCGATAACTATGATCTTTCCAATCTTCATTGAATCCTGAATCTTTCTATGAATACTTTCCTTTGAATTTCTGAGGCAAACGCGGCGTTGTTATCTATCTTCCATGGCATATCTGCATTGCATACCTCAAGGTCTGGTCTACGGATTTCCTTCACCACCGCCCGGCGCTCCTCCCAGGCTCCAGGGCGCGAGCATCATGGCCTGACTCCCGCTGGGAGCGGCCTGCAGGATCGGCTCGACCCCCGCCACAAGAGTGATGACCGTGCTTGGATTAGACGAATTACCCTCGGTCGTCAGGAGCACAATCGCATCGCCTTTTTTCAGATCGGACACCGCGACTGCGGGCGTATAACTCAACATCTGTTGAAAGTCTCCACCCCCGCGCGTCCCTCCGGCCATTCCGCTACCAGGTCGCCCGGCGCCCGGCGCAGATGATGCGGGCGGCGCGGCACTAGCCCCCACGGCTGCCGGCGCCTCCGCACTCGCGGCGGAACCCGCTGGTCCTCCGGAACCGCCTCCCGCGCCTGGAACTCCGGCGATCCCTGCCGCGCCCTTCAGCCGCATGGCAAATCGTAGCGCCATCTCGGGTGGCAGTTTGTGAAGCTTCGAATCGCTCGTGACTTTCACCTGTACCGGCTTCTTGGTCTGCAAATCCAGAACGTTGATGATGCCCGAGCCTGCGTCCACGGAATCGACCGTGCCCGCGATGTTGCGGAACGCGCCGGTAACGATTTCTTCGGCCGCTATTTCTGTGCCGTCGGCATTATGGTTGCCGCGTGCCCTCAACTGATCGCCGGGATGGATCTCTTGCAGCGTGCTGGCCTTGGCGTCTTCAAATTTCACGGAGTCGGGAGCGTAACGGCGAATCACCGTATCTTTCGACGTGTGTACCGCAATCGTCTTTTTACCGGCCAGACTGCTGACGGAGATCGTCACGATCCCAGTAGCCGGATCCACGTCGCTGACGACCCCACCCGAGCCGGGCTTTTGCCAATCCCGCAGTTCCTGCTGGTGGCGGGCTTCCAAGTCAGAGAGCGACATGACCACGATGGTTGCAGCCGCGATCGACTTCGCGTCGTCGGAAGCCTGGCCACCGACCAGAATCCGGTCGCCGACCTGGAGACCCTGCAGCTGCACTGGCGTTGCGTTCTTCAGATTCTTCTCGCCCGGCGCAATCCGCAGAAGGCGCGTGACCGGCTGCACGATCACGGTCACTTCCGGACCTGTATCCGGTGCCAGCGTGATGGAAGTGCCATTGATGGCCTTAATGGCCCCAATGCGCCGGGTCGCTGCCGGAGCAGCCTGCGCCTGTGCGCTCGCACCGGGCGGCGTCGCTAACCCTGCCGCCAGCGGCGGCGCGAATGCGACCGCGGCAAAAAGCATCGCCGAAATCGCGGCTAAAATCGATATCCTCGTCTGGCTCATACCCCTCCCTACTAATTTACATGCGCAAATGCTGCCTGAGTTGTTGATTTACAAAGTTTTACCCTGAAAGAAAATTCACAAAAATAAAGAAACTTTTCGCCGACCTGAACTTTCCTCGTGTCCAATTGCACGATCACGCGAATCCACTCTGCTAATAGACGGCTTGTACACCCCCATTTACGCTTTCTACTGGGAAGTTTTGTTTGTGGGAATTAGTATGTCTATCTCTCGCCGTCTATTAACGTGGGCCCTCGTGTTGTGTTTGCCCGCCTCACTGCGGGCTGCCGACGCCAAGCCGGCGATTTTGCACAGCCAGGGCGGCGTCTGGGTCAATGGCATGGAAGCGACAGATTCCAGCGCTGTTTTTCCCGGAGACTTGGTTGAAACCAAGCCCGGATTCTCTGCCAGCCTCAACATTGATGGTTCCACAGTTTCCATTGAGCCGGAGTCGATCGTGAAGTATGAGGACAACCTCCTGGTTCTGGACCATGGAAATCTTCTCGTGGGGACGATCACCGGGATGCGCGTACGCGTGCATTGCATCACAGTGATCCCGGTGTTGAGTACGGAATGGACGCAGTACAACGTGACCGACCTAAGTGGAACCGTTCAGGTCGCAGCGCAAAAGAAAGACGTGGTTATAGAAATAGAAGGCGGCCATCAGAAAATAACGCCCGCCTCCACCGAAACCTCGGGCGGGACCACGGTGCATGAAGGCGAGCAGGCCAGCCGGCGGGAATCGGAAGTGTGCGGCGCGCCGCCCGAACCCAAGGGCGCCAGCGGTCCCCTGCAGCCGAAATGGATTGGAGCCGGCCTGGCCGGTACCGGCATCCTGATCTGCCTGATCGCTCATTGCTTCGGGGGGGGATCCGGCCCCGTCAGCCCGTCGCAGCCCTGATCGGTACACTCATCTTCCGCCGTTCTTGCAGGCAATTCTTCCCTCTGCTCCGCGAACATGACACTACAAATTCGCGTTTAAGCGAATCCATTTCGCGAAAGCGGAAGTTCGCGAACCCGTTTTCCGGTTGCGGCAAAAATCGCGTTGCACAGTGCCGGGACAAACGGAGGTACTCCCGGCTCTCCCACTCCCGCAGGCGGCGCGGCACTTTCCACAATGTGAATATCGGTGTGCACGGGAGCGTCGTTCATCCGAGCCACGGGATAGTCAGAAAAGTTCGATTGATCGATCGCGCCGCCCGTAGCCGTAATCTCGCCGGTGCGCGCGATGCTGCTGCCGAACACGGCCGCGCCTTCAAACTGCTGGCGCACCATTTCAGGATTCACCACAATGCCCGCATCGACGACCGTGTGCACCTGCGGAATGCGAACGGCGCCCGAGCTGTCGACTTCCGCCTCCACCACGGTCGCGACGTAAGTGAGAAAGCTGCGGTGCACGGCAATGCCCATGCCGCTCCCTTTTCCGAGTTTCCGCTTTCCCCATCCTGACTTATCGGCAACGAGCTCAGCGACATGGCGCAACCGGCCAATATCGTAAGGATATTTTTCGGCGATACCCGGCTGAGCATGCGCGGCTGAATCCAGAATGCGAGGCGGTCCCAGGAGAGCCAGTAAGTAGTCGAAAGGATCGCGATTCGCCGCGTAGGCCAACTCGTTGGCGAACGACTGCACCGCGAACGCGTGATAGATATTGGCGACCGATCGCAGCCACCCAATGCGCACGTGCGCCGTGGCTTTGCCGTTTTCGGCTCGGAAGTTCGGCAGATCGAATGGCAACGGATTCCAGCCCATACTCATTTCCCCGTCGCCGCCATACACCGCGCTTTCGTTGAAGGTTGACCCAATGGGCGGAAACACCGATCTCTGCAGCCAGGCTTTCGGCTTCCCCGCTTCATCGAGCGAAGCCTTCATGTACATCGCCGCCACGGAATGAAAGTAGTCGAACTTGATATCGTCTTCGCGGCTCCAGACCACTTTCACGGGCTTACCGGTTTTCTTCGAGAGCACCGCGGCTTCCACTGCATAGTCTGGAAGCGACTTGCGTCCGAAGCCGCCTCCCAGCAGAGTGACGTGGCAAGTCACGTCTTCCTTTTTCGTTCCGAGCGCCTTCGCAACCTGCTCCTGAACTCCCTGCGGATCCTGGGTCGGCAACCAGACCGTAACTTTTTCGCCCTGCACATCGGCAACGGCAACCGGCGGCTCCATGCTGGCATGGGCCAGATGAGGCGCGAAATATTCTGCTTCTACGATCTTTCCGCCTTTGGCAAATTCGGCATCCACATCGCCTACCGAGTGCACCAATTTACCCGGCTGCCGCGCCGTTTCCTGCAACTCCTTCTTGAACTGGGTGGAGTTGTAGACGCCGTGGCTACCGTTCTCCCACGCGATTTGCAGCTTGTTCCGCCCCTTGAACGCCGACCAGGTATTGTCTGCGATCACGGCGACTCCGCCCAACGGCTGCGCGGCGGGCGACGCTGTAAAGGGATCGATGGGAATGGTTCTCTTCACGCCCAGGACTTGCAGAGCGGCCTTGTCGTCTAGCGATTTGACCTTGCCGCCCAATACTGGAGGCCGGGCGACAGCCGCGTAGAGCATGCCTTCCAGGCGAACGTCCATACCGAACATCGGCTTGCCGGCGCAGAGATCGGGTGCGTCGAGTCCTTTCGCCGGCTTCCCGATATACCGCCAGTCCGCGGGAGACTTTAGTTTCACCTCTTCTTTTTTCGGAACCGGAAGCTTCGCAGCAGCCGATGCGAGCTCACCATAGCCCAGCTTGCGAGTCGAATTTCGATCACTCACAACATGCACCGGATCAGCCACGCACTGCGATTCCGGCACTCCCCACTGCTGCGCTGCCGCGCGCACCAGCATCAGGCGCGCGGTCGCTCCGGCCTCGCGCAACGCGTCAAAAAATTCGCGCACCGAGTGCGACCCATCCGTATCCTGCGAACCGTATCGCTCATCACCGTCACCCTGCACCACGTGAACACGAGCCCAGTCCGCGTCCAGTTCGTCAGCCAGAATTCGCGGCAGGCTCGTCCGCACACCGTTCCCCATCTCCGAGCGGTGCGCCACTATATAGACCACGCCGTCAGTCTGAATCCCCACCCACAAGCTGGGACGGAAAGCAGACGCGTCGATCGCCGCCGTCGGGCCTCCTTCGGCCAATATTCCTTCCGCCCACAACGGACGAGGAACAAGGCGCGCGCAAAGCACCACCGCACCGGCTGAAAACATTCCCTGCAGAAATCCGCGGCGGCTGACGTTTTCAATCGTCAGCTTGCTAATCCGGTTCGGAGCGAGGGCTTTCGTATCGATCTTGCTCGTAGCCGTGGGAATCATGCCATCTCCTTCGCGGCCTCATGGATCGCCGCTCGGATGCGCTGGTAAGTGCCGCACCGGCAAATATTGCCCGACATTACATCGTCGATATCACCGTCCGTGGCCGCCGGTTTCGTCTTAAGCAACGAAATGGCCTGCATAATCTGGCCGGGCTGGCAGTAGCCGCATTGCGGCACGTTCACATGGACCCACGCCGCCTGCACCGCATGCGGTCCGTGGACTGAAATTTCTTCGATTGTCGTGATCTCGGCGCCCGCCAGCGTGCTCATCCGCTTGCTGCATGAGCGCACTGCCGTTCCGTTCTGCAGCACCGTGCAAGCGCCGCACAGCGCCATACCACAGCCAAATTTCGTTCCCGTGAGGCCCAGAATGTCGCGCAGGTACCACAGCAGCGGCATATCGGGATCGCCCTCAAATGCGCGTTCCACTCCGTTTACCTTGAGATGAATCATGAGTCACCTCTAGCCTGCAGTTGTGATTTACCGCCTATTGTACTGCCGCAGGTTGTGAGAATTGCGAGGGGAATGTTTGCCAAGTAATGTGGAAGGACGGACCCGGCGTCGCATAATTCCCAAACAAGAGGGCACTTCGGCCCTGGCAACGCTCCTACAGAATTCTTTCGTGCGCGTAGCCGGCCGCGACCAGAGCGGCGATCAACCCGGCAATGTGTTCGGGGCCGCGCGTTTCCATCGTGATGTCGATCGCCGTGTCTCCCAGGTTGACGTTGTGGTAGGCGCGGTCGTAGGAAGTCTCCACGATGTTGGCGCGATGCTCCGCGAGAATTCCCGTGAGTCGATGCAACGCTCCAGGATAATCAGGCAAGTGCACGCGCAACCGCACCAGCCGTCCATCCTTCACCAGGCCACGCTCAATGATGCGCGACAGCAACGTGACGTCGATGTTGCCACCGCACACCAGCACAGCGACTCGCTTCCCAGCCAGCGGCAGTTTTCGATTCAGCATGGCCGCGATGGCCGCGGCTCCGGCGCCCTCCGCCAAAGTTTTTTCCCGCTCCAGCAGCAGAAGGATGGCGTTGGCAATTTCTTCTTCTTCCACGGTGACAATGTCATCGACGTATTTCTGCACCATGGGAAGCGTTCGCTCCCCGGCCCGCCGCACCGCGATGCCATCGGCGATCGTGGCCGCTGCAGCCAGAGTTACCGGCCTGCCCTGCTGCACTGCCGCTTTCATGGATGCAATTTTGGCGGGTTGCACCCCATAGATCGTGACGGCAGGATTTGTTTCCTTCACGGCGCAGGCAATTCCCCCGATCAATCCGCCTCCGCCAATGGGAACAACTACGGCCTCAACATCGGAATGCTGTTCCAGGATTTCAAGGCCGAGCGTTCCCTGCCCGGCGATGACGGCATCATCATCAAAAGCGTGCACCAGGGTAAGCCCCTCGGCGCGGCTTTGCTCCACGGCCTTTTCGTAGGCCTCATCGTAGTTTGCGCCGTGCAACAAAACATCGGCGCCGTATGCCCGGGTGGAGGAAACCTTGGTGAGCGGAGTGGTCAGCGGCATCACGATGCGCGCCCGGATTCCGTGGCGGCCCGCGTGATAAGCCACTCCCTGCGCATGGTTGCCGGCGGAAGCTGCGATCACTCCGCGCACCCGTTCGTCGGCGCTTAAAGTCATCAGTTTATTCAGCGCCCCGCGCTCCTTGAAGGCGCCCGTGCGCTGCTGATTGTCGAGCTTGAGAAAAATGGAGTTGTCGGTAAGCGCGGAAAAAGCTTCCGAATGCGCGCACGGCGAAATGCGTATGGCATTGCCGATGCGCTCCCGCGCAGTCCTGATGTCTTCGAGCCCGATCATGAGTCTTGAGCAGTCATCTTACCTTGGCGGGACGATTTTTCGTCGCGTGGCTTGTGTCCGTCCGGTTGAGTGGGATCGTGATTCGCCGCGATTTTTTATGCAATCTGTTGTGCCGCGGTCACCAGGGTGGGGACGGCCCGCGGAGCGGCTAAAGACTTCAGATACTTGTCAACGCCGGCTGCTGCTTTGCGTCCCTCGGAAATCGCCCACACCACCAGCGATTGCCCGCGCCGCATGTCGCCCGCGGCGAACACGCCCGGCACCGACGACATGTAGTTGGCATCGGTGGCCACATTGCCGCGCGGGTCGAGTTCTACTTCGAGTTGTTCGATCATCCCGTTCCGCACCGGCCCTAGAAATCCCATGGCGATCAACACGAGATCGGCATCCATGGTGAACTCGGTTCCGGTGATGGGCTCGAACTTGGGAGCAGGCCCCACGCGCAACCCGTGCAGCTGCTGCACGCGGCCGTCGGGCGAACTGGAAAATTTTGTGGTGGCAATGCTCCAGTCACGCACGCCGCCTTCTTCGTGCGCTCCCTCCACGCGCAATTGCATCGGCCAGAGCGGCCACGGCGTCTGCGGCGAGCGCTCGTCCGGCGGCTTGGGCATAATTTCAAACTGATGCACTGAAATCGGCTTCTGGCGGTGGACCGTTCCCAGGCAATCGGCTCCGGTATCGCCGCCACCGATAATCACCACGCGCTTCCCGGTGGCGAGAATCTCTGTTTCCGCTTCGAGCGTGTCGCCCTGGCAGCGCCGGTTCTGCTGCGGGAGAAATTCCATCGCGAAATGGACCCCCTTCGAATGGCGCCCTGGAACTTTCAAATCGCGGGGCTGCTCCGCACCGCCGGCCAGCACGATGGCATCGAAACTGTTTCTCAGTTCGTCGACAGGGATGGTCTTCCCCACTTCCACGCCAGTCACGAACTTCACGCCCTCCGCCGACATCTGCTCCAACCGCCGATCGATCACATGTTTCTCCAGCTTGAACTCCGGGATGCCATAACGCAGCAAGCCCCCAATGCGGTCCGCCTTTTCATAAACCACAACCCCATGGCCCGCGCGGCAAAGCTGCTGCGCCGTCGCCAGTCCGGCCGGCCCCGATCCCACAATCGCCACCCGTTTCCCGGTGCGCATTTTCGGCGGATCAGGACGAATCCATCCTTCCTCGAACCCACGTTCTACAATATGTTTTTCGTTCTGCTTGATGGTCACCGGCGGCTGGTTGATTCCCAGCACGCACGAAGCCTCGCACGGCGCCGGGCAAATGCGTCCGGTAAACTCCGGAAAATTATTCGTGGCATGCAGCTGCCGCACCGCTTCTTTCCAGCGCCCGCGATACACCAGATCATTCCAGTCGGGAATCAGATTGCTGACCGGGCATCCGGTCTGGCAAAACGGCACGCCGCAATCCATGCAGCGCGCCCCCTGGCTCTGCAGCTTCTCTTCGGGAAGGTCGAGATAAATTTCAAACCAGTCATTCACGCGCTGTGTCACCGGCCGGCGCGGGGCGAGCTCGCGTGAATATTCCATGAATCCTCTGGTCTTACCCATGCTGCACCTGCTCCGCGCCGGCAAGAACGACCATCGGTTCGACCGGCACGTACGGCTGGCGGTTACGGCTGACCCCGAGCACACGTTTGAACTCATGCGGAAATACTTTGATAAACCGCGGCAGCACTTCGCACCAATTTTCCAGAATCCATTTCGCCCTGGGACTGCCCGTCAACTCAAAATGCCTCGTGACCAGATCTTTCACGATCTTCGCGTCCTGCGCGTCATCTCGCGATTCAACCAGCGATTGCATCACCGGTTCCAGGTCCACCGAGCCAAGATTGCAGCGCCTCTCGGTGAAGTCCCGGCGCTCGTCCAGCACATAAGCCACGCCGCCGCTCATGCCCGCGGCGAAATTCCGCCCGCACGCTCCCAGCACCAGCACCAAGCCCTTGGTCATGTACTCGCATCCGTGATCGCCCACGCCCTCGACCACGGCTATTGCTCCAGAGTTGCGCACGGCAAACCGCTCGCCCGCCATTCCGTTGAAAAAAGCTTCTCCGCTCGTGGCCCCGTAGAGCGCGACGTTGCCGATTAAAATATTTTCCTCCGGAGCGAAGCGCGATTTTCGCGGCGGATACACCACCAGCCGCCCGCCCGACAATCCCTTGCCGATATAATCGTTCGCCTCGCCCTCAAGCGTGAGCGTGACCCCCCTCGACAAAAACGCTCCCAAACTCTGTCCCGCAGATCCAGTGAGCTGGATCCTGATTGTGTCGTCGGGCATGCCCACCGAGCCATGGCGCCGCGCGATCTCGCCGCTCAGCATCGTGCCCACCGAGCGATGCACGTTGCGCACCGGCAAATCGATGGCAACCGGCGTGCGAGTTTCGATGGCGCCCCGAGCCTCTTCGAGAATCTTGTAATCGAGCGCCTGCTGCAACCCATGGTCCTGCGCCTGCACGCATCGCCGCGCCACCCGGCTCGGAACCTGCGGATTATAGAGGATGGCTGAAAAATCCAGCCCTCGGGCTTTCCAATGCTCCACCGCGGGTTCCACTTCCAGCATATCGACGCGGCCCACCATTTCATCCATTGTGCGGAAGCCGAGCTCCGCCATGTATTGCCGCACCTGCTCGGCGAGGAAGAAAAAGAAATTGATCACATGCTCAGGCTGCCCTTGAAACTGCTTGCGCAGCACCGGATCCTGCGTCGCAATCCCCACCGAGCAAGTATTCAAATGACATTTGCGCATCATCACGCAGCCCATTGCGATCAGCGGCGTAGTGGCGAAACCAAACTCTTCTGCACCGAGCAGCGCCGCCACCACAACATCGCGGCCAGTCTGCAGCTTGCCATCCGTCTGCACCCGGATGCGGCTGCGCAGATCGTTGAGCAGCAATACCTGCTGCGTCTCTGCCAAACCCAACTCCCACGGAATCCCGGCGTGCTTGATCGAACTCAGCGGCGAAGCCCCGGTCCCGCCGCTGTCTCCGCTGATCAGCACAACGTCGGCATGAGCCTTGGCCACGCCCGCAGCAACCGTGCCCACTCCAACTTCAGCCACCAACTTCACCGCGATCCGCGCCTGCGGATTCACGTTCTTCAAATCGTAGATCAGCTGCGCCAGATCTTCGATGGAGTAAATATCGTGATGCGGTGGCGGCGAGATCAGGCCCACTCCCGGAATCGAATGCCGGATGCGCGCAATCACATCGTCTACCTTATGCCCCGGAAGCTGCCCGCCCTCGCCGGGTTTTGCCCCCTGCGCCATCTTGATTTGCAGTTCGTCGGCGTTCACCAGATAATTCGCAGTCACGCCAAATCTCGCCGAGGCCACTTGCTTCACCGCACTGCGCCGCAAGTCTCCGCTGGCATCGCGCTTGTAGCGTTCCTCGTCTTCTCCGCCCTCGCCCGTATTCGATTTTCCCCCAATACGGTTCATGGCAATGGCCAGAGTCTCGTGCGCTTCCTTGCTGATCGAACCAAATGACATCGCGCCCGTGGTAAAGCGTTTCACGATCTCTTTCGCGGGCTCGACTTCCTCAATCGCGACCGGCTTGTCGCTCGTCTTCAATTTCATCATGCTGCGCAGCGTGGCGAGGTTCGCGCTCTGCTTGTCGATGAGGTCGGTATATTCCTGGAATGTCTTAAAGCTATCGTCCCGCACGGCCTGTTGCAGCTTGCTGATGGTCAGGGGATTCAGCAGGTGATACTCGCCGCCCACCCGCTGGTGATAGCTGCCGCCCACCGCAAGCTCGGTTTCAAACTCCGTCAGCGGACGGAACGCGTGCTCGTGCTTCATCTGCGCTTCGCGCGCCAGCACGCTCAACCCAATCCCCTCCAGTCGCGAAGTAGTCCCAGCAAAGTACGCGTCCACCAGTTCTTTATTCAGTCCGATCGCTTCAAAAACCTGTGCCCCCTGATAACTCTGCAGCGTCGAGATCCCCATCTTCGAAAAAGTCTTCAGCAGACCTTTCTTCACGGCCTTGAAGAAATGTTTCGCCGCATCCTCGGGACTATCCCCCTCACCCAACTCTCCGCGCCAGGCCAGGTTCTCCACACTTTCCAGCGCGAGATAGGGATTGATGGCGCTCGCGCCATATCCGCTCAAAAGGGCGAAATGCGTCACCTCGCGCGGCTCGCCTGATTCCGTAATCAGCGCGGCCTGGGTCCGCGTCTCCTCACGCACCAGCAGATTGTGTACCGCCGCCAGCGCGAGCAGGCTCGGAATGGGAGCATAGTCTTTGTCCACGCCGCGATCAGAAAGAATGAGCAGGGTGTATCCCGCTTTCACCGCCAGCGACGCTCGCTGGCATAGCTCATCGAGCGCACGCTTCAAGCCGAACTCGCCCTCGGCCGCTCGGAACAGCGCCGGTAGCGTAATGGCAAGCAGATCGCGAGTCGAAACCCGGCGCAGTTTTTCCAGCTCGCGATTCGTCAGCAGCGGATGCGCCAGCTTCAGCATGTGGCAATTCTCGGGCTGCTCCTCCAGAATGTTGCGCTCGCTTCCGATGTAGCTGAACAGGGACATCACCGTCTCTTCGCGAATCGGATCGATGGGCGGATTCGTGACCTGCGCGAATAGCTGCTTGAAATAGCTGAACAGCGATTGCGGCCGGTCCGAGAGGCAAGCCAGCGGTGTGTCCGTCCCCATCGAGCCCACAGGCTCTTCGCCGTTCACCGCCATCGGCCCCAGAATCCTCTTGAGATCTTCATCGCTGTAACCAAACGCCCGCTGCCGCCGTAACAGAGTCTCCGGATCGGAATAGTGCATGCGCGAAGGCTCGGGCAACTGATCGATGGTGACTTGGTTGTCTTTCAGCCACTGCGCATAAGGCTGACGCGAAGCCAGTTGGCGCTTGATCTCCTTGTCGGAAATGATGCGGCCCTCCACCGTATCCACCAGAAACATTTTTCCCGGCTGCAGCCGCCCTTTTCGCTGCACATCTTCCGGAGCTACATCCAGCACGCCCGCCTCTGAAGCCATCACCACGAGCCCATCATTCGTCACCACATACCGCCCCGGCCGCAACCCGTTGCGATCGAGCGTGGCCCCAATCACTCGCCCGTCGGTGAACGCGATGGCCGCCGGCCCGTCCCACGGTTCCATTAGCGATGCGTGATACTCGTAGAAAGCGCGCTTCTCCGGCTTCATGTGCGGATTGCCCGCCCACGCCTCCGGAATCAACATGGCCATGACATGCGGAAGACTGCGCCCCGCCTGCAACAAAAGTTCAACCGCATTGTCGAAGTTCGCCGAATCGCTGCCGTCCGGCGAAATCACCGGAAACAATTTCTTGAGATCATCGCCAAACAACGGCGACTTCAGCAGCGACTGCCGCGCCCACATCCAGTTCACATTCCCGCGCAGCGTGTTGATCTCGCCGTTATGCGCAATGTAGCGATAAGGATGCGCCCTCTGCCAACTGGGAAACGTATTCGTAGAAAAGCGCTGATGCACCAGGCACAACCCGCTCATCACGTCAGGATCGGAAAGCTCCCGGTAAAAATTCGTGATCTGCGGCGCCAGCAACAATCCTTTGTAGACAATCGTCCGGGCCGAAAGCGACGGAATATAAAAAATCTCCGCGTCCGCAATCCCAGACTGCCCCACTTCCGTCTCCGCCCGCTTCCGCACCACATACAACTTCCGCTCGAACGCATCTTCATCCAAGCCCTCGCCGCGGCCCACAAATATCTGCTGAATATAAGGCTGCGAAGCTCTGGCCACTCGTCCAATCGCGGACGCATAAGTCGGCGTGTCCCGCCACCCCAGCACCTTGAGGCCTTCTTCGCGGACAATGCGTTCCAGAATCCCTTCGCACTGCAACCGCTCATGCTTCTCGACCGGGAGAAACGTCATCCCCACGCCGTAGCTGCCAGGCTCGGGCAACTGGAACCCCAGTTTGCCGCACTCCCGCGCAAAAAATTTGTGCGGAATCTGAATCAGAACACCAGCGCCATCGCCAGTTTCCGGGTCGCACCCGCACGCGCCGCGATGCGTCAGGTTGGTGAGAACTTCAATTCCCTTGCGGATAATCTCGTGGCTCTTTTCACCACGAATGCTGGCGACAAAACCAATGCCGCACGCGTCGTGCTCGTGCGCCGGGTCGTAGAGACCTTGCGCGGGCGGGAGCCCCGTTTTCGAGTTTAGACGCGTCGTCCTCGACATCCTCTTGTAGCCGATCCGAAAATTTCGGAATCATTTGTGCTTGGGCTCTATCCTGAAGGCAGCCGGTAATATGCACACTCCAGCCATAGAAGAAACTGGCCCATTTCTTAATACCGCCTGCGCCAGGGGAAGTACAATTCAGAATTTCGATGCAGACCATGCAAATTTCCGGCCCCCAGAACGGCCCCACGGAATTATCGGCGCCCCGCCCAGACTCCGCTATAATTTCGCCCTGAACCAGATTTACGAGCGAACCCGACTCGGCCCCACAACACTAATCATGGACTTCGATCAGCTCATTACTTTTCTGGAGGTTGCAAGGCAAGGCAGTTTCTCCCGTGCGGGCGAAAAAGTATTCCGTTCGCAGTCGGCAGTGAGCGCCCAGATTCGCCAGCTCGAACAAGAATATGGCGACCGCCTGCTCGACCGCTCCGGCAAAACCGTCAAGCTCACGCCCGCCGGCCAGATCTTCTACGAATATGCTGAGCGCCTCAGGAGTCTCCGCGACGAATCGCTAACCGCCGTCGCCGATCACAGCCGCACTCCCCGCGGCACGCTCCGCGTCGGCGCCAACGAAGCCACCTGCCTCTATGTTCTTCCCGAAGTCTTTGCCGAATATTGCCGCCGCTACCCGCCCGTGCAAATCAGCATCTATCGAAACTTTAGCTATAAGATAATGGAAAAACTGGAGAATGGTCAGGTCGAGGTCGGCGTCCTTACCCTGCCCATCCAGTCCCCCAGCCTGAAAATTCAGCCCATCTTCCGCGACAAACTCATGCTCATGGTGAGCCCCAAGAGTCCGCTGGCCAAGCATAAAGTCGTGTCCGTCCGCGAGATCGTCAAGCATCCCCTGTTGTTTCCGAAAACCGGCCACACCCGCCGCCTGCTCGACAAGCTTTTCCGTCCCCACAACGCCGAACTCCAAATGCGCATGGAACTCCCCAGCATCGGCATGATCAAAAGCTTCGTCGCCGCCGATCTTGGAGTTTCTCTGATCAGCGCGTCCTTCGCCCGCGACGAAGTCGAATCCGGCCGCGTCAAACTCATCGACATCGAAGATGCCCAGCTCTATCGCGAACTCGGCCTGGCCTACCGCCGCGACCGCACGCTGTCGGTCGCCGGAACCGCCTTCATCGCCCTGCTCCGCCAGCTCGCCACGAAAATGAAAAAAGGAGACATCTCCGCGTCCGTGTGAGACCTGCATGTTGTAAGGTGTGCAGAATTTCAAACGAGGGCAGCCCATCCGGTTTTGGCTAACGGTTGCCACCACAGAAGCAGAGGGCGTCATAAGTCCACTCCGGGATGAGGGGGCACACCCCAACTGTCCACTTGCGAACATTCATTTTCAACTTTGAACAACGAGATATGCGCACTCGACGCCTCATGGACGCAATCAAGTTGAAATCAAGGCACTTGCCCGCGGGTCGCTTGGTTGAAAAAGTGCTGTAATACTTCAGCGGCACCATTACGCGCGGAGGTTCCCGATGCAGTCTCTGCTTCAGGATTTACGCTTCAGCATTCGCACCTTGCGGAAGTCGCCCGGGTTTGCCGTTACCGCGATTCTCACTCTGGCGCTTGGTATCGGCTCAGTGACATCGGTCTTCAGCGTGGTCAGCTCCGTCCTGCTGAAGCCATTCGCCTTCCCCGAACCGGATCGCCTGGTGGTGCTGCGGGAAACGTCGCAGGAGTTGAACTACGCCCTCTATCCCGATAACTTCAAGCACTATCTGAATTGGAAAGCCAATTCAAAAACGCTCGCCGACGCCGCCATCTTTGACAACCACACATTCAGCGTTTCGGCGGGAACCAATCACCCGGAGATTGTCGGGGGAATGGATGTGTCTCCAAATTTCTTTTCGGTTCTGGGCGTGGAGCCGGTGCTGGGGCGAAGCTTTCTGCCGGCCGAAGCGACCCAGGGACGCGACAATGTCGTCATCTTGAGTTGGAGCGCCTGGCAGCGATATTTTGCCGGCGATCCAGCAGCGATCGGCCGCACGCTGCGCACGGGTGGATATCCCCAGACGGTGGTCGGCGTCCTCCCGCGAGAATTCAACTTGCCGCACATGAATGAGATGGCGACCGCCGTTTCCCAGCACGAGGTCCAGGCTTACGATGTCTTTCACCCGCTTGGGCCTGATCCGAACCGGATGGGCGATTCGGGCGATTACGATTTCCTGGTCGTTGGCCGGCTCAAGCAAGGTGTTTCACTGAAGCAAGCGGAGAGCGAACTGGGCGGTTTGCAGGCAGCCTTCTCCCAATCCGCTCACATTCCTACCCACCTCGGGATCGTGGTGGAATCGCTGCAACAGGAAGTCTCTGGCCGTATAAGTACGGCATTGTGGGTGTTGTTTGCGGCTGTGGGCGCGGTGCTGTTGATCGGCTGCGTGAATCTGGCGAACCTGCAGCTGGCCCGCGCGGTGGCGCGCGAACGCGAAATCGCCTTGCGGGCTGCACTGGGAGCGAGCCGCGAGCGGCTGATTTGGCTCGCCCTCGCGGATAGTCTGATCCTCGCCATGGCGGGTGGTGCGCTGGGCATCCTGCTCTCGTTCACGGGTATACGGGTTTTGGTCGCGATGGCTCCCTCCAGCCTGCCGCGTCTTGAACAGATTCACGTAAGCTGGCCGGTGTTGCTGGGTGCAGCGGGACTGTCGATTCTGACGGCGCTTTTGTTCGGCGCGCTGCCCGCACTGCGGTCGCTCCGCGTCGATCCGCAATCGGCCATGCAGACAAATCCTAACCGCGTGGCCAATACCCGCGAGGGGCAACGGACACGCCAACTACTGGTCGCCGGCGAGGTTGCCTGCACGGTGGTGCTCCTCATCATCACCGGGCTGCTGATTCGCAGCTTTTCCCGGCTGCTCACGCAGCAGCGCGATTTCGACTCCAGCCATGTCACCTTGGCGCAGGTGGATTTATACGCTCCGCAATACGGCGACGAGATCGATAAGTCAGGTGCCGTGCGCGCCGGATTTATCGACCGTGCGCTCGAAAATCTGCGCCAGCTTCCGGGCGTGCAATCGGTAGCCATGACCAGCGAGTTGCCGCTGGCCGGCGAAACCTGGGTGGATACGATCTTTCGCCCCGATCATCCCGTGCCTCCAGGCCGGGAGCCGGAAGCCAATATGCGCTGGGTGAGTCCCACCTACGTCGATACGCTGAAGATTCCTCTGATTGAAGGGCGTAATCTGCAAGCGTCGGACCGGGATCATCCCACGAACGCGCTCATCTCGCAACAGGCTGCGCGCGCCATTTGGCTGGAAGAAGACCCTGTGGGCAAAACCTTCACTCTGGGTGACAAGGAAACCTTTACCGTCGTGGGCGTAGTCGCCGACGCGCGCATCAACGACCTGAAGAAAACCGCCAGCATGGTTTACCTGCCCTACTGGCAGAATCCCTGGTGGCGGGCGTACTTCTTTATCCGCAGCTCGCAGCCTGCCTCGGTTCTCACCGATTCCATCCGGCGTGAGATCTGGAGCATCGATCCCCAGGTCGCGATCCCGGTTCTGAAGTCACTCGACGAACAAGTGAATGACTCAGTCGCCACCGAACGATTCCAGACCATGCTGCTTTCGAGCTTTGGCATCGCGGCGCTCCTGCTGGCGCTGCTCGGCGTGTATGGCGTGATGGCGTATTCGGTATCGCTTCGCGAGCAGGAATTCGGCATCCGCATCGCGCTCGGCTCCGGCAAAGCCGCGTTGATGAAATTAGTGGTCCGCCAGGCGGCAGTTCCCGTCCTAGGCGGCGTTCTCGCCGGACTGGCTTTCGCCTCCGTAGCCACACGCTGGGTCGAGAGCCTTCTCTACGAAACCAGAGCGGTCGATCCCACCGCAATCTCCGCCAGCATCGCCCTGCTGCTGGCGGCCGCCCTGCTGGCCGCACTCCTGCCAGCCCGCCGCGCCGCCTCCATTGACCCCATGAAGGCCTTGAAAACCGATTGAGCAAACTTAAAGTGGCCCACTCAAGCCCGCTTTTGGCTTGGGTGGGGATTTTCGAGGGGGATCGTCCCGATCTCCCCACTTCTGTCATCCCGACCGAAGCAGATCATCGCGAAAGCGATGATCCGCGCAGTGGAGGGACCTTGTGTTTTCTTTGCAGCGAAGAACGGACGGCGGTCCACCCTCTACCCGGTGATTGTGTGCGCCATTTCCAATGCGCTTGCCGGGTGCCCCATGTCTCGCCGCTTTTGCGAGACGTGGAGATTTTCCAGTCCCCAAATATTGCAGGCTGCGATTGCTGCGGTTCATGCCGAGGCGGAATCGGCCGCGGTGACCGACTGGCCGGCAGAATTGCGGCGCTCTACATGCGATTGCTGCAAAAAAACCGTCGCATGTATCCTGAGTTTCCCGGTCTCTGTTTCCGAAATAAAAATCATTCGCCCCTGCTGTCGCGCCTTCCGACGCTTTGCTTTCTTGGACTTACATGTCATGACGCTATCGTATACCTCCTACCGTCACGACATTGTGTTCCTGCAGGAACATTGTGCGCGCCAGCGGGGCCGGCACTGCCCCCAGTCTCGACAAAAAAATAGTTCGCCTTTACTGTCGATTTTTTCTCCGCGCGACGACTACAGAATGAACGATCCAGTGCGCAAGGCTGTGCAGTTGACTCCCACCCCGAGAGACGGACGAGGAGAAGAACAATGAAATACATCTGTTTGGGATACATGGTTCCCGGCAAGTTCGAAAACATGTCGGAGAGCGAGCGCAACCGAACGTTCGACGAATGCTTTGAGTACAACGACCATCTGCGCGCCAACGGACATATCGTTGCCGAAGTACCTCTTCAGCCTCCGGAGACCGCAGTAACCCTGGACTGGAAAAACGGCAAAGTCGTGACCACCGACGGCCCTTATGCGGAAACCAAGGAACAACTCGGCGGCATTCTCATCCTTGAGGCGCGAGACCTCAATCATGCCATTCAGCTTATCTCACAGCATCCCGGCATGAAGCTTGGACTGAATGAGATACGGCCGCTTGCGGATCTGAACGAAATGCTGAGGGCAAGTGGGCAGCGACGGCGAAAGGGCAGCGACGGCGAAAGGGCACCGCGCGATGAGGATGGCCCGCGCGCGTGGAAACCGCGGACAGGAACTCCCTAGTTTTTTCGGACGAGGCGAGGACCGGCGCGCGTCCCGGCGCGGGCCTGTCCTACCAGGGCTTCTCAAGCGCTCCTGCGTTGGCTATCGATTAAACGTTATCTAGCATTGGCACACATGGTGCCAGGAAGCACAGAGAGCTACTGCGGGGTGAGCTATGTCATTCCTTCGTGATCTGAAAGTTGCATTCCATTCGCTGGCGCAGACGAAAGGCCTAGCCGCCATCGTCATCCCGACCCTTTCGCTCGGCATCGGCGCCAATGCCGCAAACCCGGGCAGATGGGGCAATCCGCTGAGGAGTTCTGATTCCTAAAGGATGGGCCAACCCTTTCAGGCGGGCTCCTATTGACAGTCTATATGTCGATGGCTATCATTCCTATAGAAACTCGATAGGAGGGTTCTTGAACCCCGAACCGACAACGCTGCTTCAGGGGACCCTGGACTTGCTCATCCTCAAGTCGCTTGTCGCCGGCGAGAAACATGGGTTGGGCATCTCGCACAGAATCCGGCAGATCAGCGGCGGGACATTCGTCGTCAAGCCGGGTTCGTTATTTCCGGCGCTCCATCGAATGGAAGAAGAGGGCTGGATTTCGGCTTTTTGGGGCGATTCGGAGAACAACCGCCGCGCGAAATACTATCGCCTCACCAGGGCCGGCCACAAGCAACTCGACCAAGAAACCAAACGCTGGGGACGTATTTCCTGGGCAATCGCCCGGGCTCTGGAAGCGTCGTAGTGAGGAGCTCAGCATGCCGCTTGTACCGATGGTTCGGGGGTTTTTTCGAAATCTGTTTTTCGCTCGCCGTGTGGAAAGCGACCTCGACCGGGAAATCCATTCGCATCTCGAGATGCTGATCGACGAGAACCTC
Organism: Candidatus Sulfotelmatobacter sp.; assembly: GCA_036522075.1. Lineage (GTDB taxonomy): Bacteria > Acidobacteriota > Terriglobia > Terriglobales > Acidobacteriaceae > Sulfotelmatobacter. The sequence goes on from DATDGM010000025.1 coordinate 27,817, forward strand.
CAAGCAGGCATGTCACTGGAACAAGCGCAGCGCACGGCGCGGATCGAACTTGGTGGTGTGGATCAGGTGAAAGAACAGGTCCACGAGGTGCAGATGGGCAATTGGCTCCATTCCGTGTTCTCCGATTGCCGCTTTGCTCTTCGCCAATTTCGCAAGAACCCCGGTTTCACTGTAATCGCCATGTTAACCCTGGCCCTCGGCATCGGGGCCAATTCTGCAGTCTTCAATGTCGTGAATCGTGTGCTGCTGAATCCCCTGCCGTATCCGCAGTCGGACCGGCTGATCGCGTTGTGGCTCGATGCTCCGGGAGCTGGAGGGCTCGCGAATTTTTCGAGTGGGCTTGAGCTTTCGCCCTCCATGTACATGACGTTTTCCGATCACAATCAAACGCTTCAGTCGGTGGGCATATGGACTTCCGGCAACGCGAATGTGACCGGAGTCGCGCAGCCGGAGGAAATCCGCACCGCGCTGGTCAGCGACGGCATCCTGCAGACTCTCGAGGTTCCTCCGTTGCTGGGACGGTGGTTTTCCCAAGCCGATCAAGATCCACGCGGCAGCAAGACGATCATGCTGAGCTACGGGTACTGGGAACGCCGTTTTGGAGGGGATCCTGCCGTGATCGGGCGCATTCTTCAAGTGGACGCGCAGCCGCGCGAGATCGTGGGCGTTATGCCGCGGGGCTTCCGCATGGTGGATCGGGATTTTGATCTTCTCATTCCTATGGCCCTGGACCGTGCCCAGCAGAAGCTCGCGCCTTTCGGATACGAGGGGATCGCGCGCCTCAGGCCGGGTGCGTCGTTGGCACAAGCCGATGCGGATATCGCCCGCCTCATCTCTGTCTGGATGGATTCATGGTCCAATGGTCCGGGGACCAATCCGCACTATTACGAACGCTGGCGGATTCGGCCAAACTTTCGCTCCTTGAAGCAACAGGTCATCGGGAACATCAGCAGCGTGTTGTGGGTGATCATGAGCACCGTCGGGATCGTGCTGCTGATCGCGTGCACCAACATTGCGAACCTGCTGCTGGTGCGGACGGAATCGCGCCAGCAGGAGCTCAGCATCCGCGGGGCGCTGGGCGCAAGCCGTGGACGGATCGCGCGCCAATTGCTGCTGGAAAGCGGGTTACTTGGCTTTGCCGGCGGCGCGCTCGGGGTCGCAGTTGCCTATGCCGGCTTGCGGGGTTTGGCCGCTGCGGGTCCGGCAGATTTGCCGCGGCTGAGCGAGATCGCTCTCGATGCGCGCTCGCTCGGCTTCACGTTCGCGCTTTCGGCATTCTCGGGCCTATTCTTTGGATCGATCCCGGTTTGGAAATACGCCCGGGCCACTGGCGTCAAAGGGATGGGCACCAACCGAACAGCAACCACGAGCCGCGCGCGTCAAAGCTCGCGCAATATCCTGGTCATCGCGCAGGTGGCCATGGCGCTGGTGCTGCTGGTAAGTGCCGTGCTTATGATCCGCACTTTCGCGGCGCTAAGCACGGTCGAGCCGGGCTTCTCGGCCGCTGCGAACGTGCAGACGATGCACATCTCAATCCCAGATACGCTAATTTCGAACCCGGTCCTGGTAACCCACACGCAAAACAACATCGCCGGCCAGATCGCGGCGATTCCGGGAGTCAGCGCGGTCGGGTTCGCCAGCGCTCTTCCGATGGAAGGGGCCGATCCCAACTGGGACGAACTGGCAGTGGAGGGGAAAAATTACGACGGCGGCGAGCCGCCTTTGCTGATGTTCAACTACGTCTCACCTGACTATTTCAAAACCATGGGCACACGCTTGATTGCCGGACGCGATTTCACGTGGACCGACATCTACGGGCTGCGGCCGATGGTGATCGTCTCCGAGAACTTTGCCCGTGACTCGTGGGGCTCGGCTGCTGCCGCCGTGGGAAAACGGGTCCGGCAGTTTTCGAATATGCCCTGGCATGAGGTGATCGGCGTCGTGGAGGATGTCCGCGTACACGGCGTCGATCAAAGTGCGCCGCCCATCATCTACTGGCCGGCCATGCTCAACGATCCGTATACCGCGAAGCCGGCGATTGCCGGTCCGAACGCCGTGACCTTCGCGATTCGCAGCCAGCTTGTTGGAGAACAAGAATTCATCACCCAGGTGCAAAACGCGGTTTGGTCGGTGAACCCGGAGCTGCCTCTGGCCTTTGTGCGCACGATGCAGGACATCTATAGCCGTTCCCTGGCGCGCACCTCTTTTACGCTGGTGATGCTTGGGATCGCCGGCTCCTTGGGGCTGGCTCTCAGCATCATCGGTATTTACGGCGTCATCTCGTACGCGGTTTCACAGCGGACTCGCGAAATCGGCATTCGCCTTGCGCTCGGCGCTCAAAAACACGAACTGCGCTGGATGTTCGTGCGCTCCGCGCTGGCGCTGGCTGGCGTCGGCATCGCGGTCGGCCTGATCGCGGCAGCCGCGGTCGCGCAATTCATGAAGGCGTTGCTGTTTGGCGTGAGCCCGCTCGATCCGTGGACCTTCATCTTAGTGCCGATCGTCCTGACGGCTGCGGCTGCCCTGGCCAGCCATGTCCCGGCCCGTCGCGCGTCGCGCCTCGATCCCATAGTGGCTCTCCGGTACGAGTGAGGCAGGGGAACACCGGGCAGGAGAGATCGTCGAGATCGAATCGCAAGCGGAAGGCGGGAACGAATGGAGTGTCGTGCTCCTGGAGAGAGCCCACCCGTCAAGACGGGAGCTTCGCTCCCGGGACAGCCGGGGGCGGCTGTCCCCACATGAGCTCCACATGAGCTTCGACTTACGCCGACTTGGCGGGACTGCCATCCAGGCCAAGCTCCGGGGCGATTGACTGCATGGCTTTGATGCAGAGGGCGATGTGTTGGTCTAAGTCGACGCCGAGGGCGGCGGCGCCGTTGATGATGTCGTCGCGGTTTACTTTTCTGGCGAAGGCTTTATCTTTCATTCGTTTTCGCACGGATTTTACGTCGACTTCGGCTAGCGACTTGCTGGGCTTAATCAAAGCGACGGCGGTGATGAATCCGGCGAGTTCGTCGCAGGCGAAGAGAGCTTTTTCCATTTGCGAGTCGCGAGTGATGCCGGTGTATTCGGCGTGGCTCATGACGGCGCGGGTGATGAGTTCGGGCCAGCCGCGTTCTTTCAGGATGGCGTTGCCTTTGTAAGGATGGTCGTCGAGGCTGGGGTAGCGGTCGTAGTCGAAGTCGTGGATGAGGCCGACGATGCCCCAGAGGTCTTCGTCGTTGGAGCCCTCAAGGGCTGAAGCCCGAGACGATTGCGGCTCAATGGCAGGGCTGAAGCCCTGCCCTACCCCAAACCCTGCGCCAGACGCTACCGCGAACTTTCTTGCGCAGGCGCGCATGCAGGCTTCAACCGCCAGAGCGTGCTTGCGCAAACTTTCTGACTGGGTAAACTCGCTTAGGAGTTCCCAAGCATCGTTTCGTGACTTTAGATCCATGGATTAATCACCGTCGGCAATACTCTATTTCGCCTTATATTTGCCCACAAGTAGAGCCATCAGGGACACGCTCAACGCTGCGTTGAACGGCCGGCCTTTACGCATACTACCCCGTTTGTGCTCCCCAGCTAACACTATGGGGCCATTTACAGTTCTGGCGCCCGAACGTAAAAGGTTACTCATAAAGGTTACTCAAGGGTTAGCGCCACTTCGCACCGATGACTTCCTTGTGGGGGTAAGAGATGGAAGGTACAGTGCGATGTCCCTATTGTGTATCAGGACATGAGTTCCGCCCGATGATTGCGCATGTGGACAGCAGATACATATGCAGCAAATGCGGTCACACGACCCATCCCGGCGATGCGAACTATGAGTGTAACTGCTCCAAGTGTCGCCAACTAGTCGGGGTTGGCGCTTCGGTTGCGAGTTGAGCTGGTCAAGGCTCCTCGCCTTGCGTTCCGCTTCTCGCCGTTTCGCCCGTTCGCCGTTCGCCGTTCCCTGGCGTCGGCCAGTTCTGCGGCCACGAGGATCCACTTCGAGGGAGAGGCCGGTTAAATCTGCGCCGTTCGCGACTCGGATCCGCGACACCCGCAGTTTGCACTATCGTTACGACTCCAGTTAGTAAACACCGGGCGGACTCGCGGTCGATCATCTCTATCCTGGGGTCGTTAGCCTTGTGGTTGCGGGTTTTACCCGGTTTTTTCCAAGTATAGCTTGGGTATTGTCGGTGTATGTTGTGGGTTTTGTGCATTTTACTCTTGACATCCACAGGCTTGTGACCGCAGATTGGGCACTGCAGTTGGAACCGTTCCCCCGAACCGTGGTTCCAATTCCAGAAGTGAAGTAAGGACGGCCCGCTCTGGCCCTCCCACAACTCGATGGCCACGACTCTTGCCCCGGTAGATTCTAGGGAAGTCGTCCGTTGCGATCATTGCCTGCTGGTTCAGTTCCGCACCCATAACAACAATTGCCGACGTTGCCACGCTTCCATGGACGAGGAGCCGGAACCGGAGCCGATTATGGCTGCGCCCCCGGTGATGGTGCCGATGAACGGCAACGGGCGTGGACACTTGAATCTGGCGACGTCGATCCGGTCGCTGCGGCTGCGCAGCGGGCTCAGCCAGCGGCAACTGGCCGGGCGCATGTCCGTGCCCCGGACCTACGTTTCAAAAATTGAAAACGAAAAAGCCACGCCCACGCTGTCTAGCCTGGAGCGGCTGGCGCGCGCTCTGGAGGTGACCGTGCCCGAACTGCTTAGCGGAGGAGAAAAGAGCCGCCAGGATGAGATCAGCGAGCTGATGAAAGATCAATTTATTGCGGAGATACTGCCGTTCGTGGCGCAGCTGAACGGGATGCAGATGTCGAGCATCCTGATGCAGGTGCGGGATTTGACGGTGCGGCCGAGGCGGAGCGCTTAGGCGGTCGGCGTTAAGAGCCGGGCTTCGCCCGGCGGACAGCCGAGGGCGGCTGTCCCTACACAGGTTTCATCCGGGCAACCTAGCCAACTCGACGCCGGGACCATCCTCTGGTCCCGGCTTTTTTTGCCCGATATTCTGGGATCATTACCGCAGAGTGCGCGCCGCGGCAAGCATCTGATCGGCTCTGGCTCGAACGCGTATATCTTCGGCAAAGTTCTCCCAGCGCACGACACCCGAACGATCGACCAGGAATTCCGCCGGCCGGGAAATGTCGTGCCCTTCGGGACCACCGCCTGCGTGCAGCAGATCATAGCGGCGGATGACGTCAGTTGGTGGATCGGAGAGCAAGGTAAATGTCAGTCCCGCCTTATGCCGCAAGTCTTCGGAAACATTGGGCGGATCTACGCTGATTGCTACTGGCACAACGCCCTGCGCCTGGAACTCCCCCAGGCGTTTCTCAATCCCTCGCAACTCGAGGACGCAGAACGGTCACCAGTATCCGCGATAAAAAATCAGTAATACGGCTCTTGGCGGGGAGCCGGCGTTTGAGCCGGCGAGCAACTGAGAGAGCGACACCGGACGGCCGTCGCTCGCGGGCAGAGTGAAATCAGGCGCGCGCTGGCTCACCTGCGGCGTACCGGTTGAAGGTTGGGGAAGGCGCCTGGAGAGAACAAACATTCCCACGGATGCGCCGAGAACCACGATAGACAGAGCGGCGGCAATCGATCCCCAGACCTTGCCGCCATAAAGGCTCGCGCGCCCGAAGGCTCGCTGCAGGCCGATCAATAGAAGAATCAGGCCGAGTGCCGGCAGCAGCAGCGTAATCCATACAACCGCAACTGCTGGAAATCCTAGAAAGTACAGCCCATTGCCCGCCGGTCCGAGCACGGTGAAGAGCAAGCCCAGCCAGAGGGCTCGATTGCTGCGCTTTTCGGAAGCGTCTGCCATGAAGGCGCAGTTTAGCACGGGGTTGAATGCAGTTTGTCACCCTATCTCCAAGGCTTGCCAGGCCCAAAGCTTGCCGCCGGTCCGCCTGAATCCCCGATACATCGACCATCATCTATGCATCATGAACATGGAAGATGTTGGCAGGTCTTTCTCTGCGATGCCGGCAGGCTCGGCGGCGATCAACGATCCCGGCCGCTGGACGAACGAGTCGGAGTCGAGCGCGCCAGAATCCCACCCAGCCCTAAAACCAACTGCGGAGGCGCTGCTGCTGGACGCTTACTCCGCCGCTGTCACCGGCGCGGTCGAGCGCATGAGCCCGTCGGTTGTGCATATCGAAGTTCAGCAGAAAGTTCAGCGATCTGCGCGGGGCACGCGCACGGGCGAGCCCCAGGAGCGCCAGGGGGGCGGGTCGGGATTCGTCTTCACGCCCGACGGCCTGATCCTGACCAACAGCCACGTGGTGCATGACGCGACGCGCATCGCGGTGACGATGACCGACGGCCGGCGGATGCCCGCGACCGCCATCGGAGATGACCCGGCCAGCGACCTGGCGGTGATCCGCGTGGATGAGCCGCACTTTGACGAGCCTGGGCTTGCGGCGGCCGCGCTGGGCGATTCGCAACGGCTGCGCGTGGGGCAGGTGGTGATTGCGATCGGCGCGCCTTACGGGTTTCAATCGACGGTGACGGCAGGGGTGGTGAGCGCGCTGGGGCGGTCGCTGCGGTCGTATTCTGGGCGGCTGATTGACGACGTGATCCAGACCGATGCGGCCCTGAATCCGGGGAATTCGGGCGGCCCGCTGGTGGATTCTTTGGGGCGTGTGATTGGGGTGAACACCGCGACGATTTTGCCGGCGCAGGGGATTTGCTTTGCGATCGGGATCAACACAGCGAAGTTTGTGGCCAGCCGCTTGCTGCGCGATGGGCGCATCCGTCGCAGTTTTATTGGGGTTTCGGCGCAGACGGTGCCGGTGCACCGGCGGGTGGTGCGGTTTTACGATCTGCCGCGGGAGATGGGCGCCATGGTGCTCTCGGTGGAGGAGAACAGTCCGGCGAAACGAGCGGGGCTGCGCGATGGGGATTTGATCGTGGCTCTGGAGGGCAAACCCGTGGCTGGCGTGGACGATCTGCATCGCGTGCTCACCGATGTGCGCGTTGGGGTGAGCTGCTCGCTGACGGTGATCCGGTGGACGGAAAAGCTGGAGATGCGGGTGGTGCCGGAGGAGGCTAAGTAGCTTGCGTGGCTATGCCTGTGTGTGGCCATGCTTGTGTGGCGCGGGCGCTCTTGCCCGCGATGCTTGCCCCTGCAACGGTCACCCTTGAGATCAGTGATAGTTACTAAAAATATCGGGAGCTTTGCTCCCTGGACAGCCGAGGGCGGCTGTCCCCACATGCCTTTGGTGATTTCTTCTTTTCTGCTGGCGCTGGCAATCGCAGGCAGGAGTGCCCGCCCCACACAATCGAGGCTATCTTGTTGTCATTGCTTCCTGCTTCCCTGCTGTGGTAGCCTCATATCGGGATGAGCACTTTGCAACACAAAGTACCGGCGGGACTGGATCGTAAGGAAACGGAAATCTACCGGTCGCTCGATCCGGGGCGGCTGCCGAAGCACATTGCGATCATCATGGACGGCAACGGGCGCTGGGCCAAGCGGCGGCATATGCCGCGCGTGGCGGGGCATCGCGCCGGAGTGGCGGCGGTGCGTTCGACGGTGGAAACGGCGGCGCGCGTGGGCATTGGGGCGCTTACCCTTTATGCGTTTTCTGAGGAGAACTGGAAAAAGCGGCCGAAGAGCGAAGTGGATTTTCTGATGCGGCTGCTCAGCCGCTATCTGAAGGCGGAAGTGCCCACGCTGAACAAGAACAATATTCGGCTCGAATATATTGGGCGGCAACAGCAACTGCCGGACGACGTGCAGGAGCGCATGGCCTGGGCGCGGAACGAGACGGCGCGCAATTCTGGCATGGTGCTGACGCTGGCGCTGAACTACAGCGCGCGCAGCGAACTGGTGGACGCGTTCCGATCGATGGTGCAGGCGGCGTCGCAGAATGGCGGTCTCGAACATCTGCAGATTGATGAAGACGCCGTGGGGCGGCATCTTTATACCAGCCATTTACCGGATCCCGATCTCGTCGTGCGGACCTCAGGCGAGATGCGGCTCAGCAATTTTCTTTTGTGGCAACTGGCTTATGCGGAGATTTATGTCACGCCGATTTTGTGGCCGGATTTTCGCGGGGCGCATCTGCTGGAGGGGATTGGCGAGTATCAGAAACGCGAACGGCGGTATGGCGGGTTGAATCACGGCGACGGGCAGATTCAAAACCTTTGACCGCGGCGGACATTGGTGTGAAGGCCCTTTGAAGCCCTGGGATTGAAACCAAAGAAGATTTTAACCGCCGAGGGCGCGGAGAAAAGCCGCCGAGGGCGCAGAGAAAAACCAATCAGGACAAGGCTTCCGGCGGCTTCTGTGGTTTAATTCTTCGATTCGTGCCAAGATTACTGCGGCACGGCTGAACGCCTCTCACTTCCCTTGCTCAAACGCATCGCTACTGCGGTTGTTCTCATCCCGATTGTATTGGCGCTGATTCTACGCGCGCCGGTGCCGGTGGTTGCGGTGGTGGCAGCGGTTGTGGCGCTGCTTACCATTCATGAATTCCTCAAGCTGACGGAATCTTACGGCGTGCAGCCGATGCGGCTGCCGACTTACCTTTTCACAGGAGTCTTCTTTCTCGTGCTGTGGATTAGTACGGCGGGCGAGACGCCGCTTTCCGGTACGGGAAAATTTCTGGTGGCTCTGGGACTGGCCGCAGCAATTGCCCCATTCGTTTTTCTGAGCATCGGGATGCGGCGCGAGAACCTGCCCAGCGGCTATCCGGCAGCGGCGGCTTCGACGTTCGCGTTCGCGTATGTCGCATTACCGATGGCGATGCTTGTCCAGCTGCGGCAATTCGCGGCGGGGGCGTTTTATCTGCTGTATTTATTGCTGGTGGTTTGGGCGGGAGATATTTTCGCTTATTTTGTGGGCAAGTCAATGGGGCGGCATTTGATGTCCCCACGCATCAGTCCAAAGAAAACCTGGGAGGGCGCGGCGGCGTCTGTGCTGGCCAGCGTGGCTGTAGGATGGTTGCTGTTTGATCACGCGGAGCGGGTCAGTTCGGCACTACTGGGATGGGGGCTGATCACGCGCCGGGACGGCATGTTCGGGCTGGAGACGCCCGCCATGGGTCCGGTAATTCTGCTGACCATTGTGCTGAATATTGCGGCGCAGCTCGGCGATCTGGTGGAGTCGCTGATCAAGCGCGGGGCGGGCGTAAAAGACTCTGGGGCGTTGCTGCCGGGGCACGGCGGCATGCTGGACCGGATTGATGCGCTGCTGTTTGCGGCTCCGGTGCTGTGGGGTTATATGGCTTGGCGGGTGATGCAGTAGAGGTAACGGTCGACCACCTCCCCACTAGGCGTTTTTCAAGAACGCCTTCCAGATAGAAGCGTACATTCAGACACTTTGATCTCCGATTTGTTTCCGGCGCTTTACGGGCAGGGCCAAAACTGTCGCTGCCCTCGTGACGATAGCTACCAAAAGCCAGTCGAGCTCCGCTCGACTTGGACAGCCGAGGGCGGCTGTCCCCACATAAGACCGTTGCGCCCGTTTATGACACGCTCTCTAAGAAGCTCCCGACGAGACTTCCCGCAATCTGCCGTTCAATAACAGGTAAAATAGCAAGGCATGAGGCGCATCGCCATTCTGGGCTCTACCGGGTCGATTGGGCGCAGCACGCTCAGCGTGGCGGAAGCCTATCCGGAGCGCTTTCAGATTATGGCGCTCGCCGCGGGCGGTAACTTGGAAGCGGCTTTTGAGCAGGCTCGAAGGTGGCGTCCGCGGGTGGTTTCGATGGCGACGGAGAACGACGCCGATGCGCTGCGTTCCCGCCTGAAGACAAACGGCCTGGGCGAGATTGACGTCGTCTACGGTGCGGCTGGAACTGTGCGGGTTGCGACCCATGCCGAGGTTGATTTCGTGGTCAGCGCCATTGTCGGCGTGGCGGGGCTTGAGGCGACTTACGAAGCGGTTCGCGCAGGAAAGATTCTGGGGTTGGCCAATAAAGAATGCCTGGTCGCCGCCGGAGAACTGATCACGGCCGAAGCGCGAAAGCAGGGCAAACCCCTGTTGCCCATCGATAGCGAGCACAACGCGGTGCACCAATGCCTGCGCGGCGGGCGCATGGAGGAAGTGGAGCGGATCTGGCTGACGGCTTCGGGCGGGCCATTCCTCAACACGCCGCGCGCGGAATTCGACTCGATTACCGTGGAGCAGGCGCTCAATCATCCCACGTGGAAGATGGGGCGACGCATCACCATCGACTCGGCTACGCTGATGAACAAGGGTTTCGAGGTGATTGAGGCCTGCCGTCTGTTTAACCTGCCGCCGGGCAAGGTGGAAGTGATCGTGCATCCGCAATCGACCATTCATTCCATGGTGGAGTTTGTCGACGGCAGCATTCTGGCGCAGATTTCGGTAACCGACATGCGGCTCCCGATTCTTTACGCATTAACATATCCCGAGCGAATTCAGTCGGATATGCGCTTTCCGGTGGGTGACTTGCGTCATCTGGACTTCAGCCCGCCCGACATGAGTAAATTTCCTTGTCTGCGGTTGGCCTATGAAGCGGCTGAGGTGGGCGGGGCAAAAACGGTGGCTTTGAATGCCGCCGATGAAGTGGCTGTCGCTGCGTTTCTGGAAGGCGCCATCCGGTTTAACGACATTCCCAGGATCATTGAAGACGTGCTCTCGCGAACAAATGCTGGCTCGTTGGAGTCCATTGGGAATGTGCTTAAAGCCGACGCCGAAGCCCGCCGATGTGCTCAGGAGCGGGTCGCGGATCTTAGCGACCACGATCTCGGCAAAGATGGGAAGAATATTGCGACATCCCGGGCAACTTCTATTGTGTAATGTTGGAATCTAAGACGGTGGGGAGTACGTATCTAGTTTATGCCTGAGTTTCTTAGTCCGCTCGCTTATCTCTACGTTGTCCCGGTTCTGGGCTTCATGATCCTGATCCACGAGTTCGGCCACTATGCGGTGGCCAAGCTGCTGGGAGTGCGGGTGGAAGTGTTTTCCATCGGCTTCGGCAAACGCCTGATCGGCTTCCGCAGAGGAGACACCGATTACCGCATCGCTGCCATCCCGCTTGGCGGCTACGTGAAGATGAGCGGCGAAAACCCGATGGATGACCGCACAGGCGATCCCGGGGAGTTTATGAGCCATCCGCGCTGGCATCGTTTTCTGATCGCGATCGCGGGCCCGACCATGAACATCCTGCTGGCGATTTTCCTGCTGACCACGGTCTATATGGTGCATTACGAGTACCCGGTTTTCATGGACAAGCCGGCGGTGATTGACGGCGTGAGGAAAGATTCGGCCGCGGCGCAAGCCGGCATTCTGCCCGGCGACCGCGTGGTGAAGATCGACGGCATCACGAATCCCACCTGGGAACAGTTACAGCCGCGAGTTTTTATCAGCCCGAATCAACCCATTGCCATCACCATTCAGCGCGGCGATCAGCTGCTGGAAAAGACCATTGTGCCGAAGCCGGTAACGACTTCGGAGGTGGGCTCGGCGGGGTGGTATCCATCGGAGCCCGTCATCATCGGCCGGCTCGAGCCCGATATGCCCGCGATCAAGGCTGGCTTGAAAGAGGACGACAAAGTCGTCGCCATGAACGGAAAGCCGCTGAGCTCCATCGACGAGATGATCGAGCGGCTCCAGGAAACCAAAGATCAGCCCGTCGATCTTACGGTGGTGCGGGGGAACCAGACCCTGAACCTCCGTATGCAGCCCGTGCTTTCGAAGACCGAAGATCCTAAAGAGCAGCGCTACCGTCTGGGCTTTCTGAACCAGGAAGAAACCAAGGTGACCCAGCTGCCTTTTCCGCAAGCGCTGAATCTCTCCCTGGAGGAAAATAAGAAGTATTCATTGCTGTTACTGGAACTGGCGAAGAAAATCGCGGAGCGCAAAATTTCGCTGAAGGCCGTCTCCGGCCCTATCGGAATCGCCCAGGAAACTGCCTACCAGGCGGAACAAAAGGGCTGGACGCCGCTGATGGGCCTGACGGCAGGCATCAGCCTGAACCTGGGCATTTTTAACCTGCTGCCGATTCCCATCCTCGATGGCGGCGTGATCATGTTTCTGCTGATCGAGGGATTGATGCGGCGCGACATCAGCCTGCGCATCAAGGAACGTATCTACCAGGCGGCGTTTGTGTTCCTGGTGCTGTTCGCCGTAATGGTGATTTACAACGACATCATGAAAACGATCCCGGGGTTTGGCGGGTAGCTTGGCGTAGAACTTTGCCTATCGGGCATCCGTGCCTGGTCTTGAAGGGCAACTTGGCCGCTCCGAAGATCGCCGTTGAACGTCGTATAATCCGGGGAATGCGGACGCCTTACGGTCTTGAGATCATCGAGAGTTGCCTCATTTGCCCACTGCGGCAGGACCGCATCTTCTGCGATCTGCCGCCGCCTGACCTGGAAGCGCTGCAGGCCATGTCTTCGCGAGCAACTTACCCGGAAGGTTCCATTCTTTTCGTCGAAGGGCAGGCACCGCGGGGTGTTTTCATTCTATGCAACGGTAGAGTAAAACTGACCGCGGGATCGGCTCATGGCAAATCTTTGATCATGCGGATCGCTGAGGTGGGCGAGATGATCGGCCTGCCCGGCACAATCTCTGCCAAGCCCTACGAACTTACGGCTGAGGCGCTCGAGCCAGTGCAGGCGAACTTCATTGGCCGCGAGCCGTTTCTGAACTTCTTGCGGACGCACGGGGACGCGGCTCTCCGGATCGCGCAAATTCTAAGCGACATCTATTACTCCACCTGTCAGGAAGTGCGCTATCTCGGCCTATCTGGCTCCGCTGCCGAGAAGCTGGCACGTTTTCTGTTGGACTGGAATGACGGCCACAGTACCAATGCGGAAGATTCACGCTCGATCCTGCCCCTCACGCACGAAGAAATTGCGGAGAAGCTCGGAACTTCCCGGGAAACGATCAGCCGCTTGTTTGCCGACTTCAAGCGCCAGCAACTGGTCGAAATCCACGGGCCCACGCTGGTAATCGCTGATAAGGTCGGCCTGCAGCAGCTTCTCGCCTCATAGCATATCCGCCGCTATTGAAGGCTTTCTACGTAAGCTATGAGCGCCTTCAAATCATCGGGCGGCAGATCAACGGGCGACATGCCACCGGCACTCATTTTTGAGGTGGGATGTTTGAAGAGTTCGGCCACCTGGTCCGCGGATAATTTCGTTCTTATGCCAACCAACGGCGGGGCCGCAGCCGTCCCCACTCCGCCATCGCCGTGGCAGGCGTTGCAAGACTGCGTTTCGAAGATGGTCTTACCTTTCGCCGCGAGCGGGTCTGCCAGCGTCACATTTTCAGCGGCCAGGGACGCGGAAGAAAGCTCCGGCTCGAATGGCTTGCGAGCGTATTCGTCTTCGTCAGTTTTTTGCTTGGTCAGTTGTTGGGCGACTCCCGGATCGTGTCGATCCAAGTACTGGCTTCGCAGACCGAGGCCTACCAGGGTGAACACCACGAATGCATAGGCCCCCATCGCGGCCGGTCGCTTCCACGGCCGCCGTTCGACGCCGCGATCCAGGAATGGAAGCGCAACCACGGCGATTGCGACCAGCGCCGGAATGACAAGCACTCCGACAATGGCGGCCGACCCGTGCCAGTATTTCAACCATTGAAATATGGGCAGGTAGTACCACTCCGGCCTCGGTATGTACTGCGCATCCGCGGGGTTGGCAGGCGGGCCCAGTTGAAGGGGGACGAAAAAGCAAAGCAGACCGAGCCCCACAATCAGCAGGGCAGTCAACGACAGATCCATCAGAACCTGCCGGGGATAGAAGGGCTCTGGCTTTTGCTTTGGATGGTAGGGGTCCTCGTTGAATGGGCCGGAGGCGCCCGCTTTGCGGAAAAGAAAAACGTGCGACGCCACCAGCGCGAAGATGCACGCGGGAATAAAGAAAACGTGGGCCACGAAGAAGCGGGAGATGGTAAGCGTGCCCATCTCCGTGCCTCCTCGCATGAGGCGCTTCATGCTCTCGCCGATCCAGGGAACTTCACTGACCGCGTTGGTTCCTACCGCGGTAGCAAAATAGGCCCTTTGGTCCCAAGGAAGCAGATATCCGGTGAACGCCATTGCCAGTACCAGCCCAAAGAGCGCGCATCCCGAGAGCCATAGAAGCTCGCGGGATCCTTTGTACGACCCATAAATATAGGTTTGCGACAGGTGCAGGAACAGCACGACGACCATTGCGCTCGCGCCGTAGCCGTGAAGGCTGCGGAGAAAGGAGCCGGCGGTCACCGCCTTCGTGATGTAAGCGACCGTCGTGTGGGCGTGATCGGCGGAGGGAACGTAGTATAGGGCAAGAAAAATTCCTGTGATCACTTGCGAAAGAAAAATGAACAGGAGTCCCGAGCCGAATATGTATGCCAAACGCGCGCCACCGGGAATGGGCTCATCGAGGGCGGTGCGCAGCAGATCATCCAAGCCAGTGCGGCGATTGAGCCACGCCCATAGCCCCGATTCGGCTCGTGGAGGATTTCCGCCGTCGTTTTTGTTCGTCGAATGCATGCCCTCTCAACCGATGACTTCCTTGTCGGAGACGAGTTGCCGGAAGTACTGGAATCGCACCAGCAGCTGACCGTTTTCGACCGACGTTTCCAGGCTATCCATGCCCCGTAGCGAAGGGCCGCTGATCCGGGTTCCATCTGCAGCGAAAGTTGCTCCGTGGCATGGACACGTAAACTGATTCTTTTCCTTGCTCCACGGGACTGTACAGCCCAGGTGTGGACAGATAGAACTGAGGACGAGAGGGTGGCCTTGACCGTCTTTCGTCACATAGACAGCTTTCTCCGAGACCGCTTTGCGCCAGCCATCGACTTGCTCAATCTGAATCGTGCGCAGCACGGGCTCGGTCAGCGACGAAAATGCATCGAGATCTCCGAGCGGCGAGTTTTTGAGTTCGGTGGTGCGTCGCAGCAGCGGAAAAAGCGCAAAGCGAATCAGTGGCACCGACAGCAGCGCGCCCACAAAACATGAGCCGAGCCCCAGCAGCGCCCCAAGAAAAGAGCGCCTGCCCTCGAAAGATGACCTGGGCACAGATGGTTGACCGGCCGTATTTTCGCCCGCTGGTTCGAGCATACGAACGCCTCATTCTCCCACGGGCCTCTGGCGGCTCGGTCTACTTCTTGGCCGGCAGGCTGCGGATGTAAGCCACCAGTTTCTCTACTCCGTCGGGCTTGATCTTGGCGCCAAACGCCGGCATTTTCCCTCTGCCCTTGTTGATCACTTCCGTGAGCGCTGCGTCGGTCTCTTTCTGAACTTCGTCGGATCGCAGATCTTTGGCATGGAAGGCATTGCCCGGCCCGGTGTCGCCGCTTCCATTGGCTCCATGACAGAGTTCGCAATTCGACTTGTACGTCTTTGCGGCATCCGATTGGGCGTGCGCCATCACACTTGAAAGCATCAGGCCACCAAGGATGCCTGCTGGAAACATTCGCAGAATGCGCAGAATTCGCAGTGGCATGCTATCTCCTAGTTAAGTTTCTCGGCCGGACAAAGTACTTCTGGATTGAGTTGATGTTGCAGACTCCCAGCCTCCAGCGACGGCGGTTTTTATAGGCTAGGAGTCTACCGTAGTTGCAACCGTTTAGAAAACAAATCGCGCTAGTAAATAGACGGTGTTGTTGCTCGAAGCATTGCGCCCGGAACCGTCGTAGTTTAGCTGGGCGCCATTGAACCGGAGATAGCCGGTGTACTGCGCCGCCAGGTCGACATTCTGCGCCGGCCACCATGAGAGGTTCACTATGTAGCCGTTACTCTGAGGGGCGCCATTCGCACTCCCGGAAACGGCCGCCGGGGCAAACCGCAGCGGGTCGCGTGTTCCGGTCACGTCAAACAATCCTGCCGTGCCAGAAAATCTGGTACCGAAATGGTATTCGGCGTTGAATTGGGCGGTATTCAGATGGTGACCAACTTGCGCCGCGCCTCCGGTAACGAAGCTCGCCAGAAGGGAGGAGTTCTCCCGAATATATGTGCCGCGCAATGAAATCACATCGTTTTTGAACTGCGGAATCGTTCGATCATACTGGAAGTCGGCAGCCCAATCGGTGTATCCGTCCATGAGTCCCGTAATTGCGCCGGGAGTGGTTTTCACATGCATACCGTAGGTGCCGACTTCCAGGTAATTGTTCTTGCTGGAGGTCTGCCAGGCCAGCCGCCAGTAGGGTGCAACACCTCGGATGTTGAACCCGAAACCCACTCCCGAGTTGGGCTGGGTGCCTCCCAGGTGTTCTGATCGGTAGATGGTGCCGGCCACATAGAGGTGTTCGTTCCACATCGAATATCCTCCAGCTCCCGCCACATCCTGAGCCAAGCCTCCATTGATCACTGCGCCCGCCGACGGTCCCGGAGCCACGTTGCTTCCAACAAATGGATATCCCCACGCAGGTGTGCTGTTCCACAGATCCTCGACGCCTGGGTTGTTATTGAGGGTGACCCCGTAAACGAGCGCCTTTCCGAACAATTGCTTCCCTTTATTCGCGTAGCGGATATCGGTGTTGTCCCAACTGAAGTGATCGGCCTGGCTATCGTAAGTGAACTGAACAAAGCTGCCCACATGGCTAGTCCAGGCCCCGGCCAGGAAAAGAGAGGCCGCCTGAGGAAACTCGAAGTTTCCGTTCTGTGTGGATGGCTGAGGAGACTTTGTTGCTGTAAACGAAGTATCGAAGATGATTGAAAGAGGAAATTGTTCCAGCAGTTGCAGAGCGGTATTGTGATCTTTTTTCTCCTCAGCGATCTGAGGCTTGGTCGCGAATGTATAGCCCTCAAGCTTGAAGGTTCTGCCAAATGGGGTAAGCTCTGGCGGAGCATAGTGGCAGGAAGAACAGGCCAGTCCGGTCTGCCGTGAATAGCTGGGAACGGCACGGGCGCTGGCAGCTGCTACCGCAACGAGCCAAATGATCGCAAAAACTCTGGTAGCCATAGTGCTTGGATAAGATCGCATGGGAATCATCGGCACCTCGTTAGGAATCTTGAGCCCGACCACTCATCGCAATGATTTTCGCAGCGAGGACGATACGATCGCAGTGAGAAACGTCACCTCACAGTGTGATCTACGTCACAATTTTCCCGAAACAGGGCTTCCCGGAGGAGCGGAGCTTGACCAGACGACGGGGTCGATGGAACTCGCCTGCGTGCTAAAATAGGTAGTTCCCAATGGCTAATCTGCAGCGCAGAAAAACCGTTACCGCCGTGGTTGGTGGGGTGCGCGTTGGGTCGGATGCACCGATTGTGGTGCAGTCGATGACCAATACTGACACGGCCGACATTCCCGGCACTGTGCAGCAGGTGGCAGCGCTGGCCCGCGCCGGCTCGGAGTTGGTGCGCGTGACTGTGAACAATGACGACGCAGCGGCAGCCGTCCCCCACATTGTGGAACAGCTCGACAAGCAGGGCATCCGCGTTCCCATCATCGGCGATTTTCACTATAACGGGCACGTTCTGCTCACGAAGTATCCCGCGTGCGCGCGCGATCTGGCGAAGTACCGCATCAATCCAGGCAATGCCAGCATTGGAAAAACCGGCGACTCGAATTTCCGCACCATGATTGAAGTGGCGGTGAAGCACAACAAGCCGGTGCGCATCGGGGTGAATTGGGGCTCGCTCGACCAGGCGCTGCTCACTCGCATGATGGACGAGAATTCGGCTCTTGCCGAACCGAAGGACGCCCGCGAAGTCACTATGGAAGCCATGGTGGTGAGTGCGCTGAATTCAGCCGAACTGGCGCAGAAGTACGGGCTGCGGGCCGATCAGATTATCTTGAGCGCGAAAGTGAGCGGGGTGCAGGATTTGATCGATGTATACCGCGCCCTGGCGGCGCGCTGCAATTATCCTCTGCATCTTGGGCTCACCGAAGCGGGCATGGGGGCGAAAGGCGTGGTCGCATCGAGCGCGGCCATGGGCGTGGTGATGCAGGAAGGCATCGGCGATACTATCCGTGTTTCGCTGACGCCGGCTCCGGGCGGCGACCGCACGGAAGAAGTACGCGTGGCCCAACAGATTCTGCAATCTATGGGGATTCGCAGCTTTACCCCGCAGGTTACGGCCTGCCCCGGCTGTGGGCGCACCACCAGCACGTTTTTCCAGGAAATGGCCGAACAGATTCAGTCGTATCTACGCGAGCAGATGCCGACCTGGAAAGGCCACTACGTTGGTGTGGAAGAGATGAAACTGGCGGTGATGGGCTGCGTGGTCAACGGGCCCGGCGAATCGAAGCACGCCAACATCGGCATTTCTTTGCCCGGAACGTTTGAGGAGCCCAAGGCTCCGGTTTATGTGGATGGACGCCTGTTCACCACGCTCAAGGGCGACCGCATCGTGCCGGAATTCATCGAGATCCTCGATGAATATGTTGACTCCCACTACGCCGCGAGAGAAGCGGCGAAAGAAGAAGTCCCCGCCAAAGTTTAAATTCTCTCCCCTTACCGCCCAGGCAACAGGAAGATTGGATTCTGCTGCGGCAAAGCATTTGAAGTCGTGCCGATGCCGAACGGCGTCTGCAAATCGAGCACCAGCGTGTCTGGGGGGATATTCGATCCTGGATTATTCACGTTGCTGTTCAGGGTGTTAATGACGGCTACAGAGCCAGCATCGCAAACGCTGGCGTAGACCCGGCTGCTGTCAGACGACGCGACGGCGGAAACGCGAAAGCGCGTGGCGAAGCGATAGACCGGCCCGGGTGACGCGTTTGGAACCAGCACCAGTCCTGGGTTGTAGAGGCCATTCGCACTTGCCGGAATGCAATTTGCCACCTCGGGAACGGAAGCCGTCCCGCTCGGGAAGGCCGCGATCGTGCTCGTGACGGTTGTCGAGAGCGCGTCAAGCACGGTGATGGAAGCGGTCACGAAACACGAGGGAGCCGCGGTCAGCGACCCGGGAGTTGGATCGGTACATCCCCCGCCCACGAGTTGATAACTTGCGATGTAGGCCTTTGTAGTATCAGGCAAGGCCGCTACCGACATGGGACAAGGATTGACGCAAGACGGATAGTTGGCGGCGGAACCGGCAGCCAGGACAATCGTATTCAATAGCGATGGCGCGCTCCCGGCGACAGAAAAAATATAAACCGTGCTGGTTGCTGGATTGGTGATGTAAAGGCGGTTGAGGCTGGGGTCGTAGAGCACATAGTTCGCTCCCGCGCCTACGGAGACGTTGCCGATGACCGTATCGTTCGAGGCGTCGAGCGTCCACAGCTGGCCGTCACCCTGGCTGAGCACGTAAACCTGCTGGCCGTCGCCACGCGCCGTTATCCACACCGGCGACGACATCGTCGCAGGGAATCCCACCACGTTGTTCGGCGTCATATCCACGGTGTTGAAGCTGGAGACCGTGTTATTCCCCTGATTCGCCACATAGAGCTTGTTGCCGTTGGGAGTCTGCACCTGGGCCATGGCAACGGGGTGCGAAATCGGTTGCGGTTGCAAAGCCGAGCCGTAGACGATGTTGGTCACAACATTGTTCGTCGCATTCACCACCGAAATGGAATCCGTGCTGGCGAGATTACAGTTGGCTGGGGCCTGATACTCCACTCCGTAATTGGCCACGTAAACCGTGGCGTTTTGCGAGGCGGCAACGAAATCCGGAAGATAGGAGCAGAAGTAGGGCGGCGAATTGGGAGCGGGATTCGGAATAAAGTTGGGATAGCTGACGACGGTGATCGCGCCGATGCCGCTCTGGCTGGTCGATTGCGAAGCGGGAACGAAGGAAGAAATCGCGTCGACGGCATTCGTGATCGCGCTGCCGGCGCTGGCGACAAACACGCGGCTGAAATTCGGCAGGCTCGCGCCGTGGGTGGGATTGGCGCCGCTCACCGTTCCGTCTACCAAGCTGGCCGCGCCCAGATCCGTGTCACCCCCAACGTCAATCTGCATGCCCGAGCCGGCACCAAAGACCAGCGTTGGAACCAGCGGCGGAACCGGGGGGTTGGCAGTATTCTGCGCCAGCCCGTAGTAGGCATTGGTGTTTAGCGAAAATACGGCGTGAAAATCGCCGGGACTCGGCGGAATATTGTTGATGGGAATCACGACCGGGCGGTAGATCTGGCCGCAAGCGATGCAAATCGTGGTCGCAACTAGCGCTGCCGCCAACCAACCCTGATTTCGAGAACTCATCAGCACCCCGGAGGTATTTTCTGTTTAGGTGGTGAAACGAAGTGATTATTGTAAACACTGCCGCCAATCCGCGCCACCTGACTCGGGCTTCGGGCTTCAGCTTTCGGGCTTCGGCACTGCCCCAGGGAAGTGCACGTCCTGTCGCAGTCTCAAATTCTATTCACAGTTATGAGCGTAATAGGCGTCGTAAATCGATGGGCATCCTGAAGTTCGGAAATCTTGAGCCTAGGCAGGCAACCACCAACGATGCCGTGAGCGGCCCAGTATTTTGATTCTCAGTCGCGGTACTGAACCATTTCGTCAAACGACAAGCCCAACCGTGAGGATGCGAAAAAAGGTCTGCGGAGATGCCCGCAGCCGAAATTGACATCGGCTTCGTGGCCTGAAGGCTGAAGCCCGAAGCCCGTGCTTACCGGCGGCGCGATTTTGCAGCTGCGGCGGCGGGAGCTTCGGAGACAACCGTAGCTGCGGGCTTTTTCTTGCCTTCCATCTGGGCCAGGCTTTGCTTCAATGCGGCCATCAGATCGACGACCGGGGCCAGCTTCTTCGGTTGCTCCACTTCGGCTACTTCGCCGCCTTCGAGCTTGGTCTCAATCAGCTTCTTCAGATTTTCCTGGAAGTTGTCTTTGTATTTCTCGGGATTCCATTCGTCGGCCAGGGCTTCGATTAGCTGATGAGCCACTTTTACTTCCGCGTCTTTCAACTCCACATCCGGGGCGCCGAAGCCTTCCACCTTTTTCACTTCCTCGGCGTAATACATAGTGTGCAGCATCAATCCGCCCTCGTGGGGGCGTAGGAATACCGTGTACTCGCGGTTGTGCATGGTGATCTGGGCGATGGCCACGTATTCGCTTTCTTCCAAAGCCTTGGTGAGCAGCGCGTAGGGCCGACGTCCCGCTTCTTCCGGCATCATGTAATACGACGACTCGAAATAGACGGGGTCGACATCGCTCGCTTTGACGAACTCGAGAATCTCCATGGTCTTGGCGGTCTGCGGCTCGATCTTCTTGATCTCGTCGGGCTCAATGATGATGTATTCGTCCTTGCGGAACTCGTAACCCTTCACCATGTCGCTGCGCTCGACCACGGTGCCTTCTGCCTGGCAGATGTACTGCTGCTTGAGCCGCGATTTGTCGGTGCGATGCAGCATGTTGAACGAAATGCCGGAACTGCGCGCGCCCGAGAACAGGCGCACGGGCATGGAAATGAGTCCGAAAGTTAGATGGCCGGACCAGGTTGAAGACGGCATGGTTCCCCCTCGCTGGCGTCCACGAGGCCGAAACGGATTCGAGGACGGAAAACGCTAAACCCCACAGCAGAGAGAGTTTAGCTCAGAAAGGTGGTTGGATGCACCAAACCAGTGGGCGGTTGGGGGCCCAGGGAACCGAAATTCAAAGCCGGAGCGGCGGCGGTGGTCGGAGCGCAAGCCCTAGGGGTGGTGGTTAACTGAGCGGATTCCGGGCTACGGCTCCTGGCATCCAGGTCCAAAAGTCCCAAGCCAGGACCGATCAAGCTTCTTGAACCCTGCGACGATGATCCATCATCTGTGAATTGACATTTCAAGGAGGCGAGGATGAGCGACCTGAGCTACCCCATCGGCAAGTTCCACTACACCGTATCTGCCAACGGATCCATGAGCGGGGATCAGAAACAGAAGCTGGTGGAAGACATTGCCCAGGCACCCGCCAATCTGCGGTCCGCCGTCTCCGGACTTTCGCAGGCACAGCTCGACACGCCTTATCGCCCCGGAGGATGGACGGTACGCCAGGTTACTCATCACGTGCCCGATAGCCACATGAACGCCTACATCCGCTTTAAGTTGGCGCTCACTGAAGACGAGCCGACCATCAAGCCCTACGAACAACAACTTTGGGCCGAACTCGCGGACACGAAGGACACTCCCCTGGAAGTATCTCTGTCGCTCGTGGACTCTTTACATGACCGATGGGTTCGTCTGCTGCGCTCGCTCCAGCCGGATGATTGGCAGCGGACGTTTCGCCATCCCGAGCTGGGGCTGATGAGCCTGGAGAAGACGCTGGCGATGTATGCGTGGCACGGAAAACATCATGTTGCGCACGTCACAAATCTTCGCAAGGAGCGCGGCTGGTAGGCTAACGCGGTTGTAAGTAAGGCAAAGCCGCAATCTGTTTTACGTGCTGAATGGTCAGGTTAGGCAGCCAGAGTTGGTAATTTCCCCCAATGAGAAACACTTGTGGATCCGCTGTGTTTTTCTTTTGTCCCGAAACCTTCCCGATCCAGGCCCAAACTGGTTGCGTGAGTTCGATGAATAACGGTTTGCTCATGGTATTCCACTGCTCCGTGACCGCCGAACGAACCCGGGCATATTCCCGCTCGTCCACACCCAACCGGGAACACCATTCGTGAAGAGTTTGCAGACTCGGCACGGTTGTGCCGGTTTTGAGCTTCAAAGCATCCACCACGGACCACCACGGGGTAATTCCGTACTCGCCGACCAGCGGGTGCTGGGTCCACTTGTAGAGCCTGGTGTGCGCTTTTAACAGTTCCTTCGATTCGGGAGCGGAGAGGAAAGCCCGCCGGACCTCGACCGTGGCTATGGTCGTGAAATCCTTGCTTTCATTCAAATATGCCATCCGGCTACTCCCGGCACCTAAGACGCGCGCGGACTGTCAAGTCTGGCAACCGAGCATTCATTCTACAGTCCGACCGACCACGCCATATAGCTTATTGCTTCGCGTAGAACCGCAACCATGCGCTGGGCCGCGCCGTGGGGTTTGGAGTCTGGGCGCGGTGCTACGTAGATGGGGCCGATGCCCTCGTGCTTGAGCAGTTCGCGGATGCGAAACACGTGATAGGCGTCGCTTACGGCCACGCAAGTGCGCAACCCGTTGGCGCGCATGATCACGGCTACGCGCACCGCCGATTCCGCAGTGTCGCGCCCCTGGGTCTCGGCAATCAAATTTCTTTCGGGGACGCCACGCTCCATCAGATGCGTGCGTCCCACGCCGCCCTCGCTGAATTTGGGGTCGCCGCCAGCTCCGCCCGTTGTGATGATGACGGTAGCAATCCCGCGCTGATACAGAGCGTAGGCGTGATCCAGGCGCGCCCGATAAACTGGCGACGGGTGCCCGGAATATTCCGCCGCTCCGAAAACCACGATGGCGTCAGACCGTTGAATCTGCTCCAGCGATGCGGTGTGAACCACCCGAGCTGCCATGATCGCCAGCCACGCCACTGCCGCGACAACGACCAAGGCAGCCAACTGCAACCACCGCAGATGCAGGCGTCGATGGGCAGGCCGGCGGGCAGATTCGTTGGTCATCCTTGAGCGGTCATCCTTGGGCGAAAAACTTGGAAATCTCTTCTTTGGGGATGGCCCCCTCACGGATGATTCGCCAGCGCGCTTGTTCGTCGGAAAGATCGATGATGGTCGATGGAATATCGCGGGGAGAGACGCCGCCGTCGACGATGATGCTGATGCGTCCGTGCAGCTGATCATGGACCTGGTCCGCCGTGGTGCACTCCGCGGCGCCGCTGAGGTTGGCGGAAGTCGCCGTAATCGGGATGGCCGCTGCAGTAACCACTGCCAGCGGAATTTTTGCACTGGGCACACGCAACGCTACGTTCCCGGTGTTGGCCGTAACCTTCAGAGGCAGCCGCGACCCCGCCTTCACAATCACGGTGAGGGGACCGGGCCAGAATTTTCGGGCCAGGGCATAAAACTCTTCGGGCAGGGCTTTGGCCAGTTCCTCGGCCTGGTCGACGCTCTCAATCAGCAACGAGAGCGGCTTGTGGCGCGAGCGGGTTTTGATGTCATACACTTTGTCGACAGCTCGCAGGTTGAAGGGATCGGCGGCCAGCCCATAAAACGTGTCCGTCGGCATCCCCAGCACCTCGCCCGCTCGGATCTGATCGGCGGCATACTTCACCAGTGATAATTCCGGATTCTCGCAGTTAATCTTGACGATCTCGGCGCGCACGGCGTCCCCTTCCTGTTGCCTACAGCGTGGGTGAATTTAGAGTGTGAAACCTATCATAATACGGCAAACCGCTGGAAGCCGGGACAGCAGCGTATCATGCAGTGACTGCCGCCACGCGGTTGAGCATGGAGTTGCGGCCAGACTGCGCCAGAGAGATGACGGGAACCAGTAAATCCGAGCCAGCCCAAGCGCGCCTGCGGCGCATTGAGGGCCGGCACAATCCGCTACTCAAACAGCTGCGCCAAGCCTTCGCCCACGCCCAACGTACGGACGACGGAGATTGCGCCATTGAAGGCCTGCGCATGCTGGAAGAAGCGATCCGCAGTGGACTGCGGTTTCGTGCGGTCTTCTTCCGCGAGTCGGCGCAAAGCCGCGCCGAGCGACTGTTGCCCCAGATCGGCGCTCACGTGGAAACGCTGCTGCTCCCCGACAAGTTGTTCGATGCGGCCGTGCCGAGCGAGACGCCGCAAGGCGTGGCAGCCCTGGTGCGCTTAAAAGAATTTTCTCTCGATGATGTGTTGGAAAAAGAGCGGCTGCAAGTGGGCCCTATCGTCGCGCTCGCCGGTTTGCAGGATCCGGGCAATCTAGGCACGATTGTGCGGTCAGCAGAAGCTTTCGGGAGTGCCGGAATTATTTTGGGCGAGGGCACCGTGAGCCCTTTGAATCCAAAGGCCGTGCGCGCTTCCGCAGGATCATTGTTAAGGCTGCCTGTGGTTTCGGCGCCGGCCTCGGTGGGAGTAGAGGACCTTTCCGCCAAGCTGCGCAAGCAAAATGTCCGGCTGATCGCTACTTCTTCGCACAAGGGCACGCCGCTAGACCAGTCGAACCTAGCGGGGCCGATAGCTATTTTCATTGGAAGCGAAGGCTCCGGCTTGCCGCGCGGCGTGATGGCGCAAATGGACGACGTCGTGGCCATCCCCCACGCTCCGCAGGTGGAATCGCTGAACGCGGGCGTGGCCGCGAGCATTCTGCTTTACGAAGCGGCGCGGCAGAGAAAATGATCAACCGGCGTCAGGCATCAGGCGTCAGGCGTTGGACCTCGGACCTCGGCAAAGGATACGGCCCGGAGTCCGAGGTCGGACGCCCAACGCCGGAAGTCTGGCGTCTGGCGCCCTAGGTCAGACGCCGCTTTTCTCGCTGTGATGAAATAGATTCCGTGAGTCTGTTCCAACCCATTCCGAATGCCGGCGGCACGGCCGATACCACACGGCCGCTGGCGGATCGCATGCGCCCGCGCACGCTTGAGGAATACGTGGGGCAGGAGCACTTGCTTGGCCCCGGCAAGCCGCTGCGGGCGCAGATTGAGCGCGACGACACCGGCTCCATTTTATTCTGGGGACCACCGGGAACTGGCAAAACCACGCTTGCCAAGATCATTGCCAGCATGGCCAAGGCCGAGTTCATTGAATTCTCGGCGGTGCTCGCCGGCATCAAGGAAATCAAGCAGGTCATGGCCGACGCCGAACGCGCGCGTCAATATGGTACACGGACTATCGTGTTCATCGATGAAATTCATCGCTTCAACAAAGCACAGCAGGATGCTTTCTTGCCGCATGTAGAAAAGGGCAACATCCGGCTGATTGGCGCGACCACCGAGAATCCGTCATTCGAAATCAATTCCGCTCTACTCTCGCGCTGTCGCGTCTATGTGCTGAAACCGCTGAGCGAAGATCAAATTGTCGAGTTACTGCGCCGGGCTCTCAGCGACGAAATTCGGGGATTAGGATCCATGAATCTGCGCGCGTCCGACGATGCCTTGAAAAAAATCGCCAGCTACACCAGCGGCGATGCCCGCAGCGCATACAACGTGCTGGAAGTTGCTGCCGCGCTGGCCCGGGAAACAGCGGGAGAGAAATCTTCTGCTGGCGCTTCCGCAGAGATCACCGGCGACATTGTCCGCGACGCCTTGCAGAAACGTGTCCTGCTCTATGACAAGAGCGGTGAAGAGCACTACAACCTCATCTCGGCGTTGCACAAGTCGGTCCGCAACAGTGATCCAGATGCCGCTCTTTATTGGCTGGGCCGCATGCTCGAGGCCGGCGAAGATCCGCTTTACGTTGCTCGTCGAGTGGTGCGCATGGCCGTGGAGGATATTGGACTCGCCGATCCTAACGCCCTCGCCCTGTGCATGGCAGCCCGCGACGCCGTGGATTTTATTGGCATGCCCGAAGGCAATCTGGCGCTGGCTCAAGCCGTGGTTTATCTTTCTGTGGCACCCAAGTCGAACGCGCTCTACACCGCGTATGGCGACGTCCAGCAGGATGTGGAACGCACCGCCGCCGATCCTGTGCCGCTTCACTTGCGCAACGCGCCTACCGGTCTGATGAAGGGACTCGGCTACGGCCAGGGTTATCAATACGCGCACGACGTGGAAGGCAAAGTAGCCGACATGCAATGCCTGCCCGACAATCTGCGCGACCGGGTTTATTACCGGCCTACCGGTGAGGGAATCGAAAAGCGGATTGGTGAACGGATGGAGGAAATTCGAAAACATCGCTCGCAGGGCTTCGCCCAGAAGCCGCCGGGGCGAACCGCTGGCCCGTCAAGTAAAGAATCTTGATTCTGTCCTGGCGCATCTGTAATGCAGCGTGATTGTGCCGATATTTGGCGCGAGAAAGGTTCATCGTTGTCAGCCAGCCCGAGAATCAATCTTAGCGATGCCGCTTTGTCCAGGCCTTCGTATCCGGAGCAGATTGACGATTTGTTGCATGTGCAGAAAGCTGCGCAGAAAATCGGCTCCATCCTCGACCTTGATCAGCTGATTAAAAAGATCGTCGGCGATGTAGCGCTCTCGTTCGGTTGTCTGGAAGCCACAATCTATTTGTACGATGAAGCGCACGAGGAGCTGGTCTTGACCGGCACTTGCGGCTGCACTCACTATTCAAAGGGCGCCCGGAAGAAGATCGGGAAAGAAGGTATGGTCGGCCACGTCGCGGCCACTGGGCAAATGCACTACGCGCCCGATGTGCGGAAAGATCCCTACTACATTCGCTGCGAAGAGAGCACGCTGTCCGAAGTGGCGATTCCGCTGCACGTGGAGGGCCGGCTGGTGGGGGTCTTTTCCGCGTCCCATACGGAATTGGACGCGTTTTCACGACCGCAACTCAGACTGCTGCAGGCTTTCTGCAGCCACGTGGCCGTAGCCGTACACAACGCGCGGCGGTTCCAATCCGAGCGCGCTGAGCGCGAGGTGATGAACCGCGAGGCCCAAGAGGCTCGGGCCATCCAACAGGCATTATTGCCGAAGAGTTCTCCTTTCATTCCGGGCTTCGCCATTTCTGGTCTCAGCATTCCCGCACGCGCGGTCGGTGGCGACTGGTACGACTTCATTCCGTTCCCTGACGGCCGCTGGGGCCTGGTACTAGCCGATGTCTCGGGGAAAGGAACGGCTGCTGCTCTCCTGATGTCGGCAACTCGCGGTATGCTGCGATCGCTGGCGGAGGCCTGCTGCACTCCGGGTGAAGTGCTGACCAAGCTCAATCGTTTGCTGGCAGAAGATTTTCCCGCGGGAAAGTTTGTGACCATGGTCTACGCGGTGTTGGATCCTGCCGCACGGACCGTGACGTTTGCCAACGCCGGACATTTACGTCCGCTGCTGGTGGATGACCGCAGCGCGCGTTTCCTGGACACCGAGCGGGGAATGCCTTTGGGGTTGGGCGGCGATTATTCGGAATGCCAGATCAGCCTCGGCGAAGGGTCGCGCCTGGTCTTCTATAGTGACGGCATTACCGAAGCGACCGATACGAACGAAGAAGAATATGGCCTCAGCCGGCTGGCCGAGCACGTTGCCAAGCCAGAAGCATCCGCAGTCAGCATCGTGGAAGACGTGCGCTGCTTCGCCAACGGAACCGGCGTCAGCGACGACGCCACTATAGTTTTTATCGGAGTCGGACTTAGCGCAGGCGCCAGAAAATCAGCGTAGCCGCGCCTGGTGTTCCTTCAGGATGCAGCGGTTCATCACCACAAAGATCCCGGCTTTCCGTGCCTTGTCCGCGGCTTTTTCGTGGATTACATCTTCCTGCATCCAGATGGCGGGCACTTTCAGCTGAATGGCCTGGTCCACGATTTCCTCAACATATTCCGGCCGCCGGAAGATGTTCACGATGTCAATTTTTTCCCGAATTTCAAGGATGGAAGCATAGGCCTTTTCCCCCAGGGATTCCTCGATCCGCGGATTGACGGGAATGATGCCGTATCCGTGGCTCTGCATGTAAGCGGAGACGCCGTGGCTGGGGCGCATGGGTTTATCAGAGAGCCCGACCACGGCAATAATCTTTGCGCGTTTTAGCAGCTCGCCGATGGGATCTGATTCCGCCATGGAAGCCCGTGCCTAGCAGTCTACTTCTTGTTCGCCTGATCCTCTTTTTGTTTATACATTTTCAGGGCCAGCTTGCGGATCGTTTCCGAAACCTCTTTGTTGCCGGAGATATTCTTCAAGTCGGCCGATAACAGATTCTTCATCAGGCCTAAACCGAGATCGAGCGGCGTGCGCGGATTCGCCACCAGGTTCCGCACGACTTTGTAATTCTTCATAAAGCGGCGCTTCAGCGGAATCTGTCGTAACACCGCTTCCAGAACATTTTTCTGGCTGGCGAACTTTTCCACTTCTCCATCCGATAACTTGGGCGCTTCGAGCACGGCCAGTGCGACCACTTTAGTGCCGTCACGTACCAGGATTGAGCGCTCTTCCTTGGTGCCTTTAAGCGCCAGCTGGATTCTGCCTTTTACACCGAGTGCATTGATCTTCTGGACCGTGTTCACGCGCTTGGTTACGTCAGGCACAGGTTTCGCGGCAGGCACGCTGTTCGGCTCGTCGGCCTTGGCCGCAGTTGCCGGCGCGGGCGCAGGTTCGCTCACGACTTCCTCCGCCGGAGACGCGGGGAAATAGTCGCTGCCGAGCAATTCCACAATTCCGCCTATGGCTTGAAATGGTTTTCCTTCGTCCGCGGCGATTTCCGCTGCGTGGTGAAAGAAGAACGCTGCGACCGCTTCCTCTTCCTCTGAGCTGGCCCCTTCATTTTCGCTGGCAGCCGCAGTATCCGCAGGCGCCGCGGGCGACCCGGCTGATCGCGCGGCTTCAACTGGGGGCGCAGGGTGAAGTGTCGCTGGCGCAGCCATGGTCCCGGCGGCAGGTTTGGCATCGGCTACTTCGCCGCCCTGCATCAGCAGGCGGATTTCGTCCGATTGTTCTTTCTTCAAATACGGATTCGCTTTGAGAACGTTCAGAACGATAACGGCAGCCCGTACGCGCGGACTCTTCAACATCATCACAATGGAATCTGGGGAGGCCGACTGGGCGAGTTTAGCCAACTCGCTCTCGCGAACGGACGAATTCTCAAGCAGCGCCGGCAGCAGTTTGGGCCGCAGGTTATCCGGGGCGACCAGATAATCCAACACCTCCTGCGGAGACTTCGGATCGGAAGCGGCCTGGAGCGACGACTTTTCGTCCCAGCCCGCCAACGTCATACGAGCG
This sequence comes from Candidatus Sulfotelmatobacter sp., assembly GCA_036522075.1. Taxonomy (GTDB): domain Bacteria; phylum Acidobacteriota; class Terriglobia; order Terriglobales; family Acidobacteriaceae; genus Sulfotelmatobacter. The sequence goes on from DATDGM010000025.1 coordinate 57,277, forward strand.
AGATCGCCGAACACCTTATTGTGCCTGGCCAGGTACACCAGGATCTCGATGTTCTCCGCTGGTCCGACCGAAAGAGCGCCCTTCGCCGCAAACTGCATCATGTTCGAGGGCAGCTTCGATGCGCGGATTTGATCGATCATGCGCGCCATAGATTATGCGTTCGGAACATCCGCCTTCCAATGCGTCAAGGTTTCCAGTTCCGAAACCGCGCGTTCATACTCGCGAATCAGACGATTCCCTTTGCCCCGCAGAAACTCATCCCTCAAAGCCCGATAGTACCAAAGAGTTCCTTCGCGTCCACCGGCGAACCGTGCCCAGACAGATTCCCCAATCTCACGATAGTCGGTGAGGATGGACCGAATATTGTTGAGTTTGTCTGCCGCGGACACCAGCCGTGTATCGTCCTCAGCCCCCTTCAAACGCCGCAGGTAATTTTCTTTGCGCTCCCGCCACGGAGGCTTGGGGTCGGTATCGGCATCAGTGCAGCCGTCGACGATTTTGGTCACGCGAGTTCCAAAGCGGCGACGTATTTCCCCTAACATCGGCGCGCCGCCGCAGTCCTCGACTACGTCGTGCAGCAGAGCCGCGATGGCCAAATCCTCGTCGCCGCCGGCCTCCAGAACCAGCGATGCCACGCCCATCAAATGCGCGATGTAGGGAATCGTCGAAGCCTTGCGAGTTTGTCCCGCGTGTTTCTTCGCGGCAAACTGAAACGCCCGTAGAAAACGGGGGGCCAGCTTGATCGTCCTCTGTGCCCTCAGTGGCCTCTGTGGTTTGCTCTTTCTTTTCGCCGATGGAGTCATCACGACTGTTTTTCCCCGCGCCGCGCCAGCAGATACGCGCGACTGAACGGCTGCAAATCCCCGTCCAGCACGCGATCCACGTCCCCCACTTCCGTCTTGGTGCGATGATCTTTGATCATGCGGTAGGGCTGCAGTACATACGATCGAATCTGCGATCCGAAGTCGATATCGAGCTTCGAGTCTTCGATTTTCTTGGTGGCCGCGCGTTTTTTCTCCATTTCGTACTCGTAGAGTTTCGAGCGCAACATGCTCATGGCGCGTTCGCGGTTCTTATGCTGCGAACGTTCGTTCTGGCAACTCGCGACAAGTCCGGTAGCAATGTGCGTGATGCGCACCGCCGAATCTGTGGTGTTGACATGCTGCCCGCCTTTGCCGCTCGAACGATACGTATCGGTGCGGATATCTTCGGGCTTGATCACCACTTCGATGCTGTCATCGATTTCCGGCGAGACATAAACACTGGCGAACGAAGTATGCCGGCGCTTGGCCTGGTCAAACGGCGAGATCCGCACCAGGCGATGCACGCCGATTTCGCTGGTGAGGAGTCCGAACGCGTAATCGCCATTCACCGCAAATGTCGCCGACTTCAACCCGGCTTCTTCGCCCGGCTGATAGTCGTAGAGAACGGTTTCGAATCCCTGGCGCTCGGCCCAGCGCAGATACATGCGCAGCAACATGTCGGCCCAGTCCTGCGATTCGGTGCCGCCAGCGCCTGGATGGATCGTCACAATCGCATTGAGCGCGTCGTTGGGTCCGGAGAGCAGCGTCTGGGTTTCGAGCTTATCGATCAGGACCGTGAGCGCGTCGATCTCGCGGCGCAAGTCCGCATCCACGTTTTCGCCTTCGCGGGCCAGGTCGAAATACGCGGAGATATCTTCGCCGCGGCGCGCCAGGTCGGCGTCCGTGGCCAGAAGATGCTCCAGTCGCTTTTTCTCGCGCATCACCTGCTGCGAGCGCTGCGGATTCGACCACAGATTCGGGTCGGCTGCCTGCTTTTCAATTTCAGCCAGTTGCGGACGGAGTTTGTCCGCGTCAAAGATACTCCCGGAGTTCCTGCACCTTCTTGCGTAGCTTTTCGTATTCCTGTTCGAATTCCTGATTCATGAGGACGTTTCAACTTTCTTGCGGTTGTGGAGAAATCGTTCGATCAGAGCGCCTATAGAAATTATCGCACACAGAAACGCGAACCAATCTCCGTAGCGGGAGTAGGGCGTGGTTACGGAAGTCAGGGCGTACGGGGCGAGCAACGTGGTGCGTTCCCTGCGCGGCGCTTGCACCACTGCCCTGCCGTAAGGATCGACCGAGGCGGTAAGGCCGGTATTGGCAACGCTCAGAATCCAGCGTTCATTTTCGATCGCTCGCATCCGTGTCTGGTTGAAATGCTGGGACCACGCGCCGCTGTCGCCATACCATCCATCGTTGGAAATATTGATAAAGACTTGCGCGCCCCCATGGGCAAATTGCCGAACCTCATCGGGAAACACCGATTCGTAGCAAATAAAAATGCCGAGCTTGGCGCCCGCGCCATCCAGTGGCGCGCGAGAAAGGCCTCGCTGAAATTCTCCTACCGCTTGGGTCAGTCCTGCAGCAAATGAAAACAGTCTCGGAAACGGAAGGTACTCGCCAAACGGCACCAGATGGATCTTGTCGTACCGGCCCGTCCAATTACCATCGGGGTTGATGATGGCCGCGGAGTTAAAAACAAGGTCGTGTTGGCCTCCGCTCGGCGTGGTCGATGTGGTTCCGATGGCCCCGGTCACGACCCACGCGCTCGTCCGGCGAGCCAACTCGCTCACCGCATCCCTGAATTTTGGGTCATCGGTATAAAACGGGG
>DATDGM010000026.1:0-41479 GCA_036522075.1 Candidatus Sulfotelmatobacter sp.
AAACCGAAACGTTCCTTGGCGATCATGGCGATGAAACTGGTGCAGGACTTGAAGGCTGGATCGTAAAACTTGCGATTGCTTTGATCCTGCTCGAAATGCGCCGCGTCCGCTGGTGACAAAAATGCGCTCTCGTGATGATCGAACCACCAGGTGATCTTTGGCGAACTGGAATATTTGAAGTCGACGATGGCGTTCTCATCGCCGTCGAAATGCGACTCATCGAAGAGCGCTCCCGCTCGATGAACCAGGCCGGAGAAGGTAAACTCGGCGTCCTCCCGGATGCGTTCGCGGTAGAAACGGGAGAACAGGGCGGCGGAGGAGGCTCCGTCGAAACATTTGTCGTGATAAAAGACCCGAACTCGCAAAGAATCCTTCTTGCCCAAGATTTCCGCCAGGAAGGCAACTCCTCAGCGTTCACCTCGCGTGGAGTAAAAGCTAATAGGATTGACAGTTTGGAAGGAGAAAGTCAAGGGCGTGTGGAGCGACGCTGCTTAACACGCCCAAATTTTTGAGGTCGGCGTTTCCTCGGTCCGAGAATATCGCGCAGTTCGGACAAACAGTGAAACCGCAACTACGCCGCGTTGGCTTGCTTCTCTGCCAGATCGCCGATCACGGGCAGCTTGTACATCAGCCCCTGGTTCGCCTTCATCAGCAGGATGATCCAAGCCACCAGGATGCCCAGCGAAAGTGCGGCCCATAGAAGAAACGAAAGCAAATGTCCCAGGATCGGGATAAACGCCAAAACGATGGAGACAATGAACAGGCCTATCCAAAGGACAAACGCGGCGAGGTGCAAAAACAGGTTCTGCCACGAGTGGAAGCGGACGAACCGGCTCTTGTTATAGGGCTCCACTACCAGGAAGATGATCGCCGGGATGATGGTGATGTAAGCCAGCATTCCAGCCACGTTGTCAGCCATGCCTGTGCCCGTGCCTGTACTGGGGGCGGCAACCGCTTGAGGAGCACGGCTGCTGCAAGCCGCACAAGTAGTGGTTCCGTCGGCGATCTGTGCGCCGCACATGTTACAAAAAGCCATACCGGGTCTCCTTCAACACAAAGTTGAGATAAGTCTTTCTGATTTGTTTCGCGAGTGCGCGCCGCCAAAGAACTTGGCGGCAAAATAGCAGAAATCCGAGCTCGAAGCAATCTACAAATTTATCGTCCGAGAAGCGGCCGACCAGGCCGACTGCCCAGCCTCTCAGGAGCGTTCCCCCGGAATCAGATTGGCCTGCTGCTCCGCCAGGTCCCCCAGCACTGGAAGAGCGAATAGGTCTCCCTGAAACGCCTTCACCGCGAGGACCAGCCACAGCACAAATGCGGCGAGGACGGCGGTGATCGAGACCAACGACACGAAAAGAGGGCCAACCACTGGGATAAGGAAAAGAACCACGCTTACCATTTTCAGCGCGACGCCAGCCAGCAGGCACGTCAGCGTGAGCAACAGGCACTGCAGGCAATGGAAACGCACGAAACGATTTTTGCTGTAAGGTTCACGCAGCAGAAAAACAGTTGCCGCAATGAACGTAAAGTACGCTAAGGCTCCGGCGATGTTCTCGGTAAGAAGGCCGACCCTCTCCAGGGCGCGCGCCGGTGCGCGCATAGCGCGTCCGCAGCCTGGGCAGAATGCAGCCGAGTCGGGCATTTGCGCGCTGCACTGCGGGCACGCAAGCGGCAATGGGATTACGACTTCCATCGATTCCTGGCCTTCAAACCGGACGGGGCGTAAGGCTCTTTTTCCGGCAGGCTTCGCAAACGCCATAAATCTGGAACGTATGGCGAGTGGCGAGATAGCGGTATTTCTGGCCGATTTCTTTCTCCAAGCGATCGACCTCCTGAGAAAAAAATTCGACCGAGCTTCCGCATTCCGTGCACACCATGTGGTGATGGCTGCGGCGATTGTACTGGTGCTCGTAACGGGCGATGCCGTCGTGGAACGCCACTTCGCTGGCCAACCCGCATTCCGCCAGCAGTTTGAGAGTGCGGTAGACGGTAGTGTAGCCGATGCCCAGGTCTTGTTTTTGCACCAGGCGATGTAGTTCGTCGGTGGAGAGATGGTCGCGGGTTTCGAGGAAGGCGCGCAGAATCGTGTCGCGTTGCGCCGTCTGTTTCAGACCGACGCTTTTCAGATGGCGGTGAAGAATATCCTGGGCTTCGCGGACCATCTCGCGCGAGAGGCTAGGCTGATCATCGATGCGTTTTTGCAGCATGGGTCGAGGAAAACGAGGCGAACTGCGAAAACTGCGAGCCGCGCCGAAAGGAACCGCCTCGGTCACGGGCAAACCCAGAATATCACCGGTCATCTTGAAAATGAAATTCATTTTCGACGGGAACGCGCGGCATCATCCACGTGGAATAGAATCCATAGAATTCTCGGATGCGCTTGCTTTCGTGCAAGTTTTCATCCCAGTCTGAGACGAGCAAATACTCTTGATGAGCACATTCGCCACCACTGCACTTGTAGCTCGCCGTTCGCCCGTAATTCGCATTCTTTTCTGGCAGTTATGCCTGATCATAGCCATTCTTGCGGGGTGCGTTGGTTATGCCTATTGGATCGCGCGCTCTGCCCTGCCCCAGCTTGACGGGCGCTTGCAGTTGAACGGTCTCTCCGCTCCCGTCACGGTCACACGCGACGCCCATGGCGTTCCGACGGTCGAGGCCAAAACCCTGGACGATTTATTCTTCGCCCAGGGCTTCGTCACGGCCCAGGACCGCCTCTGGCAAATGGACATGATGCGGCGCTTTGGCTCCGGAGAACTTTCGGAAATCCTGGGAGACAACACGCTCAATCTTGACCGCGAACAGCGCATTCTGGGGTTGCGCGCGGCAGCGAAAAAGTCCCTGCAATTATCGACCCCGCGCGACCTCGCATACTTTGCCGCTTACGCGCGGGGAGTGAACGCTTATATCGCGGCCCATCGCGATCGCTTGCCCATTGAGTTCCGAATTCTAAAATACACGCCGAAGCCCTGGCAGCCGGAAGACTCCGTGGTGATCGCTAACCAGATGGTGAAAGATCTGAACTACCCCTATTTCTTTCAGGCGCTCGACCGCGAGAAAATTCTCGCCAAGCTGGGCCCCGACCTGACGGCAGACCTCTTTGTGAATCGTTCGTGGCATGACCGCCCTCCTACCGTAATGCGGGAAGACCTGGGAGAGCCCACCATCAAGAACAGCGACTCCGACGAGGACGATGACAGTGACGACGATTCCGGCCCCGACAATTCTGTCACGCAGAGGAAAACATATTCGACCGAGGTGGGCGCGCAAACGGAAGAGCTGCCGGTAAATGGATCCAACGACTGGGTCGTCTCCGGCGCGCACACCACCACCGGCAAGCCCTTGCTCTCAAACGATATGCACCTCGGCCATCAAATGCCCAACCTGTGGTACGAAGCTCATCTGGAGTGCGGAAGTTTCAACGTCGCCGGCGTCACCCTCCCGGGAATGCCGTATATCATCGTCGGCCACAATCAACGCGTGGCTTGGGGATTCACCAATGTCGGGCCGACCGTTACCGACGTTTACATCGAGAATTTCAACCCGCAAGGGGCATATCAGACTCCGAGTGGATGGGTACAGCCGGATCATCGAACCGAGATCATTCATGTCAAGGGCGAGCCGGATGTCACGGTCGACGTAAAGATTACGCGTCACGGGCCCATCATCACCGAACTGGTACCCGGCGAGACGCGACCGCTGGCGCTGCGCTGGACTCTCTACGACGGATTGCGGATTCCCTTCTTCGACGTAAACTCAGCCCAGAACTGGGATGAATTCCAACGTGCGTTCTCGCTCCTCGATGCTCCCGGACAAAACGTGGTCTACGCTGACGTGGATGGAAATATCGGTTATCACGCGACGGGAAAAGTGCCGATCCGCGCAGCCAGCGATGGCAGCCTGCCGGTGAGCGGCGCTGATAATGCCCACGAATGGACAAGCTACATTCCCTTCGATAGGTTGCCCAGCGTCTACAACCCGGCTTCCGGCATGATCGCCACCGCCAACGGAAGAATCACTCCGGATGATTATCCGTATTCGGTCAGCATGGAGTGGGAAGCTCCATGGCGGACGGCGCGCATTTACCACGTACTGGAATCGGGCCGAAAGTTTTCCCCCGCGGATATGCTTACCCTGCAGACCGATATTCAATCGGAAGCCGACCTGTTCGCCGCCGAGCGTTTTGTCTATGCCGTGGACCACGCCGCTAAGCCTTCCGCGCGGGCCAAGCAGGCCGCCGAACTGATGCGGAACTGGGACGGACGAATGCTGGCTTCGTCAGCGGCGCCAACCATCGCGCAGGTTTCGAGCCGCGAACTGACGCGCCTCCTACTGGAACCAAAGCTGGGTTCCGCGCCCGGTCCCTCGACGAAGACAGATCCGAAAACCACCGCATTTACGTTGAACTGGGAAACCTACTCTTGGCTGCAGCGCTCCGTCTGGCGCGAAAACATCATGCTGCATCACCCCAAGCGCTGGCTGCCGGAGAAATATCCCAATTACGAGGAATTATTGACGGCTGCTGTGGAAGCGGCGGTCAGCGGTGCGGACGCGCCGCAGGATTTGGCCACCTGGCACTGGGGAAGCTTCAACGCGGTCGAGATCGAGCATCCGGTCCTGGGGAAGATTCCGTTCATCAAACACTGGGCAGGTCCGGGTGTGAAGGAGCAGTCAGGCAGCGGCTTCACCGTAAAAGCAGTCACCCGGCATCACGGACCGTCGGAGCGGTTTACGGCGGACCTCGCCGACCTTGACCAATCCACATTGAACCTCGTGACCGGACAAGGCGGAAACTTCCTGAGCCCTTACTACATGGATCAGTGGAGAGCCTGGTACGAAGGAACCACGTTCGCATTCCCGTTTAGTGCGGGAGCGGTAGAATCGGCGAAGGCTCACCGGCTGGAACTGGACCCTGCCCCGCCGAAGCCCGGTGTTCGTCCTTAGCAGCCCGAGAACGGCGCTAGAAGAAGTCGATCTCTTTCACGTCAACCACCACGCCCACAATTGGGATCGTGCCGGTCGGAATAAAATCGGCATTCAGCAGGAGGATGTCCAAGTCCGTGTTGTACACGCGGAGATTTCCCCCTTGCGCCACATACTCGACAAAGCGATTTGTAAGGCCCTGCAGCCCGGTCACATCCCCATTGTCGGGAGGGATGACCACATTGCCCTCGCCCGTGTTGTAGATCGCCAGGCAGCCCCGTACCTCACCCACGGGATTATTGACGTCGCCGACGGCGGTGCAGGTGTGCGAGCCGATGAATAGTTGACCATTCGCGCTCAAATCCATGCGGTCGTGGTAACCATCGGGGATGTAGAGCGGCTGGGTATTGACCACCGCCAAGGAATTCAAGTCCACGATGCTGAGGCGCCCACAGGTGGTAGCGGCGGTCGGCGGCCCACCGGCGCAGGTGTTTGCCCCAACCGTGGGAGGAGGTGGCGTGCCCGCAACGTAGAGCGTGGAACCGTTCTGGAGTGCCCAGGTTGCGCCCGCGACCGGGATGCTGTTCGTGACAGTCAGGGAAGCGGTATCAAACACCGCTACGCTGGCCGGTTGCGTGCCGCCGCACTGCAATCCGCAATTCAAAACGTAGGCCGTGGAGCCGTCGCTCGAATAAATCGCGTAGACAGGACGGCTGAATCCCGGCACTAATACACAGGCGGTAGTTAACGCACCGCTATCGCAGCCCTGGTCTACCGGGTTCACCGCGACGGCGGGAGAAATCACGGCCACGCTATCGCTGTCGTTGCTGAAGGCCAACAATTGCGTGCCGCCAGCGTTGGAGACCACGGTTACCGCGCCCGGAACGCCGATGGTGGTAATGGTCGAATTCGTCGCCAGATTCATATAAACAATCGCGCCGGGAGTGGGCAGGATGTCGCTCACGGAGCCCGTGGGAACCGCGGCAAAAGCGACCGACGCGCTTAGCGGGGGGATCACCATGCTGATGGTTGGCCCAGGCAGGGTAACCGATCCGGAGACCGACTCTTTGCTTGTGTTTACGATTTGAACCGTGTTATCGCCCGCATCGAAGGCGATTAAAGTCGCCCGTGACGCGGAGATCGCCATGAGGCCGGGCGAATTCAAGGCACCGGCGCCGATCGGCGACACGCGCGGAAGTGTGTCATTAAAGGGATCGACCACGACCAGACCGGCAAAGGTCGATCCTGCCGAGACACTCTGCGAGGCCAGGACCCGGGCGCTCAGCCCGCTACCGGTCCCCTTAGTTGTCGAAGCGCCGCCACAGGAGGTAAGGGTAACGCCGGCCAGCAACAGGACACCGGGGACGAGCGCGAATCTGTTCAAACGTGGAGCTCCTAACGACATGAAAAATGAAGATTTAAATGCGAAATAGCGGATTATAGCAGACCCGAAGCCAAGCCTCAGGGTCGCCCCCTCCGCGCCGCCAACTTGCCAGGATGCACAAATGAGCGGCCATCCTGTATTCTCAGTTTTATCGCCGTAATTTGATAGCCGTCGTTTTCGCTCAATACTATGGCCACCGACTTTCTTTCACGAATCAAGCAATCCCCGGTGCTGTGCGACGGCGCCATGGGAACTTTGCTGTACGCCAAAGGCATTTTTATCAACCGCTCCTATGACGAGTTGAATCTGTCTCAACCCGACTTGATCCGTGGCATTCACCACGAATATTTGCAAGCAGGTGCGGAAATTATTGAAACTAATACTTTTGGTGGTAATTCCTTTCGGCTGGCGCGCCACAGCTTGGCCGATAAAGTCCGCGACGTCAACCTCGCGGGCGTCCGCCTTGCCCGCGAAGCCGCCAAAAGCTTCGATGTCTGGGTCGCAGGATCGGTTGGCCCTCTGGGAACCAGAATTGAACCTCTGGGCAAGACTTCGTTCGACGAAGCCCGGGAGTCGTTTCGACGGCAGGTGGAAGCGCTGGCGGAAGGTGGCGTGGATCTGCTGATCCTGGAAACGTTTGGATATCTCGAAGAATTACATCAGGCCATGCTGGCCGCGCGCGATGTGAAGTCCGGCTTGCCGATCGTGGCTCAGGTCACGATCGACGAAGACGGCAACTGCCTGGACGGGTCGGACCCGCAGACGTTCGTTCCCAAACTGGAAGAGTGGGGTGCAGACGTTATCGGCTGCAACTGTAGCGTGGGACCCGTGGCCATGCTTGATGCCATGGAGCGCGTCCGGGCCTTGACTTCCCTTCCGCTGGCCGCGCAGCCAAACGCCGGCATTCCGCGATCAGTCGAGGGCCGGAACATTTATTTGTGCTCTCCCGAGTACATGGCGAGCTACGCGCGGAAGTTTGTGGCCGCCGGGGTCAAGTTGGTGGGCGGATGCTGCGGAACCACACCGGAACACATTCGGGTCATGAAATCGGCATTGCGCGTGGGCGAAGCGCGAGGAAAAACGGCGAGTGCTCAGGTCGTGGGCACGCAGGCCGCGCCTGCGGCGACCGCAGCTGTTCCCCTCGAAAAACGATCGAGTCTCGGCGCCAAGCTGGCCCGGGGCGAGTTCGTGACCATGGTCGAGATTGTTCCGCCCAAGGGCATCGATATCCGTAAAGAAGTGGACGGAGCGAAGTTTTGCAAGTCTGTGGGCGTCGATGCAGTCAATATTCCCGACAGTCCCCGCGCCTCTGCTCGCATGAGCAACCAGGCGCTCTCCCTGCTGATTCAGCACGAGGTGGAGATCGAGGCGATCCTACATTACACCTGCCGCGACCGGAACGTGTTGTGCATCCAGAGTGACCTGCTGGGCGCGGCCGCTGTCGGCATCAAGAACCTGATCTGCATCACGGGCGATCCCCCGAAGATGGGCAACTATCCCGACGCGACGGCAGTCTTTGACGTGGACGCAATTGGCCTGGTGAACATCGTCCACAATTTGAACCGTGGGCTGGACCTGGGCAGCAATCCCATCGGGACAGGAACGGGATTTGTGATTGGCGTGGGAGCCAACCCAGGCCTCACAGATCTGGATGAAGAAGTTCGCCGCTTTGAATACAAAGTGCAAGCCGGAGCCGAATATGTGGTGACGCAGCCGGTGTTTGATCTGCGGCTGCTGGAGAATTTTCTGCGCCGCATCGAGCATTGCCGCATTCCTGTCGTGGCCGGGATCTGGCCTCTCGTAAGTGTGCGCAATGCCGAGTTTATGAAGAACGAATTGAGAGTCAGCGTACCGGATGCAATTCTGGAGCGCATGGCCCGCGCGCAGACTCCGGAATTAGCGCGGGCTGAAGGAGTCGCCCTGGCGCGGGAGATGCTGATCGCGGTTCGCCAGACCGTGCAGGGCGCGCAGGTTAGTGCCCCGCAGGGCCGTTACAGCTCGGCCGTAGATGTGCTCGAAGCGCTCGGAACAAACGGCGCGGCGGGATAAATCGCCTTCAAATCAGCCGTGAGAGCGATTGCCCCCGCCTCCGGTTGACAACCCGCCAGCGGACAAGAGGTATCCTAAGGCGTTACGCGTGATCCTCGTTCCATGCGAGCCGCAGTTGCCTTTCTTCTTATCGGTGGCCTCTTGTCAGTCTCCGCATGGGGACAAACTCCCCAGCCCACGCCGCCAGCGTCCCCGTCCGGCGCACGGGCCGTTTCCCAGAAACTCACCGTTACCGTAACGGATGAAAACGGCGTGCCCGTCGGCTCGGCGCGCGTGCTGCTGCAGGCTCCGCCGCCAGCCTTGCCGTTACGTTGCGGAACCGACTTCGCCGGCCGCTGTGACTTTTCCGATTTGCCGGCAGGAAGCTACGAACTGCAGGTCGAGAAAGCTGGCTACTACGCGCTTTCTCAGCCGAACCTACAGGTCGGCGGCACCGCCAGCGTCGATGTCACTCTCTCGCATCAGCAAGAAGCGCGGGAAGTAGTGAACGTGACAGAATCTGCTCCGGCGATCGATCCGGCGCAGGTTTCCTCCAAGCAGGAGCTCACGGGCACCGAGATCATCGACATTCCCTATCCCGGTTCGCACGATTACCACAATGCACTGACTTTCATTCCTGGGGTAACGCCGGATGCATTCGGCCAAGCGCATGTGGCCGGCGCCGAAACCTGGCAGACGCTCACGCTGCTCGATGGCTTCAACGTAAGCCAGCCTACCAGCGGCCAGCTGTTAGTCCGCACCAGCATCGAGTCGTTTCGCTCCATTCAAGTCACGCCCAGCCGCGAGCCGGCTGAGTTTGGCAAAGGCTCCGGCGGAGTTCTCGCCCTGAACACGAAAATGGGGAATGATCGCTTCCGGTTTACCTCCACGGACTTCACTCCTTCGATTCAAACCACAAAGGGCATCTCTCTCAACCAATGGATACCGATCGCCACCATATCGGGCCCGGTGCATAAGGGGAAGGTCTGGTTTATCGACGCCCTCGACGGCGAATTTGACGACAACCTGATCAAGCAACTCCCCGCCGGTTCCGACCGTGACCACGTTTGGCGCGTGGATAATCTGGTCAAGCTGCAATCCAATTTGACGGCACGCAACATCGTGACCGCCAGCTTCCTCTCGAACTACTACCATGATCCGAACGATGGCCTTTCGGTTCTCCTGCCGCAGCCGAGCACCGCCACGGACTTAGAAACGGCCTACATCGGCTCGCTCAAGGATCAATACTACTTTCGCGGCGGCGCCCTGCTCGAAACTGGCTTCGGAGTGGATCAGTACAGCGTGGCGCTTACTCCGCACGGAACGATTCCCTACGTGGTGCTGCCACCGGAACCAGATGGCAGCCGAGGAGGGGCTACCGGTAACTACTACGAGCACCAGAACACGCTGGCTCGCCGGGTGCAGGCTCTGTCGAATCTCTACGTTCCACCGCATCAATGGCACGGGCGTCACGACATCAAAGCCGGCTTCGACCTGGACCGTTTGAACTATGACGCTGAATTCCTGCGCCAGCCGATTTCCTACCTGCAGCCGGGGCAGCCACCGGCTGGCCAGCAGCCCCAGCCTTGCGCCACCGATTCGAATAGCCTTCCCGTGGCCCCGTTTACCTGCGCGCGATATTCCGTTTTTTCGGGAGGCACTTACAACACCATGTTTAATACCGAGGCCAGCGCCTATGCGGAAGATCGCTGGCTGGTCACGAATCGCCTGCTGGTCGAGCCGGGCCTCCGCTTCGATTGGGACCAGATCGTGCGCGCGCCGCTGTTTTCCCCGCGCCTGGCCGGAACCTACATCTTTGACGATGAAGGCAACACGAAGCTCTCGGCGGGAATTGGAATTGTCTACGACATCACCACCCTCGGCTTGATCCATCAGCCCTTCGAGGGAGAACGCACCGACTATTTTTTTGCATGCCTCCCGGCCGGTTCCAGCACCTGCACGGTGCAGCCCACCGATCAGAACGGCAGTCCGACTCCGGTTCCAACCCCGGTGCTCTCCACATTCACCGTGAACCGGAACACGCTCTCCGCTCCGCGCTTTCTGAACTGGAGCGTTGGCCTGGAGAAGAAACTTCCGGCCGCCGTGTTTCTGCAACTTGAGTTCATCGAGAAACGCGGCACTCACGGCCTGGCCTACAACACCCTGAATCACGTAGTGAATGGCGACTATTTCCTTGAGAATGGACGCGACGACCGCTACTACGCCTTCACCGCAAGCCTGCGCCACCGTTTTCGCCAGCGTTATGAGGTTTTCGGGGCCTACACGCGCTCCCGATCAACCACTAACCAGGTGTTCGATTTCAGTTTGGATTTTCCCCTGTTGAGCCAGCAGTTGCCCGGCCCCTATCCCTGGGACACGCCCAACCGCTTCCTGGGTTATGGCATTCTGCCATTTGTCAAACTGCCCATCATTCACAAGTCTGACCTGGTTTATTCCTTCGAAGCGCGCACGGGGCTACCGTTCTTTGGCACCACCGATCAGGGAGAGATTGTGGGAGGCGATACCCCCACACGGTATCGTCTGCCCACTTACTACACAGTCAATTTACAGTTCGAAAAGCGCTTCCATCTGTTCGGACGCTATTGGGCGCTGCGCGGCGGATTCGATAACGTGACCAACCATGCCAACCCCTATCTCGCCAACAGCATTATTGATTTCGCTCACCCGGCGCCAACCTTCATCGACAACAACGGCCGCGCCTTCACCGGCCGCATACGATACCTGGGAAAGACCGAGCAGGCGGCAAATCGAGCCCAGCCCTGAGCCTTCGCAAAATAGTTCCAGATTGGAAAAACGATTTTGTGTTTCCGCGTCGTTTTTTTTAAAATTCACTGGACAGACAGCACAGAAAATGGGATTACAATGTTGAATACAGGAGCAAAAGCCGTTGGCCAAATTTGAAGACTGTCTCCAGCGACTAGAGAAAATAGTTCAGGAACTGGAGAAGGGGGAAGTTCCCCTGGAGAAGTCTTTGACGCTTTTTGAAGAAGGTATGCAGCTCTCTTCGGCCTGCCGCAAAGAACTGGAACAAGCGGAAGGTAAAGTGGAGATTCTGCTGAAAAAGAACGGCAAGCTCCAGGCCGAACCGTTCGAGCCGGAGACAGAAAAAGCGCCGATACGCAGATAAGCGCTGGGGATTTCGTCTTCGGTTCCGAAAAAAACCGATGTCTGTGGAGTTGGACTGCCCAACCCCCAGCCTTAGTCAGTCGTCTACCACGCGGTTGACGACGATTGATTCGGGGGTTTTATGAGTTCGAGCGTGCTTGTTCTGCAACGAGATCCTATTGTGGCCCAGTTCCTGGCTCGAGGGTTGCGTCCCCATTTTCATTCTGTCCATTTGACCGGTTCCCGCGAAGACCTGCAGGATGAGGTGGCGCAAAACCGTCCCGTCGTGGCCGTCCTCGATGTCGAAGCCTCGCGGTTTTCGGATGTCGAGAACCTCCATCGCGATTTTCCGTCACTCCTGATCGTGTGCACCCACCGCATCCCGGACGAGGAAATGTGGATGGCCGCACTAGAGGCTGGGGCGGTCGACGTATGCGCCTCCCATGACGTCGAGGCCGTACTGACCTCTGTCCTCAGGAGTGTGGCCCTCGCCCAAAGGGCCGCGGCATAGAGCTCTCACCATTTCCTCCGCGCCCGCCCTTGTTATACTCGCTGCTTCATGCTCCAGGACACTCTTGAACAAGGCAGGGCGGCGGCGGACGTCGCGCTCGACCGCTTAATCCCGCTAGAGACGCAGCATCCGGTCTCTATTCACCAGGCCATGCGGCACAGTGTGTTTGCCGGTGGCAAGCGGTTAAGGCCGGTGCTTTGCCTGGAAGCGGGACGGATGGTGTCGGGATCGCTGCCCGTTGGCATCGACGAACTGGGCGCCGCTCTGGAGATGCTGCATACTTATTCGCTCATCCACGACGATCTTCCCGCTCTCGATAACGACGACTTACGCCGCGGCCGGCCTACTTGCCACAAAGTTTTCGGCGAGGCAATCGCCATCCTCGCTGGCGACGCGCTGCAGACACAGGCTTACGAGGTACTGGCGCGGCTGAAGTGTCCGGCAGAAGCGCGGGTGCGTATCGTCGAAGAAATTGCACACGGCACGGGAACCGTCGATGGCATGATTGGCGGGCAGGTGGTTGACCTCGCAGCCGAACACACGAAGCCGGACGCGGCCACGCTGGAATACATTCACGGCGCTAAAACGGCTGCCCTCATCACGGCAAGCCTGGTGAGCGGTGGGCTGTACGCTGGAGCAAGCGGCGCCGACGTCTCTCACCTGCGAGCCTTTGGAAAGTCGATCGGCCTGGCGTTTCAGATCGTGGACGACATTCTCGACGTCACTCAGACGAGCCAGCAACTGGGAAAAACAGCCGGGAAAGATACCGCGGCAGAAAAGGCCACGTATCCGTCGTTGTTCGGTATCGAAGAATCGGAGCGCAGAGCTGATGCCCTGGTCACTCAGGCGTTTGCGGAATTGGACAGCTTCGGCGAGCGAGCGGAAACGCTGAAAGAGCTCGCGAGATACTTGGTAGAACGAAAGAAATAACTGGGCATTAGCTCTTGAGATAGTGGCATGGTCAAACTCAGACTTGTTCTTGCTGCCGCATTAATTCTGTCTACATCAGCTTTCGGACAGGATACCCCCGACGAGCCATTCAATCTGGCGCTACCCGAACACAAAGGGCAGCTTCAATGGTCCGCGCCCGGATTCACGGTCATTCAATCCTCCGCCAAGCCGGGTGGTAGTGAGATCGGAATTCGCGGCAAGGATAAGGCGGGCCGCATCTTTTTTTTAGGTTTTCTGTTCCTGTTCCCTGAACAGGCTCCCATTACCAGCACGAAATGCCGCGCTGGCGTTCTTGATCCCGAAAAGAAAGATAATCCAACTCTGAAGGTTCTCACTGTTTCTGAGGACGCACGCGGCAGCGGTCCACCCCTCGCCCTTGCCTCCTACACGGCACAAGGCGGCAATGGCAAGACTGCTTACATGATTCGCGGGTTCTTGGCCGGCGGCGACGTGTGCGGCGATCTGGAGTTTTACAGCGATTCCCCGATCGGCGCTGACGATAGCGTGCGTATAAACCAGATTCTCGCCGGCTATCGGCTCGATGAAGGTTATGTTCCGCGATTGAAGGATATCTTCGTTTACGCTCAGATTCTTTATAACTCGCACATGTTCAAAGCGGCTGCGCCGATATTCGAATTAGCGCTGGCGAAGCTTCGCGAGCAACCGAAGGGCCAGGGAGATGTCCAAACGATGAGGCGTGTGTTAACCGATCAAGCCGGTATGGCGTATGGAATCTCGGGGGACATTCCGAAGGCTCGTGCCATCTTTGAAAAAGCGATCCTGGACGACCCGGATTATCCGCTTTATTACTACAACCTCGCCTGCGCGGACGCGGAAGAGAAGAACCTGGCAGGCGCTCGATCTCATCTCCAGATGGCGTTCTCGAAGAAGGCCAACACCTTGCCGGGTGAAAGCATGCCAGACCCCACGAAGGACGACTCATTTCTGCCCTATCGCAACAACAAGGGATTTTGGACCTTCGTGGAGAGCTTGCGAAACAATCCATAATCGGTCTGGTAGAATTTCTTCCACGGCGATGGAGTTCGCCATAACCGCACGAGCCGCAACGCTTCGGGCTGATGACTCCTACAGAATATGATCTATTTTTGTAGGAGACCTCCATCGTGAAGGACTTTCTCGCCATCTCCGTCGCCGCCATTGTCGGCGCAAATCTGCGTTATCTCTTAAGCCGTTTGGCCGCCCGCGAATTTGGCTTGCTCTTTCCTTACGGCACGCTCGCCATCAACATCGTGGGCAGCTTCATCGTGGGATTCTTCGTGATCTGGACGACCGAGCGGGTGCTGGTCGATCCTCGCTGGCGACTATTGGTGGTGATCGGCTTCTGCGGATCGTTCACCACTTTTTCGAGCTATGCCTTCGAAACCATGGCTTACTTCGAGCAAGGCCAGTGGGCGCTGATGCTCGCCAACGTTCTCAGTAACAACATTCTGTGTCTGGGCGGAGCGCTCGCCGGCATGGCTCTGGCGCGAGTGCTGTAAAATGGCGGACGCCATGGCAGTGCAGCTCACCATCTACCTGAACGAGGCCGACCAGTGGCATCACCGGCCGCTGCATCTGGAGATTCTCAATTATCTGCGTAAGGAAAACGTCTATGCGGCTACGGCTATCCACTCGGTCGCGGGATTCCTGGGCCGCCAGCGTGTGGAGACCTCGCATCTGGTGGAAGCCGGCGGGAAGCTGCCCGTGATCATTATCTTCGTCGACACGGACGAACACGTGAGCCGCGTGCTGCCCATGCTGAAGGAAATGGCGGCGCACCGGCTGATCGTGCGCGAGAACGTGGTGCTCGAACAGGGGAACCTCGACTGACATGTCCTCCCCTTCTCCCCTTGAATCCCTCGATATCCTGGCCATTGCGGCTCACCGCGACGACGTGGAGCAGACCTGCGGCGGCACGCTGCTGAAAGCGGCGCAACACGGCCAGCGGACGGGCATCCTCGATCTGACGCAAGGGGAAATGGGCACGCGCGGCACCGCCGAGGATCGCGCAGGCGAGGCCGACGACGCCGGCAAAATTCTGGGCGTAACTTGGCGCCGGGCGCTCGACATTCCCGACGGTCGGGTCGAGAACACGTGGGAGAACCGGCTGAAGGTGGCGAGCGTGATCCGCGAGAAACGGCCCCGAGTGGTCATTTTGCCCTATTGGAAAGGTCGGCATCCAGATCATTACACGGCTTCGGTGCTGGGATATGAAGCTTGCTTTCTAGCAGGGCTGGCAAAATTAGCCCTCAATCCTCAACCGTCAGCCCTCAGCGAAAATACTTCGCCGACCGGTAAAAACGCCTCACTAGCTCCGCACCGGCCTTTTAAGATTATTTACGCTGCGCTTTACTACGACGTGCGGCCGACATTTGTGGTCGACATCACCGCGCAGTTTGCGGCAAAGTTCGCTTCCATCATGGCGTACAAAACGCAGTTCAGCGATCAGGAGGCCGGCAAGGATCTGTTCCCTGCTCACGACGAAATCCGTGTCCGCGTGGAAGCCATGGCGCGGCATTTCGGCATGCTGGGCGGCGTCACCTACGCCGAGCCCTTTCTGCAAAAGGAAGTCGGGCTGGTAGAAGATTTGCTGGCCATCCCCGTGAAATCGATCTGATCGTGCCATCCCGGCACTTGTCGAGCCTGTCATTTTCATTCTGATTTGCACCATCTATGTCTATTTCCTCCCGACGTGAGTTGGGTTCATAATCATCCATCCTGCATTGGGGCCTCACCGAAGGAAGATTGCCGGGAAAAAGGTCCAGCGTGAAAGGATTCGAACGAAATTAGCGAGAGGAGGTTCGCAATGGCATCCAGGGTTCGTTTCCGCTGCGGTTGTTTTCACTTGGCTGTGGCCATCGCTGGAATTTCCAGCTTTGTGGGCTGCTCAAGCAACTCGATGACGGTCCCGCCCCCGCCTCCCGACGTGACAGTCACCGTCGCACCGCAGATGGCCGCCGTGGCAGCCACGTCACAAACCCAGCAATTCACCGCGACTGTAACAGGCTCCAGCAACACGAGCGTTACCTGGAGCGTGGACGGCGTCGTCAATGGCAACGGCACGGCAGGCACCATTACGGACGGCCTCTACACCCCGCCAGCCGCAGGGGGTACGCATACCGTAACCGCAACCAGCGTCGCCAACACGAGCGACTCGGGCTCCGCGACGGTTGCCGTCACCGATCTTCCAGGCGTCTTTACCTACCACAACGATCTTTCGCGCGACGGAGCCAACACGCAGGAATACGCGCTGTCTTCGTCAACCGTGACCACCGCCAGGTTTGGCAAGCTGTTCTCCTGCCCCGTCGACGGCGCCGTCTACACGCAGCCGCTGTGGGTTCCTGGCGTGAGCATCGGCGCTGGAACACACAACGTTATTTTCGTAGCGACGCAGCATGACAGCCTCTTTGCCTTCGATGCCGATGCCAGCCCCTGCGTGACGTATTGGCAAGTCAACCTGCTGGATACGCTTCACGGAGGGAAAGCCGGAGAAGGCCCCGTGGTCTGGACCGACGTTGGGTACTGCTTCGGCGATGTCTTTCCGGAAGTGGGTGTCACTGGAACGCCCGTAATCGACAGCACCACCGGGACGATCTACCTGGTGAGCGCCTCGGAGATTCCCGGCGCAATGTCAGGCAACTGCGCCTTGCCTCTGGGCTCGTTTTTCCACCGGCTGCACGCTTTGGAAATAACCACAGGCAGCGAAAAGTTCAGCGCGCCGGTTACCATCGCCGCCTCGCTGCCGGGCATTGGCGATGGATCTTCCGGCGGCGTGTTGAGCTTCAACTCCCAGCTGCACCACCAACGATCGGGTCTGGTTTTGGTGAATGGAACCGTGTACGTCGCGTTCTCCGCGCACGAGGATGCAACGCCCTACCACGGCTGGCTGATCGGCTATAGCGCTTCCAACGTGCAGCAACAGCAGAGCGTGTTCAACACCACGCCGAACGGAATCGCCGGAAGCAACGGCGGAGCCGACGGCGGCATATGGGGCGGTGGGGGCGCTCCCGCGATTGACAGCGTTGGAGATATTTATGTTTCAACCGGAAACGGCGTTTACGATGAATCTTCCATGCCGGCCAGCGACGACTATGGCGACAGCACTCTAAGGTTGCACCCATTTAGCGGGAGCACCTCCAACGGTGCGAATCTGAGCGTGGCGGGTTGGTTTACGCCGGATGACGAGGTGAGTCTTGAGAAAAACGACACCGACCTGGGCTCGGGTGCTCCGACGCTCTTGCCCGATCAAACCAACGGACCGGCACATCTGCTGGCGCAAGTCGGAAAAGAGGGTGTTATTTATCTAATCGACCGCGACAACATGGGCCAGTTCAACGCCACGAACGGTCAGATCGTGCAAAGCTTCACTGGCGCGGGTGGTCTTTGGGGAACGCCTGCGTTCTGGCAGACCGGCTTGTATTATGCGGGAGCCGGCAGCCCGCTAACGGTTTTTCCCTTCGACACGACCACCGGATTATTCGTTACATCCGCCGCTTCGCAGTCGAACAACTCGTTCAACTTTCCCACCGCAACTCCGTCGATATCTTCGCAGGGATCTTCCCATGGCATCGCCTGGGCCATAGACGCCAGCCTTTATGGCTACGCCAGTCCGAATGCAGCCGGTGGAATAAATTGCTACCAGTCGCCGGTTCCAGCAGCGTGCACCGGGCCCGCGGTCCTGCGTGCCTACGACGCGACGAATCTTGGGACAGAGCTCTGGAATAGCACGATGGCCGCCAATAACCGCGACCAGGCGGGTAATGCCGTGAAATTTGTTCCGCCCACCATCGCGAACGGCAAAGTGTATATCAGTACGCGAACGGAGGTCGATGTCTACGGGCTGCTGAATTGAACCACCGGCGGCGACGACTTGTGGAGTGAAGCCGTCACAATCCTTTGCGGTCGACTATCGCTTCAACGCAACTGCTACGCCATCGCGAAGGGGCAGGATCGTGGTCATGAAATCGGGCGAGGCATAGAGCTGACGATTGAAGTCGATGATCGCTTTGGTCGTGGCATCTTTCGGATTCTTTTCCGCGACGCGTCCGCTCCACAGTACGTTGTCCGTAATAAACAGGCCGCCTCTGCGGAGTCGCGGCGCCACCAGGCGCAGCACGCGGGGATAATCTTCTTTATCCACGTCGTTGAAAATGATATCGAATTCCTGTTTCTGCTCCGAGAGATACTCCAGCGCATCGCCGGTGTGAATCGTGACCCGCCCAGCTACACCGGCCCGTTCAAAGTATCCACGCGCTCGCTCCGCGTTCTTAGGGTCGCCGTCTGTGTAGGTGACCCTCCCCATTTCGCCCACCGCCTGCGCCCACCAGATGGTCGAGTAGCCGATAGCGGATCCTAGCTCGACCACCCGCTCGGCTTTGACAAGCAGCGCCAGCTGTTGCAGCACGCGCCCCACGGCCGGGCCGACGATCGGGACATTGTGCGCCGCGGCGTAGTCTTCCATCTCGCTTAGCACGACATCGCGCTTGGGTAGCATGGAGTAAAGATAGTCATCGACGGCCGATGTGGTGAAGCCGTTGTAATGCCGCCAGCCTGGTCTCGCCGATTGCGGCTTGCCCGATTGCGATTTGTTCGGTTTGGCCTTGCTCTTTCTATTTGGCATTGGAACCTTGCGGCCTCCACCGCGGAAGCAAGAATGTGGTGTAACGGTCGCTGCGTTCGCAGCAAATTCAAGATAACGTCACGCCCGGCTTCATCTCCAGCACCTCAACCCCGGGCACCAGCTTCTGCAGCGCGCCCGGAGTTCCAGTCAGCACAGGGAAGGTCGCGAAGTGCATGGGAATTACGGTTTTCGCTTTGAGAAGATTGCAGGCGTAAGCCGCTTCGCGCGGCCCCATGGTGAAATGATCGCCGATGGGCAGCATCGCAATATCGGGAGAGTAAAGTTCGCGAATGATCGCCATGTCACCGAAAACGTTGGTATCGCCAGCGTGATAGAGCTTTACGCCGTTGGAGAATTCCATGACATACCCGCAGGCTTCGCCGCCATACACCACGTCATCGCCGTCCTGAATACCGCAGGAGTGGTCAGCATGCACCATAGTCACTTTCATATCACCCACCGTCTGCGTGCCGCCCTTGTTCATCATGGCGGTCTGTTTCACGCCCTTTTTCTCCAGCCAGCCCACCATTTCAGGAATGCCGACCACCTTGGGTGTATGTTTCCTCGCGATCTCCACGGCGTCGCCAATGTGGTCGCCGTGGCCGTGAGTGATGAGCATAACGTCCACTTTCTTGACATTCTTCTCCGAAGCCGGGCACGCAGGATTACCCATAACCCAGGGGTCGATAATGACGGTCTTGCCGGCGGGAGTGTCGATGCGGAAGGTCGCGTGCCCGAGCCACGTAAGTTTGATGCCTTTGAGATTCATGAGGAAGACAGCTCCTAGCTTCTAGCTACGCAACACCCTCAGCATGCAGCAATCAGCCAGCTCTAAATCCAAGAATCGCATGATCGCCTGCCAGGCCGAATCGTGAGTGCTGAGTGCCGCTGAGCGCCGACTGCTTTTCCGGCCCACCTAGTTTAATATGAAACGCCATGGCTGACCTCAAGGTGCTCATTACGCGGGATGAAATCACGAAGCGCGTGGCAGAGCTGGGCGCGGAGATTTCCCGCGACTTCAAGGGCGAACCGGTCATGCTGGTGGGAGTGCTGAAAGGCGCCGCGATTTTCCTGGCCGACCTTTCCCGCCAGCTTGACCTTGACGCGACGTTTGATTTCATCGGCGTCTCCAGCTATGGCAACCGGCCCAGCCCCACGCAGGAACTGAAAAGCGGGTGGGATTCCACCGGGGAAGTGAAACTGACCAAGGATGTCGATCAAACTTTAAAGGACAAGAACGTGATCGTCGTCGAAGACATTCTTGATACGGGGCTGACGTTGACCTATCTGAAAAAGATGCTTCTGGCGCGACAGCCCCGTTCGCTCAAGATCGCCGCCTTGCTCGATAAGCCTTCGCGGCGCAAACTTCCGCTGCAGGGAGACTACATCGGCTTCAAGATTCCCGACGAGTTCGTGGTCGGCTACGGGCTCGATTACGCCGAGCGCTACCGTAATCTAGCCGATATCTGCGTGGTGCCGCGCGAATAGAAGCGCAGCGGAAACCCGCGCGCAGCATTGGCCGGCGGGGCTGGCGGCGACAGGTAGACCGCCGCGTTTTCCCCGGCCCGCAAAACTCGACTGCTATCATAGGAAATTATGGGATCGGTCCTCTCCAAACCTGAGCACCTTCTGCAAGTCGAGCCCTTGCTGCTCGAGGTGGCAGACGTGCTCGCGACTTCGCTTGACCTCGACACAACTCTGCGGCGTGTCTCAGAAGTCGTGCGCAAGGTAATCGACTACGAAATCTTCGCGATTCTACTGCTGAATGAAAAAACCCAGGAGCTGCGATTCCGCTTCCAGGTTGGTTATCCGCCAGAATTTGCGGACCGCACGCGGCTGAAAGTTGGCGAAGGCGTGACCGGGCGAGCCGCCCAATTGCGCAAAGCCGTGCTGGTCGATGACGTTACCGCCGACCCCAAATACATTGCTGCGATCCCCAACGTGCGCGCGGAACTGGCGGTTCCGCTGGTCATTAAGAACCGCGTGATTGGGGTGATTGACTTGGAGGCGCGCGAGCCTGGGTACTTTACCGAAGAACACAGCCGCTTGCTGACGCTGATTGCATCGCGCATGGCTGCAGGCATTGAGAACGCGCAGCTCTACACGCGAACCATGCGTCAGTCGCGAATTCTATTGCTGCTGAACGAAATTGCGCGCGAGCTCACCTCCATTCTGAACCTGGACGAATTGCTCGGCCGCATCGCCGAACTGATGCGGCGGCTCATCGATTACCAGATGTTCAGCATCCTGCTGCTCGACGCCAGCGGAGAAAAACTACAACATCGTTTCTCATTGCGCTTCAACGAAAACATTCACCTCAAACGCGAAATCCCGCTGGGGCGGGGCCTGATCGGATACGCGGCCGAGACCAAGCAAGCGGTGCTGGTTCCCGACGTGCAAAAAGATCCTCGCTACATTGAAGCGAATCCGGAGACCCGATCGGAGTTGGTCGTTCCTCTGATCTATAAAGACAAGGTGATCGGAGTTCTCGACCTGGAGCATACGCGACGCGGTTTTTTTACCGACGATCACAAGCGGACCACCACGACGCTGGCGGCCCAAATCGCCATCGCCATCGAGAACGCGCGCCTTTACGAAGAAGTTGCCCGCCAGGAACGGCGCCTGGAGCGGGACCTGGCGCTCGCTCGGGAATTGCAGGTGCGCCTGCTGCCGCAGGCCCGCC
Organism: Candidatus Sulfotelmatobacter sp.; assembly: GCA_036522075.1. GTDB lineage: Bacteria > Acidobacteriota > Terriglobia > Terriglobales > Acidobacteriaceae > Sulfotelmatobacter. The sequence goes on from DATDGM010000026.1 coordinate 21,224, forward strand.
CCAAACTTTCGAACCTGGATGTGGCTGCGAAATTCGTTCCCGCCAGAGCGATTGGCGGCGACCTGTATGACTTCATCCCCTATTCCATGTCGCGACTGGGGATCGTGATTGGAGATGTCAGCGGCAAAGGCGCGCCGGCCGCGATTTACGCGGCGCTGGTCAGCGGGATTCTGCGCTCGCACGCGCCCATCGAACCTATGCCGGCGGAAATGCTTTCCGCGGTGAACTTATCTCTCGCCGAGCGGCGCATTGAGGCCCAATTCGTCTCGCTCATCTATGCGGTGTGGGATGACGAACACCGCACGCTCACGGTTGCCAACTCCGGTCTGCCCCGCCCCATTTACGTCCACGGCGGCAAGAACGAAGTGATCGAAGCCACTGGCTTGCCTTTGGGACTGTTTGACGAAGCCGATTACGATGAATTCAAGTTCCGCATGAAGCCAGGAGATATGTTCGTCTTCTTCAGCGACGGCATGCTCGACGCCCGCAATCGAGCGGGGGAAATGTTTGGGCGCCGCCGAGTCGAGGAAACTGTGGCGAACTGTGCCGCAAAGTCGGCGGATTGTGTCGTGGACAATCTGTTCAAGGCAGTGGCCGAACATTCCGCCGGGGTGGAAACATTCGACGATCAGACAGTGGTGGCCATAAAAGTACGGGATAGCGGATCTGCGCCGCCGAAGAAGAAATGACCGCGCGCAAGCAAAGCAAGCCAGCGTCTGCACAGGGTTTTACCTACGCTCCGAGCGGCGAAGAACGTTCCCGGGGAACTCCCGCGGGCGCGCTGCGCTGCGACCACGTCCAGCTTTCACGGCTAGCCGAACGCTATGGCACCCCGCTGTACGTCTATTCCGCCACCACCATTGAGGATCGGCTGGCGGCTTTTCAGTCGGCGTTCCGCAGCGTGCCCCACACGATCTGCTATTCAGTCAAGGCCAATTCCAACCTCCATGTTCTGCGTCTGCTCGCAGCAAAAGGCTGCGGATTCGACGTGGTTTCCGGCGGCGAACTGCTGCGCGTGTTGGCGGCGAACCGCGCGGCGGGAGGCAGAGTCGTGTTCTCCGGGGTCGGCAAAACCCGCGCCGAGATTACTGCCGCCTTGAGAGCCAGGATTCTTTTATTCAACGTGGAGAGCGAAGCAGAGTTGCAGGTGCTGGCGGAATGCGCGGCGCGAGTGCGGACCACTGCCCGCGTTGCCCTGCGCGTGAACCCCGACGTGGCCGCCGATACTCATCCCTACATTTCCACCGGCCTTCGTGCGCACAAGTTCGGCGTGCCCATTCGAGAGGCTCGCCGACTCTACGCCCAAGCCGCGGAATCGAAACATCTTAAAACCGCCGGAGTCAGCGTTCACATCGGTTCGCAGATCACCGACGTAGCCCCATTCGCAGAAACGATGACCCGTGTCACCGAGCTCGTCCGCGAATTACGAAAAGACGGACATGCCATCGACTATGTGGACGCGGGCGGAGGGCTTGGAATCTCTTATGAGAAGCCTGTCCTGGCAGAGTTGTCATGTCAAACTAATTTCGCAAATCAGGTTGAGGCTTATGCGCGAGCCATCGCTACCCCGCTTCAAGGATTAAACGTGCACTTGCTGCTCGAACCGGGGCGCGCGATCGTAGGCGCGGCCGGTGCGCTGATTACGTCGGTGATTTATCGCAAGTCGAACAACGGCAAAACTTTTGTGGTTGTCGATGCCGCCATGAACGACCTGATCCGCCCTGCACTCTATGGCGCTCATCACGAAATTGTTCCGCTGCAGCGCACAGCCGATCAGAGTCCAGCGGACCCTGCGACGCAAATGGAAACCGTGGATGTCGTCGGTCCAGTCTGCGAAACCGGCGACTTCTTCGCCCGCGATCGTGCGTTGCCAGCGGTGAAACAAGGCGATCTTCTGGCAATTCTCGACGTGGGCGCCTACGGGATGGCACTGGCCTCAAACTACAACACGCGCCCGCGGCCAGCGGAAACCCTGGTCTCCAAAAAAAAGGTGAAGGTAATCCGCCGCCGGGAGAAAATTACAGACCTGCTGCGAGCCGAGACCTAAATCTATCGCGGAGCCGAGCCATACCGCCGGAGTAAAGTGCCTTTACTGGCCCTGGCCCCTGGCCCCTGCTTAATCACTCCACCCCGCCACTCCCAACATTTTCTCCCCATTTCAGCTTTGTGCGCAGCACCTGAAAGAAATCCGTATCCGTGCGAAACAGATTGACATTGTGCTCGGACCGGCGGCAGCGCACGCGGTCACCGTCCCGCAGATCGAGGCCCGGCTGTCCATCGAGGCTGAGATAGGCAAGTTCTTCATCGCTACGCAACACCAGGTCAATCTGGGCCGAATCCGGCACCACCAGGGGCCGATGGGTAAGCGAATGCGGCGAGACGGGTGTAATCACGAACCCATTCACCGTCGGCATCAGCACCGGCCCGCCCGCGGAGAGCGAATAGGCGGTAGAGCCCGTCGGCGTGGCCACGATCATGCCGTCGGCTCGGTAACGGGAGACGAACACTTTGTCCACATAGAGGTCATACGTGTTAAGGCGCGCCAGCGCAGTTTTATTCAACACCGCATCATTAAAGACCAGATAACTGCCTCGAACTTCGTCTCCGCGCAGCAATTCACACTGCATTAGCGAGCGCTGCTCCACGGCGGCGCGTCCGTCTCCAATGGCCTCGAGCATCGCATAAAGCGACGACAGTGGAACTTCCGTGAGAAACCCGAGCGACCCCAGATTTACTCCCAGCAGGGGCACATCGATCGCAGCCGTGGCTCGCGCGGCCGACAACAATGTGCCATCTCCTCCGAGCACCACGACCAAGTCGAGCGAGCGCGACGACATCTCTGGACGCGAAAGCACTTCCGGCCCGTTGGTGTACTTCGCAGTCCCCTCATCGATCAGCACTTTGTAGCCATGCTCCGTGAGCCATGCCAGAAGTCCGGGCACCACCTGCGCAATTTCCGGGCTATCGGGCCGGGACATGATCGCCGCGACTCTCGAAGATGATTGCGAGTTGACCATAGCGAAAATCAGATCGTCCGAAACAAGATGAAACCGTACGATTGAAACAAAGATTGTACAGAATCAGGCACGAAAAGCTTTAATCGCCGGTGTGGCGGAAGACTAAAAAACTCCCTGCAGCAGGAACTCGCGATTTCCCTCTGCGCCCAGAATCGGTGACTCGACCACATCGCTGCTTGCGCAGCCCAGGCTCACCAGGCATTGTCGAACTCTTTCCACAGCGGCGGCCTGGGCAGATTCGTCACGCACAATCCCTCCCTTGCCCACATGTTCCCTGCCCGCTTCAAACTGGGGTTTCACTAACACGATAATCTGTCGACCTTTTCGTTCACGCTCTTGCGGAAATGCCGCGCTTACGACGGCCGGAAGAACCAGGGTCGCCGAAATGAACGACACATCCATGGTGATAAGGTCGGCGGCTTGCCCGGCCATCTCGCGGGTCAAATAGCGCGCGTTGGTCTTTTCGAGCAGGCGCACTCGAGGATCCTGGCGAATCCTGAAGTCCATTTGCCCGTAGCCAGTATCGATCGCGATCACCTTGGCCGCGCCTCGCTGCAGCAGGCAGTCAGTGAATCCGCCGGTAGAGGCGCCGATATCAAAGCAAATTTTCCCATCAACCGAGATCTTCCAGTGTTCCAAAGCGCGCTCCAGTTTGAGCCCGCCACGGCTCACGTATCTGAGGTCCTGCCCCAGCAGCCGGATCGAGGCGTCAGCCGCGACTTGCGCGCCCGCCTTCTCCTGCTTCTGCTCGTCTACCAGCACGTTGCCGGCAAGAATGAGCGCCTGCGCCCGCTCGCGCGAGCCGGCCAGTCCGCGCTCCACCAGAAGTTTGTCGAGTCTAAGCTTCACGGAATCATCATCCCCATGCGTCAAAGTCAGGCTGAGGTTTCGCCTCTCGTTTCCGCCACGCGCGGGCCGCACCCCCAGCAGTGCAATGTGTTGAAACGTCAGCCGGCGAAGCAGTTACAACGATCACGAGTGAGTTTTCCTCAGACTTTTGCACCGAGATGTTGAAAACTTTTTCGCGATTGACAAAAAGGAGCGGTCAGATGAAGAAAAAGCGCGCGCAATGCAAAAGCCGCCCAGCGAGGGCGGCTATGCGGCGACCGTTACTCCGACAACTCAACCCGCGACTTCTTCCAGCAATTTCTGGTCAATATCGAAGTTCGAATGAACGTTCTGCACGTCGTCGTGTTCTTCGAGCGCTTCCATGAGCCGAATCATGGTATTCGCGGCCGCGCCCTCCAGTTTGATGTAATTCTGCGGAATTGACGCCACGCTCGAAGACACGGGCTCAAGGCCAGCTTTCTTCACCGCCTCCAGCACGGCTTCAAACGCCGAGGGTTCAGTCAGAATCTCCCAGTTATCCCCGTCGTCATTCAGGTCTTCGCCCCCGGATTCGAGCACAATATTCATCAAATCCTCTTCCTTGGCAGCCGCCTTCGGAATGATGATGTCGCCCTTCTTGTGAAACATCCAGGAAACTGCGCCGGCTTCGGCCATGTTGCCGCCGTTTTTTCCAAAGGCGTGGCGAATCTCGCTCACGGTGCGATTGCGGTTGTCGGTGTTGATGTCAAGCAGAACAGCGACACCACCCGGGCCATAACCCTCAAGCGAGAACTCCTCGTAGGTAGCGCCGGGCAGTTCGCCCGTACCGCGTTGGATGGCTCGCTTGATGTTGTCGGCGGGCATATTCTCGGCCTTGGCCGCAACAATGGCGCCGCGCAGGCGCGGATTGGAATCCGGGTCACCGCCGCCATTCTTGGCGGCGATGCTGATTTCCTTGATAAGACGGGTAAAAATCTTGCCGCGCTTGGCGTCCAGCGCGCCCTTCTTGTGCTTGATTGTGGCCCATTTTGAATGGCCAGACATGGCGAGACCTCGTGTCTATGAATCTAGAATGGCGCAGGATTCGCCCGTAGTAGAGGAGATCACAGGATTACCTCGATAATTATGCCAGGCGAACACGAATTATAGCACGGCGGATTCGTGTTGGCATCGCCATTTGACACCAGGACACCAGCCCAAGGGAGCGGGCGTCATCCTGAGCGCAGCCACTTTTCAGCAGAGCGAAGTGCCTGCCCCGAGCGAAGCCGAGGGGATCTCGCGCATCGACAACATCCGAGCGAGGCAACTGCCGCTTCCTCACCGCGCCGCCAAAGCCCCCACCATCGACTCAAATATCTTCACCCCATCCGTACAGCCCAGCTCCGGCTCCGCCGACCGTTCCGGATGCGGCATCATCCCCACCACGTTTCCGCCAGCGCTGCAGACGCCTGCGATGTGATCCAGAGATCCGTTCGGGTTTGCCGCCGCCGTAATCTCCCCGTTCGGACTGCAATACCGAAAAACGATGCGATTCTCCCGCCGCAGTTCGTCGAGCGTAGCCGGATCGCAGAAATAGTTCCCTTCCATATGCCCGATCGGAATGGTCAGAACCTCACCCGCGCGGCACGCATTCGTAAACGGTGTTTCGCTGTTTTCCACTCGTACCTGCACCGGCTTGCAAACGTATTTCAGGCCTACGTTGCGCAACAACGCGCCCGGCAGCAGTCCCGCTTCGCACAGAATCTGAAACCCGTTGCAGATGCCGATCACCACTCCGCCCCCGGAGGCAAACTTTCGCACCGCTTCCATCACCGGAGAAAACTTGGCGATCGCCCCCGTGCGCAGGTAGTCACCGTAGGCGAATCCCCCGGGCACGATCACGGCATCACTGTTCTCCAGGTCGTGCGATTCGTGCCACAAAAACGTGGCCTTCTGCCGGCATACCTGCTCAATCGTCCAGTAGGCATCGTGATCGCAGTTGGAGCCGGGAAAGATGATGACGCCAAATTTCATGGCCGCGCCTCAGGAGTGAATTTTTTCTTAGTCTAGCATGCGCCAGAAAAGGTCGGCCGAATCAACGGGCGGGAACACCCGAACCCGACTGCAGGTATGCACTTTGAGCACGAGTTGGAACACCGGAACTCGAAACGGAAGCAGGATTCGCTTGAGGCGGCGCGGCGGAGGCGACCGGCACTGCCATTTCGGCTCGCGGAGAACTCGACTCCTCACTCCGCGCGCTCGGATCGGCGGCATTCTGCCGTGGTGGATAGCCCTTGGCCTGCACGATGGCCCAATGCCATTCCTGGTCGGGAGCAATTTCCATATTGAGTGGCGCGGCGAACACCGTCACCCCGAACGGTGGCGCGGCCGCCCGCATGTGGTAGAGAACCGCAATGTCTGACCGCTTCTCCGAGTGATTCTCCGCAGCATTATCCCGCTCCGAGAAAGGTTCAAGCCCAGCCGCCGGCACAACCTTCGCCAGGTTGTCATTCGGCCGATGCTTATTCCCGGACGCATCCCCCGGCAGCCGGTCCCCCAGCGCTTCCTCCGGAAACTCGGTGCGCTTCACCACCGTCAGAACCACCCCCACTTCGCTCACATGCCAATCCGTCCCGTTGAAAACGGAGACTTGCAGTGAGTCCCCGTGAATCGCCGCCGGCCCGCTGAGCTTCACCAGGGCATCCGCCGGCAACTCCATCTGCGTATAGGAACTCGCCAGCAATGACTTCACATTGGCCGTAAACGAAAGGCTGCAGGTCACGTCCGGAGACGCAACCTGAAAGCTCTTGCCCGGACCCTCGATCGAATAAAGAAACGACGACCGCGCAACGCGGCGACTATCCACCTCATCCATCACCTGCGAAAGATTGTCATTGTCGATGATTTCCGGCTGCGCAGCAGGTGGCGACGTTCGTGGAGAGGCCTGCAGAGACGCTGCATTCTGCTTCCGAAAATTGCGAGCCACGTCGCCCAGCGGCGTATCGCTATCGTCCTGGTACTGCGCCGCGAGCAAAGCGGGAGCAAGCAGCCACAACCCAACCAAAAGGCTCGCCATCCATCGCCGATGTGTGTGTGTCCGCAACACGGAAGTAGACGCTCCACAGAGTTCGTCTGAGCGCACATGCCGCCGAGGGGAGACAACATAACGTCCCTTTCCGGCAAAAGCGTCCACTCGATTGTAGTAAGAAATCGAAACCAGGCAGGATGTTGCAGAAACCTTGGTAACCAGCCCGAGGTAACTAGCTCCTCGTGGAAAGGCATGGCTGGGCGCGTCTGACGAAATGGATGCGCAACGGGCGCGCGCCCAACCACGACAATTTACCAAAGGCCCAACTACGGTCTACAAAAGCCCCGAAGTCCGAAACCGTGAAACCGGGTCCGCTATCGGCGATGCGGAACGCCGGAAAATCCAGCGCGCCACCGCAAATCCCACCGCCGCGTAGCACAAATGCATGATCCGCATACACACCCCCAATCAATTCGGCTGGACCATGAGGGAGGAACATCAAACTCTATCGGCACAATACCAACGGCCCCGCAGGCGGACAAGGCACATCCGTGCCATCAAAGTGGCACGGAAGTAATAGTAGGTGAGGGATTCATAGTAACGCTCTGGTACGGTACGAAATGCCGATGCCAGCGCATCAAGGCTACGTCGATTCGCTCAATTCACCTGGCTCAGTGATGGATTCTCCAGTATTCCCAGACGGGAAGAAACCCGGGGAATCCAAGATAAGTACCTCGCCGCTGCGTCAATGTGCAATTCACTTTGCGGGCCGCCAACTGTCTTTGCCTTTTGCCGTCGTCTTTCAGAGACAAAACGGCGCCAGACCAGTGAAACCCCAGATCTGGCGCCGCCCAGAATCGTTCTTTTCCGTTAGCTAGTGGGCCTCAGCTCCCTCCGCCTCCGGCATCCGCCCCGCCGGAGGAACCACCACCGTCGACAAACTTCCCTCTGCGGTCAGTTTCTGAAAAGCCGCCAGCTCCCCGTGTTCCAGTTTTTCCCACGAAGCCAGCATGTCTGCCGTCATCCGGTTGAGCTTTTCGAATTGTTTCTGCTCAGCCTCGGTGGGCGCGGAATCGGCCGTGCCCACATCCATCGCCAGATAAGCCAACTGCGCATCCAGTTGCGGAGGATACGCCAGCGAATCCTCATTCGCGCTGATGGTCAAATTGATCAACTGATCGCGCAGCGCCACCAGCTTTTTCTCCAGCTCATCGGCGGAAGCCGCAATGGTCTTCCCGCTCGCGTTGTCCGGCAGCCGCCGCCGCAATCCCGCCAGCTGCGAGCGCACGTCCTGAATCTGGTTCACCATGTCGTAAACCTTGTTCAGGTTTTCGTGAACCGCCAGCATCAAGCTCACTTGCTGCTCCAGGTCAGCCTGGCTCACTTTCACCCGGGGATCAAGCTTTACCTCCAACGGCTCCGTCTGACTCTGGCCCCCGGCTGTGAGGCGCACCTGGTAATTCCCGGGCGCCACTACCGGCCCGTGCGCCCCGCGGCCATATTCCCAAAGATAATAGCCTGGAACATGATGGGCTTCGTCGTAGCGCAAGTCCCATACAAAGCGGTTCAGCCCGGCCTCCGCTTTTAGTTCCTTCTCCGGCTTCTTCTCATCGGGATCGAGCGGTTCCTCGAGCGGCGCAACCTCGGCGCTCGAAAGCCTGCGGATCACTTTGCCCGAGCTATCGAGGATTTCGAGCTTGGTCGTGACGTCGGGCTTAGGCGCATCCTTGAGCCAGTAATAAATCACCGCTCCCGCCGGCGGGTTTTGCCCCGTTCGTTTCGAAGGATGCCGCTCCCCGCCTTCTCCCGCCTGCATGCGGTACGCTATAGCCGGCGGATATAGCAACACATCCTTATCCGCCACTTTGTCGTTGTATTGGCGCAACGGCGTGATGTCGTCCAGAATCCAGAACGCCCGCCCGTGCGTCGCCACGATCAAGTCGTTGTCTTTCACCATCAGATCGTGCACCGGCGTAGTCGGAAGGTTCAGCTTCAGCGCCCGCCAGTTGGCGCCATCGTCGAACGAAACATACACTCCTGTTTCCGTCCCCGCGTAGAGCAATCCGCGCTTCTTCGGATCTTCGCGCACCGCCCGCGCAAACGTAGTATCAGGAATTCCATTGGTGATCTTCGTCCAGGTTTTGCCGTAGTCGCTAGTCTTATAGATATAGGGCCTCAGCTCATCATTCTGATGGCGGTCCACCGCCACGTAAGCCGCTCCCGCCTCATGTGGCGAAGGGTCGATCAGGCTGATCCGGCTCCATTCCGGCATCTCCTTCGGCGTAACGTTGGTCCAGGTTTTGCCCGCATCACGCGTCAGTTGGATCAGCCCGTCGTCAGTTCCTACCCAGATCAGCCCCGCCGTGAGCGGCGATTCCGCAATCGCAAACACCGTGTCGTAATATTCCGTGCCAGTGTCGTCGATCGTGACTCCGCCCGAGGGTTGCTGCTTCGTCTTGTCGTTGCGCGTAAGGTCTGGACTGATCGCCTCCCAGTGCACTCCGCCGTCGGTCGTTTTAAACAGGCGTTCTCCGCCGTGGTAAAGCGTGTTGGGATCATGCGGAGAAATCACCACCGGCGCAGTCCACTGAAAACGATGCTCCAGATTGGCCGCGCCCATTCCGTCAGAAAGTTCTGGCTGTTCGGTGATCGACTTGATCTGCCCCGTGTGCTTGTCGAAGCGCGTAATGTTGCCCTGATAGTCGGCGGCATAAACAATGTTGGGATCCGGTGGATACGGCGCAATGTAGCCCGCTTCCCCACCCCCAACGTCATACCAATCCGGGCGGTCAATCGACCCGGAATCGCTGCGGCTGGCAATGGCCACGGTGCCGCTATCCTGCTGCGAGCCGTATACGCGGTAAGGCGTGGCCTCGTCGGTGATCACATGATAAAACTGCGCGGTCGGCTGGTTATCCTGCGGCGTCCAGTTCTTGCCCCCATCCAGCGTCACCGTAACTCCCCCATCATTGGAAGCGATCATGCGCCGCGTATCCCGCGGATCAATCCACAGCCCGTGGTTGTCGCCATGCGGCAGCTTCACCTTATTAAACAAATGCCCGCCGTCGGTCGACTTATACGCATCCACATTCATGATGTAGAGAACGTTCTCCTCGCGCGGGTCGGCAATCACGTGCATGTAGTACCACGGCCGCTCCCACAGGCTGTGGCTGGGATTTATCAACTGCCAGGTCTCGCCTCCATCATCCGAGCGGTAAAGTCCGCCATCCGGATTGTGCGCCTCAATCAAGGCATACACTCGATCGGAACTCGCCCCCACGGCGACGCCGATCTTCCCATACGGGCCCTTCGGCAAGCCGTGCTCCTCCAGATGCTTCCAGGTGGTTCCGCCGTCGTTTGAACGATACAACCCGCTGCCCGGGCCACCGCTCCAGAAAGTCCAGGGCAGGCGCCGCGCCTGCCAGAGCGCCGCGAAAAGAATGTTGGGATTGTGCGGGTCGAAGGCAACATCCACGCCGCCGGTGTCCTCATCCTTATAGAGCACCTTCTCCCACGTCTTGCCGCCGTCGGTAGTACGAAAGATGCCGCGCTCGGCATTCGGCCCGTACTGATGTCCCAGAGCAGCCACGAACACGATGTCTGGGTTCGACGGGTTGACAATGATTTTTCCAATGGCTCGTGAATCCCGCAGGCCGACGTTCTTCCAGGTCTTACCGCCATCGAGCGTCTTGTAAACGCCATCGCCGTGAGAAATATTCCCCCGGATGCAAGCCTCGCCCGTACCCGCATAAACCACATTCGGATTCGTGTTCGCCACTGCCAGGCTGCCAATGGAAGACGTTCCCTCCTTATCAAACACCGGAGACCAAGTCATCGCCCCATCGGTGGACTTCCAAACTCCGCCGCCCGTGGCGCCGAAATAATAGGTAGTGGGGTCGCCCGGGACTCCCGCCGCCGTCAGCGACCGTCCGCCGCGAAACGGACCGATCAGCCGGTACTTCATCCCCTTGAAGGGCTTCTCCTCGGGATTGTTGGAGTCCGCATCTTGTGAATCGGTTTGCGCCGCCGGCGCAGGCTGCACCGCCGGGGCTTTCTCCGCGCTTTTCGTCGCTTTCGATTGCCGCTCCGGCTTGGCTTGAGCCAAGGCAGCCGTTGTGAACAGAGCTGAGAAGAAGAGGGAAAGTATGACCGCAAGGGTTAACCGCGCATCGAGCAACATCCTCCTGCTACAGCTATCTGGGCCAACCATGTTCAGGGTTTTCTCCGGGGAAGAAGTGGAAAGTCAACCTATGGTAATCCTGCAAGGCCTCACTGCAAAGGGGTGGTAGCGCCGGCGTCCCGCAGGCCCGAGGGTGCGGCGAAAGCCGCAGGATTCGGGGGCGGAAATTGGAGGGATGAGCTGGGAAATTTTTCAGATAACAACCTCGAGGGCGAAACGCCCTCGCGACAGCCGGCGGGACGCCGGCGCTACAGAGCCCTCACTTCTTCGCCAGCAGCAGCTTCTTGGCGGTTTCCAGTTCCTTCAGCTTGCCCGGGTCCACCTTGGGATAACAAAGCTCGAGCGATTCCAGCGCCTCCACCACCACCGCGGAAACCACCAGCCGCGTGAACCATTTATTATCGGCCGGCACCACGTACCAGGGCGCGTGCCTGGTGGAAGTGTTGGCAATCATATCTTCGTAAGCTTTCTGGTAATCATCCCAGCAGCCGCGCTCGCGAATGTCCGCCGCCGAGAACTTCCAGTTTTTTTCTGGTTGGTCCAGTCGCTCCAGGAAGCGGCGCTTCTGTTCCTTCTTGGACACATTCAGAAAAAATTTGCGGATCACCGTGCCGCTGCGCGCCATATGGCGCTCAAAGCAGCGAATGTCTTCGAAGCGTTCCTCCCAAATATCCTTTCCCACCAGGGTGAGCGGAACCTTTTGGCCCTTCAAAATTTCCGGATGCACCCGCACCACCAGCACCTCTTCGTAGTAAGAGCGGTTGAAGATTCCAATGTGCCCGCGCTCGGGCAGATCGCGCGTGGTGCGCCACAGAAAATCGTGCTGCAGTTCCAGATCGGACGGGGCCTTGAAGGAAAACACCTGGCAGCCCTGCGGATTCACTCCCGACATCACGTGCTTGATGATGCCGTCTTTGCCGGCCGCGTCCATGGCCTGGAAGATCAGAAGCAGCGCCCAGCGGTTCTGAGCATAGAGCTTGTCCTGGAGCGCCGCCGTGCGAACAATTCCCTCCTGTAGAGCCTGCGCCGCATGCTCCTTCGACTTCCAATGGCCGGTCTCCGCCGGATCGAAATGCTTCAAGCGAAAATGCCTGCCACTCTCTACGCGGAAGGTGTTGGCTAACTTGGCAATCCCCATTTTAAATCTCCGGTCTCAGCTTAACTCGTTATCAATGTTCAACTTAGCCGGAAGACTTCACATTTTGGAGAAATGTTCCTTCAGGAACATTTCTCCAGTATCAGAATCTACACACAGGAGTGTACGCACAGAACTACGCCCGCTCAAGCGACCACCGGCTTTTCCATCACGACGCGCAGCTTCGCCTCTTGCCAGGCATCAAAGCCCCCGGAGACGTTGCTCACGTTCCTGAACCCTGCGCGCAACAATAGACTGCAGGCAATCGCGCTGCGATATCCGCTCTTGCAATGGACGGCAAGCGGGGCGTCGCGATCGATCTCCGGTGGTGAGACCTTGAAATTATCCAGCGGCCACCAGGCTGCTCCTTCAATATGTCCCGATTCCCACTCGGGCGCGCGGCGCACGTCGAGCACTTGCACGCCGCCGGCGCTCAACTGTTGGTTCAACTCAGCGGGCGAAATCTGGGGCAAAGTTGCCACTGGAAATCCGGAGCCTTTCCATGCAGTAACACCGCCGTCCAGATAACCGTCCAAGTCCTCAACTCCCACGCGCGCCAGCCTTACTCGCGCCTCCGCCACTTGCTCCTCGGTGGCCGCAATGAGCACGGGATGCGCCTTCAAACCCAGCACGGTTCCCGCCCAAGTGGCAAACTGGCCGGAGAGGGCGATGTTCACCGATCCGGGCACGTGCCCCGCGGCAAAATCATCGCCCGACCGCACGTCCAATGCAATCTCCCCTTCGCGGAGCATGCCATCGAGTTGGGCCGGCGCGAAACGACGAAGGGCCGGCAAGTCCGACAACGCGGTGGCGCCGGTGCGATTGATTTCAGCGTCCTGCAGGAAGTATTCCGGACGCGCAGGGAGATGCTCGGTCAGTTGCCGAATGAACTCGTCTTTGCTGCGGATCTGCAGCGCATAGTTGGTCAGTCGTTCGGTGCCGATGGTGGATACGCGTTCGGCCCGCATATTTCGCCCGCAGAGCGAGCCGGCGCCGTGCGCGGGGTAAACCAAGACGTTGTCGGCCAGCGCCAGCAGCTTGTTGTGCAGGCTGTCGTAGAGCATGCCCGCGAGTTGCACCGGAGTGAATTCTTTGCTGAGGTCGGGGCGGCCTACGTCTCCCAGAAACAGAGTATCGCCGGTCAGAACGGCCCACGCGTCTTGTGAGGTTGGGTCGGCGGATTTTTCCGTATCCGTTAGCAGCAGGCAGATGCTCTCGGGAGTGTGGCCGGGAGTCTCCAGGACGCGGATGCGGAGTGCGCTCACCCACAGCTCAAAGCCGTCGGTCACAGGCACGTGGGGAAACTGGGCTCCGGCGCGCGCTCCCATGTAGATTTTGGCTCCGGTGCGGGCTGCGAGTTCCTGGTGTCCGGAGACGAAATCGGCGTGCAGATGAGTTTCAAAGATGTGACGGATGGCGACGCGCTGGGCTTCGGCAGCCTTGATGTAGAGGTCTACATCGCGCTGCGGATCGACCACTACGGCCTCGCCTCCCGCAGCCAGCATGTAGGAGGCGTGCGCCAGGCAACCTAGATAGAACTGCTCAAAATACATGCTCGTTCCTCGCCAAGCTTGCAAGCAGATACTAGAGGAAGTCGAGACACAAAGCCACCGGTTCGGGCCGCTCTTGATTGCACACACTGGACGCTGCCCTGAAGGGCCGCTGTTCCACGGTTGCTCAGTCGGGCAAGGGAGCGAGGAATTCGAGGCCGAAGCAGAAACCATTTTTGGAGCGGACGATGGCGGTGAGGTGAGAGCGGGAGGGCGTGTCGAATTCCACCTCGAGCAGGTCGCCGGGACTCAACAAAATGCCGGCATAGAGCACCATGCCGCCTTCGCTCAGCTCGGTTCCGCGGCCCGGAACCACCGTGGTGGAAAAGCCTTTGGCGGTCACCACTTTAACCGGCAGATCGACGGGAAGCCTCGGCCAGCGGCGCGTCTTGTGGGGGACAAGCATTCCGAGGATGATCTTCTGTTGTGCTCGGGCTTTCAAATTACCGAGGTACAAGCGGGGGCCTGCTCAACGGTACAGTAGGATCGGCCGCCGATTTCCCGCGAAGTTTGCGCGGCCAGACGGCGAAGAAGTTGAATAATAGGCGGGGCAGGAGAACAGGATTAATTCCCGTTGAAAAAACAAATTTACATAGAAATGTTTAAAACGTAATCTGCCATTCATGTTGGTCCGGCAAATTTTCCACATTCGGCGGCAGCGTGGAATGCGGTGTTTGAATCGGTTTACTTGGGCTATGAACGCGGCCTGTGGAACAATTCCGCGATTGGGAAGAAATTCAGGATACGACCAAATGCGCGCGTTGCTCTGACCGATGTGGGGTAGACTGTACAAAACAGACCTTAACTGGGGCAATTTCCAAACGAGGGATATGAAAAAAGCTCACTGGCTAGGTGCGCTTACGGTCCGGCTGATGTTGTTCTCCTGTGGGTTTCTTGTGCTGCACGTTGTGCTGGCCCCCTCCCTGCAGGCGGGCACGGCGGACAAATCTACATCCTCGGTGGGTAGCGCTCCCTTGCCGCTGGAATCGGTGGTGGAGAATCTACTGCGGCGAAATGCGCTGCGCGCAGCGGCGCTTACTCAGTTCGAGGGGACGCGCACTTACCGCGTGCAATACCGAGGATTCCCCAGCGATCATGACGCGGAAATGGTGGTACATGTGACCTTTCACGCGCCCAATACCAAGCAGTTCACCGTGGTGTCGCAGACCGGGTCAAAGTTTATTGGTGACCACGTTTTTAAGAAGCTGCTGGAAGGCGAACTGGAAGCCGCGAACGAAGAGAACCGGCGGCGATCGGCCCTGAGCGCGGAGAATTATGAATTCGCGCTGGCGGGGTATGAAAGCTCGCCCGAGGGCGGCCGGTATATTCTGAGCCTGCTGCCGAAGACGAGGAACAAGTTTTTGTATCGCGGGAAAATCTGGGTTGACGCTACGGACTTTGCCGTAGTGCGAATCGAGGGGGAGCCGGGGAAGAATCCATCGTTTTGGATCAGGAAAACTGACGTCGTTCACCGGTATGTAAAGGTGAACGAGTTCTGGCTCCCGGCGGAAAACCATAGTGAGAGCATTCTTCGACTCGGTGGGAAGGCAGTGCTTTCGATCGAGTACAGCGACTACAAGATTCTTGGAGCGGCACCACTTCATCCAGCCGAACCGGCGCCGACCGTGGAGGCCGCCAAGTCTCACTGAGTGGCGGCGTTCCTCTTCCAGCAGATTTCAGATTGGTTGATTTCAGATTGGTTGATTTCAAATTTTCGATTTCAGGTTGGATCCTAGCCCGCGACACGAGAGAGCAGGGGCGTAGGAGGTTGCCTATGCCCTTCCCTTTTGCGATGGTCGAAGCGGGAACCCGCAGGCGCCGCGCGTAATTCAAGACTCCATCAGTTCGATACTCTCGACGTGGATCAAGTTGGTCTCCAGATCGAGCTTGCCCGTCACTTTGACTTGCTTGCCGACGAACGCTTTGGCCTTGTCCTGATCATCCAACTGGTAATTTACTTTCGTGGTTGTGTCTTTGAGGATGAGCTTACCTTTTTCCTTCATAATGATGCCGTTAAAGGGCTTGGCGTCCTGAGTCTGGGTGCCGTCCTGCGGCTCTGCCTGCGGTTGAGCAGCGCCGGGCTGGCGGGGATCAGGTTTGGCTTGTTGCGCCGTGGTGGGTGCCGTGAGGGCGACCGTGCCCGCCACCAATAAAAATGCGAGCGCGATACGCAGTAGAAAATTATTCATGATTGCAACCTCCGGCGATTGGATGGTCATACCTGCATCCCGCAAGTGCAAGCCTGGTGCCAAAGCAGTCCCGACTGTGATTGCTGGCAGATGCAGGGAGTGGATGGGCGAACCGAAAACGCGACCTCGGCAGATTTTCTCGCTGGGGGAAATTTGTTCGCAAGGGCACGCAACAGCAGGAGTGGTCTGCAAACGGAAAAAATTACATCGCAAGGATCGCGTTTTCCCAGTGGAAGACTCCGATTGCACCGCTCGGGCGCGGTGGCAAAAGGAGTTAAGGAGTTAATGATTTGGCATCGATTGTGCTAACGAAGCTAAAGCCGGGTTCCCGCAAACGTGTCTTCTGGCGCTCTGATTTGGCCACCCAGGGCTGCGGCGTTTTGCGGCCTGCGCTCGACAGCGCTTAAAAGGAGCCTGTGATTCCGATGGAAGGTGCTGCGGCCGCCTATGGGGTCTATGGGGAAGATGTGGACGTTGCGGAAGTGGTACGCACCCTGAGAGACGCGGGCTTCGAGAATGAAGATATCTGTGTAGTGCTTGCGCCCACCCATCCCATTGCCGAAATCGTGCGATCGGCGAGTGTTCTGGCCCACAAGTGCGAGGACCGCACCACCACTGCGGGGTTGATCGGCTGGCTTTCCGGCTTGGGAGCGGTGGTGATCCCGAAGGTGAGCTTCTTTATCCGCTCGCGGACATTTTTTGATGCCCTGGTGGTGGCCAAGGTCGTTCCGGGGCTATCTAGCTCGCCAACTCTAATGTGTTTAGGCTTGCCCGACACGGATGCCGAGCGCCTTGAAGCACGCTTAGCTGGAGCTGGGTTTCTGGTTTACGTTATATCTCCGCAGAGCGCGCGGGCGAAGTGGGCCGTTGAACTGCTGCGGGCGACGGGCGCGCAAGAGACTGCAGCTCTCGAGAGAGTGCCGCATGTGGGAGCGGTCGCCTAGCGCGGTTTTTTCTTTCATAACGCTAGTTTTTGCCCTTGCGATTGAGCGCCCTTGCGGTGGGGATGTTCAGATCTCCCAACGTCGAGGTCGAGTGGGAATCGACGGCGCGAAAACTGGCAGAATACTCCGTCCAGCTTGGAACTGGCCCACTCAAGCCAAAAGCGGGCTTGAGTGGGCCACCGGTCGTCCTTCGTGAGCTTTAGACTCTTAGCGAGCCGCGGAACGCCCTGGCGGCGTAGTAGGATTCTGCGCCGTTGTGATAGAGGAAGACGCGGCCGAAGCGGCGATCGCCAAAGAGGCCGCCGCCGAGTTTTCTCATATCCGGAGGTGTTTTCAGCCAGCTCGACGTCTTGGTATCGAACTCTCCAAGTTTCTGCAGCTCTTGATATTGTTCTTCCGTCAACAGCTCAACTCCCATGTCCGCTGCCATTTCGGTAGCGCTATTTTTCGGTTTCGCTTCTTTTCTGGAATCCAGGGCTTCACGGTCGTAGCAAAAACTTCTGCGGTCTTTTGGACTTTCCGGTGAACAATCGAAAAAGACGTATTCACCTGTCCTTTTATCGTGACCAACAACGTCCGGCTCACCGCCGGTTCTTTCCATTTCGCTGAGTGACCACTGTTTTTCTGCAGTCGCTTCCAGCCGTGCTCGTACCTGAACCCATTCAAAATCTTTATGGCGGTTCATGTTTTTCTCAAAGCGGGCCTGCAACGCTCTGAGTAGTTCTTCTCGTTGTTTTGGGGACAATTCTTTTCTTGTTTTAGCGCCTTTCATATCGATTTCCCTTTTTATGGCTGTGTCTTCTTTGGCCCATCTTGTCAGGCCGATCTTTGTCAGACCGACCTTTTCGAAATAAGTCGTCGAAGGACATGGCTTTTTTGCACATCCAACGGCATGTAAGGGGCGGCGCGGCCTTTCGTTGTGGCCGACCGACGCCGTTCAGTTGGTGCGTGGCCCGTTGCGCCACTTGGTGGCGTATGGGAGCACGAACAAGTACATACCAGTGAAGAATTCCAAAGCAAGGGGGAAAACCGCCAGGAGGCCCACCCAGCGGGCATACCTGCCTTCGAAGATTGCCGCGAAGTTGATGATGACGGCCACCGTAAATGCCATGGACAGCCAGCGGTGGGTCTGCCGAATCCATTTGTTCCAGTTCAAAGGGACCTCCTTACTTTGGAGCCGCTTTCGGCGGCGAGTTGGGCGTCTCGGCGCCGAATTGCTTTGCGTACTCGTCCTTCAATCGCTGCCAGCCGGCGAAGTTCATGGCGTCGCCGCCAGCGATGCGGCCAATGGGCTGACCGGCGAGAAGGCGATCGAGCACATCGAAGCTGATGTGCCAGCCCGCGGCGCCCCACGAGATGAAGCGGCGATCGATGCTGTGCCACAGAGTCAGGCGCGTGCCCCTGCCTGAAGGTTCGAGCTCCCAACGGATATCGCCGTACTCAAGCAGCTTGGGGGCCTCGGCTCGGGTCACTTTTGTTTCTAAAGCCTGTGGATTCCCCACCCAGGTGAGATTCACCGTTCCAACCGTACCCAGGCTCCCATCAGTGACAAAGGGCGCCCACTCGCGCAGTTGCGCCGGGTCGATAAGCGCCTGCCAGACTTTCTCCGGAGAGTGGCGCAGTTCGCGGACGAGAATGAGCGTCCACTTGTCCTTTTGTGCGCCGTCCTTTTTTAATTGCGCCCCGCTGGCCGGACCCGGAGTGTAGTGCGCGAGATCGGTCATCTTCTTCTCCTTCAGTCGTAATAGTGTGCCAGATGTTTCGCTGAACTCCGACGATCCTCACAGGCGACGAGCGACAAGCGACAAGCGACGAGCGACGCGAGCCCGATTTCCGCCGCAATGCCCAAGTCGAACTCAGATCAAGTTGACCACGATCCGAACCAAGTTGGGCACAATGCAACGGAGTACGGCGGGAAACACAAACTGTGCAATCGGATATGCGATCAGCAACACGGTGACGGCCAGCAGTACCCACCAGTCGGTCGAGAGGTGGCGTTCGAGAGAATCCACGTGATCGGTCCAGAACCGGCAGAACTGCGCGGCACTTGCCGGAGATAGTGCGTACTGCTCGCGATCGGTCATTTTTCTCTCCTTTCGTCCGTCTTCACGTTACCTCCGCCTTACCATTTCATCAGCTGCGTGACCTGAATGAGATTGCCGCAGGTGTCGTTCAGCATGGCGATCTTGGACGCCGTCACATCCTTGGGTGGCATGGTGAACTCGGCGCCGCGCGCTTTCATGCGCTCATAATCGGCTTGCACGTCGTCGGTGTAAAACATGACGGCGGGCTGGCCCTGTTGAAACATCGCCTGCTGGTAGGCTTTGGCAGCGGGGTTGCCGTTCAGCGCCAGCTGCAGCTCAGTGCCCTCCGGCTCCTCGGGCGAGGCCACCGTCAGCCAGCGATATGGGCCCTGACTGAAATCGGTTTTCTTGGCAAAACCCAATACCTCCGTATAGAAGCGCAAGGCCTTGCTCTGGTCGTCCACGAGTACGCTCATCACTTTGATTTTCATTTCCTTTTTCCTTTCCTATGTTCGCGGTTTGGGCCGCGGAGTTTTTCTGCTTGTCTTCCTTTTCGTCAGCGTTAACTTATCCACACCGCCGGGTTGGCCCATGCTGGGGTGGGTCATGCGGTCGAGGTGGCGTTCGAGAGCATCCAGGTGAGCGGACCAGAACCGACGGAATTGAGCCAGCCACATATCCACCTCCTGAAGTGGTTCAGGTCTCAGCCGGTAGAGGCGGCGCTGTGCGTCCACCGTGGATTCCACGAAACCGGCCTCGCGCAGCACTCGCAGGTGCTTGGACACGCCCGGCTGCGTCATATGAAGCTGACGCTCGATCTCTCCCACCGACTGTTGCGACGAGGCCAGGAGGCTCAATATCGCCCGGCGGTTCGGCTCCGCAATGACTTCGAATACAGATTCCACTCTCTTGATATACTCTACCGAGCATATACGTGTCAAGGCATATTATGTAAAAATTTGGGTGGCTGCAGGCCCGCCGGTGCGGGGGGCATGGAAGCCAGCGGACGCGGAAAACTCGGGAACAGTTTTGACATGCCAGCCGAATGTGTCCCCGGCGTTCACAATCGGAGTCTCGGTAATTTGATGCGGTTCAGGGATGTGGCTCGGGTTTCAACGCGGGTTCGATCGCATATGCTCTCTCGAATTCTTGCTGTGATTCAGCCTCGTTGCCTTCCTGGTGCAGCGTCAACCCCAGATTGAAATGCGCCTCTGCGTACTGCGGTTTCAAATGCACCGCCAACGTAAATTCTTGTTGCGCTTCGCCAAGTCGGTTGGCCTGCAGCAGCATCAATCCGAGATTGTTATGACCTTCGGCGAAATTTGGATCACGACGAACCAGCTCGCGGAAAACGTTTATAGCGCCGGCCGTGTCGTTTTTCC
>DATDGM010000027.1:0-16206 GCA_036522075.1 Candidatus Sulfotelmatobacter sp.
GAGTCTGACCTATACGAACATCACCGTCGGCCAGAGTTCGACTCAGACCGAGACCATCAAGAACACTGGCGGCGCCAGCGCGACGATTTCTGCCGTGGCAGCCTCGGGCACCGGCTTCAGCATCTCCGGCATCACGCCGCCGATCACGTTGACCGCCGGACAGAGCACATCGTTCACCGTAAAATTCGCGCCCACGACCGCCGGCACATTCACCGGCACCGCCACCGTGACTTCCGACGCCTCCAACCCGAGCTTAGGCATCCCACTCAGTGGGACCGCGGTGACGACCACGGCAGGCACGCTGACTGCAAGCCCCACAACCGTTACGATTCCCGGCAGCATCGTGGTCGGGACCAGCGGCGTCGCAACCGGACAACTGACCGCAGCCGGCGGAAGCGTTACGATTTCCTCGGACAGCGTCATCGGGTCAGAATTCAAGATCAGCGGCCTCTCCTTCCCCGTGACTCTCACGTCCGGCCAGAGTGCGACCTATAGCGTGACCTTCACACCCACGGCGAGCGGCACCGCGTCGACGACAGCGTCGTTCTCGAGCAACGCTACTAACGCCCCCACGGGTGTAACTCTGGCCGGCACAGCCGTTCCCGCGCCGGTGTACACCGTAAATCTTCAGTGGACGGCCAGCAGCACCACCGGAGTGAACTATTACATTTACCGCGCGCTCTATAACACCACGACCAGCACCTGCGGAGCCTATTCGAAGCTCAATCCTTCGGCCCCACAGTCTGGGACGGCTTACTCCGATAGCAACAACATCACCGACGGCGACACCTATTGCTACGAAGTAACTGCAGTCAATTCAGCCGGCGAAGAAAGCACCGACTCGAACTCGGCCCAGGCCATCATCCCCGCGCCGTAAACCGCCTCGCCGAAAATTCTGGTTGGTAGAGACGCGTTTGGGGGATGAATGTACGCGTTTTTTTCTTCCGTAACCCCGGCACCCCAAACCCCGATTCTCTTGCACCTGCAGAAATGTTCACACTCTGCGGCGTCATCCTGAGCATAGCCGTCCTTCAGGCGAAGCGAAGGATCTCCGGCTTCATCGGCCCGACGCGAAAGCCAAACTGCACCTCTGCCCAATTGTCCTAACCGTTATATTCCCCGAGTCCCCGATACTCCGCCGCCCCCGCTGAAAGCCTTTAAGCTACAATCGGGACTTTCCAATCTGTGAGAAAGCACGAGCGCCAGAGGACCCTTGAACACGGTAGAGCTGAACCAAGTCTGCAAGAACTACGACGACTTCGTCGCCGTCGACAATCTGTCGCTGGTCATTCAACCCGGCGAGGTCTACGGCCTGATCGGCCCCAATGGTGCGGGCAAGACCAGCACGCTGCGCATGATGATCGGAATCATGGTGCCCGATTCCGGCGTGGTGTCGCTCTTCGGAGAGCCTTTTCGCCGCGCTCACACCGAGCGCCTCGGCTACCTGCCCGAGGAACGTGGCCTATATAAGAAGATGAAAGTCTTGGACCAGCTGGTTTTTCTCGGGCAATTGAAGGGGATGTCTGGGCACGCCGCCGCGCAGAGCGCGCAGCAATGGTGCGAGCGCCTGGGTCTAAAAGAATGGGCCGGGAAGAAAGTCGAAGAGCTCTCCAAAGGAATGCAGCAGAAGGTTCAGTTCATTGGGGCGCTGGTTCACGATCCTCAATTCGTCGTCATGGACGAACCCTTCTCCAGCCTCGATCCCTCCAGCGCCGTAGCACTAAAAGATGCCTTCCTCGATCTGAAGAAAGCGGGCAAGACTTTGCTTTTTTCCACTCACCGCATGGACACGGCGGAGCGCCTGTCCGATTCCATCTGCCTGATCAACCACGGTCGGGCCGTTCTCGAAGGCGATTTAGGGAAAATCCGCGCCGGCTACGGCAAGCGCAACGTACAGATGAAATACGAAGGCGACGCGAAATTTCTGCACGACGCCAAGCTGGTGCAGTCCTTCAACGACTACGGAAACTACGTGGAAGTTCGGCTCGCTCCTGGATCCGATCCTCAAGATCTGCTGCGCGCGGCGACTGCCTGCGTCCGGATCAGCAAGTTCGAACTGATGGAGCCTTCGCTCGAAGAAATCTTTATCGAAGCGGTGGGTAAAGCCAATGCCTAACCCTTCATCGCGTAACACCTCGCCTGGTGGCGCCTGGCTACGCAACACCGCGGTCATCATCAAACGCGAATATCTCGAACGCGTGCGCACCCGCTCCTTCATCGTGCTCACTCTCCTGCTGCCGGCGATTATGTTCGGCGCTTTCATCATCCCGGCAAAGCTTTCCCGCATGAAGAGTTCAAAAACGCAGCGCCTGGTGGTGGTCACTTCGAACCTGCAGTTCGGCGAGATCGTGCGCCAGCAGCTTCTCAGCAGCGCCCAGCCTGACGACGACAAAGCCGGCGCCGCCAAAAACGATGATGACAAAGACGGCAAAAGCTCGGACGACGACAAACCAGCGTCCAACTACGCCGTTGAAGTCGATTCCAACGCCACCGACGCCGAGCGCACCGCTCTGCGGAACCGCGTCAACTCCGGCGACATCGATGGCTACCTGTGGCTGAGCGACGACGCCGTCGCCGCCCGCAAAATCACCTACTCGGGCCGAGACGCCAGCGGCTTCATGGAAAAATCCTGGCTCAGCGGACAGCTCGACCGCGCCATCCTGCTGCGCGAGCTTTCCCAGCGCGGCGTCAGCGGCACCCAGGCCGATGACCTGCTCACGCCCGTCAAACTGGAAACCATTCGCCTCGAAGGCAGCCACGAATCCAAGGCCGACGACAAAGGCATGTTCTTCGCCATCTTCGCCATGGTCATGCTGTTGTATACGGCAGTAATTTTCTATGGCGTCTCTGTGATGCGCGCCGTGCTGGAAGAAAAAAATTCGCGCGTCATGGAAGTTCTTCTTTCCTCCGCCACCTCAGCCGAACTCATGGCCGGCAAGCTGATCGGCGTCGGCGCGGTCGGCCTCACCCAAATCGGTATCTGGATCGCCATGGCAGGCCTCTACGCCTTGCCCGCCCTGGCCGCCGGCGCCAGCACTGGAGAAATCCACTTCGCTCCCCTCACGCTGGTAGCGTTCGCTTTGTTCTTTCTGCTCGGCTACCTGCTCTACAGCAGCGTTTACGCCGCCATCGGCGCCGTCATCACCACCGAGCAGGAAGGCCAGCAGATGCAGTTCATCATCATTCTTCCGCTCATTATTTCGGTATTTATGATGGGGCCGGTCATGCGCGCTCCCGACTCGCCCGTCGCGGTCTGGACTTCGATGGTTCCGTTCTTCTCGCCAGTTCTCATGTATCTGCGCATCGCGGTGCAGCCGCCGCCCGTCTGGCAGATCGCACTTTCCTTATTTCTTCTCGTCTCCACCATCGCCGGAATTCTCATCCTCTGCGCGCGCATCTACCGCATCGGCATCCTGATGTACGGCAAGCGCCCCACACTCCCCGAAATCGTAAAATGGCTGAAGTACGCAAAGGGATAGTCCCCCTGCAAGGGTGGGAACCACCGCAGCCGACGGCGTTCCTCCCACCCTTCCGAAAAGAAGCTCGGAAGAGTGGAGCCCGGCAGCCAGCTGACCCCGGCAAAATCGTATTCTGACTTTGGGAGGCGCTCTCCGCTACTGCGTGGCCCCAGGCGTATTCAGCGTCGCGTTATACATCGCATCCAGCAGATCCTGCGACATGCCATCATAATCCGCGTCCAGCGACCACAGGAATGTCCCGCCCAGCCCACGCTCCCAATCCGTATACCAGACCCGAAGGTAAGTCGAAGAAGGATCATCGTACGTGATGAACCCGGGCTTCCCATTCGCGCGCAGCAGGTAGGGCACGCCGGCGATCGAATCGTAGTAGCGCACCCACCCGTCCTGATTGACTCGCTGCTTAATGAACGTGCCGTAGTTTTCCGATACCACGCTCGAATTGCAATCCGTGCAACTTCCCCAAAGCTGGCTCACGTTGCGGTAATCGTAGCCGTAGAACGGCGTGCCCATATTTATTTTGGCGGCCGGCGCCACTTTAAGGAACGCATTGATCGCTTCCTGCACGCTTCCTCCCGGCTGGCATTCATACGGTTCAGGATCATGCCCATCCCAGAAGATGGGCGAGTTCAGTTGCGCGTCGTCCGTCCACGGGCCGGCGCAGTCGTACGTCATGATGTTGAGGAAGTCGACCACCGGCACGACGTGCTTTAGGTTGTATCCGCTCCCTCCCCATGGTGGAACGTCGGCGGAAAGCTGGTATGTGGGTGATGGGAAAAAGGCCCGCAGCGCGCTCATCAACTCGTAGTAACCCTTGGCATCGCTCGCCACCGGATACTCCCAGTCGATATCGACGCCGTCATACCCGTACTTCGCGGCGAAATCCCACAGGTTCGCCGCCAGAAGAAAGCGTAGATCTTCGTTGGCCGCAACCGTGCTGAACGCGCTGGCGCTCCCGCCAAAAAGGATGAACACTTTCACCCCCGCATTGTGCGCCTTCGAAATCAGTTCCCGTTCCACGAATCCATCGGGAACGTCGATGGTGCCGTTCGCCGCTGCATCAATATTGATGCCGGCGTGCAGCACATGCGTCATCTTGTGGATGGGAATCTGCGCCGCCCCATACGGCGGAGTCTGATACTTCGACCAATATCCGTAGTCGGCCACCAGTCGCTTCTGCAGTACAGGGGCAGAATCCTGCGCCCATGCCACGGACGAGAACAGCACGGCCACGGCAACAATCAGCAGACTGAATCGCGGACTGCACGCCGCGCCTATTCGCACAACATTTTGAGTTTTCATCGGAGGAGTCTCCCGGGAAGATGCCGGAGATGCGAAGCCGCTAGACCACGCTTCGCGCTGGCCGGCCAATTGCGCCAAATCTTATCACGCCCAGCCACAAACCGTGAACATAGGAGCCAGGCGCCGTGAGCAGTGATGCAGTTGGCGTAACGGTGTCATCCTGAGCAGAGCCGCTTCACAGGCGAAGCCAAGAGCCTGCCCCGAGCGAAGCCCAGGGTCTCCCGCTTAACCGGCCTGGCGCGTGAGCCAACGTGCTCTGACCTTTCAGGCGACTTAACAGCCCGGCGTATGGGAGCAATTGTTCCACCTCCTCTGCCTGCGTCTATAATCCGACCTGCATGCCCTCAAGCCAAGAATCAATCATGATGAACTCCGGAAATCTCATTCACAATGTCGTGTCCTCCGCTAAAGTCTCCCTTCTTCGCACCATCCGTCGCGGAGTGTTCGCAGCCCTCCTCACCGGGCAACTAGCGCTCGCCCAAGCCGTACTCTTGCCCGATTACGGCCCAGCCCACGCTTCCGACCAAGCTGGCGTCATCACGCTGCGCAACGACGCCATCGAAGCTTCCTGGCGGATCGCGGCCGGCCGCCTGCAACCCGTCAAAATGACGGACAAGCTCACCAGCAATCCGATTCCCGTATACGATCGCCTGTTCGCCCTCACCATCGACGGCGGAGGCCTGATCCTCGGCTCTTCCATGCATGTCATGGCGACTCCGCGAATCGAGAAGCTGACCGGCAAACCGGATGCATCGCGGCTCTCGGAACGGATCGACGGCCAGCAGCTTTCCGTTGAACTGGAAGACTCCGCGAAGACCCTGCATGCCACGTGGCGCGCCACTTTGCGCGATGGCACGAATTACATGCGCCAGCAGGTAACGCTGCGGGCCCTGAATGCGGACCTGCACGTAAGCACCGTTCGGCTCATGGATTTGGTTGTCCCGGGAGCACAAGTCGCGGGTGCGGTTCGCGGATCCCCCGTGGTGGCGGGAAATATATTCTTCGGCTTCGAGCATCCCATTTCGGAGAGCCGCGTCACCGCCAATCGAGTCGTCTGCTGGATCGAACGTGGACTCCCGCTCAGGGCCGGCCAGTCGGTTACGTATTCTTCCGTGGTTGGCGTTACGCCTCAGGGCCAGTTGCGCCGAGGATTCCTCAGTTACATCGAGCACGAGCGCGCCCATCCCTATCGTCCGTTTCTGCATTACAACTCGTGGTTCGATCTGCGTTATCCCGGCAACCCCAATCAGCCCGGAACTTTGGACGAGGCCGGCGCATTAGACGCCATCTACACCTACGGTACCGAGCTGGTTGAGAAACGGGGCGTGAAGGTCGACTCCTTTTTGTTCGACGACGGTTGGGACGACAACACCACTCTCTGGCATTTTCATTCCGGTTTTCCCAACGGCTTTACGCCGCTGCGTGAAGCGGCGGCCAAGTATGGCGCCAGTCCGGGCGTTTGGCTGTCCCCGTGGGGCGGCTATGGCGAGGCCCGCGAGAAGCGCATGAAATATGGCAAAGAGCAGGGCTTTGAGATGAATCAGGATGGCTTCGCACTCTCCGGCCCCAAATATTTTGCCCGCTTCCGCGAAATCAGCCTGGAATTTATCAACAAATACGGCATCAATCAGTTCAAGATTGACGGCACCGGAAATGTGAACAGCGCCATTCCCGGCAGCGAGTTTGACAGCGATTTCTATGCCGCCATCAGCCTCATCAATGAGTGGCGCAACGTGAAGCCCGATATTTATGTCAACCTGACCTCGGGCACTTATCCTTCTCCGTTCTGGCTTCTCTACGCGGATTCCACCTGGCGCGGCGGCGATGACACCAACTTCGCCGGCGTGGGCTCGTATCGCGAACGCTGGATCACCTATCGCGACGCCGACACATTTCAAAGAGTCGTGCAGGGAGGCCCACTCTATCCGCTGAATTCGATCATGGTTCACGGCATCGTCTACGCGCGCTACGCCAACCATCTCGAAACCGATCCCGGCAACGATTTCGAAAATGAAGTCCACTCCTACTTCGGCAGCGGCACGCAGCTGCAGGAAACCTATCTCACAGGCTCTTCGCTCCAGGACCACGATTGGGATGTGCTCGCCGAATCGGCGAAATGGTCGCGGGAAAATGCCAGCGTCCTCCTCGATTCCCATTGGATCGGCGGCGACCCCGCCATGCTGGAAGTGTATGGCTGGGCATCCTGGTCGCCGGACAAAGGCATTCTCGTTCTCCGCAACCCCAGCGATAAACCGCAGGATTTCACCCTCGACGTAGCGGAAGCCTTCGAACTCCCCGCTGCGGCGGAAAAGTCCACCGCAAAGACCACCGCAAAGACCACCGCGCCAACGACCACCGCAGCAAAAACGGCCGGAGCAAAAGCCAAGACGTCCGCGTCCAAGACCCCCGCGGCAAAGCCGGGTACAGCAAAGACAGAAACAGCAAAGACAGAAACAGCAAAAACCGGAACAGCCAAAACAGGCGCAGCAAAAACCGGAACAGCAAAGACAGGCGCAGCAAAAACCGGAGCCTCCAAGACCGCCGCACCCAAGACAGCCACCACAAAGCCCGGCCCGGCAAAAACCACCGCACCAAAGACGAGCGCAGCCAAAACCGCCGCAGCAAAGACCGCCGCAGCAAAGACCGCCGCGTCAAAGACCGCCGCCGCAAGGGCCGCGACGTCAGAAACCTTCAAAGCTCATAGCCCCTGGGAAAAAGATACCCGTCAGCCGAGCCTGAAACTCACTGCCGGCCAGCCCCACAAATTCCACCTCGAACCTTTCCAGGTGCTAACCCTGGAGGCGATTCCGCAGTAAGGAAAAGCGCGGACTGCAAACGCGCCTCCAGCTATTTCCCCTGTCCTCCGTCGAACAACTCAAACTCCCGAATCCGCGGTGTGCCCGAAGCAGTCACAATATTCAGCCGTACCCGCTGCGCCGTCACCCGCGGAAACAGATCGATCTTCTTATGCCCAATCGTGGTCCCCGCGCTTACCGTCTTCCATTTCGCGCCGTCCATCACCTGGACCTCATACTTCTGCACCTTCTGCCCCTCAACCAGCCACTCCATCGTCACAGCGCGATCAAAGCCGATCGCCCGCGTAAACTTCAAGTCAATGCTCGCCGAATGTGCTCCCTCCGCCGCCGACCACACCGTATCCGCATCGCCGTCCACCGCCCCGCGAAACGCCGCCGCATTCATCGCCCCAGCCGCCAGATTTTTCTCCGGCGCATAAATCGCGCGCACTGCCTCGCCAAACTCCGCCAGCCGCTGCACGTCCGCTTCCGGCAGCAGCCCGCGCCGATCCGGCGCCAGCCCAATCATCAACTGCGCTCCACGCCCCACCGTGTGGTGGTAAGTCTCCAGCAATTCGCCCAGCGACTTCAAACTCCCCTCATCCTCCGGATGCCAGAACCAATGATTTTTCCTCAGCGGCGTATCCGCCTCCGCCGGCCGGTATCGCAAATACCCGCGCCGATCCAGTACATTCCAGTTCTCTTCCGACGCGCTGCCTTCCTCATTCCCCACCCAGCGAACGTCCCCATACTTCAGCAACGCCGCATCCGCAAACACCAGCGTATTCGGCTGATACACCCGCAGATCATCCACATACCGGTCGAAATCATAAACATGCCCCGCGCTGCCCGCGCCATCCAGCCAGAACTCCACCAGTTCCCCATACCGCGTCACCAACTCATTCAACTGCGCCAGATAGTAACCGTCATACGCGGCGCTATCCTTATACGTCGGCTCGTGCCGATCCCACGGCGAAAGATAAACTCCAAACTTCAGCCCATACTTGCGCGCGGCGTTGGCCACATCGCGAACCAAATCTCCCCGCCCTTGCTCCCACGGACTCGATCGCACGCCGTACTGCGTCTCCTCACTCGGCCACAAGCAAAATCCGTCATGATGTTTCGCCACCAACACCACATACTTGATCCCCGCCGCCCGCGCCGCTCGCATCCATTGCTCAGGGTCCACATTCGTCGGATTGAACACCGCCGGATCCGCCGACCCATCGCCCCACTCCTGATTCAGAAACGTATTCGGACCGAAATGAATGATCGCCCCCATTTCCAAATCCTGCCACTCCACCTGCTGCGGGCTCGGCTTCACCTCGGTAAAGTTTTGCGCGAACGAAAATACCGCGGACGAAAATGCCGCCAGCAAAACTGCCGCGCACACCACCGCCCTGCCCATCGGAGCGAAATGAAATTTTCGTAGCATGATCACCGTAGCATGGTCACCGTAGCATGGTCACTGCAGCATGGTCACTGCAGCATGGTCACCGCACGCGTTCGTCGTGCGCCACGCCGCCGAGCAGGCTCACCAGGTCCGCCACCTTCTGCTCAAATGCCGTGGACTGCAGGCTGGGCCCGTCCGCATCGCCGCCATTCGATAACCCACTCTCAGCATTCGTCACGCCTCGGTTCGACGTTCCTGCCGAGCTGTGCACCTCATGCGCCTGTGTGGCCTCAACAATGCGCAATATATTTTCGGAATTGATGCCCCCGCAAGGCATCAGCAGAATCCGCCCCCGCGCCGCTTCTCCCAGGCGCGCCAGCGTCCCAAGCGCATCCATCGCGCGCGGCTGCCCGCCAGAAGTCAGGATGCGAGCGGCTCCCGTCCGGATTACGTCCTCCAGCGACGCCTCCAGGTCCGCCGACACATCGAACGCCCGATGAAACGTTACCGGCAGAGGATGGGCCAACTCCACCAGCGATTTCGTTCGTTCCATGTCGATGCGATTGAGGTCATCCAGCACTCCCACCACGATTCCGTCCATGCCGAATTGCTTCGCCGCAACAATATCGGCGCGCATAATCTCCAGCTCGTCGCCCGAGTAACAAAAATCCCCCGGCCGCGGCCGAATCAGAATATGAATGGGAATGCCCACATGCCGCCGCGCCGTTTTCATCAATCCCGCGCTCGGCGTAATTCCCCCCGACGACAAATCACTGCACAGCTCAATGCGGTTCGCTCCCCCGCGCTCCGCCGCCACCGCGTGGTCCACCGATTCAACGCAGATTTCCAGCAAAAAGCTATTCGCCATGGTTCAGAACGTAACAGGCTGAGAATGTAACGGCTTGAGCAAATAACCGGCTGAGAAATACAACGGCCCTGCACCGTAGGCGCCTTGCGCTGGCTGGCTCACATGGGCATCAGCCCCCTCTGAAAGTCAAGCTGCGCGCGCCCCGCCGCCCAATTCTACACACAGCCCCGCCCGCAGACGTTAAAAGGAATACACCGCGCTCAACTGAATTTTATGCGGTTGCCAGAGGTTGTCTCGTGCCCAAGTCGAGGGCGACACGAGATCCGCAGATCCCTGCAGCGGCACGAGCGATCCAAAGTTGTTCGCCCCGATATTGCCCTGGGGGATCACGGCTCCGGAATGCCATGTTGAGCCGGCATTAAACATCTCGAACCGCAACTGTAGCTGCTGCCTTTCTGTAATCGGGAACGATTTGGCGAAACTCAGATCGAGATCCTCATAGTAGGGTCCCCGCAGAAGTCCCTTCATCTCGTTGCCGTACGTCCCCTGCGGGGCAGTCGAAAACACACTGGTATTGAACCAGTCCGCAGGGCTTCGTGAAAAACCGTTGTTGGGGCTTCCTGCCTGGTCCAGCCGGTAGCGGCTCGTAAAGACAACTCCCATCTCATCGAAGAATGACCCGGAATACCCATACCCCGTGAATACCCGGCCTGACGTAATCGAGTAAATGCCGCTCGCCTTCCATCCTCCCAGGACCCAATTCGCAGGTCCCAGCGACCAGCGCTTCCCCTTCCCCACGGGGAACTCCCAGGAACCATTCGCGGTGAGTCGGAATGGCTGGTCGAAGCTGGCGGGGCCGTAATCGGCTTGGATGTCGGCAGGATTCTGAATGAAGCCGTTGTGTCCGTTGACGTTGTTGATTCCGGAAGTCTCGTCAAAGGCTCTCGACCAAGTGTAGGCAATGTTATAGGTTACGCCGTGATCGAACCGCTGCCTCAACTGCACTTGCAGCGAGTTGTAGTTGGCATTGAGCACGTTTGCATTGGCATACATCATCGAAGGAAGATTCGGATATGGCACGCGCGTGTCGACAGGCTGAAAATTCGGATCCGTGGCGCAAGCGGCATTGCTCCCTGTCGCCTGCGAGATGTCGAATAAGAAGTTGCAGGAATCGCTCGGAACCTTCGCCGGTGCGGCCGCATTAAACGGGAACTGAGTCGGCAGGTGCACGCCGTGTGATCCCACATATCCCACGTCGAGCAGCAGAGTAGATTTCAAAGCATATTGCGTATCGAGCGTCCACTGCTGATTGTAGGGGTTGCGGTTGTACGGCCAATTCACTTGATTCAGAATATAGTCAATGTTGATAAAGTCGTTGCTGTCCCACGACGGGAGCGTGAATACTCCGCCTTGCCCACCTTGTCCTCCCAGGCCTTGAATCGGCGCGCTCCACAACTGATTCAGGGCTGGCCCCGAATAACCTGTACCGGTGCCACTTGAGCTGGGGTAGCTGGCAGGCAGCAAAGTCTGGAGGGTGTTGGAGTCGTAGTTCTGAACCTGGTCGTAGTAGCGCATGTAGGTGTCGTAGAAGATTCCGTAACCCGCCCGCACCACAAAACGGTCAGTGGGAAACGGCCTCCATGAAATGCCGATGCGCGGAGCAAAATCTTTTTTGTCCTGCGGCACCAGCGAATTCTGAATACAACAATTCAGGAATGAAGGAGTCAAAACAGCCGGTGGGGTCTGCGCGGCCCCCAGCTGCTGGATGCCCTGAACGAAGCTCCTGCTTACCCAGTCAATACTGCCTCCGTTTGCCGGATTGAAGCCCCACCCGCTGTTGTCGATGCTGTGAAACGCCGGCGGCAGCTCGTAACGCAATCCCAGATTTACCGTGAGACGGGGCGTAAGCCTGAGATCGTCCTGCACAAAAAAATTCCAATTCGTAGCCACCGTGTGCAGGTAATCCACGCCCAGCGGGTACGGGCCAGACAGGCCGCTGGGGTTGCTCATCAACAGGTCCGCAAAAGCATTCCCCGCACCCGCTCCAGCGCTTCCATTCACGCACGACAATAGAGCACAGTTCGCAGTGTACTCACCATTAAAGCTGATGTTTCCGGTGCCAAGGAAATTATCTTGCTCGAACTCCCGTAATCGGCGGATATCGGCGCCCACGGTAATCGTGTGCTTGCCACGGATGAGCTTGAGATTCTCGACAATTTGATAGGTCGCACTCTTGGTGGAAGTTCCGTTATTTCCGTTGCCAATGTTTTTGTAATTGTCGGCGAAGTTGAGGTTGGGAATTCCGTACAGCGCAGGTACGTTCGGCGCGTTGGAGAACCCGAGCTGCGACTGCAGATTGGGTCCATACGCCGTGTCAGAATTGCTGGCAAAGAATAGATGGCTGTAGCCGAGGCGGACCGTGTTAATGGTCCTCGCATTGAAAGTATGTTCCCAATTCAAGCCAAATAACTGCGCTCTCGCAAAATTAAGCGAACCTGTGTACGGCAGCATGCTCGGGTTCGGTTCATCGTCGTCCCTGACGTTTCCCGTGAAGTAGAGGATGTCTTTGCTGCCAAAGTTCTGGTCTACCCGAAAAGTCTCATTGTTGCTGGTTACTGATTGGTGAACCGGAACCAGGTAGTTGCCGCATGGCAGGGTGCAAGTGATGTTGGGCAAAGGATACAGATTTGCCAGTTTCTGTCCCGTGGCGTTGGTGGAAGTGATCTTGTTATTGGTGAGCGCCGCTCGTGTTGTTGGGTCATTACCCACGGTCGTGGCCGGGTCATAGAGTTGATAGGGCCAATCGGAGAAGTCCCCGGTTCGTTCCGCCGCCGTCGGCACTTGTATGGCAGACTGGACCGGTGTTGTCCTGCGCCTGCCGCCGTCATAAGCGAAGAACCAGAAGGTTTTGTTCAGGCCGTTATAAAGCAACGGAATCTTGACCGGGCCTCCCAGGGTCCCACCGAACTGGTTTTGTTTGAACGGCGTCGTCGTCGGCACTGGAGCACCCTCGAAGAGGTGTTGTTCCAGAGCCAGCGGACTCCGGGGAAAGAACATATCGTTCTGCAGATAATCGTAAGCCTTGCCATGCCACTCGTTCGTCCCCGACTTGATAGCTACGTTGATCTGGCCAGAGCCCTGCCCGTATTCTGCGGAATACAGGCCGGTTTGCACCTTCACTTCCTGAATCGCGAATTCAGAAGGAAGACCAGAGGATGTGGAAAAAAAGTTATCTGTGTCGGCCACACCATCCACCATAAAACTGACTGAGTCGGGGCGAGCGCCGTTGACGCTCACTTCCGTGAAACTCTGGTTTAGCCCGTGAAGCGCAAAGAATGTTTGAGATCCCCCGCTGAAGTTGGCAGCTCCAGCACTTAGGCCTATGAGGTTATTGAAATCACGTCCACCGGAGGGGAGCTCTTCAATCGTTTTTTGATCGAGCACCCCGCCCGTCGTGGTGTTGTCGGTCTGCACCATTTGCGAATCCGCGGTGACAGTCACTTCATCCTTGACCTGCCCTAGCTCTAGGGTGAAGTTTTGCCGCAATGTCTGGTCTACTTCCAGCACCAGACCACCACTGATAGCAGTCTTGAATCCTTTGGCTTCCACTTTCACTCGATAGGTTCCCGGAAAAATGTCCACAAAAACATAGTCACCCACCGCGGTGGTGGTGAAGTGATGCGAGATATTCGTATTCACGTCGGTCACAGTCACCTCGGCTCCCGTTAGGGCCGCGCCAGAAGGATCCTGCACGTGTCCGAGAATTGTCCCTTGTGCGTTCTGAGCCTGAAGTACGGGCGGCAGCAAACATGCCAAAGCCACAACAAGGGCCAACTGAAGGCAGTAGCGGCCATAGGATTTCGTGGCAACTCTCGGATTCATGTCTTCTCCTTCGTTTCTATTTTGAGCCGGATCCCCCGGCCCGCGCTGGCGTTACCCGCCATTTTGCAACCGACGTCCCGGCCGCCGCCGAGAACTGGAAAGCCGTTAATTACTGAACCGTCTTGGCGCTCAGCGAGTGCCCCTTTACCAACAGGTGCTAAGCCTAAAACGCTGACCCTAAGAATCTTAAGATTCTTTGCGTACCCTTTGTCAAGAACAAAATGATCGATATAGTCTCAAACAATCAAAATAATGATTTCTTATCCACACGCAGCTGCTACGATATGAGCGTTCGCCAACATGTGGTGGTCGCAGTTTGCGCTCGATTTTGATGCCTTAGCGGCGTAAATTGCAGTTTTTGGTGTTGACGCGCATTTAGGGCACGGATCGAGGGTAGTGCTTCAGTTTCGTTTTATTTGCGGCGTCATCCTGAACGGAGCCGTTTTTCAGGCGAAGTGAAGGATCTCCCCGCTTCACCGGCCGGACGCGTAAGCCCACCTGCCACTATCGATTAAGCGGTGCATTGGCGCGCCCCGCCGCTCAGGTTACAATAGCGGGCTCTGCTCGCTTGGGGCTTGCCCGCTTGAAAGGCTCGCGGACGGCCACATCTTCTTGCCTTCCAAGTACATAACTCATGTCTGTCCGGCAAAAAAACCGCACCGATCGCATCCTGAATCTCCTGCTGCGCAAAGGTTCCGTCAGCGTCGCCGAGCTCATCGCCTCGTTACACACCTCAGCACCCAGCATTCGCCGCGACCTTACGCGGTTGGAGGCACAGGGACTCATCCGACGAACTCATGGAGGAGCGGCGCTGGTACAAGAGCTGCTCTATGAACCGTTTCGCTACGACGCGGCGTTTCAGACGCGGCAGCATCGCTTTGTGAAAGAGAAGCGGCACATCGGCGTGGCGGCCGCGGAGTTGGTGGAAGAGAACGAAACCATCGGGCTGACTGCCGGCACTACGACGACTTGGGTTGCGCGCAGCTTGCGCCATCGCAGCAACATCACCGTCGTCACCAACGCGGTGAACATTGGCATGGAGTTGTGCAACATGCCGGGGCTGAAGATTCATTTGACGGGAGGGCTGGTGCGCTGGCCGTGGTCGTTTTCGCTGATTGGAGCTGCGGCGGTGAATTTTATGGGGGACATTTTTCTCGACAAACTCTTCCTCAGCGTTTCTGGAATCGATGCCGGGCGGGGCACGACCACGAACGAATCCGACGAGGCGCTGTCGTTTCGCGCCATGGTGAAACAAGCCAAGCAGGTGATTGTGGTGGCCGATTCCAGCAAGCTGGGGGTGGTCACGTCGTCATTGATTTGCCCGATCGAGGATGTGGATGTACTGGTTACCGATGAGGGCGCCGCGGAGGAAATGTCTACGGCGTTTACGCGCAAGGGGGTTCGGGTGATTCGGGTTTGACGTTCCCTATTTAAAATCCCTTTTTAGAATCCTGGTTTTAAATCTGCGTTTGACGTCCCGGGTTTTGACATCCAAGGTCTCAGCGTCGCTGCCGGCCAAGGCTTCACATTGTTCCTTGCCGTGCCTCCCACGTCTGGCAAAGCCGG
This sequence comes from Candidatus Sulfotelmatobacter sp., assembly GCA_036522075.1. Taxonomy (GTDB): domain Bacteria; phylum Acidobacteriota; class Terriglobia; order Terriglobales; family Acidobacteriaceae; genus Sulfotelmatobacter. Next base: position 15,223 of record DATDGM010000027.1, read on the forward strand.
CGAGACGTGGGGCACCCGCTTTTTCTTTACTTCGCTTTTTCGTCACTTCCTGGTTCGTCATTCTTGCCGAGCGGAGCCATCGATCCCGACGAATTTGAAGTTAACGTCTGCGTGTTCGTTTTCTGGAGGGGCGCGTACGAATTTGGGGTGCGGTGATTTTCTGGCGCGAGGAGGTTAGCACAAACGTTGCTTTACTTGCGCATAACATTGCATATCGTCACAAAAAATGATCGATATTGTGCGATTCGCTCAAAGAATTCTTGACAACTGCCCAGTCAAGATGGGATAAGTGTTGGCCAGATTTGAGAAAGATCCCTCGAAAGCCCCAACACACAAGGAGTTAGCCATGACCCCCCGCAGCCATTCGTTGCAACCTCCATTTTTCGCCCTTCTTGCCGCAACTTTGATAACCACGGCCGTTAGCATGATCGCCACCAGTCCGGTTCTGGCGCAGAGCACGAACCGGCAGATTGGCACGCAATACACGGTAACCGCGGAACCGCTGGTGGCCCGTCCGCATGGGCAGCCCTGCGTGGTGCCGCTATTCGCCAACTACCAGTTCGCGTTTTTCTCTCAGACGGCACAGACATTCGAATTCACTCCTCCCAGCAACTGCTCCGGTCCGTTCGAGAAAGTGGTATTCGAAATGGACTTCAGCGAGAACGGAGGGGTTCAGTTCGACCGCACGGCCAGCCTTTACATGGCGAACGCGAATCTTTATTTCGGAACCACGCCGGAACCGCTGCCGTCCGCGACCAACACCTGGCATGTGGAGCGGGACGTGACCGACTACAGCGCGCTGTTGTCTGGGCCGCAGCAGGGAACGATGGTTCTGCAGAACTGCACCACCGATTGCCCGTCGCCCTACAACACGTTTCTGAATGGAGTGTTCACGGTGAGCGCCGACCTGGAATTTTATCCGGCGGAAAACGACCACCACGATGGAGATGACCACAAGGATGATCACCACCCGCGTACGCCCGA
>DATDGM010000028.1:0-30123 GCA_036522075.1 Candidatus Sulfotelmatobacter sp.
GAGGCCGTGCAACAACTCGAAGGCGAGCACAGCGAGCGCACCCAGCGCGGTTACACCATCGAAACCGAACTGCGCGAAAACCGTGATAGGCTCAGCCAGATCGTGCTCGAAATCGACCGCGCCCGCGCCCGCCGTCGCCACAACGAAGAGCGCTGCGCCGAACTTTCAGTTCGCTCGGCATCCGCCGAAGCTGAGTTGGCGCAAGCCCACCATCGCGTGACCGCGCTCGAAGCCGAGCGCGATTCCAATCGTCAGATTCTCGAATCGGCCGCAGCCGACTTGGCCGCGGCGCAAAACGATCTGGCTGTCTGCCAGCAGGAAGCCGCGGCAGCCGCCGCCAATCTCGCCGAACTCGAACGTCAGCTGGAAGATTCCCGCGTATCGATATTCGACACGGTTTCTTCCGCGTCCCGCCTGCGCAATCAACTCGCGCAAGCCGAAGAACGTCTCGCCGGCGCCGACCGCGAAGCCGCGCGTCTGCAAGCCGAAATCACAAGCGCCAATGTTCAAGTCGAAGCTTTCGGCGGACAACGCGGCCAGCTCGCACTCGAATTTGAAACCGTCAGCCAGCGCATTAGCGGCATCACGGAAGAAATCAGCCAGCTTCGTCGCCTCATGGAATCTAAAAAACTGGACGAAGTCAAAGCCAAGACTCATCTCGACGTCCTCCGCGCCGAATACGCCACCGCGCTCGGCCGCAAGGGATCGCTCGAAACGGTGATCGCCGAACATGGCTACTCCACCGAATCCGTGCGCCGCCTCTTCCAGTCCGGCGTAATGCAGAGCGGCCTGGCCCCGGTCGGCGTGTTGGGCGATTTCCTCGAAGTGGAACCGCGTTACGAGCGCGTGGTGGAAGACTTTCTGCGTGACGAACTGAACTACGTGGTCGTCAAGTCGTGGGATGCGGCCGATGAAGGTCTCCGCCTGCTGCGCACCGATGTCGACGGGCGCGCGACGTTCTTAGTCCATCCCGAAGATTCGCAAGCCAAGTTCTCCTTCGTGCTCGACGAAGCCGCGCATTGCGCGCCGCCCACCGAGTCGATCGTTCCGCTGAAGCACACGATCCGCGTGCTCAACGGCTTCGGCAAATCGTTGGAAGTGATTCTCCCCAAACTGCGCGATGGCTACATCGTCCCCGAAGCCGGCGTGGCCCGCGGCCTGGCACTCGAAAATCCCGACGCATTTTTCCTCTCGCAAGCCGGAGAATGTTTCCACAACGTCACCGTCACCGGCGGCAAGCAGCGCGCCGAAGGCCCGCTCTCCATGAAGCGCGAGCTGCGCGAAGTTCTGCGCCAGCTTGATGATCTCGAACGGGCCCTGCGCGACGAAGAAATGCGCGTGCTGACTGTCGGCCGTGAAATCAAAGACCTCTCTTCCCTGCTCGACCGCCTCGATAGCGAAAAACGCGAAGCCGAGCACCAGGCCATGACCTCCGGCCACATGCTGCAACAGCTGGATTCGGAGATGTCGCGCGTCGGCGAACGCCTCTCCATTTCCGAAAAGGACCTGCAACGCCTGGCCGCCGAGCGAGCCGGACACGAAGAGACCATCGCAGCGCGCCAATCCGAAATCGCCGTGCTGGAAGATCAGCGCATGCAGATTGAGCAGTGGATCGCAGCCGCGCAGGAATCTCTTAGTGCTCTCCGCTTGCGACGCGAAGAAGCAACCCAAGCCAGCTCGCAGCGCGCCGCCCGCGCTGCCACGCTCGAAGAACGTCACCGCTCAGCCGCAACTGTTCTGCAGCGGATCGAATCCATCTTCGCGGAAGTCGGCGAGCGCGTCTACGCGCTGGCCTCCCAGATTGAAGCGGCCGCTGCGGAAAAATTGCAGCGCGAAACCGAGAATGAGCAACTCGAACAGCAGTCCACCGACCTTGAAGCCGAGCGCAATGCCGGTCAGGCCCGCGAAGGCTTGCTGCAATTTGAAACCGAGCAGGTTCGCGCCCGCCTCGCCGAAATCGACGAACTGCTACGAAACAGCCGCCTGCTGCTCGACCAGGCTCGCGACCGCCGCGGCGAACTCAGCGCCGCCGCCGCCAAGCTGCAATCCGACGCGCAATACATGGCCCAGACTTGCCTCAACGAACTCGGCATCGAACGCGCCGCCCTGCTGGCCGACGCTACTCTGGCCATGCTCACCGGTGACGAACTGGCTACCGCAGACCAGCTCTACCGCGACATGCGCGCCAAACTGGAAGCTATGGGCCCCGTGAACATGATGGCGCTCGAAGAATACAAAGAGACCTCCGAGCGCCACGGCTTCCTCGAAACTCAGCGCACGGATTTGATCTCCTCCATCGAGAACACGACGGCCACCATCCGCGAGCTCGATCAACTCTCTCGCCAGAAGTTCGAAGAAGCTTTCGCCACCATCAACGAAAACTTCCAGGCCACGTTCAAAAAGCTGTTCGGTGGCGGCCACGCGTTCATGAAGCTCACCGACGAAGAAAACAGCGCCGAGAGCGGCATCGACGTAGTCGCCTCGCCTCCCGGCAAGCGCCTGCAAAGCGTGCTACTGCTTTCCGGCGGCGAAAAAGCGCTTACAGCGCTCGCCTTGCTGGTCGGCATCTTCCAATACACGCCCAGCCCGTTCTGCATCCTCGACGAAGTCGACGCCCCGCTTGACGAGGCCAACATCGGCCGTTTCACCGAACTGGTGAAAGAAATGAGCATCCAGACCCAGTTCGTGCTCATCACCCACAGCAAGAAAACCATGAGCATCGCCCCCGTTCTCTACGGCGTAACCATGCAGGAACCGGGCGTGTCGAAGCTGGTCTCAGTCCGTTTCGGAGGGACGGCGTAACACGCGGCGACCCAATGAAAATGCGACTATGTGCGACTGGCAAATCGACAACACACGGGTGGCACTATCGGAAGCAGATCGAGGGGGTTCGCCAGTGAGCAAGACCTGGAACAGACCATGAGGAAGTGGCCGGACGTCGGACTGCGTCCGGCCAAGGGGCTCGTTCGCGGGAAACGGCCAACAGCTAAGAGCTGAAGGTCCGCCCAATTTTCCACTCCCATCCTCAGCTTTTCCACAACGTGCGCAGCCTGAAACCCGCTCCAATCGGCTGTTCTCGCGGCTCCAGTTCCTGTCAATCTATTTTCATCAAAAGCTGACCGCCCGCGCCGCCCCTCGGTGATCCAGAGCATTGACTTTTTTTTCTGACCAGCTAGAATACGGCTCGCTCGTTACCTGTAAAATTTCAATCATGAGCCCTGAACTTCTAGATTCCGTTCTTTTACAAACTGACTTCCCCGACCTTCAGATTCACGCCAGCGGCAAGGTGCGTGATGTTTACCAGCTCGACAACAAGAGCCTGCTCTTTATTGCCACCGATCGCATCTCGGCCTTCGACTACATTCTGGCCACCGGCATTCCCCACAAAGGCCGTGTGCTCACCCAACTGTCGCTGTTCTGGTTTGATTTTCTTTCCGGCGTTGTGCCCAATCACCTGATAAGTGCCGACGTCGATCAATATCCGCAGGCCGTGCGCAAGTATCCCGACCAGTTGCGCGGCCGCTCCATGCAGGTGCAGCGCGCGGAAATGTTTCCCGTGGAGTGCGTGGTGCGCGGCTATGTTTCCGGCTCGGCGTGGAAAGAGTACAAAGCCACGGGCCGCGTCTGCGGCCTTGAGTTGCCGGCGGGCTTGCAAGAATCGGACGCTTTGCCGGAACCCATCTTCACCCCGGCCACCAAAGCCGTCACTGGACACGATGAGAATATTCCGTTCGAGCAGATGTGCGAAATCGTCGGCACAGAAGCCGCCACCCAGCTGCGCGATCTCTCAATAAAGGTTTACTCGAAAGCGGCGGCCTACGCCCGCGAGCGCGGCATCATCATCGCTGACACGAAATTTGAATTTGGGCGCACCGACAAAGGCATCACCCTGGCCGACGAAGTGCTGACGCCCGATTCCTCCCGCTTCTGGCCGGCGGATAAGTACAAGCCCGGCCGGTCGCAGGATTCGTTTGACAAGCAATACGTTCGCGATTATCTGGAACAGATTCATTGGAACAAGCAACCACCCGCGCCCGCTTTACCGCAGGAGGTCGCCCGCGCCACCAGCGAGAAATACATGGAGGCGTATTTCCAGCTCACGGGGCGCAAGCTGGATGTGTGAGCTAGCCCGGGTCCCGCGGAGCAATGCATGAATGTCGCCGACTGGATCATCATCGCTCTGGTCCTTCTGAATGTTCTTGTGGCGGCCGTTCAGGGGTTCTTTGCCGAGGCCTTCAGCCTGGCAGGGTTGGTCGTCGGTTACATGGTGGCGATGTGGCAGTTCCAGGGGTTGTCGAACTGGCTGGGAACGTTTCTAAAGAACTCGGAACTGGCGGACATCCTGGCGTTTTTCGTAATTTTTTTCGCGGTCCTCACGGCCTTCAGTCTGGCTGGGCGGATCGTGCGCTGGATGATGAAGAAAGTCGGGCTCAGCGGTTTTGACCGTTTTCTGGGCGGCATTCTAGGTCTGGCGAAGGGCGGCCTGATGGTAGCGATCGGCCTGATGGCGCTTACGGCCTTCGCGCCCACGTCGCAGCTGCTGGCCAAGTCGCAACTAGCTCCTTATTTTCTGGTGGTGGGACGGGCCGCGATCTGGGCTGGGCCCGCCACCCTGAGGGCGCGCTTTTTTCAAGGTATGGACTTGCTGCATCAGGCACCGAAAGCACTCACGCCCCAACCCGCACCGCATTCGAAGTAGGCATCGAGGGCCGCGGCGCGGTGCGATGAGCAGCGCAGCTCGGCACAGAATTTAGAAACACAAATTTAGGAAGACAAGAGAGAGACGCAACGTGAAAGATCAACTCGAAGCACTCGTCCTGCAGATGTATAAAAGCAACATTCTTTATTCTGAAGGGGTACGCGAATTCAAGAAGCGCTTTATTCTCACCGTGCTCCAGGAAAATCGCGGCAATCAGTGCCGCGCCGCTCGCGAACTTGGCATGCATCGCAACACCCTCAGCCGCACCATCACCGAGCTGAAGATTGATGTTCGCCAGCTCCGCGATGGCGTGAAGCGCCCGCCCCGCAGCGCCCGTCCCATGTCCATGGAGAAAGCCATGGAGAAGAAAATGGTGCGCTAAGGTTCTGGTGAAGGGCACGACTTCAGTCGTGCCTCTAGGTCCCACGCTTCCAAGCATCCAGACTTCGGCCATGCGGTGACCTTCCCTGCGCCCTTTTTGCCAAAGACTGCCAAACAAAAGTCCGCCCAAAAAATTAAGGCAGCCCTTGCGGGCTGCCTTTCGTTCTTTCGTTTATCGGGATCCCGCAGCGGCCTTAGTGCGCCGCCGGTTTGTGACGGACTGGTGGCTTCGGCGCAGTCTTCGGCTTTGCCAGCAGGCCTTTTTCCATCGTCATCATGAACGGGTTCGGCGTGTAAGCCGAGGGCTCTCCCTGGAAATCGATGCTGGCCCCCTCTTTCGGAATCAGCCGGGCTGGAATCGGCGACTCAAAGGTAAGCGTGAGGTCGGCTTTCTTCGCGTCGATATCGTCGAGGCTGGCGGCGATGTCGAATTCCGTTGCCGTCGCCTTCATGACCGTGCCGCCCAACTGCACCGCTTTTCCCTTAATCGCGTTCCAGACCATGTCCTGGTCGGCCTGGCTGCCGTTGGAGAGAATAAATTCCCACTGCGCGAAATCCATCTGGTCGGGTGGGGTGGCAATCGCCATGGCGTGCGCCTGCTCGGCGGGTGTTGGCGGGGGCGCGATGGGGACCTGCGGACCACCGGCCTTCGCTGCGGCGAAAAACTCAGTCCAGCCGTCTTCTCCGGCGTGGAAGTTCTTGTACTGGGCCTTCGCGTACTTTTCCAGCCCCGGTTCATTGGCGGGTGGAGCGATGGCCGCCGCCCGCGCCGCGTACCAAATACCGTTCTGATAGTCGGGTGGCTTCTGCCCCAGATACGAAAGTGCCAGAGGATAAATGATGCTCAAATCCGCCGGGTTCGCGTCAGCCGCCGGCTTCAGATACTGCACGGCCTTCGCGTCGTCCCCACTCTGCAGCGCGGCGAACCCGATCGCCGCCTGGAAGATCCCGGTCATCTGCGTCTTCATCTTCTGGAAGTCCGCGTCGGAAGTTCCCTCCGGCTTCGCGAACTTGGGAAGATCGTTCAAACCCTCCTCGCCATATTTCGCGGCGTCGACGTCCAGCTGCTTCGCGTTCGGATCTCCGCCGAACGCCTTCATGCGGTCGAAATAGGCCAGCAGCGTCATAGCCCGCACATTATTGGGGTCCGCCGCAACTAGCTTGGTGGCCGTATCCAGCGTCTTCTGCGTGTTACCCGTCGCCTGGTAAGCGCCCATCAGAAGCTCGAGCGCCTGGTTCTTCATGATGCTGTTGGGATACTGCGTGAGAAACGCTTCCAGGCCGCTGATCTTCGCGCCGTTGTCTTTCTGCCCGATCGCGGCCACGTAGGCGTTGTACTCGCCTGGATCTTTTATCACCGGCGCCTGCGACGATGACTGCGGCGCGGCCGGTTGTCCCTGTGCTGGCTGCGCAGCATCCTGTGCGCCCGCTACAACTGCAACCCCAAGCACAACCGTGACCAGAATCTTTTTCATCAGTATGGCTCCTTGAGTCTTCCAGGAAATGGCGATTTGAAAAAAGTGTCTCCTGCCGGTTCTTCTGCCGCAACAATTGTTAGAGACTGCACTCCGCTCGGACCACGCGCGCTCTTGATCCTGCTGCTCTGATCCTGCTTTGGAATGCGCTTCCTGGCAGGGGCACCGGGGAATCGCAGCCCCGTTGAGAGGCAAACGCGTTTCGACCCTTCATTCCCGGTTGGCCGGATTATAAGTACCTCTTTCGCCGAAGGCAAGCCACTTTCCCATCACCCGCTTCTTTATTGTTAAGATGCGATTGCTAGGATGCGATTGTTCACACGCGATTGCTAAGATGCGGGAATCGCCCCGGGTGGATGGTTAGCTATCCCCGCCCATCCCCGGGATAATCGCACCGGCACAAGGAGCCCACCCTATGGATGCGAATCAGGTCGCCATTCCGAACCCCGCGAAGCCTCTGGCCAATCAGGTGGCCATCGTTACCGGCGGAGGACGCGGCATCGGCGCCGCCATCGCCAGGAAACTGGCCAGCCTGGGCGCGGCTGCCGTGTTGTGCGGCCGCACCGCCTCCGACCTGCAGTTTACTGCCGACGAAATCATGAAAGCCGGCGGCCGCGTGGAGGTGGTCCCCTGCGACGTAATGGATCTGCGCTCGTTCGAATACGCCGCCGCCCGCGTCGAAAGCAGCTTTGGCCGGGCCGACATTCTGGTCAACAACGCCGGAGTCGGCAGCTTCAACGAACCGTTGCACCTGCTTCCGCCCGCGGAGTGGGAGCGCATTCTCAACACCAACCTGCGCGCCGTTTATTACGCCATCCTGACGTTTGCCCCCATGATGATTCGCGCCTACTCCGGCCACATCATTAACATCTCCTCCCTCGCCGGAAAAAATGCCCTGCCCAACGGCGCCGCCTATGCCGCATCCAAGTGGGCTTTGAACGGTCTCACCTACTCGGTCGCCGAAGAACTCCGCGCCCACAACATTCGCGTGTCCGTGATTTGTCCCGGCTCGACCGATACCGGTCTAAGCCCCCACGCCGGCAAAAATCCCAGCAAAATGCTGCATCCCGAAGACATCGCTCACGCCGTCGCCGCGCTGGTAACGCAAGCTCCCAATTCGTTCATCAGCGAGGTTCTTCTCCGCCCCACGCAGAAGCCATAGGCATCATCGATGATTATGTGGGGACACCCGCCCTCGCCTGTCCAGCGGAGCGAAGCTCCGCGGGGTTCTCGCTTGCATCGGGCGAGCTGTGTCTACTTCTTAAACAAATTATCAAACGCCGCGCGCGCGCTCGTAGGCTTTAGCGCGGCCGGCGTCGACGTTTCCTTCTCGCGCGTCACGCGAATCTCATAGAACCTGCAGTCGTTGCGCTCGTCTTTCTTGGCGATGCGCACCTTCACTGGCTGCATGCACTCGAAGTGGCTGCCGGGATCGAAATACATGCATTGCTTGCACGAATGCAACTCGAACCCGCACTTGGGACACTTCCCTTCCGGCGGCGATCCCGCGAGCACCGTTCCACACTGCGTGCAACGCGAAACCGTCCGCGTGCCCGGCAGGTTCACCGGCCGCGGCCCGAAGTTATTGTCCTTCCTGGCAGGCGCCGCGCCCGCTCGTTCTCCCGACGACCCCGACTTCTCTCCCCCTCTCTTGCCCGACTCGTGGTCGCGATCCTGATACCCATGTTGACGGTATTTAGCCAAAGCCCCTCCCACCACGCGGCCCGTATTGTCTCCCAGCGCGCCCCGCGCCGCAAGTAGGGCGACCGGGTGCCGGGTGCCCCACTTCTCGACGGTTTTGCGAGAAGTCGGGATTTTCCCGGCTGCCCCATTTCTCGCGCCTTTTGCAAGAAAGCCTGCGAGCCTGCCGAAGGGCCGCGTTTCCTGCAACCCATAGGTCGTGCATTTGGCTAGTTCCCTCGGGCTCGCACTCGGTACCCGCTACTCGGTCCTCGCTACTCGGTACAATAAAAGCATGATTCACGAAATCATCCCCGTCGGCCCGCTGCGCTGCAACTGCTCCATCCTCGGCGACGAAGCCACGCGCGAGGCCATGGTGATCGATCCCGGCGACGACATTGACGACGTGCTCGGCATCATCCGCAAGCACAATCTGCAAGTCAAGCAGATTGTCATCACGCACGCGCACATCGACCACGTGGGCGGCGCCATGAAGCTGCGCGCCGCCACCGGAGCGCCCATCCTGCTCAACCAGAATGATTATGCCCTGCTCAAGATGCTCAACGTGCAAGCCGCCTGGATCGGTGTGCCCACCCCGGACGCAGTCGAGATCGACCACAGCTTGACCACCGGCGAAACCGTCGCTGCCGGATCGCACACCGCCAGCGTCCTGCACACTCCCGGCCACACCGAAGGCAGCATCTGCCTCTATTTCGCAGCGGAAAAGAAACTGATCGCCGGCGACACCCTCTTCGCCGGCTCTATCGGCCGCACCGACCTGCCCGGCGGCTCGATGCAGAAAATCATGCGTTCCCTGCACGACACCGTGCTTGCGCTGCCCGATGAAACCGTCGTAGTCCCCGGCCACGGCCCGCTCACCACCATCGGCGAAGAGCGCGCGAGCAATCCGTTTCTGATCAAAGCCTAACCAAACTCCTAAACGGGGCGCGGCCACAGCCGGTGCGGGCTCCGGGTGAAATCGGATACGATGATCGCATGACGCCGGTGCAGGAAGAACTTCTCCGCGAATTTCAGAATTTTGCTCTCACCGCTGCCACCGCCCGCGCCGTCATGGAGCGCATTGCCCAGCGCGTGCACGAAAAGATAACGCGCTACAACTGGGTCGGCTTTTATCTCGTCGATGCGGCCGATCCCGGCATTCTGGTGGTTGGACCGTTCGTCGGCAGTTTCACCCCCAACGCTCGCATCCCGCTCAACACCGGACTCTGCGGCGCCGCCGCCACCACCGGAGAAACTGTGATCGTGCACGACGTTTCCAAAGATCCGCGTTATCTGGCCGGCTCGCCACTGGTGAAATGTGAAATCGTGGTCCCCATTTTTACCCGCAACAGGCTCGTAGCCGAACTCGACGTGGAGAGCTACTTCACCAACACTTTCAATCAGGCGGAACAGGGGTTTGTCGAAGCCTGCGCCGCCGTCGTGGGCTTGTTTCTCACCAAGAGTTAGCCGGCTGCCATTGCCCTTTTCCCGAAAGCAAGCCTTCCCCTTGCGCGAAACCCGCCCAGATCAACCTTCTGGCGGTAACAAATGTCGGTAACCACGGTTCATTGAGCTTTTCGTTCACGCCGTCTACATTACTTAAACAATGTTAATAAAATACCACTTTGCCTTCCACCCGCTGAACAGGGTTCTGCTGCTGCGTTTCGAGGGGCACCTCACCGACGCTCTGTTGAGCGAGATGTATTGGGGCATTCGAAAACATTCCGCCGCCACCAATCCCAGCGCCGGTATCTGGGACTTCTCGCCCGTCACCGAATGTGCCGTTTCTCCGGAATTGATTCGTGACATCTCCACCCGGGCGCCCGCCATGCACCCCACTTGTCGGCGTTTTGTGGTTGCCCCGGCTACCTTCAGCCAAGCTGCCTCCCGTTTATTCGAGATCGCGGCCAACGTGAAGAATCCCCTGCTGAAATTCGTTCTCTCCTGTGAAGAAGCATTCGCCGCCCTCGGCCTGCAATCCCAACAGTTCGAACCGCTGGCATGACCCGGGTGACGCGGGCAACCTGGCTCGATCGAACTTTGAAGGAGCCTTTCAGCTTGGAATCATGTCCGGCGGGGGCGATGCTCTATCAAGGTCCGCATACGGCGGGAATCACGCTCTTAGACCCTGCGCCATCGCCCCTGGGCGTCGAGGAGCTTGGGGCTGGTATTTAGCTCTTTGCCTTCCACCTTGAGCAAATCCGCACCGGTGCTGGTCTTCCCCAGGTCGAGATTCGTCGTATGAGTACCGTCGGCCCACGTAACGTCATAATGCGTGTTCGAGTGGGTGTGCGAGCCGGACCCGATGAGCACCAGCTGTTTTTCACTCAGCCGCCGGTAGAACGCCGTGAAATTCGCCCTCGGAATGGTTTTGTGGAAGCACGTGATCGACGCGGCCGCTACTCCGTTCACCCCTTGGCCGACTTTGACGTTCTGGATAAAGCCATCGTCCGCTGCTTCCGTGCACAGCTTGAGGATGAACTGTTTCTCCTGTTGGGTAAACTGCGTGTTGCACAGCACACCGGCCAGATAAGCTTTTTCTCCGTTCGTCCCTTTTAACCAATTCGACATGGAAAATACTCCCCGTGGGGTTTTAGACGCAGGATTTATGATGCCGGACGCCAAGTCCATTCGGGCTGAGATCTACAATTATTGCCGGATGCGCACCGGCTGTCTAGGATGAGCACCACAACCCAAGTGAGGGGATCCAATTACTCACAGCCGCCTAACCCGCCGCCTCTAACGATTCAAAAGCTCCAACACTCTCCCGGCGCCCTCGCGAAACTCCTCCACCGCCGCAATCAGGCTGAGCACCAGACATCCGTCGCGGGGAAAGTCGTAGAAATGGCCGGGATGCACCAGCACCGATTTCTTCTGCAGTAGCTCGACGGCCAGGTCTTCATCCGACTTTGTCACCGGCACACGCAACACGGCATACCATCCGCCTTCCACCGCCAGGCGCTCGCAGGTCTTCTGCGCCGCAAGCTGACGATCCAGTTCGGCGAGGTTCGAGCGAACGCGATCAAGCAACTGTGTTTGCAAGCTGCGGCGCTGCGCAAGCAGCACGGGCGTCGCCCACTGCAGCGGAGCGTTCACCGAAAGATATGTATCGGCAATCACTTCCAGGCGCGCCAGCGCCGGCGCAGTCTCGGCCGGTGGGCCGCTCACCGCGATCCATGCCACTTTCATCTGTGGCAGCGCAGAGATTTTCGACAGTCCACTGAGCGTGAACGTGAGCACATCCTGATTAGTCGTGAAGCTGCGGCGCGCCTGGCCGTCGTGCGCATAATCGAGAAACACTTCGTCCACGATCAGTGCGAGACCACCTTTGCCCGAACCATGCTCCCGGCAAAACGCGTTCAGCAAACTTAACTCGCTGGGCCGGACATACGAGCCCGTAGGATTATTAGGATGCACCACCACCACCCCGCGGGTTCGTGGCGTCACCGCTTCTTCGAGCGAATGAAAATCCATCTGCCAGCCGTGGTCGTAGATCAACGGATACGGCGCCAGCTCCACGTCTTCCAGATCGGCGAGAAACTCGAACAGCGGATAGCTCGGCTTCGGCACTAGCAATTCATCGCCCGGATTGCACAGCAATCGGAAGATGTAGGAATACCCTTCGCTGGTGCTCGTGGTCAGCACCAGTTGCTCGGCATCCAAGCCGCTCGCGGATTCCCCGCCCTCACTCTCGCCTCGCTGCTGCTGGCGATAGTAAGCCGCGATCGCTTCGCGAGCCGGAAGCAATCCCTTGGGCTGAGGATCGTAATCGATGGCGCGCGGAGAGCGGAGAGATTCGAGAATTATTTGTTCGGCATAATCCAAACCCGCGCGCGTGGGATTCGAAACCGTGAGATCAAGAATTTTAGCGCCGCTTGATCGCGCCGATTCCAGCGCCTCGGTAAGCCGGTTACGGGTAAGCTTCCAATTGGTGCGCTCAGAGAACATTCTCGGAGAACTTGAAGATATCGCCAGGATGGAAACGCAACTCGATCAGCGCGCTTTGAACTCTGCGAGGCGAGCTTGGGTCTCCACTAGGCCTCTCGTCGAGATAGGCCCGCGGCTGACGTCCTCCTCCGCCCCGTGCCATTCCAGGCTCGGCCAGTCGCGGATCGCAATCGCCGGGCACACTAGCACCTTGCCGTTCGGACGCAGCAGCTGCCGCAGGGTTTGCACGCCATAGAAAAGTCCCGAGCCGGAATTGGCCGCCACCACCAGATGAGATTTATCGGCAAACAGCAGGTAGCCCTGCTCGCCGATGGATTCGTCCGAGATCAATCCCCTGGCGGCCAGAAACTTGCGCACACGCAAGTCCTGCAGCCTCGCCAGCACGATGGAACTGCGCTCGGTCTTGGAAGTGGCCTTGACCCCGACAATATCCAACTGCAGGCCAGACTCGTCCGAGATTTCCTCGGCCAGGGTTTCGGCGGCGATGCGGTCTTCATCCTGATGGCCGAACTCCACCAGAATCCGGGTAGCAGGGCCCACCCGAAAGCCGCCCACGCGCATTCGCACTTCCTTCGGCTCCGGCACCAGCTTGAGCTGCACCGCGGAGTCCGAGGATCCATCCGCCCACGCGGGCAGCGTACACAGCAACGCGCAACACAAAACCCAGACCGCTCGTAAGTTCATTCGGTTCCTTCGGGAACTCGCCCGCGCCTATTGTAGCCGCAATTCGGCTCGGGATTGAAATTTATCCCTTCGGAATGCCTCCTGCACCCCAAAAACCCCGTCTGGCGGCCTTTTCCGTCCTGGCCCTGCTGATTTAAAAGGTACTTCTCCCCCTGCAAATTTCGTTGAATCCCTGCCAAAACCGGTGTAGGATGCAAAACCCGGGGTTCAAACCACTCGAGCCCGGGACCAACCGCTCGAAGTCTCAATTCAGAAATTCTGGCCAAAGGAGCAATTTGTGATTCGAAGAATGGGCGTATTTTTTCTCACGATCGCCGCGACGGTGTTGAGCGCAACTATCGTTGGCCACGCGGAACCGCAACCTCTGCACACCCGCCACGTGCGGGAAGTGACCCTGAATGGCCAGGCTCGCTCCATCGGACGCCTGCCCGCAAGCACATCCCTGCGCCTGGTCCTGGTCCTGCCGCTCCGCAACCAGGACGCCCTCGACAGCTTCCTGGCTGAACTCTACGATCCTTCCAGTCCCTCTTACCGCCATTTCCTTACGGTCGAGGAATTCACCGCGCGCTTTGGTCCCACCCAGCAAGATTATGACTCTGTGGTCAAATTTGCGGAAGCCCACGGTCTCACTGTGGTTAGCACTTCGCGCAATCGCGTGAACCTCGATGTTACCGGATCGGTGGCCAGTATTGAGGAGGCCTTCCATCTGACCCTCAACCGTTATCAGCATCCCACAGAAGACCGCGCCTTCTTCGCACCTGACCGCGAGCCCACGCCCGACCTGGCGGTCCAGCTTTGGCACATCACCGGTCTCGACAACTTTTCCATCCCGCGCCCTGCCCTGCTGCATCGGGATGTGACCACAAGGCCCAACGCCACCACCGGCTCCGGACCCGGCGCGTCTTTTCTCGGCAGTGACATGCGGGCCGCCTACTACGGTGGGACCCTCACCGGCAACGGCCAGTCGCTCGGCCTGCTGGAGTACGCCGGCACCGATCTGGCCGACCTGACCACATATTTCTCGAGCGTGGGCCAGACCAACACCGTCAAGATCACTCTTGATTCCACCGACGGCACCAGCACCAGCTGCCTGGCATCTCAAGGCTGCGACGACACTGAACAAACCATCGACATGACCCAGGCGCTGGGCATGGCCCCGGGCATGAAGAGCCTGGTGATGTATGTGGGTTCGAGTGATTCCGCCATTTTCAATGCCATGGCGACGGCCAGTCCTCTCAACGCGCAGTTGAGTTCTTCCTGGACCTGGACTCCGGCCGACCCCGGTACCGACAACCCCTACTTCCAGGCTTTCGCAGCGCAGGGACAGAATTTGTTTCAAGCCGCCGGTGACAGCGGCAAGTGGACGACCTCGGGCACGGCCTCGGAGATTTATCCGGCAGACGATATTTATCTAACGTCAGTCGGCGGCACAGACCTGGACACCAGCAGCGCAGGCGGCCCCTGGAGTTCGGAAAGCACCTGGTCCTCCGGCGGCGGCGGCATCTCGCCAGACAAGTTTGCCATTCCTTCTTGGCAGACCAACGCGGCCAGCGGTTGCTCCAGTTGTTCCAAGACCCTGCGCAATGGCCCCGACGTTTCGGCCAACGCAAACTACACCTTTTACGTCTGCGCCGATCAAACCAGCTGCACCGCCAACGTATATGGCGGCACCAGTTTCGCCGCTCCCATGTGGGCGGGATATCTTGCGCTGGCGAACGAACAGGCGCTTTTGAATGGCAATCCCGCGATCGGCTTCATCAATCCGGCTCTTTATACAATTGGTGCGGGCTCGAGCTACGATTCCGACTTCCACGACATCACCACTGGCAGCAACGGTTATTCCGCAACCACCGGCTACGACCTGGCTACTGGCTGGGGCAGTCCCAACGGCGCGGGCCTGATCGCGGCCCTGGCCGGAACTACGACGTCGCCGAATTTCACCATCTCTGCCTCGCCCACTTCCCTCTCCGTGCTGCAGGGCAACAACGGCACATCGACCATCACAACCGCGATTTCAGGCGGCTTTGATTCCGCGATCGCCCTGTCGGCCACCGGCCAGCCCACGGGCGTCACCGTCAGTTTCAATCCCTCCTCCATCGCCGCGCCCGGTTCTGGAACCTCAACCATGACCATGGCCGTGGCCTCAACCACCGCGACCGGCACTTACACCATCACCGTAACCGGCGTGGGCGGAGGCATTACCCAGACCACCACGGTCAGCCTGACGGTGACCTCGTCGGTGAGCGCGGACTTCACCATCAGCGCCTCGCCCACCGCCATCACCGTTGCCCAAAGCAGCACCGGCTCCGCCACGATCACTACTGCGGCGCTGGGCAGCTTCAATTCGGCGATTACCTTATCCGCCAGCGGACAGGGCAGCGCGCAAAGAGTAACCTTCAGCCCGAACCCGATCCCAGCCCCCGGATCCGGAACCTCGACGATGACCGTCACGGTAGGCCGCGGCGCCAAGATCGGAGCCCACGTCATCACCATCAAGGGCACCGGCGGCGGCAAAACCCACACCGCCACCGTCACTCTCAACGTCATCCGATAGGGTTGGCGAGCGGTTTCTACTGCAGTCAGGAAGGGCCCGGATTGAAGATCAATCCGGGCCTTTCTTCTGCGCGCAGGCACGCGGCAGATTGCTGATTTCAGATTTCGGATCGCAGACGTCGACGGCCTGCTTTCAATCTGCAATCTAAAATCTGCAATCTCAACTGGACTCCTACTTGCCGAAAGCTTCCTTATTCACGACGTAAGGCATTTTCGCGATGTCGCCACCGTAGTTGCCTTCGAGCACATCGATCAGGCCTTGGACGCACCGTCCTGCCATGCCTTTGTTGGGGTCGGCCGAGAGGCGCGTGATACTGGCGGCGCTGGCGAAGTGCGGCATCAGGCGGCAACGGTCAGCGATCGCTGGATCGCGCAGCGGCGAATCCGCCGGCAGTGGTTCTTTCTCGTAGACGTCGAGAGCCGCACCGGCAATCCAGTTTTCGCGCAAGGCCCGCGCCAGAGCGGCTTCCTCCACCACCGGTCCTCGCGACGTATTCACCAGGTAAGCAGTCCGCTTCATGGCTCGCAGCGTTTTCTCATTGAACAAATGATAGGTGGGCGTGGAACTTTCACCCGGCCGCAACAGCGGCACGTGCACGCTCACGAAATCGGCCGCGCCCAGGGCCTCCTCAAACGGAACGTACCTGATCCAATTCTTCTCGTGCGAGATGCCGCGCTCCTGGCGCAGATCCATCACTTCCTGAATCGCTTTCATATAATCGCGGTTCTCATACGCCGGGTCGTAGCACAGCATGTTCATATCGAGGCCGGCGCACTTTTTGATCATGGCCAGCCCAATGCGCCCCGTCCCAATAATGGCGATAGTCTTGCCCGTGACCTCATCTCCGAGAAACGGCAAATAAGGATGCCAGTACCCCCATTTGTTTTCGCGCGTGAGGTGCTCGGCCGGCCACATCTTGCGCGCCAGCATTCCCAGCATGAAGAACGCGAACTCGGCGGTCGCTTCCGTGAGCACATCGGCGGTGTTGGTGAAGGGAATTCTGTAGCGATTGGCGTCCGCGCGGTTGATGTTATCGAAGCCCACCGCATACTGCGCCACAACTTTGAGGTGCTCTTTGCCGGCTGCGAAAATTTCAGCGTCAATCGGGTCGCGCAGCGTGGAGATGAGCCCGTCGATGCCCGACTTCACTTTTTCGATGATCAGGCTCTTCGGCGGAGCCTCCGGCTTGGGGTAGACCTCGACCTCATATCCACGTTTGCGAAGAAGGTCGATGGCCTCTCCAATATCGCAAGTTACAAAAACGCGAAAGCTCTTGGTCATGCTTCCTATAGTAAATCGTGGACAATGTGCCGCGGGCACTCCTGCCCGCGAAATCTAACCAGAAGCAAACACCTACGTTCCAGCACAGACTTGCCAACGTCGGTGTGGTTCCAGCGGCCTTTCAGAAGCGGTCGCGAGCAATGGCAACGCCTGCCCTGAGCTTGCCCAAGGGAGTGCCCGCGCCACTCCATCAAGTCACTCCACGCCGAGTTTATTCAAACGTCCAGCGCGTGGACCTCGCCTGGAAATGCCTCTCCCACAGTCCAAACACCACGCCCGGCCGCACCGCGAACACCGGCTCTTTCATCGAGAGAATGTCGTCTTTCATGGCGCCCATGTCGAATTTATATTTCTTCTCATACACGGGGAGGAATTTGCGGCGGGCGGCCACGTCGGCGATTTCAGCGACGCCCTCCACGATGACGGCTTCGTGGGCATGTTCCGTGCAGACTACGCAGTTCGGGTTGTGATCCAGGTTCCGCGCCTTGCGCGATTTGCTGCCCGTCGAGAACAGGAAGCGGCCGTCCCGCCACAGTCCCCAGACGACCATGATGTGAGGCGATCCGTCCGGCTTGACGGTGCTGATCCAGTAGTTATGAGACTTCTTCAGGCGCTGCTCGGCCCACGACCACGGGAGCAGGCCCTTGCTGCCTTTAGGAAAGCCGTAACCGGGGGCGTGCAGGCGGCTGCCCTTGGGCAACGCGATCTCATGTTTAGCTTCCGTCATCCTTGCACGCGGCGCTCGGGCAGACTTGGCATATGGGCCTCCTCGTCGGGTCCTTACAGATTCTTCTTCGTCCACAGGTCGATGCGTTCCAGCGCCTCCTGCAGATTCTCCAGCGAGTTGGCTATGCTAAAGCGCAGATAGCCCTCGCCGAAGGCGCCGAACGATGTGCCGGAGAGCGCGGCGACTCCGGCTTGCTCCAGCAGGGCGTCGGCCAGCGGCTTGGACTTCCATCCGGTTTTCGTGATGTTGGGGAAGGCGTAGAACGCGCCCTTTGGCATGCGACAGGAGAATCCCTTGATCTTATTCAAGCCGGCCACAAACACGTCGCGGCGGCGCTGAAACTCGTCGCGCATGCGGTCGACCGAGCTCTGCTCGCCTTGAATCGCCTCGATGCCCGCCACCTGCGTGAAGCTGGCCGTGCAGGAATTTGAATTCGTCATCAGGCGCGAAATGTGCGTGGCCAGGTCCGCCCGCATCACCCCGTAGCCCATGCGCCATCCGGTCATGGCGTAAGTCTTCGAAAAACCGTCGAGCAGGATGGTGCGCTCCTGCATGCCCGGCACCGACATGATCGAAAAGTCTTCGGCGCCGTCAAACAGGAGGCGGCTGTAGATTTCGTCCGAGAGAACCATGATGTTGCGGTCGCCGATGGCCTGGGCGATTTGCTCGATGTCGCGGCGCGAGAGCACACCGCCCGTTGGGTTTTGGGGTGAATTCAGGATGACGAGTTTCGTGCGCTCGTTGATCAGCGAGGCCAGTTCGTCCACGTCGAGCGAGAAATCGCGCTCCTCGCGCAGATGAATGGGCACGGCCTTGCCGCCGACGTAATGGATCATCGACTCGTAGATGGGAAAGCCAGGGTTCGGATAGATGACTTCGTCTCCATCATCAATTAAAGCCAATATCGTAAAGAAAATGATCGGCTTACCGCCGGGAACCACCACCACTTCGTCGGGTGAGACTTTCACGCCGCGGGTCCGGCCCACATTCTCGGCCAACGCCTGGCGCAGTTCGGGCAGCCCGGCGGAGGGGCCGTAGTGCGTCCAGCCTTTATGCAGCGCGTCCACGCCGGCCTCGATCACGTTCGCGGGAGTGTCGAAATCCGGCTCGCCAATTTCCAGGTGGATGATGCTTTTGCCCTGCCGCTCCAGAGCGCGCGCCTTGTTCAGCACTTCGAACGCGGTCTCGGTGCCCAGCCGCGACATGCGGCGAGCCAATTGCAATTCATGTTGCGTGGCTTTCTCCATGAAGGCGATTACTCCTGACAACGCAAACGGAGCATTATACCGCCGTTAGGATTCGCCCCGAATTCCTCCCCCAGCCAGGTAGTGGGTCAGTCTGACTTCCACAGCTAGACACACGCCACTCGTAACCGATGTGGCCACGGTGAACCCCGGACCATCCGCCGAGTTTCCCTCTGTTTACCTGTGCCCCTGGGGTTCAGGGTTGCGTTCTTAACCCACGGCGAGTCAAGCTTTTCAACCTTCCTCCAAAAGCAAAGCGGCCCGTGTAACGGGCCGCTTCAAACGCTGCAAGAACCAACGATTTCACACCCGGAAGCCGAAAGCCGGCAGCCGGCAGACGGAAACCGGCCCTACCGATTAATATCCTCCTTCGACTGCAGCCGCTTCACGTAATTCTCAATCCTCGACTTGTTGGCCTCATCCGGCACACCCGTGAGTGCGGCCTGCATCTCTTTAATCGCCTTGTCATATTCACCCTGGCTGCTATAAATCCGCGCTAGACCAACGTGCGACAGCCAGTAGTCAGGAAACTTCTTGCCACTCGAACGATAGATCGCGAACGCCTCGTCCTGCTTCTTCTCCACCTGCAGCTGCCGCGCATAGGAATAGAGCTGCGTCGCATTCGCCTTCTCCACCGCCTTGTTGCGCACTGCCACCGCGTCATCTTTCCGCCCCAGGGCGTCCAGAATCCGCGACTTGCTCAGCAGGTTGTCGAAGCGCTCTTCACTCTGAATCGAGAGATCCTCATACTTCAGCGCGTCGTCCAGATGAATCTTGTTCGCCAGCAAATACCCCGCCGCATCGTCCCAGCCTTCCCAGTAATACTGATTCAGCCCATAAAGGTGCCGCTGAATGCTCGCCGTAACAATCTCATTCACATTCGCCGCAACCTTGAACGGCACCGCCACTTTGTCCCAGCGCAACGTCACCACCGCCGAATCCGCTTTGAGATCATCGAAGTCGTAAACCAGCGCTTCATGCAATTCCGTCGCCTGCGGCTTCACCGTAACGCGCAGCGCGTCGTCTGCCTGCTTGTAGCTGAAGCTTCCCCAGGCCGCGTTGTCTTTCGAGAAAATCACCGTCCACTGACTCTCTCCAGGAATCATGTGCAGCCCATAAGTTCCCTTGTCGAGCGCCTGCCCCTCAATCGTCACCGGATCGCTGAACGCGATCGTGGTATTTTCATTCGCTCCCGCCCGCCACACTTCGCCATAAGGCACCAGCTTGCCCCAAACTTCGCGCCCATTGGCCAGCGGCCGGTGATAGTTGATCGTGATGTCGGTAACGCCGATCCGCTGCATCACCCGCGCATGTTGGCTCTGCCGCGGCAAATCGAGCATCAAAGTCTCGCCCGTCGCAGTTTGCGCGTAGCTAAAACTTGCCGCCAGCAACAGCGACGAAATCACAACAAGCAAACGAATCCTACGCATACGAGAACTCCTTTTTTCGTTCAATCAAGATTGAACTCGAGACTTGAAATCGAGTAATTTCAGCAGCCATTGGAATGGAGCCGAGACCGAGCACCTGAGACCGAGCACATAAGCACGTCTACGGCGATACCTTAGACGCCCCGAGCCCAAGAAAGTAATCGAAGAGCCTGGCGACCGAATGCAAGCGGGCCGAGTATACAAAGAATCGGGACCGGCCACCGAATTTGAACGCGGTCACGGATTTTCTCAGCGCCCTCCGCGTCCGTTCTCCGCGTTCTCAGCGCCTAAGACCTTTCCCCGGAAAGTATCACCGCGAAAAGCGACCCCGCGCCACTTCAGCGCCTCAGCCCTTTCCATCTTGCTCGTGGCAAGACGATAATGAATACACTGTATGTTTTCGAGAATCCTACCGCATCGTCGCGCGCTCATTCCGTGGGCCCTGGCCGCTATGCTCTTCGCGCTTCCGTTCAACACCTCCGCCCAGATCCCCTCCGCCCAGAACTCCCCTAAGCAAGCATCCCCTCGGCCCGCGGCGCGCCGCCTGATCCTGAAGGACGGCACTTACCAAACCATCACCAAATATGAAATCTACGGTGACCGCGTCCACTACTTCAGCGCCGAGCGTGACGAATGGGAAGATCTCCCCAAGTCCCTGGTCGACTGGCCCGCCACCGAAAAAAACGAAGCGGAAGAACTCGCGAAAGACAAAGCGGACGCAGCGGCCGCCGCCGAACTCGAAAAACAAATCGCTGCCGAAGCCGCCGCTCCCAAGTTGCCCGAGGTCGCCCCAGGACTCCGCCTGCCTCGCGACTCCGGCGTTTTTCTGCTCGACAATCTCCAGGGCGAGCCGCAACTGGTTGAAATTCAAGAAGCCGAAGGCGACATCACTCAGGGCAGCAAAGGCAACATTTTCCACGGAGCCTTAGCCAAACAGTCCGTCGAACTCGACGGCGATCACGCCAAAGTGCAATCACACGTCGATATCCCCTCGTTCTATATCAACCTGGAAGCGCCGCCCGACGCCGCGGCCCCGCCGCAAACGCAGTCATCGACTCAACAATCCGCGAATCCGCAATCCCCGCAAGCCGCGGCTGCGCCCTTCGACCGTTTCCGCATCGTGCGCGTCCAGCCCAAAGGCGGCAAGCGCATCCTCGCCGAAGTCAAGCGCAACGTCACCGGCAAAATGAGTCAGGAGCAGCATTTCGAAAAAACCGCCACCACCAAAATTACCGGCGGATGGCTCAAACTCACCCCCGCCGAAGCTCTCGCCCCCGGTGAATACGCCGTCGTCGAAATGATGGACAAAGAAGGCATGAACCTCTACGTCTACGATTTCGGCATCAACCCCAACGCCCCGGCGAACACAAATCCCTGGAAACCGGAAAAATAGGCGTCAGACCTCGGCCCTCAGACCTCGGCTTCGGGCCTTCGACTCCCGGCGTTCAGATTCCGGCGTTCGGCTCTCGGCCCCGGCTTCGGAACCGGAATCAATATCAAAATTCATGGTCATGCGCAGAAAACAGGATTACAACGTGGAACTGCAATCTGAGGAATGAAGGCTGAAGAATAGAAATAACAAGAATGAGGTCTGGAGTCTGAAGTGTGAGGTCCGACGCCCGAGGTCGAACGCCGAAAGCCGAACCCGCTACTTCATCACTCCCCGCTGCGCAATCCCAATATTGTCCCGCGTGGAGTTCTTCACCAGATACATCATCTCGTCGGCCTGCCGAATAATATCGTGCGCCGTCCGCGCGTCATGCGGATACGTCGCCAGCCCCATCGAAGCCCGAACATTTAAATTCAAACTTTCTTCGCGGCAAAAACTGCTGGCCCGCAACGCGTCCCGTAACCGTTTCGCCACCACCAGCGCCTGATCTTTGCTGGTCTGCGGCAGCAGCACCACAAATTCGTCGCCGCCATAACGAAACGCAAAATCAATCAGCCGCAGCTGCGCCTTCACCAGATAGCCAATCTCCGCCAGCAGCTTGCTGCCAATCAAATGTCCGTGCGTATCGTTCACCGATTTGAAATGATCGAGATCAATAAACAACACGCTGAATTCATACCCAAACCGCGACGACCGGTAAACCTCGGTATCGAGCGTCTTATAAAGGTGCCGCGCGTTGTAAAGACCAGTGCAGTCGTCGGTAATCGTCAGTTCCTGGATGCGTTCCACCCAGCGCGCGTTTTCAATCGCGATGGCCGCGTAATCGCACAGCGATTGCAAAAAGAAAAGTTCCTGGTCGCTGAACTGCGACATATCCACGTTCACCAACTGGATCACTCCCAACACCCGCAGCTTCGAGCGCAGCGGCACACAGATAATCGACTGCGTCTCCCATTGCGTGCTCTGGTCAATCCTCTTGGCGAATCGCGGATCGGCCGCCACGTCCGGCACCACCAGCTGTTCGCCATGTTTGGCGACCCACCCGGCAATCCCCTCACCCACTTTCAGGCGAACATTTTTCAATGCTTCCGCCGCCGGCCCCACCGCAATCGCGAAATAAAGTTCGTCATGCTCGTCATCCACCATCAGCAGCGACCACGTATCCGGACGGAAATATTCCGCCATCTTTTCCATGATCGTCTGCAGAATAGAGTCGAGGTCCAACGACGACGTCAGCGTCTTCGCCACGTCGTGGAAGATCGTCAGCTCCTGGCTATGGCGGCTCAATTGTGTGCCGGTGGCCTCGGACATTCCCAGTTCCGTTTCCCTCAGAATGGATGGGGTAGTAATCCCAAAATTATATTCGGCGTCTCGTAATAGGGGCAACGACCGTTGGTAACCAGAACCCCTAAAGCCAACGCCCTCAGCAAACTAGCCGCGGTGGAAGAGCCGGCGCTTCAGCTACGAGACAATCAAGCATCCGGTGGGGTGGAAGAGCCGGCGCTTCAGCGCCGCGCTAGGCCCTAAGATTAAACGGGCTTCAGCCCCTGATATCACTTCCCGGCGACGAAAAAACTCCTGCACCCCGCTGCTTCATTTTCACAACCCCCACAAATCCATTTCCATTTAAAATATTCGCAATCATGAAATTCCATGTCCACCCCGCCACCGCCCTCGTGCTGGCCGCATTCTCCTTAATGATGTCCTCATCCCGCGCCGCGGCCCAAACCGCCAGCCCAACCCCCAACTCCTCCGCCGCCCACTCCATCCCCTCCATCGACGGCGGCATCGGCACCTGTTCCGCCGCCTTCACCGTCAGCGACGAAAATGCCGCCCCCGTCTACGACGCCAAAATCCAAGTCCACATCGCCTACGGATTCATGTACCTCCGCAAAATGGATCTCCAGATCGGCACCAACATCGACGGCAAAGCCCGCTTCACCGGCCTTCCTGCACGCACCAAAGTCGGCCTGAATTTTCAAGCCACCCAAGCTGACAGCCAAGGCACCGCCTTCGTCGACCCCAACACGACTTGCCAATCCACCCTAACCATCACCCTGCAAAAGAAACCATAACCAACTCCCGTACGAACTCTCTCCGCGGTTTTCGAAGTGTGGGAGCCACAAACCTCTGAAGCTCCATCCCCGGCCCGAGACGCGGCGATTTCCCCCTCCGCCCTCACTCGTCCCCGCACCTCCGTAACCGTCAAGACCCCTATCCCCGCGTCACCAACTCTGGCGCACCCACTCCCCTTGGCCTATGATTATTTTCGGTGAGCATGTTAGCGAGGCCCGAGGCACTTCGTGGGTAAGTTCGGCGACAAATTCCGCAGAGAGCGCGAACGGCAGGGCATCAAGCTCGAAGACGTCTCCACCTCCACCAAAATCAGTTCCCGCATGCTTCGCGCCATCGAAGACGAACACTTCGATCAGCTCCCGGGCGGCGTTTTCAACAAAGGTTTTATCCGCGCCTACGCCAAGCATCTCGGCCTCGACGAAGAAGAAGCCGTCACGGCTTATCTGGCGACTCTGAACCAGCAAAACGGAAACCATCTTTCGCCGCAAAAACCCGCGCAGCCCGAGCGCCGCGCCGCCCACTCCGCCGAACGTTGGGAAGCTGGCAACGATCGCCGAAACCGTGATCGCCGCATTCATGAACGTCGCGGCCCCAGTTCCGAATCTGACGAACTCCCCGACCTGCAACTTCCCAAAGCTGAGCACATCCGCCCCCGGCGTAGATTGGCTGTCCACTCCGACGAAGGCATTCCCTGGCGCCTCACCGCCGCCGTGCTCATCCTCGTCGTTCTCGCCGCAGCCCTCTGGTGGAGTCATTCCCGCAACGTCGGCGCTCACGCCTCGAATGCGCCGCCGAACATCGTGACGTCGTCGAAACCGCCGGTGACCGCCTCGCCGGCCGCGCCCACAATTACCACCACTGCCGCAGCACCCGCGCCGCCGCATCCGGCCGCAAAAGCCGCGTCTCATTCCGCGTCGTCGTCTTCCGCGTCGTCGTCTTCCGCGTCGCCCTCCACCACGGGCCCGATCACTTCCGGCCATACGAATGAGGCAGCCCCACCAACAAACGCCGCCTCCCCTGCGCCCCAACCCCGCGCCAATCTCACGCTGGTGATTCGCGCCGTCGAGAATTCCTGGATCTCCGTCACCGCCGACGGCCAACCCGTGCTCCACGAAACCCTGATTGCCCCTGCGCACACCTCCATCCGCGCCGCCCGCCAAATCGCGGTGCGATCCGGCAACGCCGCCGGCGTAACCTTCTCCCTTAACGGCCAGGACTTCCCTGCCCAGGGCGCTGAAGGCGAAGTAAAAACCCTGATTTTCGATGCCTCCGGCCTTCTCCCCGCCGCCGCTCCAGCAACCGCCCCAGACGCCACAACGCCCCCAACCTTTCCCATCCCGTAGCCCGATACGCCATGTCGAGCCTTTACCATGAGTAGCGATTTTGAGCGCCCATGTCTTGCTTCT
The DNA here is from genome assembly GCA_036522075.1 of Candidatus Sulfotelmatobacter sp. Lineage (GTDB taxonomy): Bacteria > Acidobacteriota > Terriglobia > Terriglobales > Acidobacteriaceae > Sulfotelmatobacter. Next base: position 24,973 of record DATDGM010000028.1, read on the forward strand.
TTTGCGAGACATGAGAATCCTCATCCGCCAGATTCCAAAGTGCACCCTCAGCAGTGCAATTGACACCCCCAATGCAACCAGCGTACCTCCCGAACCCTCCTCGGCCCGCAACCGCTTCTTCACCCCAAACCGCAGATGCGACCCAAGCCAGGCACCCGGCCCTATCCGCTCACTCCAAACCTGGTCTGTGACAGCCCGCCTGAAGAAGGCAGCATAGAGGAACTCGCAGTCGTAGTTACGAAACGCCCGCCCAGGCAGACTAGCCGAGGCGGGTTTGTCTTTGCGATCCCACGCCTTTCTCTTGGCCCCGGAGCCTCTGGCGCCGGTTTATTCCGACCCTCCGGTTGGGGCAGCAAATCCCTTGACAGATCATCGCGGTTCGTTCAGAGTGACGGGGATCGCTTGCGGGCAAGCGGTCAGCAAGCATTCTAACTGGCACGTGCCATTGTGTGGCGTTGAACCTTCTCCAACGGACTGCTGTTTGGCAACGGGCACAGTTAGGTTCCTCCGAAAGTACGTGCGAGAGTCGTCAGTTGAGATCATCGACAGAGTTCTAGCCTGGACCTTACTCATCTAATTGCAAAGAACAGGTCGGTAGCTCGCTTGGAGATCGTATGCGCTTTTTTTGGTCATCACTGCTAGTCCTCTTATTTACTTCAGTCGCATTTGCCACGGCGAATCCTGATGCTCAACACGTTGCTGATCCGAGCACGGGAGTATCGGCATATGCTCGTTTGCCGCTCATTTTCGAAGCCAATCAAGGACAATTGTCGACGCAAGATTCTTTCGTCGCGCGAGGCTCAGGGTACACCTTGTTGTTCTCTGCAAATCAAGTCTCACTCGCTCTTGAGTTGGGCGCGGCAGCGAAGACAAATGCCGAGACCGGACACGATATGCTTGCGATCGGATTTATCGGCGGGGACGCGCACTGCAATTTGCGGGGCGTCGATGAGTTGAATGGGAAGACAAATTACATGATTGGGCGAGACCCGTCTAAGTGGCGCGTAGGAGTAAGGACCTTCAGAAAAGTTAAATATGAGAACGTTTACCCAGGGATCGACTTGGTATTTTACGGTACCGGCCGAGAGGTCGAGTATGACCTCGTGGTACACCCCTGGGCAGACCCGAATCGCATTGAATTGTCGATCGATGGTGAGACAAGCGCGACCATTGAGAAAGATGGAGCTCTGGCTCTCGCCACACGCGGGGGCCCGATCCGTTTCAAAGCACCTGTTATTTATCAAGAAATGTCGGAGGGAAGGCAAAGTGTGCGCGGCCACTTCACTTTAACGAGCACGCCTGACAGTCGGAAAAAGCTGACTTTCGCTGTGGAGCCCTACGATCACTCTCGCACTTTGGTGATCGATCCGGTTCTTGACTATTCAACCTACCTCGGCGGAAGCGCTAATGACTGGGCGGACGCCATCGCCGTTGATAATGCCGGCAACGCTTACATCGCAGGAGTGACGGCGTCTCTGAATTTCCCCGTAACGGCTAATGCCGTTTTTCCGGTGAATGGCGGGTGCGACTACAACTGCTATGACGCATTTGTTGCCAAGATCAGCACCACCGGCAACGAGCTGGAATACGCCACTTATCTTGGCGGCAGCGGAGACGACTTCGGAAACGCGATTGCGATCGATGCCTCAGGCAACGCCTACATTACGGGCGCCACGAATTCGACCGACTTCCCGACCACGTCGGACGCCTTGCAGCGGAGTTGCGGAGGAACCTGTTTCTACCATGATGCGTTTGTGGCGAAGTTGAACCCGACCGGTTCCGCGTTGCTGTATTCCACTTATTTGGGAGGGAGCGGTGAAGACTGGGGAAGCGGGATTGCCGTGCTCAATAACAACGCCTATGTGAGCGGTTTCGCGGACTCGACCGATTTCCCAGTTACCCCCGGCGCGTTTCAAACCACCCTGCAGGGACAGGGCAGTTCTTTTGTGGCACAGTTCAATGCCACTGCCGCAGCGCTGAATTTCAGCACTTTCTTAGGCGAAACAGATCTGTATGACTACGGCGGAACCATCGTTGTAGACGCCGCCGGCTATAGCTATGTCGCCGGCGTCACACTCTCGGCGAACTTTCCACAGACTGCAGGCGCGTTCCACACCCCCGCTTTGCCAGGACTGTCCAGCAATATGTATATTCTTAAACTAAATCCAACCGGTTCATCGCTGGTGTACTCAGCATTGATAGGAGGAGCTTCACCCTCCGGCCTCGCTGTGGACGTATCGGGAAATACCTACGTAGCCGGAAGCTCCGGGCCATTTTCTCCTGTAACTCCGGGTGCGATAGACCAACCCTGCGACACTGGTGCGCTGGTGCTCAAGTTGAATGCGGCGGGCAGCAATCTTCTCACTGCCGCGCATCTCTGCCCGGATCGTTTATGGCCGGCTGGAGTCGCATTCGATTCATCCCAGAACATCATTTTCAGCGGCTACACGGATTCTCCCGATCTGCCAACAAGCGTCGGTTCCTTTCGACCCCACAAAACGAATGCCTGCTGTTTCAGTGACGCGATTCTGGGCAAGGTTAAAGCGGACGGGAGTGCGCTTCTCTACTTGACGTACTTCGGCGGCAATGATGGCGATAGCAGCGAAGCTCTGGCCGAGGATTCTTCCGGCAATATCTACTTGACGGGCTACGCGAGTTCGACCAATCTACCGCTAAAAAATGGATTCCAGGCCACCAACGCAGGAGACTTCGACGTTTTCCTTTCGAAATTTACGCTGCCGAGTCCGAAGATCAGCATTTCCCCCGCCATACTCAACTTCCCGACGGAAGGCATAGGTATTGCAAGTCAGCCTGTCAATGTCACCGTTGCCAACGTTAGTTCTTCCACAATCGCAATTTCCAGCGCCGCCACGTCCGGGGATTTTGCACTATCCAGCAACGACTGCGGTACGGAGCTGGCGGCTGGCACTCACTGCGTTCTCGCGGTCGGGTTCGAACCGACTTTATCCGGCAATCGAACTGGCGCCTTGACGATCAAGGATGGGAGCGGCACGCAGCGCGTGACGCTATCTGGCAAGGGTGTATCGGGTCCGTTTGTGGCATTCCCTTCGGCGGATCAGATCAACACCGCATCGGGAGTCACGAGCCCTCCCTTTCCTGTCACGATTACCAACACGGGGAACCAACCTTTGAGCATCACCGAGATCAGTCAGACGAACGGTCCGACATTCAATTTTTCTGGAACCGGCAGCACTTGCTTTCAACCGATCGCCCCGCTGGGCAGCTGCACAGTCGATGTCACCTTTACGGATTACGGTTTCGGGGCGCCCTATGGGACTTTGAGTTTTGCAGATAACGCTTCCGGGAGCCCTCAGTCGTTCGGTCTACAGGGGAATGTGATTGGCAGCGGTCTGGTTTTTGCACCGTCGACATTGAGGTTTGGCGAACAACCAGTAGCTACGAGCAACAATCCGCAGGAAGTTACCCTGATTAACGGAACTGGCTCGGAAGTGACCATCAGCAGTATCAAGAGCACTGGCAATTTCAGTCAAAGCCATAACTGCAAGTCCACGCTCGCGGCCGGTGCATACTGTTCCATCACTGTCAAGTTCACACCGAAATCGATTGGAATCTTGCAGGGGACTATTACCGTGAGTAGCAGCGCCTCCGGAAGTCCTCAGGTACTTCCACTTCTTGGAACGGGGAACTGATCTACTATCATCCCTCCCGACATTAGCGGTATGGCACCGGGTTCCTGTTCAACTCACGGAAGGGCGGTCGGCTATCGGGAATCGCAAGTGTTCCGCATTCCAGAGCTGCGCCAGCGAAGCTGGTTTGCGACAGGAATGCAGGTTCGTGCTTATCCTCAAGCACAGCGTCGCAGATCATCGAACAAATCGGGGACAGACTGAACTGACCCGATCCTGACGTTAGGCAACAAAGGCGATGTTCGCTTGGCGAGAATCTGCAGCTGGTTGTTGGGGGCGTCCTTTTTGGCGGCAGGCGAGCGGGCGCGAGGTGGACTGTTCCAACTGGGCGACGAAAGTGGGGCTCCCCAGGGGTCGGCCGGTATGGGTAAACCCGCCGAGCGCCATCACCTCTGCCGATGACTCCCCGGCAGCCAGGTATGCGACCCACTCCGCACCCGTCCGTGGCCGGGTGGAAGATGCGGAATTCCAAGTCCACTCCTCAGAGCGGTGGGGGTCTCCTTAGGCGCCGAAGTTATCGCGCTTTGCCTCGAAAGTCAACGAATGGATGGCGTTTGCCATTCGCAGGAGTGTGAGCCTCGTCCGCCAGTGCGGGGTAGCGCGATTTTTCTTCTCCATGCATGAGCCACTCTAACTCTTTTTTCCGAATACCTAGAACGAGGGGAAAGAAGATCCTTTGGAGAATGCTATGAAAACCTCAAGAAGCCGTTTGCAGGCCGCCATGCTCGTGTTGGTTATTCTGGGCTCCTGGACGATTGCTTACGCGCAGATCACACCCAGCGCCGACGCTTACACCAATACCGCTACCCCGACGCTCAACCTCGGAACCAAACCGTTGCTCGACGTCGAGAGCGCTTCGCAGACGGCCTACATTCAGTTTGATCTGTCGTCGGTTCCATCGGGCTACACCAGTGCCAACGTCGCCAAGGCCACGTTGAAGCTGTACGTCAACGCGGTAACCGCCGCGGGCAGCTTCAACGTGGACTTTGTGAACGGGACCTGGTCGGAAAAGACGATTACTGCCGATCTTGCTCCGGCGCTCGGAACCACTATCGCCAGCAGCGTGCCTCTGACCACTGCAAACGTGCACGACTACGTTCTCATCGATGTGACCTCGGCGGTGGGAGCGTGGCTGGACGGAACCGATCCGAACGACGGCATCGCGCTGGTCGCCAACAGCCCGCTCAACGCCAGTTTTGACAGCAAAGAGAACACCACTAACAGCCAGCCTCCAGAATTGGATATCGTTTTCGCCGGAAGTGGCGCAGGCACCATAACCGGGGTGACCACAGCCACAGGCAGCGGACTAACTGGCGGAGGTACGAGCGGCACTCTCAACCTTGGCCTGACTAAAACTTGCGCCGCCAACCAGGTGCTGCAGTGGAACGGCACCGGCTGGGTGTGCTCGTCTGCGGGCAGCGGAACGGTCACCAGCGTCGCCAGCGGCCCCGGTCTCACTGGTGGTCCCATCACTTCGGGCGGT
>DATDGM010000029.1:0-12996 GCA_036522075.1 Candidatus Sulfotelmatobacter sp.
AACCTGCGCGACTTGAATTTCGAGTACAAAGCCGGCAAAGTCCCCGACGCCGATTACCGTTCCCTCAAGTCGTCGCTGCAGGACGAAGCCGCCACACTGTTAGCCGAAATCGCCAGGCTGGAATCGAAGCCCGTATCGACCCGGAGGACACGAGGTTGAGAGTAATCCGCACCATAAAAAATTCTGTCATCCTGAGCGTAGCGGGAAGTGAGCGAAGCGCAGTTCCCGCGAAGGACCCTGTGTTCGCCGGCGCCACCAACACGCCTCACCGGGAGCTCTCTGCTCTCGGCCTCGCGGTTCAACGCGGCTTTATCGTCTTCGCACTCGCGACCCTCCTCACCTCCCTCGCCGCTGCCCAAACCCTGACCGGCACGGTGAAAAACGCCACCACTGGCAAGCCCGCCGCTGGCGACGATGTAGTCCTGCTCAGCCTTACCCAGGGCATGGAAGAATCCGCCCGCACCAAGACTGACGCTAAGGGCCACTTCACCCTCAAACTCGACGACGCGCAATCTCCGCACCTCGTCCGCGCCATCCATGAGGGCGTCACCTACCATCGCATGGCGCCTCCAGGCACGACTTCGGTGGAGCTCGAAGTCTTCGACGCCGGCAAGAAAATCGACGGCATCACCGTAGTCGCCGACATCATGAAGATTCAGGCGGAAAAAGGTCAGCTCGAAATCGTTCGCGCCTTTGCCGTGCAGAATTCTTCCAAACCGCCCCGCACCCAGATGAGCGAGCGCAACATGGAGTTCTACGTTCCCGAAGGCGCGCAGATCATCGGAGGCCAGGCCGTCACCGAGCACGGTAACCCTCTCAACTCTGCTCCCGTTCCGGTGGACGACAAGAAAACTCGCTACTCCTTCATCTTCCCGCTGCGCCCCGGCACCACGCAGTTTCAGGTGGCGTATCAGCTTCCCTACTCGGGCAGCGCCAACATCGATCCGAAGTCGGTTTATCCGCTGCAGCATTTTGTGGCTATCGTGCCCAAGTCGATGGAGTTTTCTGGCGCCCCCGGCACTCCCTACCAGTCGATGAACAATCCCAATCAGCCGGACTCGACCACGGAGGTCGCTTCCGGGACGAAGGTGGGGCAACCGCTGGCCTTCAAGGTTTCGGGCGAAGGCACGCTGGCCGATCAACAAGAAAGCAGGGGACAAGGGGGCGCGCAAGCGGGAGGCGAGCAGGTGGAATCGGCTCCGCCGTCGACCGCCAACCGCCCCGGCGGCGGACTGGGCCCGCCCATCGACGCTCCGGATCCTCTGCAGAAATATCGCTGGCCCATCCTCGGTGGATTTGCGGCGGTGCTGCTCGCGGGAGCAATGTTCGTTGGCTGGAGGCAGCAATCCCCCGCCCGCAGCGCAGGGCAAAGACGCCGGCAACTCGCCGTCGACGATTCCGAATCCGACTACGATCTTCCCGAAGCCGCAGCGCTCCATCGTGAGCCGTCCCCGGCCACCAGGAAAGGGTCCAGTTCCATGCTGCTCGAAGCTCTGAAAGAAGAAATCTTCCAACTCGAGGTGGAACACAAGCAGGGCCACATCTCGCAGCAGGAGTACGAACAGACCAAAGCCGCCTTAGACAAAACGCTGCAACACGCCCTAAAACGCGAAGCCCAAAAGACCTAAACCATGCGGCCGGGATTCTGTGGGAGGATTCTGTAGAGGGATTGTGTGGAGCAAGCTTGTAGGGAGCGGACGTTGACCTTCCCCTTCCATTCCATCAATTCGCGATCAGCCCGGCCGGGGCGCACCCTGAGTCTGAGCCGAAGCCCGAGCGCCGAGCCGAAGCCCGAGGCCGGAAAACGGAAGCTGGAAGCCCGCCCTGAAGCCTGCATCCAGCTGTAGCATCTAATCGAGAGTAAAATCGAACTGTCTATGGGAAACGCATTTAAGACCGCATTTTTGTTGACGGCTCTTACGCTGCTGCTGATGTTTATTGGCCGGGCCTTCGGCGGGCAGAACGGGATGTTCATTGCGCTGGCCTTTGCGGTCGTGATGAACTTTGTCTCGTACTTTTACTCTGACAAGATTGCGCTGGCCATGTACCGCGCCCAGCCGGTTACGCGCGAGGAGTTACCCCGCGCTTACGCCGCGGTGGAGCGGCTGACGCAGAAGATCGGCATCCCCATGCCGAAGATGTATGTGATCCCCACCGAGTCGCCGAACGCCTTCGCCACCGGACGCAATCCGCAGCATGCCTCGGTCGCGGTGACGCATGGAATTTTGGGCTTGCTGAACGACGAAGAACTCGAAGGCGTGCTGGCCCACGAACTCGGCCACGTGGGTAATCGCGACATCCTGATCAGCTCGGTGGCCGCCACTCTGGCCGGCGCCATCACCATGCTGGCCAGCATGGGCAAGTGGGCTATGATTTTCGGCGGCTACGGACGGAGTGAACGCGACGACCGCGGTGGCGGCGGCCTCGCCGGACTGCTCATGCTGTTCGTGGCCCCGATCGCGGCCAGCCTGATTCAGCTTGCGGTTTCGCGCTCGCGCGAGTACCAGGCCGATGCCACGGGAGCGCACTACACCGGCAATCCCTATGCGCTGGCCAGCGCTCTGCAAAAAATCGATGCCGCATCGCGCCGCGTGCCCATGCAAGGCACTCCATCCACGGCGCACCTGTTCATCATGGCGCCGCTGTTGGGCGGGATGACTTTCGGGAACCTGTTCTCGACTCATCCGCCCATCGCCAAGCGCATCGAGCGGCTCACGGGGAGACCGGCGGAGTTTACGCAGTAGCTTTTAGCTTTTAGCTTTTAGCTTTTAGCTTTAAAATGCAACCTTCGGCAGCGCCTGCGTTCCAATAAGGCGATTCAATCTTCGGCTCCCAAATGGTTGTCATTCCGAGCGAAGCGAGGAATCTGGGTTTGGCTGAAAGCTAGAAGCTGCCCTGTGACGTACGTAACTCTGCCCGCGCCGAAGGCCAATAGTAGAATCGAAGCTCATGTCGCCTGAGACCGCTATCGCCATTTCGCACAAAGCCACGGAACTCGAATCCGCTCTTCGCCGCGTGATTCGCGGCAAGGACGATGTGGTCCGCCTGGCATTGGTCAGCATCTTCGCCCGCGGCCACCTGCTGATTGAAGGCGTGCCGGGAGTCGGCAAGACCACGCTGGGACAGGCTTTGGCCCGCGCCCTCGATTGCACCTTTCAGCGCGTGCAATTCACCAGCGACATGCTGCCCTCCGATGTGATCGGCATTTCGGTATACTCGGCGAGCGAGCAACGCTTTGAATTCAAGCGCGGCCCGGTGTTCACCAACGTGCTTCTGGCGGACGAAATCAACCGCACCACACCCAAGACACAATCGTCGCTGCTCGAAGCCATGAACGAAGGCCAGGTCACGGTCGACTCGCACTCCCATGAGTTGCCGCAGCCGTTTCTGGTGATCGCCACGCAGAACCCGGTGGAGCATCACGGCACTTATCCGCTACCGGAATCGCAGCTCGACCGCTTCCTGATTCGTGCGCGCATGGGTTATCCGGAGGCCGCGGCGGAGCGCGAAATTCTGCGTTCGGAAGCTGGACTATCACGCCTCGAAGATTTGCGCCCCGTTCTCACCGGCGCCGACGTGCTTGAAATGCAGCACGCCGTCAGAAACATTCGCGTGGATGAATCGCTGGTGAGTTACGCCCTTGAAATCGTGCGCCGCACTCGCGAAACGGAATTCCTTTCGCTGGGAGTTTCGCCGCGTGGCTCGCAGGCCCTCTATCGTGCCGCGCAAGCCATGGCCTTTCTCGAAGGCCGCACCTTCTGCACTCCGGAAGATTTCAAGCCGCTGGTCGTGCCCGTGTTCGCGCACCGCGTCGTGGTCAGCGGGTTGTATGCCTCGACGCTGAAAAAATCGGAGCAGGCCGATCAGGTGCTGAAAGAGATCGTGGAGAATGTCGCTGTGCCGGTGTAAGCAGTACCCAGTCGCCAGTACTCAGTTTTCAGTTTTCAGTTTTCAGTTTTCAGTTCTCAGTTTTCAGTTCTCAGTTCTCGGTTCTCAGTTTCCGGATCCAATCGCCTTACTTCTTCCTCTGTGTTCTCCGTGGTTCGCGCTTCCTGATCTTTCGCAACGGCTATAATTCTCGGTCATGTCCTTCCTGCGCTTTCTCATGCTGCTCTCGCTTGTTGTGTGGATCGGCGGGCTGATTTTTTTTGCTTTCGTCTTGGCCCCTACGGCGTTTCAAGTCCTGCCTAGCACGCATCTGGCTGGCAATCTTGTCGGGCGCTCGCTCGGCAAACTGCATTGGATCGCCATCGTTTCTGGCATTATCTACCTCGCCAGTTCCCTGCTCTACAGCCGGCTTACCGACGGAACGGCGCACGTTTTCGCCGGGCGACACATGCTGATGTGCCTGATGCTTGCGCTTACGCTGCTTTCGCAGTTCTGGATTATGCCGCGCATGGACACGCTGCGGGCGCAAGTGGGCGATCTTGCTTCCGTGCCGCTGGATAATCCTGCGCGGGTGCAGTTTGATGCGCTGCATGTTTGGTCGACCCGCGTGGAAGGAGCGGTGCTGCTGGTGGGGCTGGTGGTGGTGTATTTGACGGCGCAGCTTCTAGCTTCTAGCTCCTAGCTAAACTTTTCTTGGCGCTGAGTGTGCGCTTGACTCCGGGCGGGATGCACTCGCGGGCAGCACCTCCGGGCTTCGCCCGGAACGGACAGCCGAGGGCGGCTGTCCCCACATTGGTCGTGATGGGCTGACCAAGTTGGGCAATATCGCCTGCATCATTTATCCTGAAAGGTTGTCCAACGGTCGCTGGAACATACCGTGCGCATCCCTTCGCACTGAGGCCGCGTTGCAGATCGCTAGGAGCCAGACGCTAGAAGCTTTCTTATGAAAACTGGAATCATCGGCCTGCCTCAGGTGGGCAAGACATCGCTGTTTCAAATTCTCACCAAGGCGCAGCTTTCGGATTCGGCTCGCGCCAATCCGCGGGAGGCGCATATTGGCGTGGCCAAGGTTCCCGATGACCGGCTCGACAAGCTGGCTGCGCTCTACAACCCGAAGAAGCTGACGCATGCTTCGGTGGAATACGTCGACGTAGGCGCGATCGGCCAGGATGCGCTCAAGGATTCGGCGTATTCCGCGCATCTGCGGCAGGTGGACGCGCTCGCGCATGTGGTGCGCGTGTTTGACGATCCGGCAATTGCGCACGTGGGCGTGATCGATCCGCTGCGCGACATCAAGAATGTGGAATTCGATTTGATGGTGAGCGACCTGGGACAGATTGAAAAGCGGCTGGAGCGCCTGGAAAAAGACTTGAAGAAGATGAAAACGCCGGAGCTCGAAAAAGAGTTCGAGCTGCTCAAGCGCGCCAATGCGCATCTGGGCACGGAAAAGCCGCTGCGCGAAATGGAGATGACCGCGGAAGATAAGAAGCGGATTCGCGGCTTCATGTTCCTGAGCGAGAAACCGATCCTCTACGTTTTGAACATTGGAGAGTCCACGACGCTAGGCAAGGAACTGGAAGAGGCGGTCACGAAATACAATCTGACGGAAGTTGCGGGACGGCCCAACGCCGGAGCCAGCGCCATCTGTGGCAAGGTGGAAGCGGAGCTTTCGGAAATGAGTGATGCGGACGCGGCGGAATTTTTGTCGAGCTACGGGCTTACGGAAAGTGGATTGGTTCGCCTGATCCGCACCACCTACAAGCTGCTTGGGCTGATTTCGTTTTTTACCGCCGGGGAAGACGAATGCCGCGCCTGGACGATCCCCGCGCACACGCGCGCGCAGGAAGGGGCGGGGGCCATTCATTCCGATCTGGAGAAGCATTTCATCCGCGCGGAAACCATTCGCTGGGATCAGCTGCTCGAGGCCGGCTCAGAGGCCAATGCCCGCGCGAAGGGCACGCTGCGGCTTGAGGGCAAGGATTACATCGTGCAGGATGGGGATGTGATGCATATCAGACATAGCGGGTAGTCAGTACCCAGTTGCTAGTAGCCGGTACCCAGTAAAACCTAACCTCCATGGCTCAGCATTTCAAAGACCTGATTGTTTGGCAGAAGGCGATGGACCTGGTTATTGACGTCTACCGTGTAACCGAAAGCTTTCCTAAACGGGAGGTCTACAGCCTTACCGATCAGATTCGTCGAGCGGCGGTCTCCGTTCCGAGCAACATCGCCGAAGGTCAAGCGCACTTCAGCAAGGCGGAATTTTCTCACTTTCTGCGCCACTCGAGCGGCTCGCTCGCTGAGTTGGAAACGCAATTATTGATCGCCGAACGACTGGAATACACTGGACACGACCAAGCCCAGATACTGCTGAATCAAGTCGTTGAAGTCGGCAAACTTCTTAACGGCTTGATTAACTCCCTGAAAGCGAAGTGACTAAGAGCGCACGTTCTACTGGGTACTAGGTACTGACAACTGGGTACTGCTTCTTGAATCCGATTCTGATCAGCATCCTGCTCGGCCTGAGTGCCGCTGCTGCCAACGTGTTTGGCGGGGCGATTATTGTGCAGCGGCATTGGGAGCGGCGCTACCTGCGCTATTTTGTGGCGCTGGGGGCGGGGTTCATGCTGGCGACGGCGCTGGTTGAGATGGTGCCGGAGAGTTTGGAACTGCGGGGGCGTTCGGCTGCGCTTCTGGTGTTGCTGGGATATTTGATAATTCATTTCTTCGAACACACGGTCACCCCACATTTTCATTTCGGCGAGGAGACTCACCACGATGAGTTCATTCATGCGCACAAGGGATACTCGGTGCTGCTGGGGCTGATCATTCACACTTTTTTTGACGGCATTGCGATTGCGTCCGGATTTCTGGTTTCGAACTGGCTGGGCTGGCTGATTTTCCTGGCGATATTTCTGCACAAAATTCCGGAAGGCTTTACGGTGAGTTCGGTAATGCTGGCCAGTGGACGCAGCCGGAGCACGGCCTGGGGCGCGTCGGTGGTGATCGGCGCATCTACGCTGGCGGGGGTTCTAACGATGGCGCTGTTCCGGCACCATGTGGGCGCGGGCCTGCCGTTGGCGGCGGGAGTCACAATCTACGTGGCCGCCTCCGATCTTGTGCCGGAGGTAAATAAGGAGCCCGCAATGAAAATGGCCTTGCTGGTTTTTGTGGGCGCCGGCGTTTTCTTATTGCTTGACCACTTTTTTCATGCGCGCTGAGCGAGTACCGAGTACGGCGAAACGCAACTCGGTGCTCACTCCGCACTGGCGACTCGGTCCTCGCGGCTCAGCTATTCCACAGTGACGGTCACCGGGGCGGACGGGATGCCGTTGGTCACCACTTCAATCGAGCTGGAACCGGTCTCCATGGTGGCGGGCACATCGAATCTCGTGTAGACAATCGCGGATCCCGTGGCCACCGCCATGGTGCTGTGATTGTGGGTGCGGGCGTAAAACACGTGGCCTGTGCTGCTGTTGGTGATGCGCACCAGCGGGTAGTTGGTGGCGGTCTGAAACTCGTCTCCGAACGCCGCCGCCTGCGACAACCCGTTGAACTGAGTTCCGGAGATTCTGTAGGTCGAGCCGCGATGCAACACGGCAGAGACCGTGGTGATGGTCGGCGCCCATCCGGGTTCGTAGGTTCCTCTCGGGTTATAAACTTCGAAGCCGCCCACCAGCACCTGCCCCGTCGGCAACATGATGAGACTGCCAGGAGTTGAGAGCGTAGGAAAAAAGCTCACCCCGTTCCACTCATAAGAGGTCAGGTTGCCTTCGACCAGGACGTTGCCGCTGGGCAGCAACACGGCGAAATCGTCGCCCGCGTTGTCGCCATTGGGAAAGTCAGGGCCGGCCGCCCAACCCGTAGCCGGCGAATAGATTGCGGTGTGTCCCGCGCCGCTCGCAGTGTTGGAATAAGAGCCGGTAGCAAATACGGTGCCATCCGGACGCAGAATGGCCGGACCGATTTCTCCGGGCGGGAAGTAGCACAACGAGCCTCCGGGGCCGTAGTTGATGCAGCCATCGGGCGACGGCGAGTGCAGATCGACGACGGTGCTGCCCGCGGTGCTCCACTTTCTAAGAGAGGGGACATAGATCTCGGAATTGGGAGCGTTCTTTACATCGGCCGTGAGAACCGAGCCACCCGGCAGCAGCGTCCATCCCTCTTCGGCGTTAAAGTCGCTCTTGCCGGTTCCCGCCAGCAGTGTCCACTTCAAAGTTCTGGGATTCAACACGGCCATGGTCTTGAGCAGCTTGTTCCCGATCAGAAAATCTCCATTGGGGAGCACGAGGGAGGGTGAATCTCCAATGTAATTCCAGCCGGTGGGCGGCGGAAGATTGGTCCAGGTATTGGCTTTGGGATCGTAAATGGCGCCCAGGTTCGTCAGCGTGAAAACATTGTTGAGGTATTCGCCACCGTCGATCAAGACGCGTCCGTCGGCCAGAACGGCGGAAGCAAAAGCGTAAGGCACGTATCCGGCAGGCAAGTTCGCCAGCCGCGTCCAGGTGCCGTTGACATAGCTTCCGGCAATGTCCGGCGTGAGTTTGTACCAGTCGTAGGCGGCGTTGCCCTGATACATGACCGTACCGTCGGTCAGCAGAAACCCGATCCCGGCGCCGTCCGGAGGCTGGTGGGCAAGAGCTTGAGTCGTCTGGGCCAACGCACAGCGGGAAGCCCCGAGCAGGAGGATGACGAGGGCGAGAGCAGATTTCCTGAACAAGGTGAACTCCTTCGATGAACTTGAGGTGGACTAGGGCCGGATACAGGATGGAAGGATACAACAAAAACAGGAACCAGTCGCGAGCGCGCAGTTTCCAGTCAACGCTCTTCGCCGCCCACGGGCGGTAGGCTCTCCAGAGCAGCAAGAACGCACCGCCGCAACCGATACCCGGGAACGGAAGCTAGTCGACGGTGTGTTTGGCGGTGTAGCCGTCGCGGGCTTCGACTTCGATTTTGATGTCTTTACCTTTCTGATCTTTCACTTTTTTCAACGGCGCGCCGTCGTTGCCGACCAGTTCCACTTTCAGCTTGCGATAGGTGCCGTCGAGCTTGGTGTTGGTGGGGTGATACGAGAGGGAGTATTGATGGCGGATGTCGTCCGAGATTTCTCCGAAGTCTTCCGGCAACTCGCCTTGAAAACGCGGGAAATAGGCGCGGCCGCCGGTCATGGCGGCGAAGGTGCGCATTTCGTTATCTCCCTGCAAATAGTCCATATTGCTCACGGGAATTCCCATGCCGTGAGCGTTGCGGCAACCCCCGGGGTGGGTCTCGCAGTATTCGCGCACGATGAATCCCACGCTGATGGGGAAGATGGTGACATCTTTGGTGTCCTTGATCTTCTTCATGATCTTGTCGAGCGTGAGCTTGCTGAAGGTATCGATGCCGGTGGTCACGAGAATGACGTATTTCTTGCCTTCCACACGGTCGAGCCGGTCGAGCGTGTCGTAGAGGGCGTCGAAAAGATTGGTCTCAGAAAATCCGGGTACGCGCAGCTCGTTGAGCGCGCCGTACACCGCTTTTTTGTCCTGAGTGAAATCCACCAGAATGTGCGGCTGCATGTCGTAGTAGGTGACGGCGACCCAGTCGTCCTTCTTCAAACTGTTGGCGAAGGCGTAGGAAGCCTGCAGGGCTTGAACCATGAACACGTAGTTGGTGGAGGCAAACTCAACCAGCAAAACGGCGGTGATGGGCGCCTGGGAAACGTTGAAGTTGGTGATGGTCTGCGGAACTCCGTCCTCGGAAATGCGGAAACGCTCTTTCGTCAGTCCGGGGACGAACTGGCCATCTTTGGTGGTGACCATAACGTCTACGTTCACCAGGGGAACGTTGACCTTGAGGGAATAGTCGGGGACATCCTCAAGCTTCTTGGGAGTAGGCGGTGGAGGCGGCGGAGGCGGTTCGGCTTCCGTTTTCTTCGGAATGGCATAGGGCACATCATTGCCCGGGCCGCCGGCTTCGGCGGGAACGTCTTGCTTGGGCTTGCCGTTGTCGGACGTTTGCGCCGCAGGCTGCGAAGCCGGCGCCTGGTCTTGCGCCAGAGCGGGCTGAGCCATGGTTACGGCGACCGCGCACAATGCGATCAGCGGAACCGCCCACCAGTTGAGGCCCGCAGTCTTGGATGCGGGCACAGTACCGCCCTCGGCCACTGGTGAAGCGTTGTGTAAAGTCTTCCAAATGCGTCCATTAAACATAAGGAACCCCGGGAAACCACTATGCTAGTATAGACGCAAGGATTCGTGATTGGGATGTTTGGCCTGACCCGCGCACTTCCCCTCCTGGCAACGACTCAAAGTTTGGCGGAGTCTAATTCAATGAGTCTGAAACCTGGAGCAGGGTCTAGGGCCGGTTTCCTCGGGGGAATATGAAAAAAGTTCTTGCGCCACTCGTCTTCTGTGTGTCCCTCTGTGTGAGTCTGATTGCTCAAAACCTTCAACCTGCCCCGAGTGTTCAACCGCCACTGCAGACGATTGGCGTGGATCAAATCCACGCCGGCATGCGTGGCGTGGCTTATACAGTGTTTGAGGGCGTGAAGCCTGAGCCTATGGACGTGGAGGTTCTGGGCGTTTTGCGCAATGTGAATGGGCCTAAGGGCGACATCATTCTAATTCGTCTGCACGGCGTCAAGGTGGAGTACACGGGCGTGGTCGCGGGCATGAGCGGCAGCCCGGTTTATCTCGATGGCAAACTGGCAGGAGCGCTCGCATTCCGCATCGGGGAGTTCTCCAAGGAGCCGATCGCCGGAGTTACTCCCATCGCCGACATGCTTGAAATCAATGCGCTCGACCGCTCGCCGGCGGAAGAGACTGCGGTTGCCAAGCCGTCAGTGACTAGCGCAGCCGGAAAAACTTCCGCGCCCGGAGATTTGGCGGGGATCGGGAATACAACCGAGGATTACGCCAACTATTTGAAGCCGATCGAGACGCCGCTGGTGTTTAACGGCTTTTCCGAAGACGCGGTACGGCGCTTTGCTCCGGAGTTTGCCGCGGCCGGAATTGTTCCAGTAATGGGGGCTGGCTCAGTTAGTGACGAAAGGCAACCGGAACCGCTCGAGCCCGGGTCAGCCGTGAGCGCGATTCTGGTGCGCGGAGATATGGACATTGCTGCCACCTGCACCGTGACGTATATCGATCCGCAGCGACTGCTGGCCTGCGGACATCCGCTGCTGCAATTCGGCGCAGTCGATCTGCCCATGGACAAGGCTCGGGTTCTAGCCACGCTGCCTTCGCCGCTGAATGCCTTCAAAATCGTGAACACCACGGAAGAAGCTGGCGTCTTCGTGCAGGATCGCCACACCGGAATCATGGGTGTGTTCAACAAACAGCCGGAAATGATTCCGGTGACGTTGACCATCCATACGGCGATGGGACAGGGCGCAGCCGGCGCGCAGAAAAAAGAATTTCATTACGAAGTGCTGAACAACCCCCGCCTGAGCCCAGTGGCGATTATGGCGACCGTGTTTAACGCGCTGCATGGCGTGAACGAGTACGGCGAAGAAATTACCTACCGGCTGAGCGGCACAATCAACGTGAAGGGGTTTCCGGAAGTCGCGCTCAAGAATATGTTTGCCCCGGCAGAGAACGGACAGCCCGCAGCCATGCAGGCTGCGCTCACCCTCGGCGACCGTTTCGGCCGCATCTACGACAATGCCTATAACGCTCCTGCGGTCGAGAGCGTGAAGCTCGATTTCGACCTGGTGCGCGAGCGGCGCTGGGCGCGCCTTGAAAGCGCTCGCACCGACGTGACCGAAGCGCGTCCGGGTGATCAGGTCATGGTTGAAACCGTGCTCGCCCCGTATCGCGGCGAGCGGGTGGTGCAGTCGATTCCGATCAAGATTCCTACTTCTGCCAGCAAGGGGACGCTGCGAATTCTGGTGAGCGACGGCGAGACCCTTGACCGCATCGGTCACATGAATCCCGCGTTTGGGCGCAAGCTGGATCTGGCTTCCACCATCGCGCTGCTCAACAAAGAACACACCAACAACCGCGTCTATGTGTCACTGCTCGAAGCCGATCCCGAAGCCCGCGTGGCTGACAAGGTGATGCCGACCCTGCCGCTCTCCGTGATGAACGTGATGGACGGCATGCGCGGCAATCAGGAAATGATCGTTAGCGGAGAATCGAATGTGGACGAAACCGCCACGCCTCCCCTGGATTACGTGGTGAGTGGAGCGCAGTTGTTGACCATTACCGTGAAGTGACTGTGTGGCTTCTGGTTGTGTGGCGCGGGCACTCTTGCCCGCGACAACTGGCCATGAGCAAGAGCGATGCTGGCTTTTCAGGTCTGCTTTTTGCTTTTATGCTTTGACTTCGGCGGCTGATTTTGGCCTCTTTCCTTTGTGCCGCTTTCGGCATTTCGCGGGCAGGAGTGCCCGCGCCACACAATCAAAACCGTAGGCCACAACAGTCGTGCCAGTCCCATTCTGGCATTCGATTTACAAGAAACTCCTCCGGTTGCCTCGGAACATCCGGTGTTTCGACCTACAATCATGCACGGTACACTCCAGTGCCAACCGCAAACTTTCGCCGCATACGAATATCGCCGCCGCCTGCCTCACTATCAGCGGGATGAGCGCCCGCTGTTTGTAACTTTCCGTACGTTCGCAGTGACTACTCTTTCACGCGAAGCACGAACTCTGGTTCTGCAACACTGCCTTCACGATCACGGGACGACGATCCGCCTTCATGTTGCGGTCGTCATGCCTGATCATGTGCACATGGTCTTCACCGCGCTGCGCGATACGGAGGGCTGGACGTATGCGCTGCCGGAAATCCTGCGGGCCATCAAAGGCAGTTCCGCCCGCAGCATTAATAAGCTCTCGGGAGGCAAGGGACCGGTGTGGCAGGACGAATCGTTCGATCCTGTTCTTCGCGGCGATCAGAGCCTGCTCGAAACTGTGGAATACCTTCGCCAGAATCCAGTGCGAAAAGGACTGGTACAAAGGCCGGAAGACTACCCGTGGTTGTGGGTGGAATCTTAGTTGTGCAGCAGCTTCTGGTTGTGTGGCGCGGGCACTCTTGCCCACGACAACTGGCCATGAGCAAGAGTGATGCTGGCTTTTCGGGTCTGCTTTTTGCTTTTATGCTTTGACTTCGGCGGCTGAGTTTGGCC
>DATDGM010000030.1:0-28785 GCA_036522075.1 Candidatus Sulfotelmatobacter sp.
CGTCAAATCGTAGCCGCGACGCTTGCGGAATTCACTAAGGAAGTTGTCGGACCAGTAGATCTCGGATTCCACCTCCAGTGAATCACAGAAGCCGGCCCGAACCGATTTGCCATAGAACGATGCGATCTCGGGGCCCGCAGCTTCTGATATTCGTTTCAGGTGTGCTTCCAGAGCCGCTCTATTCATGTGGTCGAGTACGAGTTGTGGTCCCGTCCCGACCGCGCCGATTACCCGCGTCTCAACCGGCTGCTGGAAGAAGACAAACAACTGCCATTGGCCTGAGGGGACGTCCCAGTTGAGCGTGCCGTCCGCGAGCAATTGCCCGGTAAGGATCTGAACTGATCGCGAATCGAGGTGTCCGGAGGTCTTGACTTCCGGCCGCGGAGCGGGCGAAAGGCCGCCTTCTCGGATCTCTACAACTGGCTCTGTCCCCGACATTGCCAGGACTGCGACAATTCGAGTGCGGTCCTGAAGACGCTGTTGCCAGCCGGGAGGCAGTTCGGCCGAGGATAACCCAGACAAGCGTGCCAGATTCATGCCTGCGGTCGGGCGCGGCGGCGGTATAAGAATCCGTTCGTGAAAATGGCTTGGCCCGGAAAGGTTCTGGCGGGTGAAGCGCAACTCGATAGAGGCGAGTTCTGGTGTAATGGCCTCGCCGCCGCCAAACGGCCAGCCCGAACCTAATGTCACGTCGAGGAACAGTCCTCGATCATGCGCCTCCTCGGCCGCCGCGCGCATCTTGTGGTAGAACGATGGCGTCGGATAGTCGTTCACTCGGGCCGCGACATCGGCTGGCATGTCGGTCTTTAGTCCGATGCGGAAAGCCTGGATCTCGGCGCCTCCGAATCCTGCTTCATCGAGCACGCGCACTTCGCGGCGCAGTTCGTCTGCTGTGACGTCGCCGCCCGGCCACCACCAACGCACCATTGGCCGCATGGCCTTCGGCGGATCAGCGAATTCACGTCTCAACTGATCCAGGGATTGCGCGTTTGCGGCGAGGGTGATACATCCAAACAGTGTGATAAGTCCGCACAAGAAGTAACGTGTCATCATTTGCTGTCGCAAAGGGAACCTCTCAGGCCGGCGAGCGGCGGCAAGCAGTCAGCATACCTCATCGGTGGACATTAACCTGGGTTCTCGATCAGGCATCGGGAGGGACTGTTGCCGTAAGCAGGCGATAGCGCTCGTTGACCCGGCGGAGGCCCCACTTCCCCATATCGCCGTTTCAGGATCGGGACGAAGCGCTGAAAGGGGCCCTGTTACCTCCGCGTTAGCGATCAGTTGGGCGGCCCTGGAGCGGCTTTGAATAGCTGAAACGCGGTTCCATATTTCCTCCTCTAATTATTTCGATGTTCGCTTGCGGCGTGAGACTCACGAATCGCGGTAATCTTCCCTCGCGCTCTGCTGCTTTTGCTTGGGGCGGCCGCGTGAGTTGCAGTCCTGAAAAATATTTGATTTGTGAATCGTGTCATGAGTCACTTGATCAAAATATGTAAGCGAGTGTGCCCTGCCGGCATGGCGTGGTACCTGGAGGTTTCTTATGAGTGTTCCCAACAAGAAAACGGTTCTGATTACGGGTGCATCGAGCGGAATTGGACGAGCTTCCGTCTCTCGCGCGGTCCAGTCGGATTGGCACGTCTTCGCGACTGTTCGCAAGACGCCGGATGGCGATCAACTACGTTCTGATTTCGGAACGAGTGTCACTCCGGTCACTATGGATATTACAGAGCGGGCGTCTGTAACTGCGGCGGCGGAAAAAGTTGCCTCGCTGCTTCAGGACTCCGGGTTGGACGGGCTAGTCAACGTGGCCGGAGTCGGCAAAGTGCGACCAGTTAAATACATGACCCAGGATGACCTGCAGGAGATCTTCGACATTAATGTGTTTGGTCAGATCGCAGTGACGCGGGCATTTCTCCCCCTGCTGCGAACCGCTCGTGGGCGAATCGTTAATATCAGTTCCGTGGGCGCACACATCGCAATACCGTTCGGCAGCCTCATCAACGCAACCAAGATAGCATTCGGAATCCTCAACGATACCCTTCGACTTGAACTGCATCCCTTCGGGATCCACGTTTCTGTCGTAGAGCCGGGGCGATTAAAACACCGGCGGTGGAGAAAACGTTAGGAGGCATTGAAGCGGTGATTCGCAGTTTGCCCCCGAAGGGCGCTGCACAGTACGGAAACATGCTGCGTGATTTTGCGGAGCGCGGCTACGAGCGGGAAATGAATGGTAGTTCTCCCAATGTGGTAGCGCAGGCAATCCACCATGCGCTCACCGCCAAGCGGCCGCGCACGCGGTACCGCGTGGGCAAACATGCGACCTTGCTGGCCACCCTGGCAGAGTTTTTGCCAGATCGACTTCTGGACGCACTGCGATTTCGCATTACCGGCATGCCGACCGAATTTGGCTCAATGCAGCCGCTAGTAGCAGATCGGCCGACCGAACGCGCAGCCTAGGATTTAGGTGCATGTGTCAACTGTGATTGTTGACTAGGTAATTATCGTAATAGCTCAGGCGGTCCGGTGTGCCACCGCTGATGGCATACGTGGCATCGGGATCGGGCGGAAATCATTCCTAGCCAGAAGCCGCATTCTGGGAAGTCTGAACGTTCCAGTCAGAGCTTGCCGATCCCCGATCGACGGATTATGGATCGACTGTCCGGCAAAGGAAATTCTGCCTTAAGTTAGCGCTTATGCCAGGGCTGTGTGGTGGGCAACAAACCGGAGGATTTCGTGTTTCCTTCCGAAAGACTGCGGGGCAGCAAGCCGTTAGATCTAGCTTCAGTTCTGAAGAAGAAAATACAACCTGCATTCAGGCGGATCGGAATCACTGGTGTGGGCTGGCACACCTTTCGGCACTCGGTCGGAACCATGCTGGCAGAGATGGGCGAACATCAGCTTACAATCCGCGACTACTTGCGGCACAGCAACCTTCATGTCACGAACAAGTATTTGCAGGCGACATCGAAGACCAAACGTTTGGCGCAGGACAAATTGGTCGACGCCATTCTGCCGACAGGCATTTTGCCGAAGACAAACCTGATCCAATGAATGCTGTTGGTGAGCGTTTTCGGATGGGGCCATTCTCGTCCGGCGTTTATCGTCCCCTAACATCCCCTGATTTGCAGGAGGTTAGGTTTGCAAGTGCTTGAAAGAATGGCGGGGACGACGGGACTCGAACCCGCGGCCTCTGCCGTGACAGGGCAGCGTTCTAACCAACTGAACTACGTCCCCGGTTTGTAACGGAATGCCGGACTGGTGGGCAGTGCAGGACTCGAACCTGCGACCTCCTGCTTGTAAGGCAGGCGCTCTAACCAGCTGAGCTAACCGCCCCTCGTGCCTTTAACGCGACCCACACCCATTCTGAGCAATGCTCAGGGTCAGAGCCGCGCCGGTGGAACTCAACTGAGGGGCATCCGCGAACCGCGCCTTTTTGAGTATACGTGAGGTGAGAAAAAACGGTCAAACCATCGCGGCGTGGGCAGTAAGTCAACGTGGGGCAGTAGGTCAACGAGGCGTGGGGCAGTTGGTCAAGATGGTGGGGCAGTTGGTCAAGATGATGGGGCAGTTGGTCAAGATGGTGGGGCGTTGGTCAGGATGGTGGGGCAGTAGGTCAATGAGGATGGCGCAGTATCAGGCGTGGTGGGGTGCACTCAGAAATTTTTCGCATGGATCGCCGCACCCGAGCTCCTGTCATCTTTCTTGTCTGGGGCGCCACACTCGAAGCCTCCCGACCTTGCGCGGGCAGATTCTTCGCTCAGCCTGAACGGTGGCCCTGCGGAAGGAGGCTCGATGAAGTCGTGCCGCATCAAAATGCACCGGATCCCTAGTTGAAAGGCTACGAGTTGCGCAGGCTGGGAATGGGAACGGTCCGCTAGCAAAAGCCAAAGCTTTTGCCCGCCGGATCGTAGAGGGCACCCGACGAGAGTGCAAAGGAACAGACTGTGAGCTGAGTGGCGTCAGGTTGCGTGGGTTCATCTTAGTCCGAGTGCCCTGCTAGACTGTCGCGATGCGGCGGTTGATTGTTAACGCGGATGACTTTGGCTTTACTGCAGGAGTCAACCGCGGCATTGTTGAGGGGCACAGCCGCGGAGTCGTCACTTCCTCCACTTTGATGGCAAATGGTGCGGCGTTTTCGGACGCTGTGCAACTGGCTCGGACGGTCCCACAACTGAGCGTGGGGTGCCATGTGGTACTGATTGATGGCGTACCTCTTCTCGATGCCGGAAACATCTCGACTCCGCTGCAGCAAGACCTGAGGGATCAGAAGCCGGGCGCCAGAGCATTCTCCGAGAGTATCGGGCGCTTCGCGCTGCGGGCGCTCGCCGGGCGCCTGGATCCCCAGGAGATCGAGGCCGAAGCGACTGCACAGATTCGAAAAATTCAAGCCGCCGGAATTGCGGTTTCACATCTCGACACACACAAACATACACACCTGTTTCCCGGGGTGCTTCGGCCCTTGCTTCGGGCAGGAGCGGCGTGCGGGGTACGGGCTGTGCGTAATCCTTTCGGGCCGCGGCGTCCTTTGCGATCGGGCGATCTCGTTTCCAGACCCGGAATTTGGACGCGCTACGCCGAGATGCGAATCCTGCAAGGCTTTGCCGGCAGGTTCCGCGCAGCCGTTGCGAAGCATGGGTTTGCCACGCCTGATGGAACGCTGGGGGTAGAAGTTACCGGAGTAATCGATGAAGCGATGTTTCGGGCAATTGTAAGCAGCATTCCTGACGGGACCTGGGAATTTGTATGCCATCCGGGTTATAACGACGCCGATCTCGCTGCTGCCAAGACCCGGCTGCGCCAGTCCCGGGAAATAGAACTTCGAGCCCTGACCCTGCCTGAGGCCAGGAGTGCGCTTTCGCAGGCCGGGGTAAACCTGATTTCCTATCGGGACCTGGGCCCCGTTCCTCGAACCTGAGGAGTTTTGCCGACATTCTGTCGCCGGTCGCCAAAGTACTCTGGTAACCTACCGCGAATGACGTAAGCGGGTATCATGGCCTTGACAGGTAAAGAGATTGTTGCGACCTGAGGTTTCCGCAGATGTCGGCCGGATCAGCGATAGCTCCGCGCGCCACCCTGGACCTAAAAGTCCGGGTATGGGGCATGGGTGCGAATGATCGACCGTTTTTTCAGAACGCGGTAGCGCAAAACATTAGCGCGACCGGAGCCTGCATATATGGAATCGAACAGCAGTTGAAGGTCGGCGACGTGATTGGCGTGCAGTACGAAGCAAAAAAAGCACGCTGCAAAGTGATTTGGGTAGTCGACGCGGGAGGAATTAAAAAGACGCAGATCGGCGTACAGCTGGTGGCGGAACAGGAATGTCCGTGGCTGGCGGTTCTTCCGAAAGAGGTCGCCGATAACGCTCCAGCTCCCCGCGCGCCCGACAATCGCAGAAAGTACCTGCGACACAAAATTTCTTTTCCGTTGCAACTGCGCGATGAGCGCGTAAACACTCCTATGCGCGCGAACGCCACCGACATCAGCGGCAACGGTTGTTATGTTGAGAGCGCCATGCCGGTAGCGGTTGGGACTTCTCTTAAACTTGAGTTCTGGATCGAACAAGAATCTTTGACCGCATCGGCCACCGTCCGGACCTGCGATCCCGGAGTCGGTATGGGGATTGAATTTACGGGATTGACGGAAGAATCCAAGAAGCGGCTACAGACCCATCTGGATAAACTGGATCCTGGCATTACCAACCTGGGACGGAGAGGCGAGCAGTAACTACGTCCGTTTCAGTCCTCCGTCCGATTTAGCCGTCTGCACCTGCCCGGCCTTCCGATCTTGAGTTCTTTGTTTCCAGTCACAGGTCCCCGGCGCGGATTGAATTCGTACAAAATCTGCATCCGCGGTTTATCCTTACCATCGAATCACATACTCTATCCGTATCGTTAATACACTCCAGACAAAGGCGGCGTTGCGCGAATGAAGATCGGAATTACGTGCTACCCCACATACGGCGGCAGCGGCGTTGTGGCCACGGAGTTAGGCCTGGAACTGGCCCAGCGCGGGCACGATATCCATTTCATTTCTTACGCTCAACCAATACGGCTCAGGGGAGCGGAACCGAATATTCATTACCACGAAGTGGAGGTTTCCCGTTACCCGCTGTTCGATTATCCGCCGTATGACCTGGCGCTGGCCACGCGTATGGCGGAGGTGGCACAGCTTTACGATCTCGATCTGCTGCATGTTCACTATGCGATTCCGCATTCGGTGAGCGCGCTGCTGGCGCGCCAAATGTTGGCGGAAGGGCCACGCGGGCGGCGGTTGCCGTTTGTAACCACGCTGCACGGCACGGATATCACGCTGGTTGGCCTTGACCGATCATATCTGCCGATTACGCGTTACTCGATTGAACAGAGCGACGGAGTCACCGCGATTTCCAACTATCTTCGGGAGCGCACGCAGCGGGTGTTTGACGTCAAAAACAAAATCGAAGTGATCTACAACTCAGTAAATTGCGACGTGTACAAGCGCAACCTGGAAACCTCCGCCGAACTGCGCCAGGAGTATGCCCCGAACAACGAGCGGCTGCTTGTGCATCTTTCCAACTTTCGTCCGGTGAAGCGGCTTACGGATGTGATCGAAATTTTCGACCGGGTGCACAAGCAGATGCCTTCAAGACTACTTCTGATTGGCGACGGGCCCGACCGCTCGGTGGCGGAATGGCTGGCTGTGCAGAAAGGAATTCACGCCGACGTGCTGTTCCTGGGCAAGCAGGATCAGGTGCAGGACAAACTGGCCATCGCGGACATTATGTTGATGCCGAGCGAACTGGAATCGTTTGGCTTGGCGGCGCTGGAGGCTATGGCCTGCGAGGTGGTTCCCATCGCCACGCGCGCGGGCGGCGTTCCCGAGGTAATTGAGCATGGCAAGAGCGGTTACCTTGCCGACGTGGGAGACGTGGAGACCATGGCGCGCTATGCTCTCGAGTTGTTCAAGGATGAAGCACGTCTGCGGGAGATGGGCAAGAAGGCCCGGGCAGTAGCGCTTGATCATTTCTGTTCGACGAAGATTGTTGCCCAATACGAGGACTTCTACCGGCGCGTGCTGGCGCGAGCTTCGTAGAAACCTTCCGGAATAGAGCTGCCCACTTGCAGTAATGGCAGGCGGATCCGCACCAGCGTTCCCTTGCCCTCATGGCTGTCTACGGTCATGCGCGCGGTATCACCGTAAAGCACGAGCAACCGCTCGGAAATATTCGCCATGCCAATCCCGGCGCCGTGCCAATCGGTAGCCTCGACAAACCTCGGAGCGCGCATACCGACGCCGTTGTCTTCGACCTCAATCACCACCTGAGAATCCGTGATGCGGCTACGAAGGAAAACACTGCCTCCCTCCACTTTCGGCGAGAGGCCATGCTTAATGCAATTTTCGACCAGAGGCTGCAGCAGCATGCTGGGGACCATAACGTCGAGAGAAGTGGGATCGAACTCCTTCACGATACTTAGCTTGTCACGACCGAAGCGCAGCACTTCGATATCGAGATAATTATCGATGAACTCAAATTCTTCCCGCAGCGGGGCGAAGGCGTCACCCGTATTGAGCAGGCGGCGCAGAATGGTGGCCAGCTTGAAAATCACGTCGCGCGCGGTCTCCGGGTCAACACGGACCAGCGACGAGATGGAATTCAGGGTGTTAAACAGAAAGTGGGGATTGATCTGGTTCTGCAGCGCCTCCATGCGAGCATGCAGCAACAGCCGTTCCTGCTCCTCAAGCTTAATCTGAATGCGGACGCTGTTGAAGATCTTGAGCTCAATTCCAATCGCCGTCACGGAAGCGGCATAGATTGCGCCCCACACCCAGAAGTTGCCGGGACTTTCGATACTGAAGATGGAATGCGGGAAGGATCGCAGCAATTCCGTTTGCACGAAACGAAGGCCCACGATCGTAGTGAAGAACATGATCTGCCAGTCGAACAGGCGTGGTGTGGGGAGGTTGCGGCGAATCAGGCGATAAATACTCAGGTCGATAAAAGGGGAGAACGACCAAATATCGTCTTTGTCGCGCGCCATGGTGCGAAGTTGGCCAGCGAGGAATCCGCAGAGCACCAGGAAAGGAAGCGCAGCCCATTCGTGGTGCACCAGCGCCGGAAGGGACATTAACAAGCCGCCTAGAGAACCAGCCCAGCGGCCGCCGATCGCCCCCAGCAGCAAGGCGGTTTCGAAGCTTAGATCGCCGGCCAGAAAGCTGGGAGCAGAAAAGCGGATCCAAACGCCGATCGTAATCGGGACAGCAAACCACAGAACTAGAAAAATCTTTTGCCGAAAGGTGCGCTCTTCGCGGAACAGGAGAGACTTGAACTCGACCGACCGAACCAGACTGCTGGAAACGGCCGCGGCCACGCCCAGCTTGACCAATAACTGGATAAGAATGAGGCGCGGTTCCATATTGATTCAGATCGGTGGCTCACGCTTGAGGCCGGTGCCGGAGACCCTACACTCCGCCTGAAAAACGACTACGTTCAGGATGACACCTTGACGTAATAGCAAACTGCACCACTACCAGAAAACTGTAGCACGAAGCGGCGGATTCTCTGGCTGGTTTAACAGACACTGGTCTAACACGCGGTTCAATATCCCTTTTGTTTGTCGACCACGTACAGTAGGGGCTGGTGAGCCAGGTAGCGGCGAAGGTTCTCAGAAAAAACCTGGTAATGGCGCGGCCACAATTGTTCTGTCTGGCTGGCCGTGTGCGGGGTGATAAAAAGATTTTCGGTATCCCATAAGGGCGAATCCGCAGGCAGGGGCTCGTGTTGGAACACATCGAGCGCCGCGCCTGCGAGGTGGCCGCTGCGAAGCGCGCTGATCAACGCAGCTTCGTCCACCTGCTCACCCCGGCCGACGTTGATGAAATAGGCGCCGGGTTTCATGGCGGCGAAGCGCGGCCCATTGAACAAGCCGTTAGTGCGGGCGGTGACCGGTGCAGCCACTACAACGAAATCCGAAAGCGCGAGCAACTCATCGAGCGCCGAGGGCGCAAAAACGGCGTCGACGCCTGTAGGACTTGCCTTCTCCACATGCTCACGCACCGCGATCACACGCATGCCTAGCGCAGAGGCCATGTGCGCTACCCGGCGGCCAATACTGCCCAGGCCAATCATTCCCAGCGTGGCCCCGGCGAGTTCTCGTGGAGGAACCCCTTGCCCCCAGATAGTTTCCGGCGCGAAGACGTGCTTCTGCTGCAAGCGCGCCGCTTGCGGAAGTTTCTTAGCCAGGGCAAGCAGAAGTGCGAGCACGTGTTCAGCAACCACCGGTCCGTGGAGCTCGCTGGAATTGGTGAGCACCACAGCGCTCTTCACCAGTTCTGGAAAGAGGAGCTGATGCACAGCAGCCGTGGGCGAGTGCAGCCAGCGTAAGGACCGTGCCGCGGCGAATTGGTTTGGGCGGAGGGAAAAGGCGAACACAACTTCTGCGTTGCGGAGTTGGGTCTCGATGCCATCGTAATTGTTGCGATGAGTTACTTCCAGTTGCGGAAAATTCTGCTGCACCTTCTCCGGAAACCAGGCAGGCACATTCCACAATTCCAGGGGATGCTGGATGACGATGAGTAGTTTGACGGGAGTATTGTGCAAGCGTTTTTTCCGCCGTTGCCTTGCCCATTTCACTTCATCGGATCTTTTGAACGCGGAGATCGCTGCCCGTCATTTCTGGGGGTTCGTCGACGCCCATCATGCCCAGCAGGGTCGGCGAAATGTCGCGCAGCGAGCCGTTAGGCTTGAGCGTGAAACGATTGGCACCATCCGCGATCACAATGAATGGTACAGGGTTGGTAGTGTGAGCGGTGTGCGGTCCGCCGGTGGTGGGATCTACCATGAGTTCAGCATTGCCGTGATCGGCGGTGACAAGAATGGCGCCGCCTTTGGCGCGCACGGCGGTTTCGATTCGAGCCAGGCAAGAGTCGACGGTTTCGACCGCCTTGACCGTGGGCTCGATCTTGCCGGAGTGCCCAACCATATCAGCGTTAGCAAAGTTCACGATAACCACGTCGAAGGAACCCTCTTCTGTGGCCTTTACGACGGCATCGGCGATGCCGGCCGCACTCATCTCCGGCTTGAGGTCATAGGTTGCGACCTTCGGAGACTGCACCATTACGCGCTCTTCGCCCGCGAACGGCTGCTCGACGCCCCCGTTGAAGAAGTAGGTGACGTGGGCGTATTTCTCGGTCTCGGCCACGCGCAGGTTGCGCAGGTTCAGCCCCCCCATGACGTTAGCCAGAATGTTGGCCATGGACTCGGGAGGAATCATCATTGGAAGGCTGAAGCTTTTGTCGTAGCGCGTCATGCAAACGTAATGCAAATTCCCTGGTACGCGATCGCGCGGAATGGTGGCGTCGAGATCGGCCGCGCCGGGAAGGTCGCTGCCGCCTTTTTCATTCAGGCCGCTGTTCCGGGCGAGAGCGCGCGTGATCTGGCGGACGCGGTCGGCGCGGAAGTTGAAGCAGATGCAGGCATCGTCATCACGGATGGTGGCTAGCGGCTGGCCGTTCTTGTCGGTGCAAACGAACGGCACGACGAACTCGTCGGTCACGCCACTGTTGTATGAATCTTTCATGCCCTGGACCGGGTCGGCGCGCTTGCCGCCTTCGGCATCAGAGAAAACCATGGCGTTATAAGCCTTGGAAATGCGCTCCCAGCGGCGGTCGCGGTCCATGGCGTAGTAGCGGCCGTTCACGGTGGCAATCTTGCCGGAGCTGTACTCGCGCATCTTCTGCTGTAACTGCTCGAGATAGCCGGCGCCGTTGGTGGGCAACGTATCGCGGCCGTCCATAAAGGCGTGGACGAAGACGCGGTCGACACTATTTTGCTTCGCCATTTTCAGCAGCGCGTAGAGATGAGCCTGCTGCGAATGCACTCCTCCGTCGGAA
Source organism: Candidatus Sulfotelmatobacter sp. (assembly GCA_036522075.1). Lineage (GTDB taxonomy): Bacteria > Acidobacteriota > Terriglobia > Terriglobales > Acidobacteriaceae > Sulfotelmatobacter. The sequence goes on from DATDGM010000030.1 coordinate 10,870, forward strand.
ACCAGGCCGAACAAGTGCAGCCTCCGCTCCCCTACGCGAGCATGCTTCATGGCTGCGAGGAGCACGGGATGCGAGAAAAACTCTCCATTCTGGATCAGCAGGTCGATGCGGGTGATGTCCATGTGCACGATGCGGCCGGCGCCGATATTGAGGTGGCCAACTTCGCTGTTGCCCATTTGGCCTTCGGGCAGGCCGACGAACGGTCCGCTGGTGTGGATCAGCGTGTTGGGATAGTCGCGCAACAGGCGGTCGTAGGTCGGTTTGCGGGCCAGGGCGATGGCGTTGGCTTTGGTTTCGGCGCGGTAACCCCAGCCGTCGAGGATGATGAGGACGAGCGGTTTGGGCCTAGCCATGGTTCACCGAATTCTTCGGAATCTTTTTCACCACGGAGACACGGAAGCACGGAGAAGGCATAGGAACGAATCTATAGGGGTGCGGAAAGTTTTTCAAACTGACGCATAGGGTTTAGCGCATCGCATTACTGTCGCGTCAGCTTCCAGATTAATCCGCGATGCTGCGGATAACGGCGCACCAACTCTTCCCGCTGCGCCAATTCGAAATCTTCAAAATCGAAACCGGGAGCTACGGTGCAGCCCACCAGGGCGAAGGATCTTCGGTCCGCTACTTCCGAGGCAAACCAACAGCCTGCCTTCACTACTTCTTGAAATGTTTGTCCTGCTTCCGGATCGCTTCCTAGCAGAATCTGGGTGTACCTTCCGTCTTGCTCGATCACATGCACGAGCAGAGCCGAGCCGGCGTAGAAGTGCCAGAGCTCATCGGAACGAAGGCTGTGGAATGCGGAAAAATTCTCACCCTCCAGCAGGAAATAAATGGCGGTGGAGGCGGCTCGCGGCCCGGTGAAATGCGGCGACAGAGCTTCAGCCGGCAAGATCAGATCGGCCCGATAGGTCTGCCGATAAAAGCCGCCCTCGGGATGCGCCGCGAGTCCGAGTTTTTCCCGCCAGTAGGCGGCGTCCCGAGAGATTGCCATTGGCCGCGACGCTTTGCTGCTATTCTTCCTGGCCTTCTTCCTGGTAATCGTCCTTATATTCTTGCGGCTGCTCTTTTTGTTTGGCATTATTTTCCCGAAACGTTTTCTCCCTTCCCCGCACTATCCCGGTGAGAAGAGACTCTATGGCCTCTCCGCCCATCACCCATTACCGCCGAATCGCAGCCTGAAAAGTGCGGTGACTCCTTTCTCCCAGGTATACCAGCCTTTTGCGGGAAGCCCCACTCTTGCATCCTCTGCAAGAGTGGGGGAAATTTCTTTGGACGTCACCAGGCATAGAAACGGTTGGGTCCCCCGCTGCACTATTCTGCGGAGGATGCGCATGCCCATCCGCGACCATCAGCTTGCACACGGTCTTGATATCGCCTGGATCATTTCATTGTGGAAAGGGTTGCACGGCGGCGACCCGAGCCCCGAAGCGATCGCGACAGAAGTGATTGCCGCTCTGTCGCAGTATCTGGACCGCTCCCCGGGGCCATGCGGCTTGAATACCTTCGAGCGCCACAGTTGCTAGCTCGGGCGGTAACTGCTCCGTGCTGTCCGCTCTTAGAGGTTGACTCCCGACAGCTAAAGACTTTAGTGCTGGAAAACCCCCACCCCTGCCCGGTGCAAGGGTGGGGGAAATTGAATTCCGCTGCCTACTCCTCCGCCGGCAAGGGCAGCGTAGGTTGTTCTGATGACTGCGGTTTGGAGGGCAGCAGATTCAGGTTGGGCTGCAACATCTCGGGTCTAGGTCGCGCGGGAGGCTTGAGCGTCTTCGCCAAACTGCCTCCGCTTAGATCAAACGCGTAGAGGTTCCCGTCATCGGAACCGGCGTAGACGACTCCATTGACCACCGTCGGCGTAGCTTCCACGTAACTCCCGGTCGTGTATTGCCACAATAGCGTACCGGTTTTTGCATCGAAAGCTTGCACCGCGCCGTCCTGCACGGCGTTTCCGACATAGACGACGCCGTTGGCCACGACAGTGGAGCTGTCGTTGAAGCCCCCGTTGGTAGTTGTCCAGAGCACGGCGCCTGTGTGCTGGTTCAGGGCGACGACGTACCCAAAGTTCGAATTTTCGTAAACCACTCCATTCGCCACTGCTGAGCCATAATAGTTAGCTGTCCCCGCTTGCCACAGTACGGTGCCCCTGAGGGCGTTCAACGCGTAAGTATAGCCGTCGGTTGATGAGGCATAGACTTCACCGTTGGCAAAAGCCGGGGTAGCCGCCATTTCACCACCCGTCGTGTATTTCCACCGCAGCGCCCCGGTGCTGGCGTTTAGGGCGTAAACGTTAGCGTCTTCGGAACTGATATAGACCGTTCCGTTAGCCACAGCTGGCGAGGCAGCATAAATGGCGGCCCCTGTAGTGTACTTCCACACTAATGCGCCAGTGCTGGCGTTTAGAGCGTAAACGTTGGCATCCTCCGAGCCTATGTACATGGTTCCGTTTACCACCGCCGGTGAGGAATTGATCGGGGCCCCGGTTGTGTATTTCCATACCAAGGCGCCAGTGCCGGCGTTGACGGCATAGACGTTGTCATCGGAAGACCCGATGTAGACCACGCCATTGGCCACTGCAGGCGAGGAAAGAGTGATGCTATTGGCCGTCGTGTATTTCCACACCAGGGCCCCGGTGCTGGCGTTGACGGCGTAAAGGTTGGCATCGTTGGAGCCGAAATAAACGATGCCGTTAACCACGGCGGGAGAAGACATTACCGCTCCCCCGGTCGTATAGAACCAGTCCACATCAATGCTTCCGACGGTTGTGAGGCTCAACACGTTCTCATACGGGTTGGCGCCCTTACGCAGAGGCGAATACTGGAACTCAGGCCAGTTGGTTTGGACGGTGAACGCAGCCTGCGCAGCCTTCCCCGTGGTACCGCGCGCCACAGCCGTGACCCAGTGCGTTCCGGGTACGGCCGACGCAGGAACTTTGATGGGGATTCCGGAGAACGCTCCCGATGCGCTTGTGACCGCGAGCGCTACATCGGTAGTGTCGAAGTAGATATCGACGGCGGTGCTGGCGGGAAAGCCCCCAGCCGAAAGTAGCAAGTTCGCGGCAGGCGGACCACTACTGGGCGACAGGGTCACCGTAACCGTTATAGCGCTGGCCATCATGGCTGATAACACCACCAGGGTTACTGCGAAGATGCTCTTGGCGAATCGCATAAGCGCCTCCAGACATGGGAGTGAGGGAACCACCCAACCAGATGTCCACTTTGCCCCCCCGGGACGCGGGAAGAGCGGCTCCCTTACTCATACAATTCGTAATCGGAAGGTCGAATAGCTCATGCGAAGTCAATTTTTCTGAAAATAAAATAGGCAACAGCTCCGACTTAGGTTGAACGACCGGGGAAATGAAGATTCGGTTCCGACTCAGCTCTCACACGCGACTTGCGGCCGCCACGAGCGCGGCGGCCACGGCTTCGGTGCTGGGAACGCCGCCTTGGGCCAAGTCCTTGCTGCCCCCACCACGGCCGCCGAACTTGGTCATGGTCTCTCTTAGCAGGTTGCCCATGTCGTGCGGCTGGCCCGGAGACTGGGCGAAGATCAGCGAGGGCTGCGGGGAAGTCGCTGCAAGTAACGCGATGGTGTTTGTCGATTGCCGCGTCAGTTTCTGCGCCAGCAGCTTTACAAAGTTCAGGTCACGGTCGGCAAACGTGCGCACGATGAGCTTGCGACCATTTTGCTCGGGAGTTTCCGCGAGCAAGGCCGCGGCTTGCGCTGCGGCCAGTTCTTCAAGCGATTGTTCACGCTGCTTGCGCAGGGACTTGATCTCTTCGAGGGCTTTGCCGGCTTGCGCCGGAACATCATAGATGTGCGCGGAAAACAGAGCGGCGGTTTCGGTAAGCGTGGTGAAATCGCGGCGGGCGATCGCCACGGCGCGCCGCCCAGCTACGAATTCCACGCGCCATCCCTGGCCAACCTTTTCGGTTTTGCGCAAGAGAATGCCGGCGATCTGCCCAGTGTGGTTGACGTGTGTGCCGCCACAAGCGGTGAGGTCGAAATCGTGGATGTCAATGAGCCGGAGTTCGTCTCGCTCGGTCGGCGGAAGTTTGCGCAGGCCGAGCTTCCCCGCTTCTTCGCGGGTGACGAAGCGGATCTCGACGGGGCGATTCTCGAGGATGATTTCGTTCGCCAGGCGCTCCGCCGATTCGACCTGATCCTTGCTCAGCGTGGGCGTATCCAGATCGCTTGTGTCCAGATCAATGGAGCAGTAGTCGTCAGCCATGTGAAACGAAACGGTCGGAATATTGAAAAGACGGATGAACGCCGCGGAGAGCACGTGCTGGCCGGAGTGCTGCTGCATGTGGTCGCGGCGGCGAGCAGCGTCAATCTGGCCGTGGACACGGGTTCCGGGCTGAAGACTCTTCGGCGGCGCTTCGAGATAGTGGACAACCTTACCGTCTTCCGCGTCGGCAACTTCGGTGACGCGGAATTTGGCGTCATCATCGGAGGTGATCCAGCCTGTGTCGAACACCTGGCCGCCGCTGGTGGGATAGAAGGCGGTGCGGTCGAGAATCAGTGCCGGACGCGGATTCTCGATCACGTCTTGCACCTCGGCGTCGAAATCGTAGAGAAAGGAATCTTGATAATAGAGGCGCGTGGTCATGGGGAAGAACCCATTTAACCACAGGCGACACAGGGGAACACGGAGTCTGCTGCAGAGGTTGGTGGCAGTCAGTAGGGGCCGATGATGCCGCCGATTGGTTGGGTTGCCTGCTGCGCCGACCGTGCGGGCGGGTCGCCCGCCCCCACACGAGCAGCGCCGCTGGCGTCGAAAACGTCCAGATATTTCAGGCCGTTTCCCGTGTTGAATAGGACGACGGTATCTTCGGGTTTGAAGAATCCGGTAGCGCGGAGCTTGCGGTAAGCCACTAACGACGCAGCGCCTTCGGGGGCGGCAAAGATGCCCTCCACCTTCGCCCAGTGGCGGGTCGCTTCCAGAATTTCCGGGTCGCTGGCGGTGACGGCAGCGCCTCCGCTCTTTGCCAAGATGTCCAGAATCAGGTAATCGGCGTAAGGCTTGGGGACGCGAAGGCCGGAGGCCAGAGTGAAGGGGTTGGGCCAGGCCTCCGCCGACGGCTTGTGTTCATCTTTTGCTTTAACTATTGGCGAACATCCCGATGATTGCACAACGATCATCCTGGGCCGCTCGGAGCCGATCCAGCCCAGTTTCTCCATCTCTTCAAAGGCTTTCCACATTCCCAAAAGGCCAACCCCACCGCCGGTTGGATAGATAATCCCCTTCGGCATGGCCCAGCCAAGTTGCTCGGCAACTTCATAGCCCATGGTTTTCTTGCCTTCGACACGGTAGGGCTCCTGCGTGGTGCTCACGTCGAACCAGCCTTCTTCTTCCCACTTTCTGGTCTGCTTCTTCAGGTCGCCGACCTTGCGGGCGCAATCACTGATGAGGCCGTCGACCAGCGTGACATGAGCGCCGTAGTAGTCGCACTCGATGCGATTGGCCATGGGGACATCTTTGGGCATGAAGATGTGGGCTTCGAGTCCGGCGGCAGCGGCATATGCGGCGAGCGCCCCGGCAGCGTTGCCGGCCGAGGGTATGGCAAGCTTCTTCAGGCCGAAGTGGCGGGCCATGGTGACGGCGAGCGAGAGACCGCGCGCCTTAAAAGACCCGGTCGGGTTAAGGCCTTCGTCCTTGATGAAAACGTTGCGATGCTCACGGCTAGCCAGCATGGGCGTGAAGCCTTCGCCAAGCGAGACGGGGTCGGCTTCAGGAAGGATGGCATCGTAGCGCCACATGGTGGGGGCGCGGCCTGCCAGATGAGCGGCGGAGAACGACCGCTTGATAGTGGCGAGATCGTAGCGGGCATAGAGCACGCCGCCGTCGTTGGGGCAAACGGTTTGCGGCCGGGTGGCGGGATAGTGGTGGCCGCAACGAGTGCATTCGAGGTGCGTGAGGCGGGACATCTGACACAGATTATCACTGCGGGCGTCGGACTTCAGCCCTCGGACCTCGGACCTCCGGTGTAGTCTGCGCTTCGGGCGGTGCGTGTGGTCCTTCTTTTGCGGACATTGGGGTTAGGCACGCGAGTTTACGCACCCACGCGGAGGCGAGCTAGAAGTACGTGAGCTTTGCGGAACCAGGGGCGTTCGCGGCGGCGGAGATAGCCGGGCATGGTAAGTCGCTTGTCGAGGATTTTTTGCGCCCAGTCGCGGGCTTCTGCGATGCGCCCCTGAGATTGCAGGAAGAGTGCGTAGTTGTAGTAAGTTTCCGAGATGGTCGATATTTGCGTGGCCTGCTGAAAGAGCGTGGCGGCTTTTTCCGGTTGTCCGGTGTGGGCGTAAGCGTGGGCGAGTAAGCCTTTGGCGCGCTGGAAGTCGTAGCTTGGTTCAGCGGCCACCACGCGTTCGAGATCGGGGACGGCGGCAGCGAAATCTTCGAGTTCGATTTCAGCTATGGCGCGGCGATAGAAGGGATCAGGGTGGTCGGTGCGGGAAGAGATGGCTTTATCGTAGGCGGCGCGTGCGCGCTGGGGGTCGCTGTCGTCAAGATAGAGAAGGCCAAGCTCTTCATAGTTGCCGGCGGAAGGATTGTCGAGGATGGCGCGCTCAAGTTCGCGAATGCGGCGGCGACGGGGGAAAACCTGGAACTCGGTGCGGAGCAAGCCAGCGTCGGGAATAACTTCAACCGCGATGTAGACGAGGGCGCCGAGCCAGCCGCCGATCAGGATGATGAAGAGCCAGTAAAGTTGAGGGCGGCGGCGAATGAAATGGACAATGGCCAAACCCTGGAGAATGAATCCCCACCAGTGCGCGAAGAGAAAGAGGAGTCCCATGGAAAGCGCAATATAACATGCGGGCTTCGGCGAGCATCCCTCAGGCCGCCAGCTTTCTCACCACTTTGATGAGGCCATTCAGAAGGCACCCAACTCCGCCGCACCGGCTGAGCCATTCCTGGCATTGGTCTTTAGCCAGGTAGCCCAAATTCATGGCGATCTGCACCTGCGTCTCAATTTCAAAGACGGAGCCGCGGGCTACGGCGAGAAATTGGCTTAGTTCCCGATCGGCGAACCGCCCTTTTCCTTCGGCAATGTTAGTGGCCACCGACACGCCGGCACGGCGCAGTTGACTTGTCAAATCGAACATTTCTTGTCGGGGAAAGTTGGTTGTACTGCCGTAGAAATCGAGCGCCACCTTCATGGCAGCGTGCCAAACTTCGAGATCCTCTATATGTCCCGCTCATAATCGTCCTCCAGGAGCGAGGCCACCTCCTTGCTGCTCGCCTCGTTTATGACATGTGTCACAATACGGTGTGGAAAACACGAATAAGACTGGCCCGAGTACTGAAGCCGGCAGCCTCGTCTCGCCGAATCCGAAAAGCCGAAGCCCGAAGCCCGGCTCGATTCGGCTGTTGGCGATTGACATCGACGGCACGCTACTCAATCCACAATTTCAGATTTCCGATGGCGACCTTGCAGCGCTGCGGCGAGCGCACCGGGCGGGGATCGAGATCGTGCTGGTAACCGGGCGGCGGCACACATTTGCATTGCCGATCGCAAAGCAGCTGGGATTTGATTTATGGCTGATCAGTTCGAATGGGGCGGTGACGCGATCTCTGATTGGGGAGACCTTTCATCGCGACATGATGCCGGCGGACACTTGCCGGCGCCTGTGCCAAGCGATGCAAGAATTTCGAGGCAACACCGTTCTCACTTTTGACGTCGAAACCAAGGGCGCGATCGTGCTGGAGCACATGGATGACCTGAGTACAAGCATCCGGCGGTGGCTGGAAAAGAATATGGAGTACATTGAGTTCGTTGTGCCCATCGAGAATTGCCTGGTGAACGATCCAGTGCAGGCCATGTTCTGCGGGACGATGGCGAGGATGGCCGAGGTGCGGCACGGAATTGAAAATTGCGGTTTGCTCGGGGACATCACCATGCTGCGGACGGAATACCCGGCGCGCGACTTGTCGATGATCGACGTGCTGCGCGGTGGCTGCTCGAAGGGGCGGGCGCTCGAGCGCTGGACCGAACGTCGCGGATTTTGTCGCGAACAGGTCATGGCCATCGGAGACAACTATAACGATATTGAAATGCTTGAGTTCGCCGGGTATCCGGTTATCATGGGGAATGCCAGCGCGGAGTTGCTGGGACGCGGTTGGAGTGTAACCCGCGGGAACGATGCCTGCGGCGTGGCAGGGGCGGTGGAGTGGATTGTGGCTGGAGGTTAGTAGTTGCTGGCCGGGAGGGCGTTGCCGTTGGGCCGCGAGTCGCTGAGGGCCGGCCCCGCTCGAATGCGAATCAACCCTGGGTGGCCGTTTGCTGGTTAAGCTTTCTGGGTAAGCCTGCTGGTTAAGCGAGGATGACGCACTCAATTTCAATGCGCCGTTTTCTCATTGTTCTCGTGCTCGGGATCTGGTCTTCGCTTCCCTGCTGGGCGGCGGAGATGGCGGTGCTGCGGAACGGATTTTCGATCCGACATGAGCGGCGGGAAGTAATCGGCAGCGTCACGCGGCTCTATGTGAATGCGGATGGGTCGAGCTACGTGGACGTGCCGACGGTGGAGATCGAGCATTTTGAAGTTGCGGAAGAGCCTGCCTCCGGCTCCCCGCTCCCAGCTTCCGGCAATCAAGATGCCGGGTTGAATACCTCACTATTTGCGAAAAGCCCGCGTAACCGGGAACCCGGTCCACAGTTCGACATCGGCGAAGTGGTGAACGCGGCGAGCGGGCGCTACCGACTGGACCCGGACCTGGTTAGCAGCGTGATCAAAGCGGAGAGCGGCTTCAACATAAATGCAGTTTCTCCGAAAGGGGCGCAAGGGCTCATGCAGTTGATGCCCGGTACGGCATTGAAGTTGGGTGTGCCGGACGCTTTCGACCCGCAGGCCAACGTCGATGGCGGCACACGCTACCTGCGAGAACTGCTCGAACGTTATAACTTTGATTTGGTAAAGGCCCTGGCAGCCTACAACGCCGGCCCGTTGCGGGTGGAGCAGTACGGCGGAGTGCCTCCTTATCACGAGACGCGGGCGTATGTGTCGCGCATAGTAAAGGACTTCAACAACAAGAAGAAAGCGGAGCAGAGCAACTCGGTCGCGCAGAAGAGACCGAAGAGCGCTGCGAAGACAGGGACCGCGGTTGCGACCGGCAAAGCACAAAACTCGCCACCGCAGGTTCAGGCAAAAACCAGCCAGTAGGGCACAGATGTAAGACCACAGCGGTTCAACCTTCGTCAGAATTCCCTCAGAATATAGATCTGCCTGATTCATCCTCTTCGCGATATGCTCAATTAGCGTTCCCAATTTCCGGTTCAATTTCCCCTTCAATTTGCGCTCCCGGAGGAAAACCGTCGCCTTCAAAGTATTTTTTTCCACAGCTTTGGTCTCTTTACTAGTTTCATTCTCCTAAACTCTCTTGCTCTCCGCGCGCGCGGCTGTGTTACACTCGCCGCCGAATGTTGCTCGCACTGTGCGCGATGCAACCGCGGTGGGGAAGTGCTTTTGTGCCACCGTTGCATTGACCAGGAGGACTCGGGATGGGCCTCGCGTTAATGGCTCTGATCTGGCTGATCACGTTGGTCAGCACGTATTTCTTCGTCGCCAAGACCTGGTGGCTGCCGGCGGGCGCCGCCGATGCGGCGGGGTTCATCGACGGACAATTAGCCCTAACATTTGTGCTTATGGGGATCGTTTTTCTCGCAGCGCAGCTGGGCCTGGGCTACATTGTTTGGAAGTATCGCGAGCGGGCATCCGCGGCACCCGCTGCGTATTCGCACGGCAACACCACGCTCGAACTAATATGGACCGCGCTGACCGCAATTTTGTTCATCGGATTGAACCTGATGGGAAGCAGCGTATGGGCCAGCCAGCGCTTTGATCCGGCAGGGCCGGACGCGGTCAAGGTGGAAGTTACCGGCATGCAGTTTGCCTGGTATTTCCGCTATCCGGGGCCGGACGGAAAATATGGAGAGACGAGCCCCAAGTTAATGGATCCTTCCGCAGGCGGCGAGGCCGCAGTGGGACTGAACACGGCCGACGCCGCGGCGAAAGACGATGTGGTAACGGGGACGATGTATCTGCCGGTCAACCGCGAAGTGGATTTGAGTCTGCGCGCCGTCGACGTGATTCACAGTTTCTTTGTGCCCTCACTGCGCTTCAAGCAGGATGCGGTTCCCGGACTCAACATTCACATGCATCTGAAGCCGACCGTGATCGGCGAGTATGAAATTGCCTGCGCCGAACTTTGCGGCCTGGGTCACTACAAGATGCACGGCGTAGTACATGTGGTCAGCCAGGAAGACTTCGACAAATGGCTGGCGGCTCGGGAGGCGGAGAAACAGTAATGGTCGCAATGGAGAACCCGCACGCGCACGCTCCTCAAGGTTTCATTCGAAAATACATTTTCAGCGTCGACCACAAGGTGATTGGCATTCAGTATTTTTTCCTGGCGCTCACCGCGGTTTTTGTGGGGATGTTTCTCTCGCTGCTGATGCGCATCCACCTGGTCTGGCCAAACGCCAGTATTCCGCTGTTCGGCGAGATCAAGCCTGAAACCTACCTGACGCTGCTCACCATGCACGGCACCATCATGGTGTTTTTTGTCCTGACGACGGCACCGCAGGGCGGCTTCGGCAACTACTTTCTTCCCATCCAGATTGGCGCGCCGGACATGGCTTTCCCGGTGCTCAACATGCTCTCGTTCTGGACCACGTTCGTGGCATTCGTGTGCATCATCGCGGCGTTCTTCGTCACGGGTGGCGCGCCACTCCACGGCTGGACAGGTTATCCGCCGTTGAGTGCGGTCCCTTCGGCGGGACCGGGCGAAGGGCTGGGCGCCGATCTGTGGATCACCAGCATCGCCATTTTCTGCATCGCGTCTCTGATGGGGGCGCTGAATTTCATTACTACCACGCTTGACCTGCGCGCCAAGGGCATGACTTTGATGCGCATGCCGCTCACGGTCTGGTCGTGGTTCATCACCGCGATCCTGGGATTGCTGGCGTTCGGCGTTTTGCTCTCGGCAGGAATTCTGCTGTTGCTTGATCGCAACCTGGGCACCAGTTTCTATGTTCCGCTGGTGGTGGTGAACGGACAGATCATGGGTCACAAGGGCGGTTCGCCGCTGCTGTGGCAGCATCTGTTCTGGTTCTTCGGTCATCCCGAGGTCTACATCGCGATTCTGCCGGGCATGGGCGTGGCATCGCAGGTTCTTTCCACGTTTTCGCGCAAGCCCATTTTCGGTTACCGGGCGATGGTCTACGCCATGCTGTCGATCGGATTCTTCGGCTTCATGGTGTGGGGCCATCACATGTTCATGAGCGGCATGAGCCCGTATTCGGCTTTTGCTTTCTCGATTTTGACCATGTGTATCGGGGTACCCTCAGCGATCAAGACCTTCAACTGGCTGGGTACCATGTATAAGGGCCGAATCCGATTCCACACGCCCATGCTCTACGCTATCGGATTCGTTTCTCTATTCGTCTCTGGCGGGTTGAGTGGACCGTTCCTGGCGCAGCCGGTGCTCGATATTCAACTGCACGATACTTATTTTGTAGTCGGTCACTTCCACCTGATTATGGGCGTGGCCGCAATCTTCGGCATGTTTGCAGCAACTTACTACTGGTTCCCGAAAATGTTCGGGCGGATGATGAATGAGACGTGGGGCAGGATCCATTTCTTCATCACGCTGGCTGGAACGTACGCGATTTTCATGCCCATGCACTATCTGGGTTTGGCCGGTGGAACGCGACGCTACTCAGATTACCGGGAAGTGAAATACCTGGCTACTTTGATTCCCCTGCATCAATTCATGACTTACGCCGCGATTATTACCATAGCGGCGCAGTTCATTTTCGTGATCAACCTTTTCTGGAGCATGTTCAAAGGAACCAAGGCGGTTGATAACCCGTGGGAAGCGACAACGCTGGAATGGACGACGGCCACCCCGCCTCCACACGACAATTTTGGCGGCGTGACGCCGGTGGTCTACCACGGTCCGTATGAATACGGCGTACCGGGCGCGGCCAAAGATTACGTAATGCAAACGGATCCGGTCACCGTCTCCGCGCACTGACGCTCGGGAGTTGGAGTTATGGTTACCTACGCCCCATCCAAGGCGATTGACGAGGGTCACAGCGGCCGGGGCGGTTCCACACCGGTGCCGCCGGGCGGGGGCGATGATGGCAACGGCGGCGATAGCGGACCGAATTATGGGGCGCGGTTACGGCGAGCCCGGTTGGGTTTGATTTGCGCCGTGGCTACGGTCGCAATGATTTTTGTATCGCTGACCAGCGCTTACATCGTGCGCCGGGGCTTGCCGACTTATGACGACGCTTCCAGCGCATACGTGCACGATTGGGGCGAGACGGATCTGCCGTGGCGACTTCTGGCTATCAATACGATCCTGCTGCTGGTGAGCAGTGTGACCATGGAACTGTCGCGCCGCAGTGTGGCGCGACAGGCGGCACTGGCGCCGGTGAAGTCGATCCCAGGGGTCTCGGTGGGCGAGGAGAGCAAGTTTCCATGGCTGGGCGTGACCGCGATTCTGGGCTTTGGCTTTCTCATCGGCCAATGGATGGCGTGGCGAGAATTGCATCTGCGCGGATTCTACGTCAATACCAATCCAAGCAGTTCGTTCGTCTTTCTGCTGACGGCAACGCACGCCGTGCATCTTGCGGGCGGGATTGTTGCCTTGCTTTGGGCTTCAGCGACGGCGCTGTTGCACAGGCCGGTGGAGGCGAGGCGCATCGTAGTTGATATTACGGCCTGGTACTGGCACTTCATGGCCGTGCTGTGGATTTACGTTTTTGCGTTATTAGGATTTGCGCACTAAAGAAGCGAGCTGAACGCGCGATTCTTGCTCGCAAAAGACGCGAGCTTTGCGCGACTCGCCCAGGTCCTTCGGCGGACAAAGAACGCCCGCCTCAGGAGACAAGAAAGGGGAACTCGAAGAATGGCTGACGCCACGCTTCAGCACGTTTCGGTGGATGGATTGCCGGGAGAGTTTGAGGCTCCCCTGTTCGGGGCCTATTCGAAGAAAGTGGGGATGTGGCTATTTCTGGCTTCGGACTCGCTGACGTTCGGAGCCCTGTTGTTCGCCTTCAGCTATAACCGCATTTACACCGCATGGCCCACGCCGTTTGGCAAGGACAGCATCATCAACGCCACCATCATGACGGCGTGCCTGCTTTCGAGCTCGTTGACCATGGTTCTGGGAGTGTTTGCGGCGCAGCGCGGCGACCGGCCCTGGGTGCGGAACTGGCTGCTGGCCACTATGGCATTCGGCACAGCTTTTATCGTGCTGCATGGCATGGAGTGGAGCAAACTGATCAGCGAAGGCCTGACTCTGCCAGGGTTTCCGAAGGTTGCCGGACAGGAAGGCGAGTTCGCGAAAGTCTCGCTGGGCACTCCGCAATTCCCGGCTACGTTCTTCGGCCTCACCGCGATGCACATGTTGCACGTGACGATTGGCGTGATTTACCTGGGCGTGGTGGCGCTGCGCAAGTGGTTTCTGCCGATTCTGGGGGTGATTTATCTGGCGGGATATTTTCTAATTCCCACGGACAATGTGTTTCACTATGGCATTCACGCACTGCTGATCGGATTGATCGTGGCGTCGGTGATTCTGTTTTTGAAGCCGAAAGATTACGACGCGCATGACGTCGAAGTTTCGGGTTTGTACTGGCATTTCGTCGACCTGGTGTGGATGTTTATTTTCCCTCTGGTTTATTTGATGTCGACCAGAGTGTGAGCCCGCGGAACGGCAGCAAGGTTGAAGCCGCACCTTCCCGGGAACGATGAGAACGTTAGCGAGGGACTTTTCCATGCATGATGTGGCAACGCACGATGACACCAAGGGTCAGTATTTCTGGGTATGGGGAGCGCTGCTGTTTCTGACGGCAGTCGAAGTGGTGCTCGCGTACCGGCAGGTTTTTCAGCCAGTGCGAATGCTGGAGGTCCTGCTGATGCTCTCGGTGATCAAGTCGGCGCTGATCATCGCGTACTTCATGCACCTGAAATTTGAGAAAGCTCTGATGCGCTGGATGCTGGTCATCGCGGTGACGGCGTGTTTCATCATCATGTATTTCTTCTTCTTTCCCGACGCGGGTAGAATTCTGCGGCTCGGGGTGAACTGAAGGGCGACTCAATTGTTCATGAATCTTTCCAAGTCGAGACGTCCACTGGCTGGGATTTTTCTCGGCCTGCTGCTGTCACTCTACGCTGCTCCTGCGTTTGCCCAGGGCTGCGCCATGTGCCGAGCGAATGCAAAAGCCACGCCCAAGGAAGGCCAGCGGGCGCTCAATCGTGCGATCTTTGTGATGCTTGCGCCACCTGTCGGCATTATGACCGTGGGGTTCAGCCTCGCAATCCGCTATGGAAAGAAACGCGATCGCGAAAACGGCGACACGTAGCAATGACTCGCGCATGGAGCTCCCAGACTTACGCGGCCCTGAAAGGCCGCTCTTCCGCGATGGCGCCGAATGCGCATGTTTTTCCGCAATCTGTTCCTCGAACTAGCGCACTTACCACAACCGTCCCTTCCCTGCCTTATAATAGAAAGATTCGATAGCCCTCGCGGAAGCCTCTGAGCGCATTCGCTCTCGGCGAGCGTCCGGCTATCCCGGCTCTTGACCCGATGTCTGCTGACTTGACCCACACGGAAAGCATTGTTGTACGCGGAGCTCGCGTCCATAACCTCAAGAACATTGATTTCGAGGTACCTCACAATACGTTGACTGTGGTTACGGGTGTGTCCGGTTCGGGTAAGTCGTCGCTGGCATTCGATACGATCTACGCCGAAGGACAGCGGCGTTACGTGGAGTCTCTCTCGGCCTACGCGCGGCAGTTCCTGGAGCGCATCGAGAAGCCGGAGGCGGACGTGATCGACGGCATCGCTCCGGCGGTCGCGATCCGGCAAAAGAATACGACCCGCAATCCCCGGTCGACGGTTGCCACGGCGACTGAAAGTTACGATTATCTGCGTCTGCTGTTCGCCCGCGTGGGCCGTACTTATTGCGCGAACTGCGGTCGCGAAGTGAAAAAAGACACGGTCGACGAAGTCGCCGACACCATTCAGGCACTCGACCCGGATACGCGTCTGCAGGTTTTATTTCCCCTGCAGCGGGTCGCACCGCCACAGCCCCCCGAAGACAGCAGCAAGCCGCGCGCCGGGAAGGGCAAGAAAAAAACTGCGCTGGGCGATGCTGCACAACTTTCAGAGGCGCTCAAGACGCGGCTCTTTGATTTGCGCAAGGCCGGTTTCAACCGGCTGTTTCAGCGCGGGCAGGTGTTCGAGTTCTCGACCCCAGAATCGCTGCTGGACGTCAATTTTGCGGCGCCGGTGTTTGTGCTCGTGGATCGTTTAACGGTTTCACCGGAAGGACGTTCGCGCCTGGTGGATGCGATCGAAACGGCGTACCGCGAGGCGGGGGAAGTGATTTTTGAGATTCCAGGAGCAGAAGAGGAACCAGGATCAGCGGGCATAGCTCGCACTGAGCTTGTCGAAGGGAGTGCCCGCTCGACAAAAGGGTTGCGGTTTTCGCACCGTTTTGAATGCAAGAACTGCAATCTGCGATACGAAGAACCGGAGCCGCGCCTGTTTTCGTTCAACAACCCTTACGGCGCTTGTCCCCGCTGCCAGGGGTTCGGCAACACCATCGACTTCGACCTCGATCTCGTGATTCCCGACAAATCCAAGAGTCTGAGCGAAGGCGCGATCGATCCTTGGACCAAACCCAAGTATCGGCCATTCTTCACCGATCTGAAGCGGTTCGCAAAGCAGGCTGGCATCCCGCTGGATGTGGCCTGGGCGGAACTCGATGATGAGCAGCGGCGACTCGTGCTGGATGGCGAAGGCCGCTATCTGGGAGTGCGGGGGTTCTTTCACCTTCTGGAGCGCAAGAAATACAAGCTGCACGTACGCGTCTTCCTCAGCCGTTACCGCGGATATTCGCTGTGCTCCGCCTGCAACGGCAGTCGCTTGCGCATGGAGGCCCGCCAGGTGAAGATCAACGGCCTCAATATCTGCCAGGTCTGCGCTATGACGGTGGAGGAAGCGGGACGATTTTTTGAGAAGGTTGAGCTCAGCGCAGAGGAATCCGACATCGCCGAAAGACTGCTGACCGAGATTCGTGAACGAGTGCGATTTCTCAACGACGTCGGCCTGGAATATTTAACTCTGGACCGGCTTTCATCGACGCTATCGGGCGGAGAAGCACAGCGGATACAGCTGGCGACTTCATTAGGCTCTCGGCTGGTTGGAACACTTTATGTATTGGACGAACCGTCGATTGGCCTGCACACGCGCGACACGCACCGCCTGATCAAGATCCTGCACGACCTGCGCGATCTGGGGAATACGATTCTGGTGGTGGAACACGACCCTGAAGTGATGGCAGCTTGCGACCGCATTCTCGATCTTGGCCCCGGCGCGGGCGAAAACGGCGGGCAGGTGATTGCCGCGGGAACCTACGACGAGATCCGGAAGAATCCCGCCTCGCTCACCGGGCGATATCTTTCCGAAGACCTGCGCATTCAGCTGCCGGTGGCTCGGCGTAAACCAGGAGTACAGCAGATCAAGATTCACGGCGCCCGCGCCAATAACCTGAAAGATGTGGACGTAAGCATTCCGTTGGGAATGATTGTAGCGATCACGGGCGTATCGGGATCGGGCAAGTCAACTCTGCTGCACCAGGTGCTCTATCAGGCGCTGGCGCAGGCGAAGCAGCAGGACGGCGCGGCCGCTTCGGGGTCCTCTGCTGCGAACTGGGAAAGCGTTGAGGGCGATCAATTTGTGGACGAGGTGGTTTTGGTGGATCAGTCGCCAATCGGGCGGACACCGCGTTCGAATCCAGTCACATACATCAAGGCCTTTGATGCGATTCGCAATCTTTTCGCTGCCCTGCCGGAAGCGAAGAAGCGCGGCCTCAGCGCCGGGCATTTCTCGTTCAACATTCCCGGCGGACGCTGCGAAGTTTGTCAGGGCGACGGCACAGTCACGGTCGAGATGCAGTTTCTGGCGGATGTGGAACTGATTTGCGAAGAGTGCAAAGGCACGCGCTACAAACAACAGGTGTTGGAAGTGCGCTACCGTGGGCGAAATATTCATGAAGTGTTGCAGCTCACGGTGAAAGAGGCGCTGAGAGTATTCGCTGAAGTCCCAAAGATCACGGAAAAACTGCGCACTCTGGAAGAAGTGGGCCTGGGATATTTGCGCTTGGGGCAGTCTGCGACGACGCTCTCCGGCGGTGAGGCGCAGCGCATGAAGCTGGCCGCGCACTTGCAGCCGGCCGAGAGCGGCTATGGGTCAAGCACGGAAGGCCGCAAGAAACGACGGCTGCTCTACATTTTCGACGAGCCCACGACCGGACTTCATTTTGATGATGTGAGCAAACTCCTGGCTGCATTTCGCCGTCTGATTGAGGCAGGAGGGTCGATCGTGGTGATTGAACACAATCTTGAAGTGATTAAGACGGCGGACTGGGTGATCGATCTCGGCCCCGAGGGTGGGAGTCGCGGGGGCAAAGTGGTAGGCGCCGGAACTCCAGAGGCGATCGCCAAGTTGAGCGGCTCTTATACCGGCAAATATTTGGCGCGTTTGCTGAACGGAAATGGGGCTTCCCGTTCTTATGGGCGCGAGTAAGAAGATCGCCATCGTGACGCTCGCGCTTGTCTGCGCAGGGGTTATCGCGCGTGCACAGAACTCCGGCCAGAGCCCCGCTCCCGCATCCTCGCCTTCTT
Organism: Candidatus Sulfotelmatobacter sp.; assembly: GCA_036522075.1. Lineage (GTDB taxonomy): Bacteria > Acidobacteriota > Terriglobia > Terriglobales > Acidobacteriaceae > Sulfotelmatobacter. The sequence goes on from DATDGM010000030.1 coordinate 28,570, forward strand.
CCCCGCAAACCGCGCAGCCGACGGGAACTGCTCCCGTCGACGCCTCGGCAGCTTCTGCGGGCAAGACTTCGACTCAAGTTGTCCATGAGAAAACAGGGCCGAACTCGAGCCGCACCATCCGGCATACCAGGGTAGTAGAAGCGGGTTCGCAGCCTCCGGAACTTACACAGGCGGAGGACGCGCTCCAGAAGCATGACTACGCTGCGGCTGAGCCAC
>DATDGM010000031.1:0-2038 GCA_036522075.1 Candidatus Sulfotelmatobacter sp.
TTCGCCGTGCGCCAGGTCGGACACTGATCTCGTGGATGTAGACGAATTCGTCCGCGAACTGTCGTGCCGTTTCAGGGCGGCGGACAATTTCAGCCACTAGATAGCCGATCGGTGCCCCCGCATCGAGGGCGAGGAAGCCGAAGTACCCTGGACTGCTGAGTAAGTCCTTCGCGTCCTTCTCGGTAAACGTGTGCGGCGCTGGCGGCTTGAAGCGCCGCGGATGAGCATCAGCGTGAATCTGCTGAACATCCGCGTTCAGCGCAGAGATCGTGCCCGCATCCTCAGGCGTAGTAGCTCGAATCTCTAGCAGCACAGGCAGTCTCAGCAGCAATGATGAAAACGCTACAATGCCATAAGGAGACTCAATGTGCGAACGTCGCACGCCTTTGCCGTGCAAGCAGACTGGCGGCAGTCTCGCGTTGGTAGTCGGCCAAAGGGATCAGCGATCCGGGCTACCGTTCAGGCAGAAGCGATATTGACCCGCGTCATTCGGGTAGCGCTGCGAGCACCATTCGGATGGATCGCTCTGCTTCTGCGCTTGGTCGTAGTCGCACGCGGCTGGGTTGCCGTCACGGCACGCCCTGACACGCCATTGCTTGCAGGCGGCGGTGTTGCCTGCATGGCAGGCTTTGTATTCCGGCGCGGTTGCGGCTTGCGCCGGAACAAACAGAACCGTGATAGCGGCGGCGGATAGTAAGCGTTTTCATGTGTTTTTATTCTCTGGTTCACCGCGGCCGGCACGGATGGAGACGCTCCAATTTTCACCTCTCCAAGATAAGGGCTTGCTTATCATTATCTATCTTTACGTGTAATCGTGATCACGAGTCTGCATCGCAGTAGAAACTCCCAGGTTATCGAGAGAGGACCATCTAGCTCTAAGTGCTGGCGCCGATCGCCAAGCCCTTCTCAAAGTGAGCCGGCACTTGAATGCAAAATGCTGTTCCATAAGGACTGCGCGGCGCAGCCCAGAGCCGCCCGCCATGGGCTTCGACGATTGATCGGCTGATGGCGAGGCCCAAGCCCATCCCGTTGGACTTAGTAGTGAAGAAGGGATCGAAAATATGGTCGAGGTGAACAGGATCGATTCCGCTTCCGGCATCCTCTATGGTGATCGCTATGCTCGTTTGCTGCTCGAACCGGGTTACAATCTCCAAATGCCGGTCCCGTCCGCTAACAAAACTCATCGCTTCAATGGCGTTGGTGATCAGGTTGAGGATGACCTGTTGGAGTTGCACGCGTGACGCCGTCACTTCCGGAAGATCATCGGCAAAATCGGTATTTAGCACTATATTGTGGTTCTCCAATTCGCCCTGCACGAGCGCGAGCACATCGCTGATGAGCTTCCGAATGTTTATTCTGCTCGTTTCGCGCGGCTGCTTCCCAAACAAGGCGCGGACCCCCTCAGTCACCTCGTTTGTCCGAGAACCCGCATCCAAAATCCGGGTGAAAGCGGCTCGGGCTTCCGCAAGATCTGGGTCCGAACGTTCCAGCCACCGTAGACCGGCTCTGGCATTCGTCACAATTGCCGCCAGTGGCTGCTTGATTTCGTGGGCAATCGACGCTGCCATGGCTTCAATCGTGGTCTGATGTGAAGCATCGGCGAGTTGGCAGCGCAAGGTTTGAAAGGCCAAGCCGATCGGTGCCGTCCGGTATATGAATTCCAGTTCGGGCGCGCCCAGCCTCTTGCCGCTCCAATGCCAACAGTCACCCATCGCACCCCATCCGGAGCCAAGTGTCCCCTGGAATCGAAGCCCCGCGCCCAAATCACCACCGCGCTGGGGCTGATCCCGAACAGTTCGGCCGCCTCCCGCCGCGTTGCCCCCGCTTCAATCGACTCACTCAAGCGTACTCGTACAAATACAGCTCCGCCCGAATCGAATCAATGCCGCAGACTCGCTACTGTTAATTAATAAAAACGACATCGAAAATAACACCAAAATACCACTATATAGCGGAGCGACGCCGCGCCACGAACGCTCCGTCGCCCCTGACCACCATCATGAAGAGACCACGACTATGGCTGATCGTAATTTTACCG
>DATDGM010000032.1:0-14777 GCA_036522075.1 Candidatus Sulfotelmatobacter sp.
GGGCATCGGCCGGCGTCGCAGCAGACGAGGTTGCGCCCGGCGATGTCGCTGTCGCGGCATTCGTCGGCACGGCAGTGGTCGATGGGTTCGCACTCGGCGATGCGCTCTGGCCCTGCGCCCGCACCATCGCGGCACCGAAAACAAGAACAACGAAGATGGCAAGAAATGGTTTCTTCACGGAGTTCTCAATTCTCAATCTGGGGGAGCACTAAAAGAGTTCTAATCTAACGACTAATCTTCGTTGATCGCCTCAGGAATGCAAAGAACAAGAAGGACGATGCGCGGATAGCACTTTGGTCACCGGCAATCAAAACCCCTCATGTGGGGACATCCGCCCTTCGGCTGTCCGTTTTGGGCGAAGCCCGACAGGTCCTTGCCAGGGCTTACCTCAGCCTGCTTTTACCGACCGCCGCCACTTCGCGTGCAGCCACACCAGGATCCCCAGCGCACACACCTCGATCGGACCAGGAGGCAAGACTTGCATGTGCCACAGAGCGTCGTAGTTTGACGTTGCCACGTAAGCCGTCCATACCATCCCAGCAGCGGCGATCAGGCTTCCCAGGCGCACCTCGGCTAGAATGCCGAATCCCTTTTGTTTGCCACTCGGCGTGCCAGACTTATGGACCGCCGCGTACGTCGGCTTCACCGGCACATCAAGGTAGCCCTCGCGCCGCGCGTCCGAATCGATTTGATTGTTGTGATAGGGGCTCGCCACCCCTACACAATGCCACGGAACCGCCCGCACCCGTGAGTTACGGAGGTGTCATCCCGATGCGGTGTGGAAAAGCCGCTGTGGAAGAGTCGAAGGTCAGCGTGGAAGAGAGGCGCGTAGCGCCCGCGTTGAGCATCCGCACCGGGAGTCGGCACAGGCAACGATTCTGGAGGTTTCCGTAATCGGTCAGGCCCTGGGTTGGGCTCATTCTCAACCGGAGGCGCCTTTCAGACGCAGCGAACAGCCCGCCCCGAGCGAAACCGAGAAGATCCCAGCGGCAGATGGTCTTTGGGACTATAGTAGTCAGGCCGTCGCCCGTTAGAACCGAAATTCCACACGCAGAAGTCACAAGGAGTTGAGGAGTGACGAAATACCTCGATGAGTATGACTATAAGTCAAGATACTCCAACAGAAGAGTTCAATCCGACGACAAGAAGCTCAAGTTCAACAACATCCAGTCATGCGTAGCCGTGTTCCTCGTGCCCGTCGGTAAGCAGATGATGATAGGTATCCATCTCACCACCTTCCATACGGAAAGTAATGCCGAACTCCAGACTGCGATGCAGGAACTCAAGACCGCGGCCGGCACCGGCCCGTTTGACGGATACCTCGTCTGCCAGTGGGGCACATTTCACTCGAAAACCGAATTGAAGAATGAACTGAAGAAGCTGGCGCGCGCCCTCTACCTTTGCGATGTGCCCATCAAGGGCCTCAACCCAGCAACGAGAGTGACCAATACCGCCGCCGACGTTGACGTGAAAGTGGAGTTTCTCGGCTCGGTCATACAAGCCTACGTTCGCCCTCATGTCGTAATGCTGAAGGACGCCGCCCGCGCAGCGATTCCCAAACCTGGCTATGACGCCAAGACCGCGCTCCCGGGACAAGGCGCGTATCAGACCGATCGCGATAGCAAACCGTGGACCGCAATCTCGTTTCGTCCTCTGGCGTAGGCATCCGGGGGAATCGTCTTTGACGCGGACTAACTCTTCGCGCCATCCCCTTGGCGCACGCCGCTTACGGCAGCCTTATGATCGCCCCGCCCGCCCCCACCACCAGCGCCCCTCCATGCGGCACCGCGCTCACCGCATTAAACTTCAGGCTTTTATCTTTCGCGTTAATCCTCTGCGGCTCCCGCGGCGGACGGAAATCAAACACAAAGTCCGATCCCACAATAAATATCCGTTCCGTCCCCTTGTCATTGCGGTCGTAAGCCACCGCCGAGAAGTAAGCCAGCGGCCGCAGGGGCGATAGCTCCCAAGTCTTGCCCCCGTCGTCGGTCGTGGCCAGATTAGGACCATCCTGATTGGGCTTCTGGTAGTCGCCTCCCGCGATAATTCCATGCAGCGCATCACGAAACGCAATCGAAAAAATTCCCGCCGAAGCCGGACCATGCATCATCGGAGTGTCCACCACGCTCCAGGTCGCCCCGTGGTCCGCAGAATGAAACACCCGAGCCGCCGGCCCGCCGGTTGCGAACCAGATATTAGGATCGGGCGCGCCGACTGCCTTGATGCGATACGACTCCGCCGACTTGTCCGCCTTAAACGGATCACGCGGCGGCGGCCCATTACTCAATCGCGTCGGCAGAATCGCGATGCAGGTGTTCGATGCCGCGAACGCGCCCTCGCCCTCGATCGCCGCCGGAAGTTGGCTCTGCGGGATGGAATGCCAGATCTGGCCATCATCGGTAAGCAGAACTTCAAAGTGCAGCTTGCCCGCTTCGTCCGGAACAGGATCGCCCACCACCACCCCATGCGTGGGATCCCAGAACGCGATCGAATCAAAAAACCCTTTAGGGTTCGTATTTCGAAATTGCAGCGACCAGTGTTTGCCCCCGTCGGCCGTGTGGTAGATCCGCGACAACTCCCCCGGCCCGGAGGACATCAGGAACGCTTCGTCCGCCGAAAACGCCACAACGCCGCGGAAATCGAGCGCGTCCGCGCCCGGCACCTGCGCGGCTTCCCAATGCGCCCCGCCGTCCGTCGTGCTCAGATAAGTGCCGTGCGTCCCCGAAGCCCAGGCCATTCTCGGCGAAACTGCGCTCACCCCGCGCAGGCCCTCAGTCGTATGCGAAAGCTGCGCCCGCGCAGCCTGACCCAGCGCCCCGCCAGCTTGAAAAAAGAGAAGAAAAAATGGAAGCAACCGGCGCATAGTGCCTATTGGCCATAAAAGAGCGGCTCGTGTGGGGACAGCCGCCCTCGGCTGTCCGGTCGAGCGAAGCTCGACCATTCCTCCCGCTCCACTTCCCAGCGTCTAAATTCTACTTCGCCGTAAAATCCACAAACGAAGCGCTCTTCCCGACGTATATCCGCAGCGTGCACCGCGGTCCCACGTGGGCAAACGCCACTTCCAGCGCCTCGGCCGCATCCGGCACCTGGTCGGTCTCCATCTGCACCCGCGCCAGATCGGTCTTTTCATCGTAGGCCGCGCCCGCAGTCACGTTCTTGTTGATCGCCAGCGTCCAGCGTTCTTTCGACGGAATCGGGTAGACGGTATATGCGCCAATCGGAATCGCAGAGGTACCGACCGTAAGCGGCGCTTCCGTAAACAATGTCATCGGCGTACCGCCAGGAGCCCACGGCTTGCCGTTGACCACTTTATCGTTCTTCGACGTCACCGGATTGTAGCGGACATAAATCTGTCGCCCGTCATCCAGGTAGCAGGTCGAAGTCGACGCAGAGGAACTTCCACTCTGCGCAAAAAGCATCGGAGAACACAAGAACAGTATGAGAATGCCTCGGGAGACGATAGGGGCGAACATGCGCAAAATCCTCCGCGCAGAAGTGTAGCGCCGGAAGTGCACCCACGGAAAGGGAATTCACAGCCCCGGAACGATGGAATTGTAAGGGTCGTCCCAGCTCAGTCAGTTGAGCGCCACAAAGCTCGCCAGAGTCATCCTGAGGCGACAGTTTTTTCGTCGCTGAAGGACCCGGGCGAGCCGCGCGGAGGGTCGTGCTTTTTGCGACACAATAATCGCGCGTCTGGCTCGCTTCCATACCGCAGTCCTCATCCAACTCGCAAGTGACCCATCCCAACGTCGCGCTTTTGCGACGTTTGCGTGGGGGATTTTGACTTCTGGACTTCGGTCCCACGGTCCCCTGGTGCCCTACTAACCCCGTCCCCTGCTGCCCGCCCCATCCGCTCCCGTCCTTCGTCGTAAGTCTTTGGTGCCCTACTAACCCAGCCCCGTGGTTGCTACCGTGATGTCAGATTCCCGGGCGGACCAACCCACGGGAACAGCGAGGGAAACAAACTTTATGGCGAAGGCGAAGTTGAAGATTCTCTATGGCGAGGGCGACGCGGAACTCCTTGCCGGACAAGCAGTTAACATCGAAAAGGCGGGACACACCGTGCACCAGGCCGCCGGCCGCAAGGCCGTCCAGGAGGCTTTAAACAAGGCCCAATTTGACCTGGTCGTGCTCGGCGCAACGCTGACCCGCAATGACCGTCATCACTTGCCCTACATGGTCAAGAAGGCGAACCAGGCCACCAGCGTTCTGGTTATGCACGCCGACGGCAGCCGCCATCCCTACGTAGACGCCTGCACTGACACCGGCGCCAGCCTCGAGACGGTTCTGACCAAGATCGACAGCTTGAAGATCGATAGCCCGATGATCGCCAAAGCAACGATCGCCAAGGGGACGATCGCCACGGCGAAGGGCGAAGCAACCAAGCCCCAGGCAGCCGCCGCAGCGTCCGGCCGCTAAACCCGGAGAGAGAAAGCCCGCAGTTTCCACCTCGGGGGGGGCCGACCGAAAGGTCTCCCCCCCCGTTTCTTTGGACTCTCCAACACTCAAGCCAGAATCCGTGACGCTACGAACCAAACTGAGAAACAGGTGGGAGAGCAACTCGCCACCTGCCCATCAATCCTGACTCGGAAGCCTATCGGCAAGGCCAAAGTGGAAGTCCTCGCGGCCAACCAACCGTGCTGGCCAAGCGGACCTCAATAGAAAACAGTGGAACGCAGGCCCCGCTTTTCAGTAAAAAACATGTCGGCGCCATGCCATGAACGTGAATATCTGAGAGGAAAGTGGAAAGGCAACCCACAATTTTCGTCCTCTGTGTCCCTCAGTGCCCTCTGTGGTTAACGCTCTTGACGTTCCCGTAGGCCAACGAAGACCCGGACAAGCCTCGCGCGACCCACGGCAGCAGAACCAAGACAGTAATAGTGGAGTCCAGCCCCACAGGCCGGACCGGAAAATCGAGTCCGACATGCCTCGAACGCGCACGCAACTACACCAAGGTGGTCAACCGCCCAGCAAAACTCGCGCAAGCTCAAAAACTTAGCGAAGCCGCCCGCACCACAGCCACATCCAACCCAACAAATCCACGAGGAGGAAGCCATGCTAATCAGTGAAACCCTACTTCCAGAGTACGACGCCGAAATGGCCGCCACCCGTCGCACCCTCGAGCGTATCCCAGAAGACAAGCTCGGCTGGAAGCCCCACGAAAAATCCATGCCGCTGGGTCGCCTTGCCGGCCATCTGGCGGAACTCCCCGGATTCGCTTCGGCCATGAAGACCGATGTTTTCGACTTGGCGGCGCGCGGCCCCAACTTCAAACCAACGGTCGCCGAGTCGCAAAAACATGTTCTCGAAATATTCGACAGGAAGGTCGCCGAGACCCGCGCGCAAATTGCCGCCACCACCGATGAAGAATGGGCCAGAAGCTGGAGTCTGATATTCGGCGAGAAGAAAATCTTCCAAGGTACGCGCTATTCGGCCGTACGCCGCATGATGTTGAATCACATCATCCATCACCGCGCCCAAATGGGAGTCTACTTGCGCTTGACCGGAGTCCCAGTCCCCTCAGTCTACGGCCCCTCCGCCGACGAAGGAAAATAAGAATCAATTCGTATACTGAGATTCCGTCGGGTTCGTGCGTTAGCGGGAAGACGCGCCGGCAATTGTTCGCCAGAATCGCCGAGGCATTCATTGCCGGTGGGAGAAATGCTACAACCGGTCTCATAAACCCCAGACTGACCCATGGCTGCCTGTTCGCCTTCGGACATCACGGTCCGACTGTGGACACCTTTGAACGAGAGCGGGGCTCTCTGGTTTCTGTCCTATCAGGGGTTTAGGCCCGGCACGATATTGGCAGGAGCATTGCACGCAGCTTTGTAGCGGAGGTTGATCCGTTTTGCCTTATATTGGCCACGGAATCACCTTGCCCAGGAGGACGAACCTGAGATGACCGGCCTCGCACAGGACATTCGTTACGCGCTGCGCCAATTGCACAAGAGCCCGGGATTCGCCATTGTCACGGTAATCACGCTGACTTTGGGGATCGGCGCCAATACGGCGATCTTCTCGGTTGTGAAAGCAGTATTGCTGAATCCTTTACCGTTCCACAATGCAGGGCGCATCGTCTCTATGTTCGAGGAGACACAGAACTTTCCCAACGGCTCGATTTCTTACCCCAACTTTCTCGATTGGCAGCGCGACAATCGTTCCTTTGAGGCAATGGCCGCATACCGCGGAACAGATGGCAGCATCACGGGGGTGGGGCAGCCGGAGAATGTGCGGGCACAGCGCGTGTCCGCAAACTTCTTTCCGATTCTCGGGGTGAAGCCAATCCTGGGACGCAATTTCACTTCCGAAGAAGACCAGCGCGGTGCCAGCCCGACGGCCCTGATCTCGGAAGGGTTGTGGAAGCGCAAGTACGCTTCGGACCGGAACGTGATTGGCCAACGGCTCATCGTGGCGGGGCAGCCGCGCACCATCATCGGTGTCATTCCAGCTTCGTTTCAATTGCATGTCTTCAACTTCAGAACCGCCGATGTGTACGAAGCCATCGGGGAAGACACTGATCCGGCCTTTTTCCTGCGGGATTCGTATCGGGGCATGGACGCAATTGGCTTGTTGAAGTCTGGGGTCACGCTGGCGCAGGCGCGTGAGGATATGAAGCGCGTGAATGCCGGCCTCGCGGATGCCTATCCCAACGTTGACGGCAATATCAAGGCCAACATTATCTCTTTGAAAGACAATATCGTTGGTGACATGCGGCCGGCGCTGCTGGTGCTGCTAGGGGCGGTGGGATTCGTCTTACTGATTGCCTGCGTGAATGTCGCCAATCTGCTGCTGGCCCGGTCCACGGCGCGCCAGCTCGAGTTCTCGGTGCGTGCCGCGCTCGGTGCGGGGCAGATGCGGATTCTGCGCCAACTGCTTACCGAAAGCGTTCTGCTGTCGGCGCTGGGCGGCGGGTTCGGCCTGATTCTGGCGAAGTGGGGAACCGCCGCTGCCCTTGTAGCGGTCCCGGAAACCGTTCCGCGTGCCGAGGAAATCGCGCTCGATTTTCCGGTGCTGCTCTTCACCATTTTGGTTTCGGTACTTACCGGAATCCTGTTTGGTTTGTTGCCTGCCATAAGGATGTCGCGGACCCACATCAGTGGAAGGCTCAAGGACAGCGGGCGCGCCCTCTCCTGCCCCCGGACACGCATGCAATCTGTCTTGGTGATGGGCGAAATGGCCATGGCGCTGGTGCTGCTGGTGGGCGCGGGGCTGATGTGCCGCACCTTGGTGCAATTGTGGAAAATCGATCCAGGGTTCGATCCGCGCCATGTGTCCTATTTCGACGTGACTCCGCCTCCTTCGCTGGTGAAGCAATCTCCGGATGCAATCCGGGCGGCACTTCGCCAGATTAAAGCGACGATTCAGAATGTAGACGGAGTCGAGACAGGCTCATTGAATGCCGGAGCGAATCCCATGCAGTGGGACAATGAGAGGGGATTCCTGCTGGAAGGGCAGGCGTTGCCCACACAGAGGACCGAGTATGTTCCTCAAACTCTGGAGTACATGGTTGAACCAGAGTATCTCCAAACCATGCGGATTCCGCTGGTTCGCGGCCGCTTCCTAACCGACGAGGACAATGAGCATGGCGTGCGAGTCGCGGTCATCGACACCAGCTTCGCGCTAAAATATTTTGCGGGTCAGGATCCGATCGGCAAGCACATTCGAGTTTTCAGTTTTGACAGTGATTCCAACCAGCGCGTCGAGATACTTCTGACTATTGTCGGTGTTGTTGGTCACGTCAATCAGTGGGGACTTGCAGAAGACGCCAACCATCCTTTGCAGGCTCAGATGTACCTCACCGTCATGCAAGGCTCCGCTGCGGAAATGAAAAGTCTGGCCCAGGGGTTTGGTGTATTCGTCCGCTCCAGAACCCCACTCGGGTCCGAAGCATTTTTTCAGGCCATCCGCCAAAAGCTTCGCGCCAGCAACCCGGACCTGATCGTCTCTGGCAGCGAAAACGAAACCGAAGTAGTGGCACAGTCGATCGCCAGTCAGCGTTTCTCGCTCGCCTTGCTCGGCGCCTTTGCGGGATTGGCCCTGTTGTTGGCCAGCATCGGAATTTATGGCGTGCTGTCGTATCTGGTTGGACAACGCACGCAGGAAATCGGAATCCGCATGGCGCTCGGTGCCCGGCGCCTCGACGTCCTGCGCATGGTGCTGCAACACGGAGCGCGCATAACGCTGGCCGGCACGGCGATTGGAATCGTCGCCGCCCTGGGATTGACCCGACTGATGGCGAGCATGCTGTTCGGTGTTAAGCCCACCGACCCGATTACATTCGGCTTGGTCGCGGTGGTTTTGTGTAGCGTCGCCTTATTGGCCGGTTATGTCCCTGCGCGGCGCGCGGCGAAGGTCGATCCCATGGTGGCGCTGCGACGCCAGTAATCGCTGCCTAGCATGATTCTCATACAGCCGAGGCCGACCATGCCGTGAAAGTTCTCGATGTGATATTCGTAGCGCGTGACCAGTTGGAACTATTGCAACCAGGCAAGGCCCGGTCGCCGATCAGCCTTGCTGGCAGGTCGTCGAGAAAGCTTCCGGCTAGGTTTCCCCGACGAGTTTTGTTTCGTGGGCTTGCTGATTCCAGGCCGATCACAGATCGACGCCCGGCAAGAAAATTCAGGCTTAAGTTAGCGCCTATGTTTGGGATTCCCCCTACTCCAACGTCACCCTCATTCCCAGATTCTTCGCCAGAAACGCCCACGAATCCGCCACTTCCTCAATCTGCTTCGAGATCGGTTTGCCGGCGCCATGTCCCGCTTTCGTCTCCACCCGAATCAGCACCGGCGACGTCCCCGCCTGATCCGCCTGCATCGTGGCCGCAAACTTAAAGCTGTGTCCCGGCACTACGCGGTCGTCATGATCGGCCGTCGTAATCAACGTCGGCGGATACTTCGTTCCTGCCTTCAGATTCTGCAGCGGTGAATACGCATACAGCGCCGGGAAGTCCGCGGGGTCATCCGAAGATCCGTAATCTGAAGTCCATGCCCACCCAATCGTGAATTTCTGAAATCGCAGCATATCCATCACTCCCACGGCCGGCAAGGTCGCGCCATAAAGATCCGGACGCTGCGTCACACACGCCCCAATCAGCAGCCCCCCGTTGCTGGCTCCATGGATCGCCAGCTTGGGAGTAGACGTATATTTATTGGCGATCAGCCACTCTGCTGCCGCAATAAAATCGTCGAACACATTTTGCTTGTGCGCCTTGGTCCCGGCCAGGTGCCACTCCTCGCCATATTCGCCCCCGCCGCGCAGATTCGGCTGCGCGTAAACCCCGCCCATCTCCAGCCACACCAGATTGGGCACGGAAAAAAATGGCGTCAGCGAAATATCGAATCCGCCGTAAGCGTAAAGCAAAGTCGGATTCTGCCCGTCCAGCTTCAGCCCCTTTTTATAAGTCAGAAACATCGGTACCCGCGTGCCGTCTTTACTCTTGTAAAAAACCTGCGTCGTCTCGTAGCGGCTGGAGTCGAAATCAACTTTCGGCTGGCGGAAAATCGAACTCTTTCCCTCCACCGGATCGTAGCGATAAATCGTGGTCGGCGTCACGAAACTGGTGAACGCGTAAAACGTTTCTTTGTCCTTGCGCTTGCCCCCAAAACCCTCAGCCGTGCCAATTCCCGGCAGATCCACATTACGCACAAACTTTCCGCTCAGGTCGTAAACCCGGACCTCAGTCCGCGCGTCCTTCAGGTATCCCAGCAAGAACGAATTGTTCAGTACACCGGCAGATTCCAGTTTGTCCGCGCCCTGCGGCACCACCGTCTTCCAGTTCCCGCGCTCCGGATGCCGGACATCAATCGCCAGCACCCTCCCGCGCGGCGCATCGAGATCAGTCTTGAACCAGAACACCGGACCGTCGTTATCGATAAAGTTATAAGCCGCATCGAAATCATCCAGCAGCCGCACCACTTGAGCATCGGGCTGCGTCAGATCCTTGTAATAGATCCGGCTCTTCGGCGACGTCCCCTGCCAGACCTGAATGATCAAGTAATGCCCATCATCTGTGACCGCGCCCGCAAACCCCATTTCCTTATTGTCGGGCCGATCGTAGATAAGCTTGTCTTCGGACTGCGGTGTGCCCACGCGATGGTAGTAAAGCTTGTGAAAATAATTGGCGTCGCGCAACGCCGCCCCGCCCTTGGGCTCGTCGTAGCGGCTGTAGAAAAATCCTTTCCCATCTTTCGTCCACGATGCCCCGGAAAACTTCACCCACTTGATCACATCCGGCAGATCTTTGCCCGTATCCACATCGCGCACGTGCCACTCGTTCCAGTCCGATCCTGACGCCGCAATCCCATAAGCCATCAATTTGCCGTCATCGGTAATGGCGCGGCCAGTGAGCGCCACCGTGCCATCCGCCGAGAGAGTGTTCGGGTCAAGCAGCAGCCGCGGTTCCGCGTTCAGCGACTCCGCTACCAGCAGCACGTTCTGATTCTGCAGCCCGTCATTGTGATCGTAGAAATACCGTCCGCCTTCCTCCTCGGGAACGCCGTAGCGCTCATAGTTCCACAACTTGGTCAGTCGCGTGCGAAGCCTGTCGCGATAAGGAATCTGGTCGAGATACCCGAACGTCACCTTGTTCTCGGCCTCAACCCAGGCATGGGTCTCCGCCGAGTCCGTATCCTCCAGCCACCGGTACGGGTCTGCCACCTTCACCCCGTGATAATCGTCCACCTGATCCCCGCGCCGAGCCCGGGGATACATCAGAGGAGCAGAAGAAGCAGCCGAAGAAGGAGCAGCAGGGGCAGAAGCAGAAGCCGAAGAAGCAGGCGAATCCTGCCCCGCAGCCGCAATCGCGACCGCAAAAACAAAAAGCAAGGGAAGAAGCAGAAGAAGAGAAGTGTACATACCTTGGCGAGCCAACCTCACAGTTTCCTCCATTTGAATCACCCCGGTTCTTTGGGAGAGCACGTTGTAGGGTGGGGATTTGACTTTGCGGTCTGGTGAAAAGAGCGGCCCTCCAGGGCCGCGCCAAGGCCTCCAATAATTAAAGCGGGCTTTAGCCCCCGAGGCCCTTACGGCACCGTCCTTCTCCCCGGCTTCCCCCCCGCCGGCTTGTAATCCGCCGGATACACCACCACCGACCTACGCGGACCCTCCCCATCGCTCTCGGTTCGTAAATCCGTATGCTCCCGCAGCGCCAGATGAACAATCCGCCGTTCCCGCGACGACATCGGCGCGAACTGATAAGGAGTCCCCGTCTGCCGCACCTTCTCCGCCGCCACAGACGCCGCCATGCGCAGCTCTTCCAGCCGCAGCGACCGCTGATTCTGGCAGTCGAACGAAATCTTCTCATGCTCTCCAGAGGGCAAATGCAGCATCTCCAGCGCCAGCAACTCCAGCGCTCGCAGCAATTCTCCGCCCCGGTCGAGCAGCAGCGCCGAATCCGGCCCCGCGAAGTCGACGACAATCTCCGGCCGCTCCCAGTCGCGATTCTCCGGCAGCGGCGGGTCCACGGTAATGCGGTACTTCATGCGCAATCCCCCATGCGTAACCACCTGCTTGAGGAATTCATTGATCTTGTTAGCCGCAGCGAGTTTGTCGGGAATAGCCACTGGCTTCTAGCTCCTAGCTTCTAGCTCGTCCATCCTGAGCCGAGATCGTCGAGATGGTCTCGCAAGATAATTTCAAAATGAAGGACCTATGTCGAAACTGGGTGCCTCCTACCTCCCGCGCATCCTTATGTGCGAGAAGTGGGGATCTTTAAGCTTGCTGCCATGCATCTCGTCCAGCGCCGTCACCCGAAGCGTCCGTCGAAGGCCCCAAGCTAGAAGCTAGTAGCTGGCGGCCAGAAGCTCACTTCTCCTTCTTCCGCGCCCGCTTCGCCAACATCTCGCGCATCTCGCGACCCAGCTTGGTTCGATTGATCACCGCCTGCTGCGCGATCGATATCAAGTTACTTTCTGCGTAATACAGATTCAGTCCCGCCGGCAGCCGGAAGAAGATGAAGCCCATGAACAACGGCATCATCACGTTCATCATTTTCTGCTGCGAGGGATCCATCCCGGCTTGTGGGGTCATCTTTTGCGTGACCAGCATGCTCACGACCATGAAAATTGGCAGCAGATAGATGGGGTCGGCCGCCGACAGATCAGGAATCCAGAGCCAGTGGGCATGCCGCAGGTCGAGCGCGATCGCCAGCATTTTGTAAAACCCATACAAGAACGGCAGCTGTATCAGCATGGGCAGGCAGCCCCCCGCCGGATTCACACCTTCTTTCTTGTACAGCGCGCTGATTTCTTCGTTCATCGCGGCCTTGCGCGGATCGCGCATGCTGTACTTCTTGTATTTCTCCTGGATCGACTTGATCTGCGGCGCCACGCGCTGCATCTTCAGCATCGATTTCATCTGCGTGATGCGCAGCGGCATCAAGGCCAGGGTGATGATCAGCGTCTGCAGCACGATCGCCCATCCCCAGTTGGCAACCATGTGACGGTAGGTCCACTTCAGCCACACGAAAAGCGGCTTGGCGATAAGCCCCCAAATCCCGAAGTCTACCAGACCGTTTAGGTCGCTAGCCGCGCCCGCGACGCCCGGCACAGGAATCTTCTGCAGCACTTCCAATTCTTTGGGGCCCACGAAGATGCGTTCATCTGTGGGGCCGTGCACGCCGCCAACGGCCGCGCCCAGCACGTCGACATTCACGGTTTCCTTCGACTCCGGCTTCTGCGGGTCGCGCGCCACCGGCATCGCGTTGTGCAGCGTTACCATCGCAACCGACGCTGGGTCATCCGGAATGAAGACCGCGGCAAAATATTGATCCGTCGGACCAGCCCAGTGGAATGGACCTTGAATCGTAGCCCCGCCGCTGATCGCCGTGCACTTCGAGAACACCGTGAAACCACACTTGGCGGGCAAGCGCTCAATGTTCTTATTGAACTGGTAGTCGATTAACCCGGAGGCGTAGAACGCCGGCGTCGTCTGGTCACCAAATCCGGCCGGCCATGCCGGAAACGCCGCAGCCTCGCTGCCCTTGTACACCACCGACGTTTCTACCTTCACCACATAACTGTGGTCGAATCGAAACGTCTTGTGCACCGCCAAGTCCGCGTCCGAATATTCAAACGTGATCGAAGCCGGAGCCTTCAGAATGTGTTCGGCCGGTTTCCCCGCAACCTCTGCTTTGCCCGACACTCCCATCTCGCTCGTAACATACAGCCCCGACTTCAGCCGGTCGCGCAGCCCCTCATCGTAGGTCCACAGCGAAAGCGGATACCCAAACTTTTCGGCCGCCACCGGATCCACCATATCCAGCGGCCCATTCTGCCCATCGTTATCATATTTTTTCAGAATCCACGACTTCACCTCCGCCCCGCGGTTGGTAAACGTGATGCGGTAAAGATCGTTTTCGATAACCGTTTCCGTTTCACTGGCCGCCTGCTTCTTAACCCCAACCGGCACGGGAACAGAGGGCGATTTCGGCGCCGCCACCCGCGTCGCCGCCGATCCCGCCGAAGACGTATTCGCGGATTGCTCATCTGCGCGGTGTTCTGCCTGTGCCCCCTGATTCGTTGGCGGTGGTGTCGTCGGCAGCAGCCCATATTTCTTCATCAACGGCTGCGCCAGCAGAATCAGTAAAAATGTGACGACGAATACCAGGATAAGCCGCTTCTCGCTCCCCGGCTCCTGCTGCGGATTTTGAAATTCAGCCAATGTGTACGTTTTCCTGTAACTCAGAACCAGCGGTTGCACAGCTCACGGGCGCCTCGCCCGTGCAGTTTGCAGCACATGCCCCGCCCGCGAAAGGCCGGTAACCGCCCGATCCAGCTGGGGACAGCCGCCCCCGGTTGTCCATCGAGCGCAGCTCGATATCTGGCGTCGCAGCCGCAGCCCGCACCACCGGATCAAACCCTCCGGGCACAAACGGATGGCACCTCATCACCCGCCACACCGCCATCAAACCCCCGCGCAAAGCCCCATATCGTTCCACCGCCTCCATCGCATACTCCGAGCAAGTCGGCACATACCGGCAAGCCGGCGGAAGCATCGGCGACACCGCCCACTTGTATCCCCGCAGCACCAGCAACACGAATTGGGTAGCGAACCCGCGCATGAAATCGGCCTTCAGGCTATTGCGTTGTCATCCTGAGCAAGCGTTCTTTGCGCCGCGAAGGATCCAGGCGAGCCGCGCGATGTGTCGCGCTCTTTGCGACACAATACTCGCGCGTCTGGCTCGCATCCTTATCGCTCTGTACTGCCTGCACCGCCGCCCACCTTCTTCTCAATCACTACGAAAGCCCGCCGCACTTCGTTCACCACCGCCTCAAACTCCGCAGCCAGCAACCCCTTCTTCGGATTCATCACCACATCCACATCGCCCACCGCGCCCGTTCGCGCCAACCGCACCGCTTCTCGTAAGCGCCGCTTCATGCGATTGCGCACCACCGCCCCGCCCAGCGCCCGCCCCACCGTAAATCCCACCCGCGGCCCGGATCTAACCGGCGAACTCCCCGCGACGCCCACCGTTCTCGGCAAATAAAATACCGTGATCGTCGCCGAAAAGTGCCGCCGCCCCAGCTTGTAAACCCGTTCAAAATCCGCATGACGCAAAAGTCGCCCACTGCGAGGGAACCCAACTTTCTTCCCCGGCTCACGCTTCGAATCGTCCTGGGGAGCGCTGCCGCTCACTCTGATCGCCTGGTCGAGATTGCCGATCGAAATATTCGTCAAGAAGAAACCGCGGAAATACCGGGAAAAACTAGCCGGGAAAGGACCGGGTGCCCCAGTTCTCGTGTCCTTTGCGAGAAGTGGGGATTTCTTAGTAGCTC
>DATDGM010000033.1:0-2389 GCA_036522075.1 Candidatus Sulfotelmatobacter sp.
GCCCTCAGAACTGGGAGCTGGTCCACAACCCTCGAAATTGCCGCTATAGCCAACATCCTCGCCGCGCTGATGATGGTCGTTCTTGTTCGTCCTCTCCGTGTGCGTGAACTTCGACGACAAGAGGCGGGAGTTGCTCTCGCGACCTGAGGTGCGTCTCCGCCTTGGCCAACCAGCTGCACCTGTGGATGGATTGCTTCGTTGGGGAGCAGAAACAATCCCACGCCAAAGCAGTTCAACCACCGATCAATCTTTACGAATCAGCTGCGGGGCAGGAGAGATATGCGAGGCCGCTTGCCGTTTCTTGGCCAGCGGCCTCGCCTTTTTCAGAAGAGTGCCCTCACTTCGGGCGCGCCGTCGTTATGAAGAACCCATCAGTCAGCAGCCGGGGCGCCTGCGTCCAGTTCGGCTTCGTTGCGGAAGAAGGGGATCACACCGGGAATTAGCCACTTCTCCCACATCTCGTCCACCTTACTCTGGAAGTAATCGATGTCATCCTTCGTAAAATGTGCGAAGCGTCCCTGCTTGAGTAGATAATCCCGCACGGGCAGCCGCCTGATACGGCGGTCAGCCAGTTGCTGCGTTTTGCCGGTCAGCTTCAGCACTCCATTTTCCACTTCGTAGAGCGGCCAAACTCCCGTAGTTACAGCCAGCTCGCCCATTTCGTGGGAGAGAAACGGATCGTAGTCCCAACCCTTAGGGCAGGGATCCAGCGAATGAATGAAAGTGGGTCCGCCGATGGACAAAGCTTTGCGCATAGCATTCATCCCTTGCAGACCGTAGGACATGCAGATGGTGGCCACATACCGGCAGCTGGGATGACCGGCCGCCATCATGCCCGCCATGTTCTTCTTCCAGCGATGGTGCATGATTCTCTTTATCTTGCCTGGAGGGCTGAAAGTCGTGTGCGCCCCCCACGGTGTGCTGCCTGAAAGCTGGATGTCGGTATTGGCGTAGGACTCGTTGTCGTACATCAAGATGAGGCAGTTGTAGTCAGGATGGGTCAGGGTGGCGGATATTCCGCCGATCCCCATATCCGCTCCCCCGCCGTCGCCGCAGAAGGCGATGACATTAATGGGCTCGTTTTTCATCTTGCCCTTACGCATTAGCGCCTTCAGAGCGGCGGCCGCACCCAGCGCAGCCGATCCGCTGCTTCCCAGTTGGGTGTGCATCCACGGCACAACCCATGAGGTGCTGTAGTACGTGGTGTTGGCCACATACATACACCCCGTGCTCCCCAGGATAATGGTCCTGGGACCCGCGGCTTTGGCCATCATTTTCATCAGCAGGGCGGACTCGCAGCCCTGGCATGTCCTGTGACCCGAGGTGAAGAACTCCTCCAGCGGGAGTTTCTTAACTGCCTTGAACGCTTCTAAATCCTGGGTCGGATTGATTTGCACATAGGTAGCCATCGCTCTTCCATCCTTTCCAACGGTAGAAACATATTAGCAAAAATAAACTACTCCCGCAGCCCGATCCATTGCGTGAGCGGTTGTGCCTTGCCCTGGGCAGCCTGGTAAACGGATGCGGTGATTTTCTCGACGTCGGGCACAGTGACTTCGCGGCCCCCAAGGCCAGCGATGAAACCCAACACCGGTGGCCTCTTTCCTGGTGACGGGTAGAGCGCGTGGCGAACCTCGCCTGCGACCACACCGCCGAGATAGGGCGAACCGAACGAATAATCGCGGTCGATGACCCCAACAGCGGAGAAGCGCCCCAGGCACTTCGCCAATTCCTCGGCGGCGAACGGCCGGAACCAGCGCAAGCGCACGAAACCAACCTTTTTTCCTTCCGTGCGCATCTTGCGGATGGCGACTTTGACCGGTGTGGACAGCGTGCCCATGCCCAGCAGCACCACCTCGGCATCCTCGGTCATGTATTCCTCGAAGAAGGGATTGCCATAGGAGCGCCCGAAGATCCTCTCAAAGTCCGCGTAGGCTTCCTTGAGAACGCCGTAGGTGCGCTCCATGGCGGCATAGTTCTGCCGCCGGATCTCCATGACCCAGTCTTCATTGCCCTGCGGGGCCACCGTAATGGGATTGTCAGGGTGGAGCAGCAGTTCTGCACGGTTGTAGCGGGGCAGGAATTTGTTGACCTTCTCTTGCGAAGGGACCTTGACCAGCGCCTGCGAGTGGGTAAGGAAGGCGCCGTCGCAACTGATTGCGCATGGCAAGAAAACACGCCGATCTTCCGCTACACGGTAGGCGATCAGCGCAGTGTCCAGCGCTTCCTGTGCGTTGTCCACCCACACCAGTTGCCAGCCGAGATCGCGGACTGTCAGTGCGTCGTTGTGCTCCACACCAAACGCGCCTGGGTCGTCCAGAGCTCGGTTGCCCACCATCGCTACCATCGGAACGCGCAATGCGGGTGTGACGGTCAGTGCTTCCATTGC
>DATDGM010000034.1:0-22782 GCA_036522075.1 Candidatus Sulfotelmatobacter sp.
CGCGGGCGTCGCATCCTAAGGCTGTCGACTTTATCCTGGAGCAGATTCGGCGGTATCCGGGGCAAATTACATTGGTCGCAATCGGGCCGTTGATGAATGTGGGGGCTGTGATCGAGAAGGATCCTGAAACTTTCCGCAAGCTGCGGCGAGTGGTGCTGATGGGCGGCTCGATTTACCGCGGCTACGGAGACATGGGATATTTTCCGCCGCACGGGCCGCAACCGGAATGGAACATCTTGAATGACATTCCGTCGGCGCAGAAACTTTTTGCGGCTGGCGTTCCGCTCTACGTGATGCCGCTCGATTCGACGCAACTGAAACTCGACGAAGTGAGAAGACAGATTCTTTTTCAATCGGGCACGCCGCTGACCGATGCGTTGACGCTGCTCTACCACGAGTGGGGGCAAGAAACGCCGACGCTTTTCGATGTGATGACGGTGGCCTACATTCTGGATCCGAAGCTGTGCCCGGTTCAGGCGATGCACATTCGCGTGGATGAGAAGGGGTTCACCCGCCCTGAGCCTGGCGCCGCCAATGCGCAGGTCTGCCTCGATTCCGATGCGCAGGCGTTCTTTCGGCTTTATATTGGGCGGGTGGGGGTGCCGTAGGAAACTCAGCTTCTAGCTCTCGGCCGCCAGCTTCTAGCTAGACCCACGAACTCAGGCTTGCCGCCGGATGCGTGGGGCATTCACTACAGCGACGCGGGTTAGAATGTGAGTGTGGAATTCACTCCGACCAGCAGAGTCGCAACGGCGATGGTTGAGCATCGGCGCGGCGAGTTCGTGATCAGCACCGACCCAGCGCGGCTTGATCTGGACACGATCCATCACTTTCTGACGAACTGCTACTGGGCCAAAGGCATTCCGCGCGATAAGGTGGCGCGGTCGATTGAGCACTCGCTGTGCTTTGGCATTTATGATGGTCAGGGCGCACAGGTGGGCTTTGCTCGCGTGATCAGCGACTTCGCGACCGTCGCGTACCTGGGCGATGTCTTTGTGCTGGAGTCGCACCGCGGACGCGGGCTGAGCAAGTGGATGATGGAATGCATCATGAAGCATCCGGCGCTGCAAAACCTGCGGCGATGGATTTTACTGACTCGCGACGCGCACGGGCTGTATGCGCAGTCGGGCTTTGCGCCGGTGAAGGCGCCCGAACGCTACATGGAATTGCATCACCCGAACATTTACGAGAGGCCTTAGGAAACTGACATGACGAATCCTGTTGCGAGACGAATGTATCTGCCGCTGTATGAAAACGATCCTCAGATCGCTGCCGCAATCGACAACGAGGAACGCCGCCAGCACGAAGGCCTGGAACTGATTGCGTCGGAAAACTTTGTCAGCGAAGCCGTGCTTGAGGCGGCGGGCTCGGTGTTCACCAATAAGTATGCCGAGGGATATCCCGGCAAGCGCTACTACGGCGGCTGCGAGTTTGCCGATGTGGTGGAAAACCTGGCGCGCGACCGGGCAAAACAACTGTTCGGCGCGGAACACGCTAACGTGCAGCCGCACGCGGGATCGCAGGCGAACATGGAAGCCTATGCCGCCGTGCTGCAGCCGGGCGATACGATTCTTGGGCTGAACCTCGCGCATGGCGGCCACCTGACGCACGGGCATCACCTGAATTTTTCAGGCAAGACCTACAAGATCATTCCCTACGGCGTGACCAGAGAGACGGAGACGATTGATTACGATGCGCTGGAAAAGCTGGCGGAGCAGGAACGCCCCAAGCTGATCATCGGCGGCGGCAGCGCTTATCCGCGGGTGATTGATTTCGCGCGCATGCGCCAGATCGCCGACAAGGTGGGCGCGCTCTATCTGGTCGATATGGCACACTTTGCAGGGCTGGTGGCTGGCGGCGCGCATCCCTCGCCGGTGCCGCACGCCCACATTGTGACTTCGACCACTCACAAGACTCTTCGTGGGCCGCGCTCGGGCATGATTTTGTCAAAGGCCGAATTCGGACCGGCCATCGACAAGGTTGTGTTTCCCGGGATGCAGGGCGGGCCCCTGGTGCATATCATGGCGGCCAAGGCGGTGTGTTTTCAGGAAGCGATGCAGCCTGAGTTTCGCGCGTACGCGGCGCAGGTCGTGACTAACGCCAAGGTGCTGGCCCAGACGCTGGCGGAGGAAGGGTTCCGCATTATCTCCGGCGGCACCGACACGCACCTGATGCTGGTGGACGTTTTCTCGAAGGGCATGCTGGGCAGCGATGCCGAGAAGGCCCTGGGAGATGCTGGCATCACAGTCAACAAGAATGCGATTCCGTTCGACACCAATCCTCCCATGAAGCCGAGCGGCGTTCGCATCGGCACGCCGGCGCTGACCACCCGCGGCATGAAGGAGAGCGAGATGCGGCAGGTCGGGCGCTGGATCGCTGAGGTGCTTACGCACCGTACGGACGCAGGCGCTCTCTCCAAAGTGCGCCAGCAAGTGCTGGAACTTTGCGAGGCGTTTCCGTTGTACGCGGAGCGCCGGGCGAAGGCGCAGGCGGAGGCCAGGACTTAGGATCGCGCGGCGTTTCGACGGTGTGCGCTCAGAACATCCCCTTAAGAGTGTCGCGGAAAAGCTTTTAACCGCTGAGGGCGCTGAGAACGGCCGCGGAGGTCGCGGAGAAAACCGTTCTTGATTTACGGGCGTTCGACGCCTTTCCGAATACTCCACCGAAAATTAAATAATTACTGTTTCGCGGAGGAATCGTGGGAGCACGGGTAGGTACTCCTGTTGAGGCCGGACACGGCGCGACTGGGGAAGGGGTATTCATTTCGTGTGACGGCCAGGCTTCTGTGGTTAAATTCCCTGCGTGAAGATTGCGATCGACATCCGGCGGATGACTGAGTTCGGCGTGGGGACGTACATCCGCAACGTGGTGCGGACCCTGGGCCGCCTGGATCGCGAAAACAAATATCTATTGATCGGGCCTTCCGCCAAAGTTGGGGAAATCGGCTCGCTTCCGGCGAATTTTCATGCGATTCCACTGCCGGGGGCAGAGCGTTCGCTGAAAGGGTATTGGGAGTTTCGCGCGGTTTTGAAGCACCTGGATTGCGACCTGCTGCACGTGCCCAACCTTTTTTCGGTGCCGCGTTGGCTGCCGTGCCCTTATGTGATGACGGTGCACGACCTGCTCGATCACATGTCGCGAGATGAGGGGCGGAACAGTGTGTGGCAGTCGGTTCATTTCCAGTTGACGAAACGGGTGTTGAGCGGCGCGGCGCGGATTTTCTCGGTATCGAATTTTACGAAGACTGAGATGGAGAAGCTGTTTGGAATTCCTGCGGATCGAATCGAAGTGGTCTACAACGCCATTGATGAACGCTTTCTACGGGGGCACGCCACGGCCGCTGATCGGGAGCTGATCGCCAAGCGGTATCAAGTGACGTATCCGTTTCTGCTTTACGCGGGGCGGGTGAGCGCGCACAAGAATGTGGTGCGTATGATCGAAGCGTTTTCGGCGCTGAAGGGCGAGCTGGAAAAAGAAGGGGCGTATCCTGATCTTAAGCTGATCATTATTGGGGACGATCTTTCGGGCAATCCGGATTTGCGGCGGACGGTAGTGCGCAGCGCGGTGCAGAACGATGTGCGGTTTCTGGGGTTTGTGCCGATTGAAGTGCTGCGCATTTTCTACGACTCGGCCAAGATTTTTGTGTTTCCGTCGTTGTATGAAGGGTTCGGGCTGCCTCCGCTGGAGGCCATGGTGCACGGAACGCCGGTGGTGACTTCGAACGTTTCATCGCTACCGGAAGTGGTGGGCAATGCGGCGGTGCTGGTGAATCCGGAGAACGTGTTTGAGATTATGCGGGCGTTGCACAGGGTACTGGTCGATCATGGGTTGCGCGAGCGCATGAAAGAGCGCAGCTATCTGCAGGCAGGGAAATTTTCGTGGGAAAAATCAGTGCGGCGAATTCTGGAAGTATACCGGCAGGTGGGCGGAGGGGGGCGACGCGGCTCCCAGCAGGATCCGAAGCATTCTTCGAATAAAGACGAGAAGTTGAGCACCGGGGTTGCCTGACGCGGCTCTGCTAGTTTCAAGCAATCGATTCGCGCCGCCCATCGCCCTCCCTCTTCGCCCTTTCCGCATCTGCGCTGGTGGTTGCGGCGCAGAGCGTTTACCGCAGAGGTCGAGGAGGTCGCTGAGAAAGGCGAACGCGCGCTGCGGCTATTTTAGGAGCGGCTGGCCGGGAGAGCCGACGGCCAGCTTGTGCAACTTGGCGGTGATGCGGTCTCGGTCGGCGTCGGTCTTGGCGGCGGCGAGGCGCTTGCGCAGGTGAGTGATTTTTTCGCTGCGGATACGGCGCCGGCGAATTTCCGGACGGCGGCTGGGTGCGGACATGGGCGAACTCCTGATTGGATTTAATCTTATTGAATTTCGTGGCGGGGAATCGAGAGCTGAGAGCTGGACCGCCCCCACGATTCACGTACCATGAAGAGAACCTCTCAATGATACCAAGGATGGGCCGGCGGCGCTTAGGCACTGACGCTACCCGCCAGATCCTTCGCTCCCCCTGGAAGAACGGGCCTGCTTCGGATCCCGCTGGGGAGGGTTTGCCAGAGCAAGTCCCGCGGACCGCCGATATTCCACTTATTCCCCGCAAGCCAATTTTTGATTGCGAAGCCCTGCGATGTTATCGTGGGTGCCCTGTGCCTGAATGTTGCGCTTCTTCAGTTATTGTGAGTCGCGTATGAAACACCCACGGGGATATCGCGGATGAACATTCTTGACGTGGTAGTCGGAAAGCCGATCTTGACCAGCGACGAGCGCGCCGAGCAGATCGGTCCGGTGCAGGGGATTCCGATTTTTGGGCTCGACGGGCTGAGCTCGGCGGCTTATGGGCCCGAAGCTGCGCTGAGCTTGCTGATTCCGCTGGGCCTGCTGGGCGTTCGTTACATTGTGCCCGTGAGCGCGGCCATCATTACGTTGTTGCTGATCGTGTATTTTTCGTACCGGCAGACGATCGCGGCGTATCCCTCGGGCGGCGGGTCTTACACGGTGGCGCGGTTCAACCTGGGCTCTCCGGCCGGCCTGCTGGCGGCTGCGGCGCTGTTGGCGGATTACATTCTTACTGCGGCGGTAGGAATTTCAGCGGGAGTGGGGGCGCTGATCTCGGCAGTTCCGTCACTGCTGCCGCACACGGTTTCGCTGTGCGTGGGCATTCTCATTGTCATCACGATTCTTAATCTGCGCGGAGTACGCGAGGCGGGGACGGCATTCGCGATTCCGACCTATTTATTTGTGGGCACGCTGCTGATTACCATCGCAGGAGGGGTGGTGCGCGTGCTGCTCAGTGGAGGGCATCCCACGCCGGCAGTTACGCTGCCAGTGCCGCCACCGGTCACGGCGGCGGTCAGCTACTGGCTGCTGCTCAAGGTTTTCGCCAGCGGCTGCACGGCGCTGACAGGCGTGGAGGCGGTGAGCAACGGAGTGAAAGCGTTCCGCGAGCCCGCGGTGAAGAATGCGCAACGCACCCTCACCGTGATTATTTTCCTGCTGGCCGTGCTGCTGGCCGGAATTTCTTATCTGGTGAAGGTATACGGCATTGCGGCCACGGATCCGGGGCAGCCCGGGTATCAGAGCGTGCTCTCGCTGCTCACGGGTGCGGTTTTCGGCAAAGGCATTTTTTATTATCTGACCATGGGATCGATTCTTGTGGTCCTGTCACTTTCAGCGAACACTGCATTCGCGGATTTTCCTCGACTGTGCCGCGCTATTGCGCAGAACAATTATCTGCCGCACGTTTTTGGATATCGTGGAAGGCGGCTGGTCTACACCTACGGCATCGTTATCCTCGCGCTGCTGTGTGGCGGCGTTCTGATTCTTTTCGGCGGAGTGACCGACCGGCTCATTCCGCTTTATGCGGTGGGCGCGTTTCTTGCCTTTACGCTTTCGCAGGCGGGCATGGTGATGCACTGGTGGCGGAATCGCGGCGCGCACTGGCTGAAGAGCGCGATGGTCAACGGGTTGGGCGCGCTGGTGACTGGCGTTACCACCCTGGTGGTGCTGGTGGCGAAGTTTGCGGAGGGTGCATGGATTACCCTGCTTTTCATTCCGCTGACGATTCTTTTCTTCAGTGTGGTGCGGCGGCATTATCACTCGGTGAAGATGCTCACCACCTGCAAGATTCCGGTCGACGCGCCCGGCCTGAGCGAGCCACCCATTGCCGTGATCGCCATCGACCGCTGGAGCAACATTGCGCGGCAGGGAATTGACTTTGCAGCGCGGCTTTCACCGGAAGTGGTCGCCTTGCATGTGGACCCCAGCGAGCATTCCGAATTACTGCTGCAAGACTGGCAGCACTACGTGGAGCAGCCTTTCCGCGCCGCGGGCAAGGAACCGCCGCGCCTGCATATTCTGCCATCGCCCTATCGCTTCGTGATTATTCCTATCGTGCAATTTGTTCTGGATATGTCGAAGCAAAATCCTGGGCGCAGCATTGTGGTGGTGATTCCGGAACTGGTGGAGGACCGCTGGTACGAATATTTTCTGCACAATCAGCGGGGGCGGTTGCTGGAATGGGTGCTGCTGGCGCGGGGCAATGAACGGATCTTCACGGTGAGCGCGCCCTGGTATATCGGGAAGCACTGCTAGTGCGGTCTTCCAAGGGCCGTTCAGCGGCACAAGCGGAGGCCCGCCTCATGCGACAAGCGGAACGTTGCTCATTCCGGCGGTGCCGAACACGCGGCGGTAGCGGTCCACTTCGGAAGGCGGGCCCAGCGCCTTGGCGTAGTTGTCGGAGAGTTTTACGGCTGGCCGGCCTTCCGCGTTCGACACTTTGCAGATCAAACTGATGGGGTCGAAACCGGTGCCGCCCTGGGGATCGCAGCCGCGGAAATCGTTGGTTAGCAAGGTGCCCCAACCGGCGCTGAAGCGAATGCGGCGTCCGGGTATCCATTTCCGGCGATCCAGAAAGTCTGCGGCGGTGCGGAAATCGTCGGCCGTAGCGCCGTTGGCCATTGCGCCGCCAAAGTAAGCGTGCAGACCGAGTAGATCGTCGACATCAAGTGCGTCAGAGGCAATGATGAGTTTGTTCTGCGGGTCCCGGCCGCGGGCCTTGAGCCACGCGATGTATTCGTCTCCTGCGATGTACGGATTCTTGCTGTCGATACGTTGGCCGGTCCAATCCGCCGCCCACTCCGGCGCGCCCTTCAGGAACTGCGTGGTTCCGAACGTGTCAGGCAGCATGATGCGCAGCTCCCCTTCGTAGGTTTTCTGCCACATCTCAAGCACGTGGTATTGCGATGCCTTGAGCGCTTCGTCATCCGGCGCGAGAGCAGCCACGACCATGGGAATTTCGTGGGCGTTGGTTCCGATGGCCTCAAGATCGTGCTTGTGAGCCAGGAACGCGTTCGAGGTTCCCACAAAATTCTGCCCCAGATTCGAAGCCATAGCATCGACGACGTATTCCTGCCAGAGGAAACTGTGGCGCCGCCGGGTTCCAAAATCGGCAAGTTTGAGATCGGGCACGTCGCGCAGCCGCTCAATCTTGCTCCACAGCTTGGTCTTGGCGCGGGCATACAAAATGTCGAGGCCAAACTCTCCGAGCTTCTTCAGATGAGCCCGGGTTTTCAGTTCGTCGAGAATGGAGAGCGAATAGAGCTCCCACATGGTGGTCTCTGTCCAGAGGCCATCGAAGGTGAGATGGAACTGGTCACCGTTGATTTTGAGCTCGTAGTCCGACAATCGGAAGTCGCGCTCCAGCCATTCCAGGAATCCGGGCTCAAAAATGCCGCGGCGGCCATAGAACGTGTTGCCGGCCAGCCATACCAGTTCAGACTTTCGGAATCGCAGTTTCCTCACATGTTCCAGTTGCTGGGTAAATTCCTCGGTGGTCAGCAAATCGGCGAGGCGAACCGATGTAGTGCGATTGAAAAGCGAGAATGATACTCGCGTTTTCGGGTAGTGCTTCCAGATGAACTGGAGCATGAGCAGTTTGTAAAAATCGGTATCGAGCAGGGAGCGGGTTACCGGGTCGAGTGCCCAGTTGTGGTTGTGAGCGCGTTCAGCGAAATTGACAATCATGCGATGGTTTCAGTTGGAATCGATCAGCACGGCGGCGCGATTCGCAGCGACGCACGCGACCCCAAATCATTCAATCGGAGACCGTAAGAACTGTCAATGATGCTGGGTCCGGGCAACCTTGGTTGTCCCTATGTTTCCTGCTCGCCCGGACGTCAATATTTGCTGCGGGCGATACGTTGACTAAGAGTCTTGCGGCACGAATCCGTGATGCAAAGGTCGAGGCCTTGCTTGCAAAGAGCAGCATTTTCGAATGAGTCTCCGGTATTGGCGAAGGTGACGGAGATCATGCTCTCGAGCTGGTTATAACCCGAATTCCATTTCTGCAAATATTCGGGATCCGCCTTGCTGCGGGTGTCGAAGTCCGGCCACTCGTCGTGGAGCGTGCGAAGGCGCGCCAGCAGGGGCTGCAATGGAATCTTGCCCTGATCGCCAAATCCCGCGACTCGCGCGCCTGCCGCCGCGACCAGGGGCCGCGGATCATTTAACGCTTCAGCCGCAAAAGGCCGCAATTCAGGCCCGTTGTGGAGCAGTGCGAGGTCGACCAGCAAACTTCCCTGATGGCAGTCGCTGCCTCCTTTGCCGTAGTAAGCGGAAAGAGCGGGACCGAGTTTTTCGCTGCCATACGCGGGATCGACGCGCAGGAAATATGTGAGCAGGCCACTTTCGATGGAGCAGGGCCAGTCTGCGCCGTAGACTTCATAAACCTTCTTCACACGAGGCAAAATGGAATCGGAGGCGAACAGGCCGATGATGGGTGCAACACGGGACATGCGATCGGTCCACCGGTCTTCGAGGACGCGGATCAGGTCGGCGTCAAGGTCCGGGCTGGGCGACAGTGTCAAGTAGCGCAGGCGATTCCAATCGACGGGACTATCGAAATCGAGAACTTGCTTGCGAAAGAGAGTTTGAGAGGTTTGCGGGTCGAGCTTGGTTATTTCTTTCAGAGCAATCTCGCGGATAAAAGAAGCTTCCTGTGCCGGAGGAGACGAATAAATCTGGGTAAGGATTGCGAGGACCGGGTCGGAGGGAAGAGTTGCGGCCCAGCGAAAGTTGAGCAGATCGTTGGAGAGTTCGCGAGGCGGAAGATCGGGCAGCGCTGCGAGATGCAGGGACCGGATGCGGTCGCGATCGGCGGGTGGAACGGGTATTGAATAAAACGTGCATAGGTTATCCAGCGAGCGGAGCGTGGAGGCGCGGATGTCTCGCGGTCGCCGGTTGATGCTCGCGGCAACGATTCGCCAGTTCGCAATCACGTTGTTTTGGAATTGCGAGCGGCCAGCGAGAGTGGCGTCGCGGTCCAAACCCTGGGCGATCGAGGTAGCTAGCTTAGGATTGTCTTGAATGAACTGAAGCAGCGATAACTCCGTGATCAGGTTTTCATCAGCCACGAGAGATGTGTCGTTGAGGCGGGCGCGAAGCACAGAGATGGCTTCAGCGTGCGTGGGAGCTGCGAGGATTGCGGCCAGGGCAATATCGTCGGCCCACGAGGAATTATTGCGGCGCGTGTAGAGGGACGCGGCGGCTTTGCGGGCTTTGGGTGTGCCAATCTCAAACAGGCGGAAGGCTTCGACCGGAGTAAAGCGCGGCGATGGTTGCTGATGGGCCAATGCCACAATTTCATCGACTGCGCGGGAGGCGGCTGCCAGGTCTTGGGGAAGAATCTGAAATGTGACGACATTTTCAGACGCGAAGGGAGGCCCTCCTTGCTTCTTTACCGGCGCGCCAGCGGGGAGAACCGAGCGCGTGACCACATAAAGCCGGTAGCGGCCAGGTCTGGAGAAGCGCAGATAGTGGGTGAGTTCCACGGAATCGAACTGCGGCGAAGAGTCGAGCTTCAAATGCAGATCGCGCGTGCCAAAATTATTGCCAATGATGCTGGTTCGTACGTCCCAATAGTGGTCGAGAGGATCGCTGGCACCATTGGGACGATCGATGGAAAAGGATTCCAGCACGGACCGCTGGCCGCGATCCACATAGCGCGCCCCGGCAACGTACTTGCCAGGGGAATCTGCGGTGAATTCGTATTTGAGGAGAATAGTGTCCCCGATGTGGAACGTAGATTGGCCGGAATCGAGCGAGATCTTGAAGTGAACTCCCGCGGGGTTACCGGCGAGGGCCTGTTGATGCTGTGTTTCGAACGCATTCCCCGGCGACCCTGGCGAGGCCCCGGCGAAAACGAGGAACACAAACGAGAGTGCAAATCGTTGCAGCATGCTGTCTATTGGAAATAGTGTAAAGCCCGGAGAGCGCGATGCAGCGACCGCTAACGCTAAGTACTCACTCGGTAACCGGAAGGCGAAATCTTAAGTAACTTGCGGCCAAATCGGCGCAAGATGAAACCACCGGAACGTTCTCATGACGGAGCGAAGTTCTTTCGGAGGGCAATCATGGTCATAAGTCGGAGCGGGCTCGCGGCGGTTGTATGCATGCTTGGGTTGCAACTGACGGTGGGTGGGAACGCGGCAAGTCCGGCGGCAGCAGCACCGGCGAAAGAGGCGGCCAAGGATGATGCGGCGACGGCTACGGCACTTACCATCTACAACCAGCAGTTCGCCGTCGTTCGAAATGGCTTGTCGCTGGATTTGAAATCCGGAGCAAACCATGTTGAGGTAACCGACATCACGGGGCACCTGGAGCCCGACTCCGTGTTCCTGCGGTCGCTCGATCCGGGCCGAAGATTGCGGATTCTGGA
The DNA here is from genome assembly GCA_036522075.1 of Candidatus Sulfotelmatobacter sp. Lineage (GTDB taxonomy): Bacteria > Acidobacteriota > Terriglobia > Terriglobales > Acidobacteriaceae > Sulfotelmatobacter. The sequence goes on from DATDGM010000034.1 coordinate 10,706, forward strand.
ACAGAACTACCGCAACGATCCCGTGTCCGAGCAATTGCTGTTGTCGTTGTATGAAGGCAAGACGATCGACTTCATGACCAACGACAAAGTGATCGTGCAGGGGAAGATCATCCGCAGCGGTTTTGTGCCGCACTCAACCATGTCCTACGGGCAGAGTTACTACCAAACCCAGGCCGCCTATGTGCAGCAGGGAGCGGGGCAGCCGGTAATCGAGGTGAACGGCAAGTTGCAATTCACCCTGCCCGGGCAGCCGCTATTCCCTGCATTGGCCGACGACACGGTATTGAAGCCTACGCTTTCCTGGGAATTGGAAACGGACAAGGCGGGTAAAGCTCCTGCGGAGTTGAGTTACGTGACGGGCGGTATGAATTGGGAAGCCAGCTACAACGTGGTCGCTCCGACCAAGGGGTCGGAGATCGAACTGGTGGGCTGGGTTACCTTGGACAATCAAAGCGGGAAAACTTTTCGCGATGCGCGCATCAAGCTGATGGCGGGAGACGTGAACAAGATTCAACCGAATGGAATGTACCTGAAGGACAATCGCGTTGCCGCGATGGGTGCGGCGATGGCGGAAGGGCCGCAAGTCACAGAGAAAGCTTTTGATGAATATCACCTGTACACGCTGGAACGGCCCACGACACTGCACGACCGCGAAACCAAGCAGGTGGAATTCGTGCGCGCCGCGGGAGTGAAATCGAAGCAGGTATATGTCTATGACGGCTGGAAAGTGGACGCCAACTACCGGAGCTGGCCTATGGAGACGATTCGCTCCCAAGACGCATTCGGCACACAGTCGAATGCGAAGGTCTGGGTGATGCAGGAATTTATCAATAGCAGCGAGAATCATCTCGGAATGCCGCTGCCGAAAGGCCGAGTCCGATTCTACCGGCGAGACGATGATGGGCAGCTGGAATTCACGGGCGAGAACGAAATCGATCACACGCCGAAAGACGAGTTGATCCGAATCTATACCGGCAACGCATTTGATGTGACCGGAGAACGGCGCCGCGTGGATTACAAGCTGAACTCGCCGGCGCGCTGGGTGGACGAGAGCTTTGAAATCAAAGTGAGAAATCACAAGAGCACGCCGGTGGAGGTGCAGATTGTGGAACACTTGTACAGGTGGTCGAACTGGGAGATCAGCAAGAGTTCAGATCCGTTTAAAAAAGTGGACGCGCAAACGGTGGCATTCCCAGTGCAAATCCCGCCCGACGGCGAGAGAGTGCTGACCTATCAAGTGCACTACTCCTGGTAGGCGAGCGGCGCGGCTTCGGGCGCAATGACCGCGCGTTTGGCTCGCGCCCTGACCAAGCTAGCGAAGATTTTATTGCCCAACCTTGTGCGGATCGGCGAGTTGGAAGGCGATAGCGGCCATCGCTCTCACGGCCTCAGCATGCTCGTGAAGAGCCTGCCTTAAGGTTTCGATAGCCTCTGAAAAATCCGCGTCATCCGCCGCGACTACGCGAGCGCACAATTCTCGTATGCGATTGTCAGTAGACATTCTTCTCCCCCAGAGAATGTCAGAGTTGACCCAGAGAAAAGGGCGGTCGTGGAGGGTCTGAACGTCGTCCACGTGACCGACACTAACCCATGATCGCCCTCAGTCTTTCGATCCTGGACGGATCGGGGATATTAATCGCACATTCGACCCGAGAAGCCAATACAGCGAAAATGGTAGTACGTCCTGCAATCCTGCAAAGTAGTTGAACGAGCTGTATCGCCGAGCTTAGCTCGCCAGGGATGGCCCTCGGTGGCAAGGCCGAGGTGGTGCCTAATTCCCGTCGTGAAAGGAAACTTGAGGTCTTCCTTCCGGGCCTGCCTATGATCTCAGTAACTCGGTTCGCTCACCATTCGATGGGAAATTAGGCGGGGAGAAGTTCTAAGACTCCGCTTCAGAGAGAGGCAAACAATGAAAAGCGTCCTCACAGCCCCGTTACTTCTAACTCTAGCGGGTTCCTTCGCAAAGAAAGTATTGATGCCTCGAACTGGCTGAAAAAAATGGTAGGCACGAGGAGACTCGAACTCCTGACCTCTACCGTGTCAAGGTAGCGCTCTAACCAACTGAGCTACGCGCCTATCGATTGATTATGCACCACTTCCACGTTCTGGCTCAACTCGGCTTTGCGCGAATGGCGGGCCGCTTCGATACTTGGCGTTTCCCAATTCGCAGGCCTGTTCTTAGGCGCCGAAGCGATCGCGCTGTGTCCCGAAAATCAATGAATGGACTCGCGAAAGCGGTTTCGGCTCTCGGCCGAGTGCGTGCAGTCACCCCCGCCCAAGAGACGATGCAGAAGCGAGGATGACGCCCCGGCAGGAAAACCACGGTCTCCGACTGTCAGAGTCCGAGCCGGGATGAAACCGTCCCCGCCGCGAAGGGTAGGTGTTTACGGCTCCTGGCACACTCGCCAATTACGGTCCGGATACCACCGTGACCGTGACCGCATTCGTTGCGTAGTTTACCTGGAAATGCTCGCTTGAATTGATGTTCAGTCCCGTCGTCGTCAGGAATTGTCCGCTCACCGCGCTTCCGGTTACGATGGTGAAATTGGTGCCAATTACCGGCACGAAACCGTGCAAGCGCTTGAGGTTCAGAGTTCCGGTTAAGCTGACTCCGTTTGCGCTGGCCAACTGACCGTACTGGGTCCCGGCGGTGGTCCCGCCGATTCCGATATTCAAAGTTCCGCCCGGATTCTGCGTATAAGTGTTGGCCGACAGCTTGGCGGTCTTGGTGGAGGAGTCACCCGCGGTGACCGCCGCTTTCGAGACCAGCGATCCGGCGATTGTGCCGGAACCGAACAACGCTCCACCGTTCAAGTTGACGCCCGCTGGCGCGGTCAATGTGCCGTCGAGAGTGGTGGTGCCTGCGGTTTGCGTGTAAGCTCCGCCCAGCGACAGGCTGCTGGTGGAATCCACCGTCAACTTGTTGGAGTTCGTGAGATTCGATGCGATCGCCAGATTCTGGCCGAGCGTCAGCGACAGGGGCCCTTTGTTGACAGCAAAGTTCAGCAGACCGTTGGTGCTGGTTGTGGAGTTTAAGATCTGCGCCGCCGCACCCACAAGCGTCAGGTTCGCGGTACTGGTCACGATATTCGCATTTGGAAACGATAAAGGACCCGCGAGGGAATAAGTCCCGCCGCTGAGCGTGTTGGTGCTCTTGAAGTTCTTGAACACTCCGGTGATATTCATCGTGCTGCCCGGATTCACGTAAAGTTTTCCGCTGTTGGTGAATCCCGATCCCGCGCCCACAATGGTCAGGGGTGTGGCGCCGCTGGCAACGATCGTCCCTTTGTTTAGGACGGTCATCGGATTCGAATCGCCAATGCTTCCGGCGCCGGTAATCGTAGTCTCGTTGGTGAACGTATCGGTCGTCGAGGATGCGTAAATGCAGTCGCTGGGGCCGGCCATGGTCACCTCCCCAGTGCCCGTGATGGTCGTCGCGGCGTTCAGAGCGATGCAACCGCCGGTGGAATCCAAAGCGATGATTCCGGTGTTATCGATCTTACCTTTAACGTTCAGCCGGTTGCCGTTGGAAACCGTCAACACCCCGGTGTTGGTCGGGACGTTCAGGCTGCCATCCAGCAGCGCGTTCTGGCTTTCGATCAGGCCGGTTCCGACACTGCTCAGGGTTCCTCCGTTTACCGCCGAAGTCCCGGTCAGGATGACGGTCGAGTCCGTCAATGCTTGGATAGTTCCTCCGCTGTTGTTGACGTAGTCTTCAATCTGCAACGTCGCCCCCTCCGATGCCCCTATGAGCGCGGTATTGGTGGTTGGCGTGGCCCCGGTGGATGCAGCGGCGAAGATGAGTGGGTTGAAGGGGTCATCGGCCATGATCGTGGCCTGATTGGTGAGCGTCAGCGCATAGATGGTTCCCGACCCGTGGATCAATTGCTGGTTGGTCAGCACATCGTTACCGTTGAGCGACTGGAGCCTTCCCGCCCCCGACAGGGCCATCGATCCGGCCCCGCTCAGGGTGGCGGTCCCGTTGATGAACATCGTGCCCATCGTCTGGATGGTCGCTGTGTTGTTCGTCGTGCCTTCGAAAGTGCCTTGTTGACCCGACGGAATCTGCATCGCGCCCGTGTTGGTAATGTTGCTCATAAAACTTTCCGCTTGAACGATTCCAGTTCCGACGGTGGTAAATGTTCCGCCCGTAAACGTCCCGCCACTGAGGAGCACGGTTCCCCCACTCAGTGCCTTGATCGTGCCTCCGGCGTTGTTGAATGTGGGTGTGCTGTTGAAGCCGCTGAGAAGTTCAAGCGTGCTGCCGCTGCTCGCCTCCATCGTGCCGGTATTGGTCAAGCCTCCGGCAGCTGGCTGGACGAAGAGCGTGCCTCCGCTGGCGATGACTGTGCCCTCATTCGTCAGGTCCATGGCGCCGGATCCGATCGAGCCTAGCCCCTGAATCGTGTTGTCTGCGTTGAGCAACCGGGTCTCGCCCGTTCCGGCCCACGTTATCGTGTTATTGGGGGTGGTGAGATTGACGGTTCCTCCACCGTTTAGCGTCACCGTGTTGCCGGCACTGCCGGCGATGTGGAGGCCAGTGGTCTGCGTCAATGTAATGCTGCCTGGGTTGATGAGGCTCATGCCGTAGAGGTAGAGGTAGGCAGTGGGCGCCGTCGGCGTCCCGATCGTCAAGGCGTCGCCGGAAGCCATGGTCAGGTTCAGGCACACTCCGGCCGCGTCGTCGGTGGGGGAAGAACCCGGCGGAATCACGCAGTTATCGCTTTGTCCGGGAAGCCTGTTCAGCGACCAGTTGGTGGGCTGGCTCCAAACTCCGCTCCCACCGTTAAAAGTGTCTTGCGCCAACAGCGGGGAAGACGTTACCAGCGCAAGGATCAGTCCAGCCAGCCCGCACGCCATAGTCCTGCAAAAAAATGAGACTAAGTTACTTTTCGATGCTATGGACATAAATCCTCCAACTGCAATTTCCGGGTCTGTAGGGGGGGCCCCCCGGGGACGACGCCCTCAGCAGCTCCCTGTCCTATGTATTCGGGTTCGCGGAGTATTTTGGCTCATCCCTGGCAAAATTATTTCGGCTCGACGCTGGAATGACCCAGCGTCGTGCTCCCGTAAGCCGAGATCCCCGCATACCGTTAACGCCCCTGGGCTGGAAGCTGTCCCGCCCGGGGTGGTGGCCACGATGCGACCGGTCTTCGCTCCGATGGGCCACCAGCAACATGCGCGGCGCTGCTTGCCGCAGAGCCTAGGTGCTGGAACCGAGCCCCAAATGAATGCAGCGACCGGTGATTGCAGGAGTCCTTCTGTACTTTCGCCTTCTTCGGGCAAAAGAGCCTCTACTTCGTGCCGCAAAGCCTGATCGTTCTCGCACGCGCTTTGCAGGAATGCTTTACGCTCGCGCGGCGGCAACTGGAGGACCTCTTGCAGAACACTTTTCACCTGTTGCCATCGCTCAGGAGTCATGTCGACTCGGTCTGGCGCAGTTCGCGTTGCAGCCACAAGCGAGCCGTTACCCATTCTCGCTTGACAGTGGCGGGTGAGGTCTTCAACAGCTCTGCCGTGTCTTCGATGGACAGCCCGCCGAAAAAGCGTAATTCCACAATCTGCGATTGCCTCGAATCCATTTCGGCCAGGGCGTTGAGCGCGTCATCCAGCGCCACCAGATCGATTTCCCTCTTGCCGGGCAGCGCAACTGCATCGTCGAACGTAACCGTAAGGCAGTTGGAGCCGCGTTTTCCGGCACTACGCCTACGAGCATGGTCTACGAGGATTTCGCGCATGAGACGCGCGGCAATCGAAAAGAAATGCGTCCGATCGTTCGCTCGCAGCGTGGATTGCTCCGCCAGACGAAGATAGGCTTCGTGCACCAAGGCGGTGCTCTGCAGGGTTTGCTGGTTTTGGCCCGCGAGACAACGGCCTGCCAAGCGCCGCAGTTCTTTGTAAACGAACGGGATTAGGGCATCTCTCGCGCTGGAATCGCCCTCACGCCAGCGAAGGAGTAATTTGGTGACTGAATTGGCAGCGGCAGGATCCACGCCCCAGATCCTTCAGATTTCCGAACGAATTCTTCAGGCCGGAAGGCTATCTCGCTTTAATTGCAAAGTCAAGGAATGGCGGGCGGTTTGTAGTGGCTGAGTATGAATTCAGCCACTACCCAAGCGGTTAGCTGCGCACGTCGCTGCTCGGTTCTAATTACGGTCCCGGGGACAGTTCGGTTGATCTTGCTTGTTCTAATGTCCTCCAGCTTCTCAGGGAGTAGCGGATGCGGAGTTCTGCGCGTTTCCGAACCTTTTCTGGGCGGTTTCGCGGCTTGCAGTTCTGCCCTGCGCACGAGCGTGCGTCCAAGCAATCGAGCGGCCGTGAACGGCGAGGATACTGGACGCAAGGCCCGAAACATACCAGGGGGCGCCAACTGCGGTTGCAAAACGTCGCGTGCTGCGGCGACAATCATGGCGTCGTGGAAAATCTACCAGCTACCCCCGATGATGCGTTGCCTCGCGCTGAGCGTGCCCCATTTTCAGCGGGCGCCCTCGTGGTGGTAACTCTCGGCAATCCCAGGGACAAATTCTGGGGAATGATTCAGACCCTCGCTCCGGAGGGAGTAAGCATCAGCGGCATTGAACTTGCATCGTTTGATGATCTCGCTGCTATGGTCAAAGACGGCGAGCCCTTTACCCCGGCAGTGGTTTTCTTTCCTATGCACCGGGTTGAGCGCATTGAGCTCGATTTGCCGGACGGCGGCTTGCCCTCGTTGGGGCAACGTTTCCAGGCGAAGACGGGCCAACTGGCTTCGGCTGCACTGCGATGGAATGGCGGGAGTGAAGCGGTCATTTCAGAATCACGCTCCGGGCGGGGGACGACGTGAGGTTCTCTCAGATTTTCACGGCACCGAACCAGCTGACGCTGTTGCGAATGATTTTTGTCCCGTTCATCGTCATCCACCTGGTGGAAGGCCGCTATCTGTGGGCGCTGGTGGTCTTCATCGTCGCCGGTTTCAGTGACGGGCTGGATGGGCTGCTGGCCCGCACGCTTCATCAGCAAACGCTGCTCGGGCAATACCTTGATCCCATTGCCGACAAACTTTTGCTGAGCACGATGTTTCTCGTGCTCTCAATCCTGCACAAGATTCCCTGGAAATACACAGTGCTGGTATTTAGCCGCGATATTTCGATTCTGGCCGCCAGCGCCGTGTTGTTCGCCATCGCTGGATTACGGGATTTTCGGCCCAGCATCTTCGGCAAGGCCAATACGTTTTCCCAGATTGCCGCCGTGTTCTTCGTTCTGTTGTTGGAGGTGCGAACGATGCGGTGGATCTGGATTGCGCGCACGGTCTTCCTGCGCGCCACTTTTTTCTTTACTATTATTTCGGCATTGCACTACGTTCTTCTCGTACAGAGCCGTTTGCGGGCGCAGAGTGCCGCTCTTCCGGCGCAAGGTTCATCCTCCAAGGCGTCCATTTGACCGCATTTCTGGTGTCCCCCTAGAATCATAGGTTCGTCGTTGGGCAAGAAACTGCTATGGTGCTCCGTCTTTACAACACTATGTCTGCGGGGCTGGAAGAATTCCGCCCGCTCGTAGATAACGAGGTTCGTATGTACGCTTGCGGGCCCACGGTGTATGACTACGGACATATCGGCAACTTCCGCACGTTCATCGCCGTAGACCTTTTGCAGCGCTTTTTTCGGCAGAGCGGATACAAAGTCCGTTATGTGATGAACATTACCGACGTGGATGACAAAATCATCCGCAATGCCGCGCGCGACCGCGTCAGCGTGCAGCAATATACGGCGAAGTATGAGAAAGCGTTTCGCGAAGATGCCGCGCTGATTGGCATTGAGGAGCCGGTTCTGGTGCACGCCACGGAATTTATTCCTCAGATGGCGGAGTTCGTCGCGAAGTTGGTGGAAAAGGGGATCGCGTACTGCACCGAAGATGGCTCTTATTACTTCCGCATCGCGAAATTTCCCGAGTATGGCAAGCTTTCAAAAAAAGATTTCGGCGGAATGCTCGATGGCGCCCGTGTAGACATTGACGAATACGACAAAGACAGCGCCCGCGACTTTGCTTTGTGGAAAGCGCCGAAGCCGGGAGAAGCCTCGTGGGACACGGTGATTGGGCCAGGGCGCCCAGGCTGGCATCTGGAATGCTCCGTTATGTCGATGCAGGAACTGGGCGAGAGCTTCGACCTGCATGCCGGCGGCGAGGATCTTATTTTCCCGCATCACGAAAACGAAATCGCGCAGTCCGAGTCGCTCACCGGCAAGCCGTTCGCGCGTTTTTGGTTTCACGCGCGCTTTCTATTGGTGGAAGGCGAAAAGATGTCGAAGAGTATAGGGAACTTTTTTACCCTGCGCGATCTGGTGTTGAAGGGATACAAGCCGTCTTCCATTCGCTACCTGCTTGCCTCGGTGCCATACCGCAATCAGCTGAATTTTACTTTCGATGGGCTAAGGCAGGCTGCGGTTTCCGTCGAACGGCTGCGAAATTTCCGCCTGCGCCTGACCGCGGGGAAGTTCCCCGTTGGCGCGAACCCGGAAATGCAGGCGCTGGCCGGTGAAGCCGCGGACCGCATGCGAGCTGCGCTCGAAGACGATCTCAACACAGCACAAGCCCAGGCTGCAATCTTCGAGATGGTGCGCCGCGCCAACGCGGCGTTCAACGGCGCAGGAATCAAGCAGGATGACGTTGCGCCGCTGCTGGCGGCGCTGGGTAAGTTTGATGAAATCTTCGCTGTCCTCAGCGACGACGATGGACCCAAGATGAAGCAGGTCTTCGATTGGGCGCAGGGCGGGGGCCGCGAAAAGGAAATTAGCGACGGGCTACGCGAGGCAGCCCAGCCAAACCAGCTCTCGGATGGAGACATCGAGAAGAAGATCGGTGAGATGAAAGCTGCACGGGCCGCTCGCGACTTCAAAGCCTCCGATGCGGTGCGCGCAGAGTTGGCCGCGGCGGGCGTAATCATCGAACAAACCAAAGACGGCATTCGGTGGAGAAGGAAGTAGCTGCGAATCCATTGCCCAGGCTCGGCGACCGCCGGTGGTAAGCTGAAAGCTGACAGCTGATAGCTGAGAGCTGCCTTTCATGAAATCCCTCGACGAATACCTCCGCGACGCTGAAATCGCCCACGGCCATCTGTGCGCTGGGCAGGTTCTGGGCGTTCGCCTGGCCATGCTCGGGTTGCAAAAACTTGCTATTGACGATCCGCAGGGAAAAGACCGCAAGCGGTTGGTCACATTCGTCGAGATCGACCGCTGCGCAACCGACGCGGTCGCGGTGGTCACCGGATGCCGCCTGGGCAAGCGTGCACTCAAGTTTCGTGACTGGGGAAAAGTCGCAGCTACGTTTGTCGATGTCAGTGGCGGCAAGGCCATCCGCATCGCTGCGAAGGAATCGTCGAAGGCTCTCGCCCGTGAGATGCGCCCGGAAATTGCGGACAAGAATCAGCAGCAGATGCTGGCCTATCGGGAGATTTTCGATGACGATCTGTTTACCACTCAGTGGGTGAAGGTCGAATTGCCGCCGGAAGAATTCCCTGGATATAAAGGGGATCGCGTGGTGTGCGCTGAGTGTGGGGAGGGGATCAATTTTCTGAGGGAAGTGCGACGCAACGGAAAAGTCTTGTGCCGTGCCTGCGCCGGAGAGAGTTATTACACCTTAATCTGACACAGTGGCACAGAAATCAGTTGCGTGGAAAGCAGTTGCATGGAAATCAATGTCCTGACTTGTGAGCCTGCTCATACGCGTGCGCCACGCGCAGAATTGCGGCCTCATCAAAATGTTTCCCGAGAATCTGCAAGCCAATCGGCAGCTTCTCTTTCGTCTCGCCACAGGGAATCGAAATCCCCGGAATGCCCGCCAGATCGGCGGTCACGGTGTAAATATCGGCCAGGTACATGGCCAGCGGGTCGTTCGATTTTTCTCCCAGGCGGAACGCCGCGGTAGGGCTGGTGGGCGTGACAATCGCGTCTACCTTGCGGAATGCTTCCTCGAAATCACGTGTCAGCAACGTGCGCACTTTCTGCGCTTTCAGATAATACGCATCGTAGTAGCCGGCGCTCAGCGCGTACGTGCCGAGCATGATGCGACGTTTCACTTCCGCTCCGAAGCCTTCGTCGCGGCTGCGGCGATACATCTCGCTGAGCGTCTTGACGCCGTTAGCCCGCTGACTGTAGCGCACACCGTCGTAGCGCGCCAGGTTCGCCGAAGCTTCCGCAGTTGCCACTAAGTAATAGGTCGGGATCGCATACGGCGTATGAGGCAACGAGATAGGTACAATTTCGCAGCCGAGCCCCTTCAACCTGTCGATCGCCGATTCAACGGCTTGTTTCACGTCGTCGTCAAGGCCGTCTCCGAAATATTCCTTCGCCACGCCCAGCTTCATGCCACGGACGGATTTATCGAGTTCCGCAACGTAGTCAGGTACGGGAATGTCCGTCGAAGTTGCATCCATGGGATCGCGCCCGGCAATCGTGCGCAACACAATCGCGGCATCCTTTACCGTCTTAGCGAGCGGCCCAATATGATCGAGCGACGACGCGAATGCAATCAGCCCGTAGCGCGAGACGCGGCCGTAGGTGGGCATGAGGCCAACCACTCCACAAAATGCGGCCGGCTGCCGAATTGAACCTCCGGTATCGGACCCTAACGCGGCCACCGCCATGTCAGCCGCGACAGCCGCGGCGGAGCCGCCCGAGGATCCTCCGGGCACTCGGCTGAGATCCCGCGGATTGCGCACTGGATGAAACCCAGAGTTTTCGTTCGATGAGCCCATAGCAAACTCATCGCAATTTGTCTTGCCAAGGATTACTGCGCCTGCCGCCTCCAGGCGAGCGACAGCAGTGCAATCGTAAGGCGGAATGTACTTGTTCAGGATCTTCGACCCGGCGGTGGTGCGCACACCGCATGTGCTCATCACATCTTTGATTCCCACGGGCACGCCGCCCAGCGCCGGCAGGGGGTTGCCTTCGGCAGCCATGCGGTCGATGCGGTCCGCCTGCTCGAGCGCGCGGTCTTTCGATAGCGTGAGAAACGCGCCGATCTGGCCATCTTCTTTCTGGATGCGCGCGTAGTGAGCCTCCGCGAGTGCATACGCAGTCGTGGTGCGCTCTTGAACGGCGGCGCGGGCGGAGTCGATGGTGAGCGTGGTCAGGTCCATGAAATTCAGAGGTCAGAGGTCAGTGGCCAGCAAGGCCGTGCGGACAGCTGGGTCGATGTTTGCGAAGTGACCGGCAACCTTGGCCACTATCTTTCAATCACTTTGGGTACGCGGAAGAAGGTTCCGTCGGAATCTGGCGCGTTTTCCAGGGCCCTGTCCTGGGTCAGTGATTTGCGCAGACCTTCGATCGCGTCGTCGCGAGTAGCATAGGAGAACCTCTCGCTGCCTTGTCTCGATTCGTCCACCCCGTAGCGGTCCGAAACCTGCGCCATGGGCGGAACGTCGGACGTGTCGAGCTCCTTAAGCATTTCGACGTAATCCAGAATCGAATTCAAATCGCGCAGCATCCCGGCGCGCTCTTCCGCGGTGAGTTCAAGATTGGCCAGATCCGCGACGTAGGCAACGTCTTTTTCAGAAACCTTCATCAGAATGTTTCCCCCGCGCAAGCTCCGTTCGGGGCGAACGCTCGTTTGCGTCTGCTTGCGCGGCAAGCACGAACTCAATTCTCTGCACGCCCTCGGTTGTGTAACGATTGATCGCGGCAACGTACCGGGGAGCCAGGGCCTGCAGTTCGCGTCGCCAACCAGCATCCACTACCTCGACCCGCAAGAGTCCGGCAGCGAAGTCCAGCGCGCGAGTGCGTTCCGCAACCGCCGACCCACATACCAGCGGCCATGCAGTTAAACACGCCTCCGCCATCGGCATTCTCCGCAGAGAATCCGCCACCACCTTTTCCAATCCTGCTCCAACCTGCTCCAAAGCAAAACTCCGCTTCGCTGGCTAAAACTTACATGATCGAGATTCCGATTCTAGCATTTCCCGTCGCATCCACAGCCGGCGCATAAATGCAGTTCACAGTGGAAATTCGCGTCTCACAAATTCCAGCCCCGCGTCTCTGGACGTCAAACGCCCTTCGAGTTGCGCATCTTCCACCGCTTCCAGAATCTCGCGAAACCTAGGTCCC
>DATDGM010000035.1:0-21662 GCA_036522075.1 Candidatus Sulfotelmatobacter sp.
TTGCGGACAAGTCTCGGCGTAGACGGGCAGTCCACGATCGCGAGCTTCGCGAACTTTCTCGAGCGCGTCATTACAACTGAGGTGCACAATGTAAACGGGCGCTCCTGCCATTTCGGCGAGGGCAATGGCTCGGGATGTGGCTTCAGCTTCGGCAGTTGTGGGCCGAGTGAGGGCGTGATACTTCGGAGCCTTCTTCCCTTCGGCGAGCGCCTGCTGCACGATCACGTCGATGGCGTTGCCGTTTTCGGCGTGCATGCAGACCAAACCGCCGTTCTTGGCGGTGGCCTGGAATGCTTTGAAGATGCTGCCATCGTCGAGCATGAAGACGCCCGGGTAGGCCATAAATAGCTTGAAGCTGGTTACACCTTCACGCACCAGAGCGTTCATTTCTTCGAGTTGGGCATCGGCCAGGTCGGTGATGATGCAGTGGAAGGAATAATCGCTTACAGCTTTGGCCGAAGCTTTTTGCATCCAGGTGTCAAGGGCGGTGCGCAGGGTTTGACCTTTGTATTGGATCGCAAAATCGATCAGAGTTGTTGTGCCGCCGAAGGCCGCCGCCCGCGTGCCAGTTTCGAAATCGTCTGCGCTATTGGTGCCGCCGAAGGGCATGTCGAGGTGCGTGTGCACATCGATGCCGCCGGGGAAAACATATCTTCCTGCCGCGTCAATGATCTTGCTGGCGTTCTCGCGCGGCAGGCTTTGCCCGATAGCCTCGATCTTGCCTCTGGTGATGGCGACATCGCTGGCGAAGGTGTCGGTCGCGGTGACCACGCGTCCGTTTGCGATGATGGTGTCGAATCCCATGAGTGTGACTCCTCCTGGCGGTAGAGAACGCATTCTATGCTAAACTGCCCAGCCTCTGGTGTTGTTTCCCGCCGCCACTGTTCGCAACGAGTAAGGATCGTTGGGAAAGAAGCGAGGAGGCCAAGTGAAATTCGGTTTTACGCTGAAACCCGACATGACGGTGGAGCGCATGGTGGCGCTCACGCGCCAGGCCGAAGCTGCTGCCTTTGACTATGGGTGGGTCTTCGATTCGCATGTGTTGTGGCTGGAGCCTTACCCGCTGCTTACGCTCATGGTTACGAACACCAAGAATATGCGGTTGGGCACTTGCGTCACGAATCCGGCGGTGCGCGATCTTACGGTTACGTCGAGTTTGTTTGCCACGCTCAATCTGATTTCGCACGGGCGCATGCAGTTAGGGATTGGCCGCGGTGACAGCTCGCGCCGCGTTTTGGGGAAAAAACCGGTGTCGTGGTCTCAGTTGGAGCAAGCAGTAAAGACGTTTCGCGATTTAACGGCCGGGAAGGAAATCGAATATGAAGGACAACCCACGCGAATTGCTTGGGCAACCGGCTCGCCTCCGGTGTGGATCGCGGGATATGGACCTAAGGTTCTGGAATCTGCAGGCAGAGTCGCCGACGGAGTGATTCTGCAGTTCGCCGATCCGGACTTGATCGCGTGGTGCTTAAGTTTTGTGAAGAAAGGAGCTGAGGCGGCGGGGCGCGATCCGCGAACGATCGAAGTGATGTCGGCGGCGCCGGTGTGGGTGTGCAATGATTTGAAAGTTGCGCGGGAACGCGTACGCTGGTTTCCGGCGCTGGTTTCAAACCATGTGGTTGATCTTGTTTCGCGCTACAAGCCGGAAGAGCTGCCACCTGCTCTGACATCCTATATCCGCAACAAGAGTCATTACGACTACAACGAACACTGTGAGGTCGGTAGCGAACATTCGCAGTTTGTGACTGACGATGTCGTTGACCGCTTCTGCCTGATTGGCCCCGCAGAAGCCCACCGCGAGAAACTTCGCAAGCTGGCCAATGTGGGAGTCACGCAGTTCAACATTTATCTCATGTGCGGTGAGGAAGAAGGGACGCTGGAGACGTACAAGAAAGAGATTCTGCCTGCGTTGCGGAGTTAGAGCGCTGGAACGTCGTCGGACTTTGATTTCTTGCTCTTCGATACCTCAACCCTTGGTTCGAGGTTGGAAACGACCATGCAGCTACGATAAAGAAAAGAGGAGCGCCGTGAAGACATCTTTGGCAAGAATATTGTTGGGGGTATCGATGTGCACGCCGGCGTTGTTTGGGCAAGCCATGCCCGAGGGCATATGGCAGGGATACGACGGCGAATGGATGCACGTCTCTCAACAGTTGGTTGCGCTGGCGGAGGCCACTCCAGCAGACAAATTCGCATGGCGGCCGGCCGCCGGCGTTCGCTCCACCAGCGAGGTGTACATGCACATCGTCCTGGCAAACTTTTATCTCCTAAGCGTCACGGGGCCCAAGATGCCAGCAGATCTTAAAGGAGAGATGGAAAAAACGGTTACCACAAAACCGGAGGTCATCAGTTGGTTGAAGCGGTCACTCGACGCCGTTAAACAAGCTCACCTGAGCGTAAGCTCGAAAGACCTCGAGCGCAAAGTTCACATCGCCGACCGCGATGCGACGGTTGATGGAATGTATCTGCGCATCATCGTTCATGCCAACGAACATATGGGGCAACTGGTCGCCTACTCGCGCATGACCGGTGTAGTGCCGCCCTGGTCAAAGAACTGAAAGAGCATTCGCAGCAAATTCAAAATCCCGGTTACGATGCTGGCTGCAGAGTTACGGCTTCGCCGCGCAGCTTCATTAAGGCGTAATAGAAAACGAAGGATACAGCGAAGCCTACGAACCATGAATAGTCGTAGAGAGGCCGCAGTGTCGGAATCACCAGACCTACCAGTGCGGTTGCCGCGCCGGTGGCCAAGGCAATCACGGCGAGCCAGTTGAAACCGCGCGAGTATTCGTAGATTCCGCCTCGCAAGTAAAGGTCGTCGACAACCAGCACCCGCCCGCGAATCACGAAGTAATCACAGATCATGATGCCCGCGACTGGACCGAGGAATGCCGCGTAGCCACCGAGCCATCCGAAAATAAAGGTTCCGTAACTCGACAGCAACTTCCAGGGCATCATGGCAACGCCCACGAAGCAGGTGATCACACCGCCGGTGCGGAAGCTGATTCTCCGCGGCCAGAGGTTTGAAAAATCGTTGGCCGGAGAAACCACGTTGGCGCCGATGTTCACGTTGAGAGTAGCCAGAAGAATCGCGAGCAAGGAGATCACAACCGCAACGGGAGAATGAAAGCGGCTAAGCAATTGGACCGGGTCCCAGATTGCGGTTCCGTATATGACGACCGTCGCCGAAGTGACAAGGATTCCGATCAAAGAATAAAACGTCATGGTAGTGGGTAAGCTCAGCGCTTGTCCTATCGCCTGTTGGCGCTGGCTGCGCGCGAAGCGCGTGAAATCGGGAATGTTGAGAGAGACCGTCGCCCAAAATCCGACGGTTGCGTTCAGAGCGGGAACCAGGAACTTTAGAAAATCAGGAAAAGTCAGGAAACGGGAGGGTGCTGACAGCATCGGTCCGAAACCGCCTGCATTGTGATAGGCCCACGCGAGCAAGAGCAGACCTACACCCAGTAGAATCGGGGCGCTGATCCCTTGCAGAAAACGAATGTACTCGATGCCCTTCAGAATGACAGCCAGGTTGATTAGCCAGAAGGCCAGAAAGCAAATTCCTGTGCTATAAGGAAAATGCGCCCAACTGGGAAGCAATACTCCGATGAGAGTGCTGATCGCTTCTCCGCCGATCCAGGTCTGAATGCCGAACCAACCGCATGCCACCAGTGCGCGTAAAACCGCGGCTAGGTTCGCTCCAAGCACTCCGAACGAAGCGCGCGCGAGCACAGGAAAGGGCACACCATAGCGCGCGCCTGGATGCGAGTTCAGCAGCATAGGAATCAGCACAATGCTGTTGCCGAGGAAAACCGTAACCACGGCTTGTTTCCAGTTCATGCCTCCCTGGATCAGACTGGCCGCCAGCATGTAGGTGAGGATGTTGACCGACATCGACACCCAGAGCGCGGCAAAGTTGTAGGTGCCCCAAGTGCGGTGCTCGGCGGTGGCGGGCGCGAGATCGGGGTTGTAGAGCGGGCTGGATTCGATCCGGGATTTAGAAGACTCGCGCTCGGTGGTCATTGATTATTAGGGTGCGAGCCGATCGGCGTTCAGTCCGCCGCGGCCGATTCTCCAGTCTGCGCAGTCACCGGGCTGTAAGTCTCTGGACGGCGGTCGCGGAAGAACTGCCAGACTTTTCTTACTTCCTGGATCAGCTCAAGGTCGAGGTCGGCGACGAGGACTTCGTCCTTATCGCGACTGGCCTGGGCAAAAATCTTGCCGCGTGGATTGCAGAAGTAGCTCTTGCCGTAAAACTCTCCGATGCTCCAGGGCTTCTCGGTTCCTACACGGTTGATGGCGCCCACGAAATATCCATTGGCGGCCGCGTGTGCGGGCTGTTCCAACTCCCACAAATATTCTGAGAGTCCGGCCACCGTGGCCGAAGGATTGAAAACGATCTCTGCCCCATTCAACCCCAGCACGCGGGCGCCTTCAGGAAAATGACGGTCGTAGCAGATGTAGACGCCTACGCGAGCGTATTTTGTGCTGAAGACGGGATAGCCCATATCACCAGGAGTAAAGTAAAACTTCTCCCAGAATCCGGGATGCACGTGCGGGATGTGGTGCTTGCGATATTTGCCCAGATAGCGGCCGTCCGCATCGATGACAGCTGCGGTGTTGAAATAGAGGCCCGGCATCTGTTCTTCGTAGACCGGGACCACGATCGCCATGCGATGCTTGGCGGCAATCTTCTGCATCAGCTTGGTGGTGGGGCCATCCGGGACCCGTTCGGTCAGCTCGTACCAGCGTATATCTTGCTCGGCACAGAAATACGGTCCGTAGAAAAGTTCCTGCAGGCAGAGCACTTGCACTTTTTTCTTTGCAGCCTCGTCGATCAGCTTGCGATGTTTGTCGATCATTGCCTTCTTGATCTCGGGCAGCGAGTGATTGCTGCCGAGAACGTTATGGGCCTGAATGAGTCCGCAACGCACGATCCGAGACATGGAAGTTACCTCCGAAACAGGCCAATATAGCAGAGTCAGAGGCGCGTTCCTGCATTAAAGAAATGGTGCTGTTCAAGACGGCGCAACCGCTAAGAATCAGACCGCTCTCATTTCACAAAGTGCAGACCGTGCGGGACGAAGGATTGGAAAACGTAGGCGTAGAGCAACACAATTGTCCCAACGATGGCTCCGAGCGCCACCGAATGCCAAGCCACAAAACGAAAAATGATGCCTTCGTTACCGACCTGTTCGGTGGCTGCAGTGGCAATCGTGATCGATTGGGCGTCCACCATTTTCCCCATCACTCCGCCCGCGCTGTTCGCGGCACACATGAGAACTGGGTCGATGCCAAGTTGCTGCGAGGTGATGCGCTGCAAGCTGCCGAAGAGCGCGTTCGAAGAAGTGTCGCTGCCAGTCAAGGCCACGCCGAGCCATCCCAGAAATGTGCCAAAGAAAGGATAGAACCATCCCGTGCGCGTGAATGCCAGGCCCAGGACAGCGTCCAGTCCCGAATAGCGCGTGACATAGCCGAGACCAAGCATGAATGAGATTGCGACCATGGCCAGACGCATGCGCACCAGAGTTTTGCAAAATATCTTCAGCAGCTCTAGCGGACCTAAAGCAAGCAGCAGCCCCGAGGCAATTGCGGCAAGGAAGCAACCGGTTCCCGTTGCGGAGAGCCAGTTAAAATCGTAGCGCGCAGCCTCGGGCGTGGGCTTGGCCACAACCGGCGCGGAGCGAAAAACTGCATTGTGCAGGTATGGAACATTCCACCCGGGCGGGCCAGGTCTGACTTTGCCATCTGGCAGAACGACCCGAAACGCCGGTGTGGTGGCCTGGTTCATCGCGAGCTTAATCGAGGGCAATCCCCAGAGCAGCACAAACAGAGACAAAACTGCGAAAGGCATCCACGCTTTTAAGATTTGGCTCAACGTGTAAGAGCGCGCTTTAACGTATCCGTCGAATTTTTCAGCACCCCATTCGCCGGCCATTTGGTCTCTAATCTCTCCCGTAGGCGGAGGAAGTGCTGGCGCCTTATCGTCGTAGTCGAAGCGCCAGATTCGTTTCGGCTTCCAGAAGCGAAGAAACGTTACCAGGGCGATAATCGAAACCACGCCTCCCATAATGTCGACCAGATTGCTGTCCACGTAGTTCGACCAGAAGAATTGCGTGAGGGAGAAGGAAACGCCGACCACGAGGATCGCGGGGAACACTTCGAAAGTCTCCTTCCATCCCACCATGGTGCGCACCAGCCAGAGGGGAACGATCACGGCAGTGAAAGGAAGAATCCGCCCGATCATCGCGTTGAGGTCGGATTCCGGCAGAGCCGTTACGGCTGCCAGTGTGTGCACGGGAGTGCCGATTGCTCCCCAGGCGACCGGAGCGGTATTGGCAATCAGATTCAACGCCGCGGCATGGAACGGTTTGAAGCCCAGCCCGATCATGAACGCGCCAGCGATGGCAACCGGCGCGCCAAACCCTGCGGCGCCTTCAATGAATGATCCGAAGCAGAACGCGACCAGCAGAACCTGCAGCCGGCGATCCGGCGTGATTCCCGCGATCGACTCTTTCATAATCTCGAACTGGCCGGTTTCGACGGAAATGTCGTAGAGATATACGGCGGCGAGGACGATCCAGGCAATCTTGAGCAGGCCGAATGCGACGCCGTAGCCAAAGCTCATTGCGGCCAGCGGCAGCGGCATTTTGAAGAAGGCGATCGCAACCGTTACTGCGGTGAGCGCACCGGCGATCGCGCACCAGTGCGGCTTCACTTTGAAGCCGGCGAGCAGAGTGAAGAGAACGACAATCGGAAGAGCTGCGAGTAGGGTGGAGAGCCACCAAAGTCCGACTGGGTCGTAGATCTGAGTCCACTGCATGACAGCCTCCTCGCGAACGGAGTCTGGAGCATCAAGCGGGAGCAACTATGCGGTTCTAATCTTCTCGCATCTACAATCCCAACAAAGCAGATTCCTGATGGCAACCGCTGATGCGGAAATTCACCGTCTTCCCGCGATCGTCAATGCTGCGAAAATGGAAACCGCTCCGAAAATCAGTCCCGCCACAAAGTGCAGGACGCGCTGCACCCAACCGTGGGACTAGAGAGGAGGAGCACCAGCAATACTCCCTCGAAAAAACACAAAAGACGCCCACGTACTCACCAACATCGCAATCAGCGCACCGACAAGTTGTGGCGTCCTCATAATTGTTCCCAACCGGAATCAGGCTTCCCAGCGTTTTGGAACATTCACATAAGAAATATCCAGCGCAGAGATCGACGGGCAACCAAGCAGCTTGAGAGTTCGATCCAGGTCGGCGCGCAGGATCTCGATGGCGCGATTCACACCGGCTTCGCCAGCGGCGGCCAGACCGTAGGCATAGGCACGCCCGCACAACACGGCGCGAGCGCCGAGACAGATGGCTTTGATGATGTCGGCGCCACGGCGAATGCCGCCGTCCATCCATACTTCGATTTGATCGTTGACTGCCTTGACCACTTCGGGCAACGCGCGCAGAGAAGCCGGAAGGCAATCCAGTTGGCGGCCGCCATGATTTGACACTGAAATTGCAGCCGCCCCTTCGTCAATCGCACGGCGTGCGTCGTCGCCGGTCAGCACACCCTTCACCACAATGGGGCCCTTCCAAGCCTCGCGAATCCAGCGCAGGTCCGCCCAAGTTACAGCGGACTCGGCAAGAGCGGCACTCACATCGACCAGCGGTAATGCGCCCTTGCCGGGAACGACGATGTTAGGCAACATGGGCAAGCCCCCATCCAGCAGGTAGCACATAACCCAGCCCGGACGCGCAAGAATTTGAGGCAGGTAAGGAATTTTCTCAAGCGGACCTCCGCTGAGGAGTTCCTTCATGCCGTTACGAAAATCGCGCTCTCGAATTCCGGCCACTGGAGTATCGATGGTGACCACCAGCGCCGAAAATCCGGCAGCCTTCGCCCTTGCAATACCGGCTTCGGCCGCTTGCCGGCCGCCCATAAGATACAGCTGATAAAAAACCGGGCCCGAAGATCCTGCTTTCACATCTTCCAACTTGTGCCCGGAAATGGTCGAGAGAATGTAAGCGGTGCCGGCGTTGCCCGCAGCTCTGGCAGCGGCCACTTCCCCGCTGGGATGCATAAGCCGGCTGTACCCGACCGGAGCCAGCATAAAAGGAAGAGAAAGATCGAAGCCCAGCACGCGCGTGTGCAGGTCGCAGGAGGATAGAGCGACGGCATGCCGCGAACGAAACGTCACGTCCTCAAATACGCGGCAATTCTCGCGCAACGTAACTTCTCCTTCCGCGCCGCCATCCAGATAATCGAAAACAGATTTGGGCACTTGCCGGTAGGCGATGGGCCTGAGGTCTGCGATGCAAACCACACGCGGTGAGGCCACGCGGCGCTGGGCACTTGTCATCAGACTCTTCCTTGGCAAACTTACTAACGCAACATGGATTCAGAGACGCGGGTTGGACCTGCTTTGATGCTGGCGCAAGTGGCCGCGGGACAGGGCAGAACTATAGCCCGGCAAGGAAATCGACGTCAATGCAACAGAATGAGCGTTATGGTTTGGACTGCGGGAAGCGGTGATCCAGTTCGAGATTCAGTAGGAGCACGTTCACCCGCGCTTCGCCGAGAAATCCGAACTGGCGCCCTTGCGTATGTTGCGCCACAAGGCTGTGCAGGTTATCTTCGCGAATGCCGCGTGCTTTTGCTACTCGCGGAATCTGGAAAGCCGCCGCCGCCGGGCTAATGTCAGGATCAAGCCCTGACGCGGAAGTAGTTACCAGATCGATCGGAACTGGAGCGGTGGGGTTTTCCGCCTGGAGAGTGACTGCGTCAGCCTTTACTCGCTCCGTCAACTGGTGATTGGTAGGACCAAGTTGCGATCCGTTGGAATTGTCAGCCTGATAGCCGTATCCCGCAGCGGACGGCCGCGAATGAAAATAAGCGGGGCCGGAAAATGACTGGCCGATAAGCTTTGACCCTACCAGTTTGCCGTTGGCTTCAATCAGCTGGCCGTTCGCTTTCTGGGGAAAGACAACTTGCGCCAATCCGGTGACCACCAGCGGGTAGATAATTCCCAGCAGAACCGTTGTCGCCAGCGTCATTAGTATCGCGGTAATGAGATTTTTCTTCATACGAACTCTCGTGTTACGCCAGCCCAACTCTGGTGATCATCAGATCGATCAACTTAATGCCGAGGAACGGGATGATCACTCCGCCCACTCCGTAAATCCACAGATTGCGCCGCAAGAGTGCCGCCGCGCCCATCGGCCGGTATTTCACGCCGCGCAGGGCCAGTGGAATCAAAGCAATAATGATGAGCGCATTGAAGATCACCGCGGAAAGTACGGCCGATTCCGGCGTCCGCAGATGCATGATGTTCAGTGCGTTCAACACGGGAAACGTTCCGGCAAACATCGCGGGAATAATGGCAAAATACTTGGCTACATCGTTAGCGATGGAAAACGTGGTTAGCGATCCTCGCGTCATCAGCAGCTGTTTGCCGATTTCAACAATCTCAATGAGCTTGGTGGGATTCGAATCCAAATCCACCATGTTTCCGGCTTCTTTCGCCGCCTGGGTTCCGGTGTTCATGGCGACGCCCACGTCAGCCTGAGCGAGAGCCGGAGCGTCATTGGTGCCGTCGCCGGTCATCGCCACCAGTTTGCCTTCGGCCTGTTCGCGCCGGATGAGGTCCATCTTGTCCTTCGGGGTAGCCTGTGCCAGGAAATCATCCACTCCCGCTTCGCGCGCAATGGCTGCGGCGGTGAGCGGATTATCGCCGGTGATCATCACGGTACGAATTCCCATCGCGCGCAGATGATTAAAGCGCTCCGTCATGCCACCTTTGACCACATCTTTAAGTTCAATCACACCTAAGGCGCCGCGACTTTTCTCCGCGACCACCAGTGGCGTCCCGCCCGAGCGGGCGATCTGATCTACCGCAGCCTTTACTTCCGCCGGCACTTGCCCGCCGTTTTGCAGAACGTAATTCTGAATGGACTCGGCGGCGCCCTTGCGGATTTCGAATCCGTTCAGGTCTACGCCCGACATTCGGGTCTGCGCGGTAAAGGGAACAAAATGCGCATCGTGCGCGCTCAATTCCCTGCCCCGCAATCCGTATTTCTCCTTCGCCAACACGACGATGGAGCGGCCTTCGGGAGTTTCATCGGCCAGCGAAGAAAGCTGCGCCGCATCCGCTAATTCTTTTTCGCTTACCCCCGGCGCTGGAATGAACTGCGCCGCCTGCCGATTGCCCAGCGTGATCGTTCCAGTTTTATCCAGCAGAAGTGTGTTCACGTCGCCTGCTGCTTCCACTGCCCGGCCCGACATCGCGAGAACGTTGTGCTGCACGAGGCGGTCCATGCCGGCGATGCCTATGGCGGAGAGCAGTCCGCCGATCGTGGTAGGAATGAGGCAGACCAAGAGCGACACTAGAACGAATACCGTTTGCGGAGAACGCGAGTAAATGGCAAACGGTTGCAGCGTGACTACGGCGAGCAAGAAGATAATGGTCAGCCCCGCCAGAAGAATATTGAGCGCGATCTCATTCGGCGTCTTTTGCCGCTCCGCGCCTTCCACCAACGCGATCATGCGGTCGAGGAACGTTTCGCCAGGGTTCGCAGTTATCTTGCACGTGATCTGATCGGAAAGCACGCGCGTGCCGCCGGTCACTGCCGAGCGGTCGCCGCCGGCCTCGCGGATTACGGGAGCGGATTCTCCCGTGATGGCCGACTCGTCGACCGAGGCAACGCCTTCCACAATCTCACCATCGGACGGGATGAATTCGCCGGCGGAAACGACTACCAGATCCCCCAGACGCAGCTTCGAGCTGGGGATTCTTTCGACCTGGCCCTTTCCTAGAATTCGGTTGGCAACGGTTTCAGACCGCGCCTTCCGGAGCGTGTCGGCCTGGGCTTTGCCGCGGCCTTCGGCCATGGCCTCGGCGAAATTCGCAAAGAGAACCGTAAACCACAGCCACAAAGTAACCTGCAGATTGAACTTGAAGTCCGCGCCGCCTTTGAGCAAGAGCACGGTGGTGATCACACTGCCAATCTCCACCACGAACATGACGGGGTTGCCCATCATCTTTCGCGGATTCAGCTTAAAAAGGGCGTCCAGAATCGCCCGCTGGACAATCTTCCATTCCCAAACCGCTCTGTTTTTCGTCGCCATAGATCAGAACACCTTGCCTGCGCTCATGAGCAGGTGCTCAAGAATCGGACCCAAACTCAGCGCGGGGAAAAACGTAAGCGCGCCGACGATGATGATCACGCCGATCAGAAGCACCGTAAAGAGCGGAGTCGTCACCGGAAACGTTCCGAGAGATGGCGGCACATATTTCTTGCGCGCCAGGCTGCCCGCGATCCCTAGCATGGGGATGATCATGAGGAAGCGGCCGGCCAGCATCGTCATTCCAATCGTTGCGTTGTACCAGAGCGTATTCGCGCTCAGCCCGCCGAACGCGGAGCCGTTATTTCCCGCAGCGGACACGTAGGCGTAAAGCATCTGGGTCAAGCCGTGGGGGCCAGGATTGGTGATGCCCGCCGTACCAAATCCCTGAACGCTGGAGATAGCCGCGAATACCAGAATCATCAGCGGAAAAACCAACACCACCAGCATCGCCATCTTCACGTCGTAAGCTTCGATTTTCTTGCCCAGATATTCCGGCGTGCGGCCCACCATCAGACCGGCGATGAAGACTGCCAGCACAATGTAAATCAGCATGCCGTAAAGCCCGGCGCCCACTCCGCCGAAGATGACCTCGCTCAGCATGATGTTGACCAGAGGAACCATGCCGCCGAGTGGAGTAAAGGAATCGTGCCAGCCTATGATGGCGCCGCAACTGGCGTCGGTGGTGACGGTGGCGAACAAGGCAGAATTCGCGATGCCGAAGCGAACTTCCTTACCCTCCATGTTTCCGCCGGGTTGAAGCGCGGTCACATGCTGGTCCGCGCCCGCCAATAAAGGATTCCCGCGAGCCTCCGCCCAGTAAGCCGTGGTCACGCCAGCCAGGAACAAGATAGCCATGGCAGACCACACTGCCCAGCCGTGAGCCTGCGAGCCGGTCATTCGGCCCAGGGTGTAAGTGAGCCCGGCCGAGATCGCGAAAATCGAAAACAATTCGATAAGGTTCGTGAACGGAGTGGGGTTCTCAAAAGGATGCGCGCTGTTTGCGTTAAAGAACCCGCCGCCGTTTGTGCCCCACTCTTTAATAATTTCTTGCGAGGCAACCGGCCCCTGGGCGATGGTCTGTTCTGTGACCGTGTCCATTATCTGTTTGCCATCGGGACCGATCACTGGTTTTCCATCCGCGCCCACTCTCTGGATTGGCTGCGGCTCGACCAGCGTCGCTTTGTCGTAGGGCCGGAGATTCTGCACCACCCCTTGCGACACGAGCAGCAGCGCTCCCACGAAACAAAATGGCAAGAGCACCCAAAGACAACTGCGAACCAGATCGACCCAGAAATTTCCGATCGTTTCCATCTGCCGGCGCGCAATGCCGCGGATGAACGCGATCGCCAGCGAAATGCCAGTGGCCGCCGACACAAAGTTGTGATAAGCGAGCCCCGCCATCTGGGTGAAATAGCTCATTACTTGTTCGCCTGCGTAGGCTTGCCAGTTGGTGTTGGTGGTAAAAGATGCCGCGGTATTAAAGGCCAAGTGCGTGGGCGCCACGGCCGCAAATTTTTGCGGGTTGAAGGGAAGAAAACCCTGTACGCGTTCGATGAAATACAGCAGCAGCATGGAAACAGCGCTGAACAGCAGCATGCAGATGGCATACTCGGTCCAGCGCATCTCGTAAGTTTCGTCGACTCCTGTCACCCGGTAGAGCAGACGCTCCACCGGACGCAGCACTGGATCCAGGAATGTCCGCTCGCGGCTGAATACCCGCGCCATGAACACGCCCATGGGCTTGGTCACAGCCAAGATCAGTACGAGAAAGAACAGGATTTGAAACCATCCGTTCGCCGTCATTTCAGGTTTGCCATTTTAAGTTTTGCACAGCTAGATTCACCGTCAGAACTTTTCCGGCCGCAGCAGCGCGTAGATCAGGTACACCATGGTCAGAGCGCTGACGATCAGCATGATTACCCATTCTCCGCTCATAATGGTTCCCTCACTTCACCCGATCACAGAAGTGCACGTAAGCGATCGACAGGGCAAAAAATGCTATGGTCACTGCAATCCACAAGAGATCTTCCATGATTCGTTGTTCTCTTTCAGACGTCTGCGGCGCCGGATGATTGGGGTACTCTTATTTCACACGACTCGGTGTAAAACCCACATAAAGAATGCATAAAAAAGCCGTAAAGGTTACTGGCCGCGAACGGGCAAGTGTAGGAAAGAAGGAACACAGTTCAATAGTCCCTCCGCCCAGCGAGCTCTAAGAAGCACGCGAGCCTTAGGAATCTCGGTTCAACGGCAGCCCACGGCTCATTCGCCGGGCTCAAATCGATATCCCACCCAGGGCTCGGTGAGGATGTAGCGCGGAGTGGCCTCGTCCGGTTCGAGTTTCTTACGTAGATGGCCGACGAACACCCGCAGATATTCGGGCTGGTCCACACTGTTCCCCCCCCAAACCGCCGCGAGCAATGCGCGATGAGTCAAAACCTTGCCGGCGTGTCTGGCCAAATAGACCAGCAGGTCAAATTCTTTAGGCGTGAGGTGCACTTCACGATCTTTCACGCGAACACAGCGCGTGGCAATGTCGATATGAAAGTCTCCCGTTGCGATAAGCGGTGATTCCGGCTGCTCCGGCCTAGCGGCCCGGCGCAGAGCAGCCCGCACCCGCGCCAGAAGTTCAAGAACACCAAATGGTTTGGTGATGTAGTCGTCCGCGCCTGCGTCCAGTGCCTCAACCTTGATACGCTCTTCCCCCTTCACGGAAAGGACAATAATCGGAATGCGCGACTTAGCTCGAATATGGCGGCAAAGGTCCAATCCGCCCAGATTCGGCATGCGCAGATCGGTTATCACTAAATCGGGGGACCACTCCTTCAATATTTGGGCGGCCTCGTCCCCGTCCGATGCGGTCCGCACTCCGTAGCCATGGCTGGACAACGTGGTTTTGAGAACGCGCGTGATCTGTGGTTCATCGTCCACCACAAGAATATTGCCTTTGCCGGCCGATCCGTTCATCTCGCGCTCATTTCACTTCCTGAGTGACAATGTGAACATCGACCGGGGGAGCATCCCGCAAAAACCGGTGAATGACGGAGAGATAAAGGTAGCGTCGCCATCCCGTTTGTGCCGACCTGCCAAACACCACCTGCGTAATATGTTTCTCGCGCACTACCTTGGCCATTTCCTCAGCAACTTTCTTACCCCTGGTTTTTACCACTTGCGCTCCCAGGTTCTCCGCAAACTGTACATTCTGGGCCAGGGAGCGCTGATCCTGTGGATCATCGTCGGCGCCGATATCGACGTAAATCACAAACAGGTCGGCGTCGACGCGCTGCGACATGCGAGCCGCTCTGGCAATCAAATATTGCGCCGCCGGGCTCGAACTAATGCCGACTCCAATGCGTTCGCGTACGCCGACGCTGCGCCCCGCTCCCTCCTTCTCCAGATAAGATTCAAGACTCCGGTCGACTGCTCGGGTCACCTGCTGTAAAGCGAGTTCACGGAGGGCGATCAGGTTGCCTGGGCGAAAGAAGTTGTCCAAGGCCCGATCCGCACGGTCCTGGGGATAGATATCGCCCCGCCGCATGCGTGTTTGCAATGCCTCCGGAGTCAAGTCGGCGAGAACAATTTCCGTTACTCGCTGCAGCACCCAGTCGGGTACCGTCTCACGGACGCGCACTCCGGTTATTTGCTGGACAGTTGGCATCAAGCTCTCGATGTGCTGCACGTTCATGGTCGAGAGAACGTCGATTTCCGCTTCCAGCAGATCCATTACATCTTCATAGCGTTTGTCATGCTTGCTGCCTTCAATGTTGGTGTGGGCCAACTCGTCCACCAGCACAACCGCTGGCTTCCGGGCAAGAATCGCGT
This sequence comes from Candidatus Sulfotelmatobacter sp., assembly GCA_036522075.1. Lineage (GTDB taxonomy): Bacteria > Acidobacteriota > Terriglobia > Terriglobales > Acidobacteriaceae > Sulfotelmatobacter. The sequence goes on from DATDGM010000035.1 coordinate 14,941, forward strand.
CAACGTCCATTTCTTCGAACTGCGTACCTTTGTACTCAACGTTGCGTCTGGGCACTGTCTCCAGCTTTGACGCCAGTTCGATCACGCCTTTTCGCCCGTGGGTTTCGATGATTCCGATCACCACGTCTTCGCCGCGGCTGTTGCGGCGGATGCCCTCGCTCAGCATGTTATAAGTTTTGCCGACGCCTGGTGCGTATCCCAGAAACAGTTTGAAGATGCCCCGCTTTTTTTGCGGGACTGTTTCCTCCAACCATTGTTCCGGTGTTTTGGGCATAAAGTATTTCCCGGTGACGAACAGCGTCGCGATTCAGCTAGAATCGGCTGACTGTGAAACGACCGACACTCTATCAGATATTACGCTTCGCGGCTTGCGCGGCCATCGTGTCGGCGGTCATCTTCCTTTACTCAAAGTGGCTGCACGTAAACCCGACTACGGTCGGCTTCACCTTCTTGCTCATTGTTCTGATCGTCTCTGCGACTTGGGGACTGCGCTACGCCATATTCGTCGCCGTGCTGTCGACTGCTGGATATAACTATTTCTTTCTGCCTCCCCTGTACCAGTTTACGATTGCCGACCCGCAAAACTGGGTTGCGCTTTTCGCATTTCTGTTCACGGCAGTAGTGGCCAGCGAACTCTCGGAAAGAGCGCGGCGCGAGGCCGCGCAATCGAATCAGCGGCGCAGCGAGGTTGAGCGTCTCTACGCTTTCAGCCAGCAACTACTGGTCAGCGACAACGTGTTTGAGCTTCTGAACACCATGCCAAAGGACATTGTGGAGTGCTTCGGCGTAACCCATGCCGCCATGTTCGTAGAGGCAAGAAAGGAGACTTATTTTTTTGACCCGGCCAGCCAATCTCTGTTTCCCGTCGAGCAGTTGAAGGCCATCAGCAGTCGCGGGGAGCCGGTGCTCGACCGCGACCACCACATCTGTTACATGCCGCTGAGGATGGGGGTCCGCTCGGTGGGTACCATCGGGCTGGCTGGCTGTGATCTGTCTCGTGAGACGTTGGAAGCCATTGGCAGTCTGGCGGCGATTGCCATTGAACGCGCCAACACCGTCGAAACCCTCACGCGGACTGAGGCCTCGCGCGAAAGTGACCGCCTGCGCTCGGTTCTGCTGGACTCGGTAACCCATGAATTTCGCACGCCTCTCACCGCCATCAAAGCATCGGCAGAAACCCTGCTCTCCGGTCCACAATTGGATCAATCGCTGCGTGCCGACCTGCTGACTGTGATTAACGAAGAGAGCGATCGGCTCAACCGGCTGGTCGGGGAAGCCGCCGAAGTGGCACAATTAGATTCCCATCAGATCGAATTTCACTTTGAGCCGCATTCCATTCGCGACGCCATCGATCTGGCACTGCAACGCTCGCGAACAGCCCTGCAGCATCACGTGGTCGACGTCAAAGTTCCCGACAACGTGCCGCCGATCAAAATGGATGCGGAACGCATTTCCGAAGTGCTGGCCCATCTCCTGGAAAACGCAAGTAAATATTCGTCGCCGGGCACACCAATCCACATCGTGGTGGAACTCCGTCCGGGGGATGAGGTGGTAACCAGCGTGGCCGACCACGGTCCCGGCATCGACGATATTGAACAGGATATGATCTTCGAAAAATTCTATCGAGGCCGCAGTCAGCGCACCAGCATCCACGGCACAGGCATGGGTTTGGCCATCGCAAAAGCCATCGTCGAGCTGCATGGCGGGACCATTGGAGTTCGCAGTCAGGTCGGGCGGGGATCGGTCTTCTACTTCACGCTGCGCGCCGAGTAATGAGACCTGATCTGGTGGTTTTGTCTTGAAATGTCTGGTCCTAGTGGTCAGCACGGTTCTAGGGCTTTCGTCATGACAGTGGAGCTCGGACGTCGGAATAGAATTCAGGACAGTTTCCGGAGATTTCGTCATGACGATTGCGGTTGAAGCTGGAATAGAATACAGTTCGCGGGCCGGAAACATGAACAATACCGAGGCGTGGAAAATCTGGGAAGGACGGACGGTCGACGGCAAGTTTCCCCTCCTGCGATGGGTCGGCCGCTCCGATCATAGCGCCGTGTTCCTCACCGACGTCGGGGGACCACAAAAAGCCGTCATCAAGCTGATCGCCGCCAGCCTCAATGCCGACCGCCAACTCTCCCGTTGGGCGGCTGCGGCGAAGCTTTCTCACCCTCATCTGATTCACCTGATCGAGATGGGGCGCTGCCGGTTTGACGGTACGCCGCTTTTGTTTTTAGTCATGGAATATGCGGAAGAAGATTTGTCGCAGATTATCCCTCAGCGGCCCCTCACACCCGTTGAAATGGGAGACATGCTCCCACCTGTACTGGATGCGCTTTCCTATCTTCACAGCAGGGGGCTGGTGCATAGTCGCTTGAGGCCCTCGAACATTTTGGCGGTGGGAGACCACTTGAAGCTTTCCACCGACCGGATTTATCCTCGAGGCGAGTCGGATGAGAAGCTTGCCGCTCCAAGCATCTACGACGCGCCTGAGTTAGCTGCCGGTGAGATCTATCCCTCCATTGACGTGTGGTCGCTTGGCGTCACCCTGGTGGAGGCACTCACTCAAAAGCGCCCGGCCAACAACACCACGGAACAAAAGGATCCTGTCGTACCCGAGGGCGTTCCGGAACCATTCCGCAGTATTGCCCGCGAGGCACTGCATCGGCTAGTGAAGCAACGGTGCACGGTCGCCGACATCAAAGCCTGGCGTCCGCCGCAACAGCCGGCGGCACCGCCGCCCGCAACGGAAATGCCAGTTTCGGAGAAACCCGCGCATGGGCCATGGCGGTGGCTAGTCCTCATTGCCCTGTTTTTCATCGCGGTTGGCATTGTCGGTCTCATCAGGCACATATTCCCGGCAACGACGTCTGACAAGGCCCCCGTAACCACGGTTACAGTCCCCGCGGAAAATGCACCCGCTTCAAGCCCCCAAACCGAAACTCAAGCAGCGGCATCGACTCAAGGAGCCGTGGTTCGCCAAGTGATTCCTGATGTCCCGCAGAGCGCGAAAAATACGATTACGGGCAGAATCAAAGTTGGTGTGCGGGTTGAGGTGAACACGTCTGGAAAGGTCACGAACGCGACGCTGACCAAGCCCGGACCCAGCAAATATTTCGCGAGACTTGCCCTCGCGGCGGCCCAGAAGTGGGAGTTCGCTCCTCAAGCGAGTGGTCAGGCAACACCCAGCACATGGAGTCTGCGCTTCGAGTTTTCGAAGGCGTCGACGAAGGCGTTCGCGTCGCGCGAAGACGCGCGGCGATAGATCGTACGGTAGCGTTGCCCGAAGCGTTGATCTGACCTGGAAATCGTGGTCTTACCTTCCCGGCAACCCTAACTTCCACGCGATCTGGCGCAGCATGCCGAGCCACACCGTGGCTTCACCCGGCTGCAGATTCATCCGGCGGACCAGACGGCGAGCCTTCTCTTCCATAATCACTTCTGTGCCCGGCTTCACATAGCCGCTGACCCGCAACGCGTCGAGCAGAATCGACGTGATCAGCTCGACCTCTCCAGCCGAGGCGCGCGGAATTTCTTCCACTGGTTTTTTCGAACTCGGCTTTTCGTGGGCAACATCGCGGGCTATTTCGTAGAGACATACCGCCACCGCCTGCCCAAGATTCATCGAAACATGATCCTCCTGAGCGGAGATATGCAGTAACCAGTGGCAGTGGCTGAAGTCCGCGGTGGTGAGGCCGATCTTCTCCGAACCGAAAAGCAAGGCGACTCGGCCCGAAGTAAGCTGGTCTCGAATCAACCTGCCACCCTCTTCGTCGAGTCGACGCACCGGGTGCCGCAGCACGCGGCGGTGAACCGCAGTGGTTCCCACGACCAAAACGCAGTCGGCGATGGCATTCGCCACCGACTCGTACTCTTCCGCCTCAGCCAGCAAATCCGTAGCGCCAATGGCGGAGCGCGCCTCCCGAAACGCCAACTTGTACGGGTTGACCACACGCAAACGCCGGACACCAAAATTACTCAATGCTCGCGCGGCGGCACCGATGTTGAGCGGATTGCGTGCTCGCACCAGCACCACGACCAACTCATCAAGTTTGGAAAGAGCAGTCAAAGTGGCACCAATTCTACGATAGACGAACGCCGCCCTGTCGTCCGCCGGGCAGCGCGGCACGAGCAAGATTGGGGCCGCTCCCCGCTTCCCAGCCTTTGGACAACCATAGGATTGTAAAAAAATTGTCAAACCCCTCGAACTCCCGTGTTCAGCAGCGACTAATCGTTGTAAGCTTCAAGTTGTACTTGCACTCCGGCGGTTTTGCCGAACAGTTTTGCCGAACAGCCAAGAACCCCCGGAACGGATGGTTCATCATGGGTCAGCTTGCCACGCCAATGGGAACGATCAGAACAGCACCCGATCCGGCAAACCAGCTGCGGCCGGCAGGTCGAATACTGGTGGTCGAAGACGATCCCGCGGTTCAGAAGGCTCTCAAGCGTTTGTTTGAAACCGAGGGCTTCGCCGTGGAAGTCTGCTCCGACGGAAAGTCAGCGCTCGAGAGCGTCCAGGCGTCTCATCCCGCGGCCATTGTGCTCGACCTCCGACTCCCGAAGCTTTCGGGCAACGAAGTTTGCAAGGCGATCAAGGCCCAAGTGCCCACGTTGCCCATTCTTGTTCTCAGCGCTGCCGGTGACGTCTCAGACAAGGTCTTACTGCTCGAACTGGGCGCTGACGATTATGTGACCAAGCCGTTCAGTCCCCGCGAGTTGCTGGCCCGAGTGCGGGCTGCGCTGCGGCACACCGCGCGCTCCGCGAGCGTGGATGTAGTCAATTTCGACGGCATCTCGGCCGACTTCAAGAAAATCGAAGTCAAACGCGACGGCCAACCGATCGTCCTCACTGCGCAGGAATTCAAGACCTTTCAATTTCTGGTGCAGAATTCAGATCGAGTCATCACCCGCGACGAGTTGCTCAACGAAGTGTGGGGCTATCAGAATTATCCCTCGACCCGCACCGTGGACAACCACATTCTCAAGCTCCGTCAAAAACTGGAGCGAGACCCATCCAGCCCGGTACACTTCCGCACCGTGCACGGCATGGGATACAAGTTTGTTCGCTGACTCTCTTGCCATCCTCTACGGAATCCGCGTCCGGCCCGCGTCCGGTTGAGTCCGGGGTCGCGCTCGTGTCAAGACCGCGATTGCGCACGCGATTTCTGTTCTCCATGCTGCTGATCATAGCCGGTCTCACTACCACCAGCCTGCTCCTGGTGCGGCGCAGCGTGGAGCGCAATTTCCGCCGGCAAATCGCTGTGAACTTGCGCAACTCCGTTAACACGTTCGAAAACGTTCAGCGGCAAAGGGAGATGATGCTCACGCGCTCGGCGGAGTTACTCGCCGACCTCCCCATCACGCGCGCGATCATGACGAGCCCCGACCCAGTCACTATTCAGGACGCATCGCAGGACGTGTGGCAGATTGCCGGTGCCGACCTTTTCGTCCTGGTCGACCGCAGCGGCAAGGTGGTCGCCCTGCATACGCGAACCTCCGGGTTCACCCGCGAGGACGCGGACAAATATTTTCATCAGTCTCTGGGCGAAGGGGATCGCAGTCACTGGTGGTATGGCGCTCATCACCTTTATCAGGTTTTTGTGCAGCCCGTTTACTTTGGGACGAAGGTCGACGGCCGATTGTTCGGATTCCTGATCATTGGTAATGAGATCGATAACCGTTTGGCTCAGGACGTCGCCAAGGTTGCCGCCAGCCAGGTCGCCTTTTCCTACGGGAATGAAGTCGTATCGACCACTCTGAGTCCGCCCCAACTTCAAAGCCGGGGCCTGCAGAATTTGCTGAACTCGCCTACGCAGGCCGAACCGCGCGACATCGATTTGGGCACCGAGCACTTTCTCGGCACTTCGTTGGAGCTTTCTGGGCGGCAGCCCGTACCCGTTCGACTCTGTGTGCTGGGTTCTTATGACCAGGCTGCCCAAGCCTTGAATCAGATCAACCGCCTCTTGCTACTCCTGGGTTTTGCCGCGGTCGTCATCGGCAGCGGGTTAGTCTTCTTCGTTTCCCACACCTTCACACGGCCGCTGGCCGACCTGGTTGAAGGCGTGCGCGCCCTGGAACGCGGTGACTTTCATCATCCCCTCGACTCGCGCGGTGGAGATGAAGTCGCCGAACTCACACGGGTTTTCGAGCGCATGCGAGCCAGCCTGCTGAAAACCCAGCGCGATCTGCTGGAAGCCGAGCAGCTGGCCACGATTGGTCGCATGGCCAGCTCGATCTCGCATGATCTCCGCCACTCGCTGGCCGCCATCGTCGCCAACTCTGAATTTCTCTGCGACAGTCACTTGACCTCAGCACAGCGCGAAGAGCTGTATCAGGAAGTTCGAACTGGGGTGAATCTGATGACCGACCTCATCGATTCCTTGTTGGAATTCGCGCGCACTCGCGAATCCCTGAATCCCGCCTACAGCAACGCCTGTGACACCGTGCAGCGCGCTGTACAGGGCGTGCGCCTGCATCCCCGCCACCATGACAGCTCCATTGAGGTCGGCTGCAACGGGCTTTGTTCTGGATGGTTCGATGCTCGCAAGCTGGAGCGTGCGTTATATAACCTGCTGCTGAACGCCTGCGAAGCGGCTCCGGCCTCGGGTGGCCGAGTCGAGGTCGCGGTCAGCGAGAACGCCGGGGCGATCGCGATCGAGGTTTCTGATAACGGGCCCGGCGTAGCCGATTCGATTCGCGACAAACTATTTCACCCCTTTGTAAGCTTC